>CALHWB010000017.1 GCA_938036835.1 uncultured Propionibacterium sp.
CTCGTTGCGGGACTTAACCCAACATCTCACGACACGAGCTGACGACAGCCATGCACCACCTGTAAACCGACCAAAAAGGCACGCCCATCTCTGAACGCTTCCGGCATATGTCAAACCCAGGTAAGGTTCTTCGCGTTGCATCGAATTAATCCGCATGCTCCGCCGCTTGTGCGGGGCCCCGTCAATTCCTTTGAGTTTTAGCCTTGCGGCCGTACTCCCCAGGCGGGGTACTTAATGCGTTAGCTACGGCACGGAGAACGTGGAATGTCCCCCACACCTAGTACCCACCGTTTACGGCGTGGACTACCAGGGTATCTAAGCCTGTTCGCTCCCCACGCTTTCGCTTCTCAGCGTCAGGAAAGGTCCAGAGAACCGCCTTCGCCACTGGTGTTCCTCCCGATATCTGCGCATTCCACCGCTCCACCGGGAATTCCATTCTCCCCTACCTTCCTCTAGTCAGCCCGTATCGAAAGCAGGCTCAGGGTTGAGCCCTGAGTTTGCACTTTCGACGCAGCAGACCGCCTACAAGCTCTTTACGCCCAATAAATCCGGACAACGCTCGCACCCTACGTATCACCGCGGCTGCTGGCACGTAGTTAGCCGGTGCTTCTTCTACTGCTACCGTCACAAAAAGCTTCGTCACAATTGAAAGCGGTTTACAACCCGAAGGCCGTCATCCCGCACGCGGCGTTGCTGCATCAGGCTTGCGCCCATTGTGCAATATTCCCCACTGCTGCCTCCCGTAGGAGTTTGGGCCGTATCTCAGTCCCAATGTGGCCGGTCGCCCTCTCAGGCCGGCTACCCGTCGTCGCCTTGGTAGGCCATTACCCCACCAACAAGCTGATAGGACGCGAGTCCATCCTTGACCGCCGGAGCTTTCCAACCCTCTGGATGCCCAGGAGGTTGAGTATCCGGTATTAGCAGACGTTTCCATCTGTTATCCCAGAGTCAAGGGCAGGTTACTCACGCGTTACTCACCCGTTCGCCACTCGTGTACCCCGAAGGGCCTTACCGTTCGACTTGCATGTGTTAAGCACGCCGCCAGCGTTCGTCCTGAGCCAGGATCAAACTCTCCGTTGAGAAAACTGCGACCCCGGATCGCTCCGGGCCGTCAACCTTGAGTTTGATGCTGACAAGATCTCCATTGCTGGATTGTCACTCATCAAAGGAATCCCTAACTCGCCGACCCAGGCTTCCCTGAGATCGCCGAGCACGGGTTCTTAGTGCATATTGGCATTGACTTTTAAGCACGCTGTTGAGTTCTCAAGTTTCGGGTGCGTCCCTCGCTTTGCCCTTGTGAGGCGCCGCTTGGGGCAACTCATCCTACTTTAGGAGGCCTACACCGTCTTGTCAAATCCAGTGCATCGGCCTCGGACGGTCGATCATCGATTCTAAATCAATTCTAGATGATCCATTCCCGATGATCTTCAGTTATCAAGCTTCGGTGCTACGCACCGGAGCGGAGTCATACTCTACTGGACATCCACCCGGAAGTCAAACCTTACGGTCCGACCCGACCTCACCCCTGGCGCTCTGTGGCGGGCCCATATTGGACGCACACCCGTCTGCAACCCTTACCGGGCTCGGTCATCGGCAGCCCCTGGCACAGCCACCCTGACAAGGCCTAATCCATCGTTCACTGGACTCGGATCCTGTCATCTGGGTGTCTGCTTCGCTCAGCAGGCTCGGCTTACGATACACGGGCGCCGAGCTTCGCGCAAATCGAGTTTCTCGGCCCACAAAACGGTACGCCATCAGGGGATGCCATGGCGGTCGTTCGGTCCCGGAATCGCCCCGGCACCAAAGACCTGACCCAGCCTGTTCCAACCGGCGCCGCGGTTCGCGGCCGGCATCCCTCAGGGGATCCTCTTCGTATCCTGAGGCCGGACATCGACCGCGCCCACCGTGCGCCGGCCACGACGCAACAGCACATAGCGACCAGCCAGCAGGTCTTCGGAGCACAATCGGGCCTCGGTGTCGGTGATTTTGCGATTGTTCACGTACGCACCGCCCTCGCCGATGGCCCGGCGAGCCGCCGACTTGGAAGCAACCACGCCACTGGCCGCCAGCGCATCGATCACCAACGGCAACTGGCCGTCGACCGGAGGCAGCGCAGCCACCGCGAGCCCATCGATCACCGCGGTCAACGTGCCCACCGGCAACGCGGTCAGATCGCCGCGGCCGAACAGTGCCAGGCCCGCCGATCCGGCGGCCCGCCGCTCGGCCACGCCATGCACCAGATCGGTGATGTCATCGGCCAGGGCTCGCTGGGCGGCGCGGGCATGCGGCGCATTGGCGGTCTGCTCGGCCAACTCGGCGATCTCGTCGTGGCTCCGCTCGGAGAAAACCTTCAGATAGTCGATGACCTTGGCGTCCTCGACGTTCAACCAAAACTGATGAAACGTGAACGGACTGGTCAATTCCGGATCGATCCAGATCGTACCCGACTCGGTCTTGCCGAACTTGGTGCCATCGGCCTTGGTGAGCAGGGGCGTCACCAGGCCATGGACGACCGCGCCCTCGGTACGACGAACGAAATCTACACCAGCGGTAATATTGCCCCATTGATCCTGGGCACCGGTTTGCAGGCTTACCCCATGGCGACGGTACAGTTCCCGGTAGTCCAACGATTGCAGCAGAACATAGGCGAACTCGGTGAAGCTGATACCAGCGTCCAGCCGCCGGGCAACCACATCGCGAGCCAGCATGCGGTTGACCGGGAAATGCTTGCCAACCGCGCGCAGGAAATCGAGCGTGGACAGCTGTGAAGTCCATTCGTAATTGTTCACCACGATGGCGGCGTTGTCGCCCTCGAAGTCCACATAGCCGCCGACCTGCAGGCGCAATCGCTCGGCCCATTCAGCGACCTGCTCGGCATCGTTCATCCGACGCTCACCGGTCGGCTTGGGATCGCCGATCAAGCCAGTCGCCCCACCCACCAGAAGCACCGGACGATGCCCGGCCTGCTGAATACGGCGCGCCACCAGCAACTGCACCAGATGACCGATGTGCAGACTTGCCGCGGTGGGATCAAAACCGACGTAGGAACTGATCCGGCCAGACTCCAGGTGCGCGGCCAACGCGTCGGGATCGGTCGATTGGGCTACAAAGCCCCGCCAAGTCAGTTCATCGAGCAGTGCGTTCACCCGCCAAACACTACCGACGAACGGCCAGCTACCCATCGATTCCCGGAATCGGCAGTTCGGCCGGCTCAACCGATCCGACTCGCATGACCGATTCCGATCGGGTCACCCGGCTACTCCGCGACCGACTCCGCCCAGGCAGACCACTGCGCACGAGCGCGATCCAACTCGGCAAGCTGTTCGGCTACCCGGGCCGGCGCGGTTCCGCCGCGTCCGGCTCTAGCAGCCACCGATCCCCGGATGGTCAGCGTCTCGAGCACCGCAGGCTGCAAGGCCGGATCGATCTCGGCGAGCTGGTCCCGGGTCAACTCACCCAGTTCGATCCCAGCCCGCTCGCAATAGCGCACCGCCGCGCCGGCAATGTCATGAGCCCGGGCAAAGGGCATCCCCTGGCGCACCAGCCAGTCGGCCAGATCGGTGGCCAGCGAATGGCCACGCGGTGCCGCAGCCGCCATCCGCGCCGCGTCGAAGCTCAAGGTACCCACCATCCCAGCCACCGCGGGCAGCAGCATGTGCAACTGGTCAACCGAATCGAACAGTGGCTCCTTGTCCTCCTGCAGATCCCGGTTGTAAGCCAACGGCAACCCCTTGCAGGTGGCCAGCAGGCCGGTCAGATTGCCGATCAACCGCCCGGCCTTGCCTCGAGCCAGCTCGGCAACATCGGGGTTCTTCTTCTGCGGCATGATGCTCGAACCGGTGGACCAGGCATCCGAAAGAACCGCGAAACCAAACTCGGGGGTAACCCACAGCACGACGTCCTCGGCCAGCCGAGACAGATCCACCCCGATCTGGGCCAGCACGAACGTGGCCTCGGTGACCAGGTCGCGGGCTGCGGTACCGTCAATCGAATTGGGCACGCTGCCGGCGAACCCCAATTCCCGGGCTACCGGCTCGGGATCCAGTACCAACGCGCTACCGGCCAGGGCTGCCGACCCGTAGGGACTCAAGGCGGCCCGCCGATCGAGGCCGGCAAGCCGATCGAGATCGCGAATCAATGGCCAGGCATGGGCCAGCAGGTGATGGGCGAGCAACACCGGCTGGGCCGTCTGCAGATGAGTCCGGCCGGGCATGATGACCGTCGCATGCGCCGCCGCCTGGTCGCGCAGCGCGCCCACGACTGCCAGCGACTCCCCGCCCACGGCCCGCAGCTCACGACGCAACCAGCGCCTGACCGAGGTGGCTATCTGATCATTGCGAGACCGGCCCGCCCGCAGCCGGCCGCCGAGCTCGGCGCCGACCCGCTCGATCAACAGCCGCTCCAGGGCACCATGCACGTCCTCATCGGTGGCGGCGGGACCGACCCGTCCAGCCACCACATCCTCCGCCAACCGGGTCAAGGCGCAAACCATCTCGGTGTGTTCGGCATCACCGAGCAGTCCGGCACGCCGCAGGGCCCCCGCATGCGCGATCGACCCAGCCAAATCGTCAAGTGCCAACCGCCAGTCGAACTGAGTGGAGACCGATAGCGCGAACATGGCCTGGGCGGGACCGTCGGCGAACCGGCCGCCCCAAAGGAATCCGTCGGCATGTGTCGCAGCCTTGTTCTGGTAGCTCACTGATAGTTCACCCAATCATTCGCCGTGCGATTCGTGGACCGCCCGCCGGCCCACTCAACCCTCCCCGGCGGCACCCTCGCGGCGGGCACCATAGGACAGCCCCGCGAACCAGGCCGCCAGGTGCCGGCCACCATCGGATTGCCGCGCGATGATCATGATCGTATCGTCCCCGGCGATGGTGCCAAGAATCTCGGGATTGGAAACCCGGTCGATGGCCGAGGCAAAGTACTGGGCAGCTCCCGGCGGGGTCTTCAACACCGCAAGATTGCCTGAGGACGCCACCGAAACCAGCAGTTCGGCACAAACCCGGCTCAGGCGTGCCTCCCGCGCAGTCGAATCGGAGGCCACCTCGGTGGCCGGTGGGGCATAGACGAGCGTACCGCTGGTATTACGGACGCGTACCGCACCGATCTCCAGCAGATCCTTGCTCAAGGTCCCCTGACTGACCGAGATGCCCTCTGCACCCAACAAATCGGCCAGTTCGGACTGCGAACCGATCTCATGGTTTTCGATCAAGGCGACGATACGAGCCTGCCTGGCCACCCGCGAGGTGGTTCGGGTACCGCCGGCCTCAGCCATTGCCGGCCTCACCGAGTACCTCGAACAGTACATCCACGAACTGCACCAATTGCTCCTCGGCGATGACCAGCGGTGGCGCCAGGCGCAAGACATTGGGTCGAGGGGCATTGACGATCCAACCGCGAGCCAGCAATTCATCGGCCACCTGGGTGGCGACGCAACCACGCAGCACGATACCCAGCAGCAGCCCCCGACCGCGCACCTGGTCGATCTGGTCCGAACGCAACTGGGTAATCAAGCCGGCCAGTCTAGCCCCGCTAGCCCGCGCCCGAGCCAGCAACCCGTCGCGTTCGATCGTGTCCAGCACCGCGAGACCAGCGGCCGCGGCGACCGGGTTTCCCGAAAAAGTGCTGCCGTGGCTGCCCGGTGTGAACAGGTCGGCCGCCCGCCCCAGCCCGATGCAGGCACCGATGGGTATCCCATTGCCCAGCCCCTTGGCCACGGTGATCAGGTCGGGTGTGAGGCCATCCGCGACCGAACACAGCCATTCCCCACAGCGCCCGATCCCGGTCTGCACCTCGTCCACCCACATCAGGGCACCGCACCTGGCGGTCATCTCGCGCACGCCCGCCAGGAAGCCCGGCGGCGGCACCACCACCCCAGACTCCCCTTGGATCGGTTCCACGACCACGGCCGCGGTCCGATCATCCAGCACCCGGGCCAACGCGTCCAGATCACCATAGGGGACGAAATCTACCTCACCGGGCAGCGGCTCGAAGGGCTCACGATAACGGGGGGTTGAGGTGAGCGCCAGCGCCCCCATAGTGCGACCGTGGAACGAGCCAGCCATGGCGATCACCTTGCGCCGCCCGATCAACCGGGTGGCCTTGAATGCCGCCTCGTTGGCCTCGGTGCCCGAGTTGGTGAAACAGACCCGCGCCTGCCGTGCCGGATCGGCGGCCACCGCCAGGGACGCCAACCGTTCGGCCAGCTCTATCTGCGGCTCGCTGGCGAACAGGTTGCTGATATGACCCAGGGTAGCCAGTTGCCTGCCGACCGCATCGTTTACCGCGGAGTGGGCGTGGCCCAGACCGCCCACCGCGATCCCGCTGAACAGATCCACATACCGGGTACCGGCTGCGTCCCACAGTTGCGCGCCAGAGCCCCGGACGAAGACCCGGCGGGGTGGCCCGAAGTTGCGCATCAACGCCCGGTCGTAGCGGGCCAGCAGTTCAGGCTGGGTCATCGCCGCTCTCCTGTTCGTCCCGGGTAACCATGGTGCCCGTGCCCTCATTGGTGAAGATCTCCAGCAGCAGGGCATGCTCCACCCGGCCATCGATGATGGTGGCCCGGGACACCCCGCTCTCCACGGCATGCAGGCAGGCCTCCATCTTGGGCCGCATGCCCGAGGCGAGCCCCGGCATCATGGCGCGCAGTTCGCTGCTGCTCAACTGGGTGATCAATTCGGTTGAACTGGGCCAGTCGGCATATAGCCCAGCCACATCGGTCAGCATCACTAGGCGTTCGGCTCGTAGCGCCACCGCCAGGGCGGCTGCCGCGGTATCGGCGTTGATGTTGTACACCAGGCCACCGGGCCCCGGCGCCACCGTGGCGACCACCGGCACCCGGTCGCTGTCGATCAGATCCAGTATCGCATCCGGATCCACCGAGGCGACCTCGCCGACCTGCCCCAGATCGATCTCCTCACCATCCAACTCGAAAAGCTTCGGCCGGGCGGTGAACAGCCCGGCGTCCTCGCCCGAAAGACCGACGGCCATCGGAGCATACCGGTTGATCAAGTTGACCAGTTCGCGGCCAACCTGGCCCACGAGCACCATGCGCACCACATCCATCGCCTCGGTGCTGGTCACTCGTAATCCACCGCGGAACTCGGAAGCGATGTGCAGGCGATCCAGCATCGAGTTGATCTGGGGACCACCACCATGGACCACCACGGCACGCACCCCGCAACGGCGCAGAAACACGATATCCCGGGCGAAGGCTAGCTTGAGGGCGCCATCGATCATGGCGTTGCCGCCGTATTTGATCACCACGGTCTTGCCGGCATAATCCATCAGCCAAGGCAGGGCCTCAATCAAGACATTTGCCTTGGCGATCAAGGCCTGTTCGTCAACTATGCGTTTGATGGTCATCAGGAGCTGTACTCCGAGTTCTCTTTCACGTAGCCATATGTGAGGTCATTCGTCCATATGGTGGCTGCGGCCGGGCCGGTGTGCAGATCGACCCGGATATGGCAGTGCCGATCGGACAGATCGACCTGGGCACGGTCGGCCCCCGGCGCACTCGCCCGGCAGACCTGCACCCCATTGATCGCGACATCTAGGCATTCCGGGTCGAATACGGCATCGGTCACCCCGATAGCGGCCAGGATCCGTCCCCAGTTCGGATCGTTCCCGAAGATCGCACACTTCAACAGGTTGCTGCGCGCCACGGCACGCGCCACCGTCAAGGCATCTGCCTCGGTGGCCGCGCCAGCCACCTCGATCTCGATGTCGTGTGCGGCGCCCTCGGCGTCTTCGATCAACAGCCGGGTCAGTTGCCAGCACACCCGGGCGAGCACGGCCGTGAACTCTTCGGCCGCAGGCGTCACCCCAGATGCGCCGCTGGCCAAGGCAAGCACCGTGTCGTTGGTGGATTGGCAGCCATCGGAATCGATGCGGTCGAAGGTCAACGAACCAGCGATGCGCAGGCTAGCGGCCAACTGGGCAGATCCCACCTCGGCGTCGGTGGTGATGACCGCCAGCATGGTGGCCAGGGCCGGCGCCAGCATGCCTGCACCCTTGGCCATCCCGGCGACGGTGTAGCCAGCCGGACTGGTTACGCTGACCTGCTTGGAGTGGGTATCGGTGGTCATGATAGCCGTGGCGGCCGCCGGCCCACCATCGGTAGCTAGCTCCGCCGCCGCCCGGGTCAGGCCAGCGAGCAGCCGGGGCATCGGCAACCGGACGCCGATCATCCCGGTCGAGCACACCGCAACGTCTCGATCCTCGCAACCGAGCAGCCGGGCGGCGGCAGCGGCGGTCTGCGCGGTATCCGCCTGCCCACCGGCCCCGGTGCAGGCGTTGGCGCCACCGGAGTTGAGCACCACGGCCCGCAGCCGGCCGTCGGTCACTGCGGCCCGAGACCAACTGACCGGTGCCGCACGGACCCGGTTGCTGGTGAACAGCCCAGCGGCAGCGAACCGCGGACCCTGGTTGACCACCATCGCCAAGTCGGGGCGGCCATCGGTCCTGATCCCAGCCGGCACCCCTGCGGCCACGAAACCAGCCGGTGCGGTGATGCTCATGGGGCCACCCCCGTTACCGGCAGCCCGCAGGTTTCAGGCAGCCCCAGGGCCAGGTTCATCGATTGGATCGCCCCACCCGCGGTGCCCTTGGTCAGGTTGTCCAGGGTGCCGACCGCAACGAGCCGGCCCGCCTGGGTATCCACCGCGACCTGCACCTGGAAGGCATTGCTGGCCCGTACCGACTTCGAAGTCGGCCACGAGCCAACTGGCAGCACGGTGCAGAATGGCTCGTTCTGGAAACCGTGTTCGTAGGCTGCGCGCACCGTGGATTCCATTACCCCACCGGGCAGCGGAGCGGTCACCACCGCCAGGATCCCGCGCGCCACCGGTGCCAGTATCGGGGTGAAGCTGATGGCGGGTTCGCTCGCCCCCAGCCACCGCAGATTCTGCAGCATCTCGGGTACATGCCGGTGTACCCCGCCCACCCCGTAGGCGCCGAGCGAGCCGAACAACTCGGCGCCCAGGAGATGCGACTTGGGCGTCCGGCCAGCGCCCGAAGTACCGCTCGCCGCGGCCACGGTGATGTCGCGCCCATCGATGAGCCCGGCCTGCAAGGCAGGCAGCAATGCCAGGGTGACAACGGTCGGGTAGCAGCCTGGCACCGCGATACGCCGGGTATCCGCCAGGATCGCCCGCTGCCCGGGCAATTCGGGCAGACCATACGGCCAGGTACCGGCATGCGGCGTGCCGTAAAACCGCACCCACTGATCGGCATCTCGCAGCCTGAAATCGGCACCACAATCGATGACCAGGGTTTCGGCGTCGAGCTCGGCGGCGATCGCCGCCGATGCGCCATGCGGCAGAGCCAGGAAGACCACATCGTGCCCTGCCAGATTGTCGACCGTACTGGCTAGCACCTCCCGATCGGCCAACGGCCCCAGGTGTGGCTGATGACTGCCCAACCGACTGCCGGCGCTGCTGCCCGCGGTGAGCCCGCCGATCTCCAGTTCGGGATGCTGCAGGGCCAGTCGCAGCAGTTCCCCACCGGCATATCCGGTACAGCCGGCAACCGCAATCCGAAATGTCATAGGCATAACCATGCAGCTCCACGAATACTAATTGCAAGTTGGTTCGCCCCATCATCCCACCGCAAGTTGCCCACCCCTTGACGACCGACCAGGACCCGCGATCATGAGCAGCCGATCGGAGACCGGCCTGCACCGCTAGGCTTGGGTGGCCATAGCCGGGGCCCACGGAAAGGCCAGCCCATGTCACACCAATACCGACAGGCAACCCGATTGCAGGGCGTGCACTACGACGTGCGGGGCCGCAACATGGTGGAGGCCCAACGAATGGTGGCCGAGGGCCAGCGTGTGCTGCATCTGAACATCGGGAACCTGGCACCCTTCGGGTTTTCCGCACCCGAGACGATGGTGCGTTCCGTGGTGGCCAACATATCCGAATCCGAAGGCTATGCCGATGCTCGCGGCATCTTTAGCGCCCGCACCGCCGTAGCGAACCATTACCAGACCTCCGGGTTGGACGTCGATGTTCCACAGGTGCTGATCGGCAATGGCGTCAGCGAGTTGATCTCCCTGCTGCTACAGGCAATGGTGAATATCGGCGACGAGATCCTGGTCCCGGCCCCCGACTACCCGCTGTGGACCGCCCAAGTCACCCTGAGCGGCGGTCGAGCGGTGCACTACCTGTGCGACGAATCGAATGACTGGCAGCCCGATATCGAAGACATCGAGACCAAGCTGAGCCCGCGTACCCGAGCCATCGTGCTGATCAATCCCAACAATCCAACCGGGGCCGTCTACGACCGCAGCATATTGCGCCGGATCGTCGATCTGGCGCGCGAACACGAGCTGATCCTGCTCAGTGACGAGATCTACGATAGAATCATCTATTCCGGCGAGCACGTCCATACCGCCAGCCTGGCCGGATCGGATGTGCTGTGTTTCACCTTGTCCGGGCTCTCGAAGGCCTACCGGGCATGCGGTTGGCGAGCGGGCTGGCTGGCGGTGACCGGCCCGCTGGGAGCCGCCACAAACCTGCTGGAGGGTCTTCACCTGCTGGCCAACATGCGGATGTGCGCGAATGTACCTGCCCAGCACGCGATTCAGACCGCACTGGGCGGTCATCAGTCCATCAATGACCTGGTCGTGCCCGGGGGACGATTCCACGATCAGATCATGCTGGCCCATCGGCTGCTGGACCAGATTCCCGGCATGAGCTGTCGGCCTGCCCGCGGCGCGCTGTACCTATTCCCACGACTCAACCAGGAGATGTTCGGGATAGAGGACGACGAGGAGTGGGCGCTGGGGCTGCTACGCACCAAGAAGATCCTGGTCAGCCACGGTCGAGGGTTCAACTGGCCCCATCCCGATCACTTTCGATTGGCGGCCCTGCCGGAAGAGGATGTGCTGCGGGATGCCATCGGCCGCATCGCCGAGTATTGCGAGGAGATCCGGGTCGATTGACCCCGCGGGCCCGCCCCGCCGATCGCCTCCGTCGACTGGACCGTAGCGAACGACCGAGCCAGCAACCGCCCGCGCGCCGAGAACCCCGCACCCCGGAGGATCCCGCCGCCGACCACGGCCCAGGCTCGTCCAGGCGCTACCGGGTTCGCGGGCTGGCCTTGCCACGATCAGGCGCGCTGCACCGCCCCGCAGCGCTCAACGGCACAGGCCACCGCCTGTTCCCGGGCGGCGCTGGCCTCCGCCTCGGTTAATGTGCGATCCGCGGCCCGGAATCCCAGCGCATATGCCAGGGACTTCTTGCCCACGCCGATCTGCGGACCGGTATAGACGTCGAACAGCCGGATCGATTCCAGCAGTTCGCCGGCCCCGCTGGTCAGCGCCGCCTGCACCTCGGCCGCGGATACCACGGCATCGACGATCAGCGCCACGTCCTCCTTCAACAGCGGGAAGGCCCCGATCGACTGCACCTCGCCACCGCGCGGCGCAGCCGCGATCAACGCGTCCAGATCCAGTTCGACCGCGCAACTACGCTCCGGCAACCCGAAAGCCCTGATCACCCCGGGATGCAATTCGCCGGCATGCCCCACCGGAACACCCTCCGCCAGCAGCACCGCGCAACGCCCCGGATGCCAACCGGCCCGGTGACCCGCCACGCGCTGCAGACGCAGCCCGAGCGTTCCCGCAGCCACCTCGGCGAGATGGATCGCATGCCGCCAGTCGGCCGGGACGGCCGGCCCGTGCCAGCCCGCCGGCACCCAATCGCCCGTCAGCACCCCGGCCAGCATCCGCGGCTGATCCGGGAGATTGCCGGTCACCGCGGCGATCTCGGCCGGGCTGGGGCGCCGCGCGACATCCGGTTGCGGTGCTGGTCCCCGATCGTTGGCCAGGAAGACCGCGCCACACTCGAACAGGGCCAGATCGTCGATGCTGCGGGAAGTATTCCGATTGACCGCGGCAAACAATCCGGGAAGCAGCGTGGTACGCAGGAAGGGCTGGTTGTCCGCCAGCGGGTTGGCCAATCGAACCACCCTCCGGCGCGAATCGCCGGGGGGCAGCCCGAGCCGGTCCAGATCGGCCGCCCCCAGGAAAGGCAACGTGATCAACTCCACGAAACCGGCTTCGGCAACCGCCCTGAGTACCGCGCGCCGGGAACGCTGGGCAAAGCTCAGCCCCCGGCCGGCGCGAGCCCGGGGAACCTCCGCGCGCACCACATCGAAACCAACCTTGCGTCCGACCTCCTCGACATAGTCGTATTGATCTACCAAATCCGGACGCCAGGTGGGCGGTTCGAGCAACAGCCAGTCCCCCGCCTGGTCGTCCCGCTGGTTCTGCACCTTTACCCCGGAGGCCACCAGCACCTCGATCACCTGCGCCGCCGCCAACGGGGCGCCCAGGATGCGACCGGGCAGATCCGCCCGGATTCGTTGGGCCGGCATCGCCGGCACGCCACCGACGATGGTATGAGCCCGGGCATCCCGCCCACCAGCCAACTCCACGAGCAGCCGAGCGGCCATTCGCGCGGCCGCGAGCGGCAGGGCGGGATCCACGCCACGCGCAAACCGGGTAGCCGCCTCGGACGGCAGGTTGTGCCTCCGGAAGGTACCGGCGACGCTGGCCGCATCGAAGCAGGCCGCTTCCAGCACGATATTGCGGGTATCCGCGGCCAATTCCGTGGTCTGTCCTCCCATCACCCCTGCTAAACCGATCGGGCCGGAATCGTCGGCGATCAGCATGTCCTCCACGGTGAGAACGCGCTCCACATCATCCAGCGTCACCAGACGTTCACCGGGCCGCGCCTGACGCACCACGATGGCGCCACGCAATCTGTCGGCATCGTAGGCGTGCAGCGGCTGGCCGGACTCCAGCATCACATAATTGGTGATATCCACCGCCAAACTGATCGAGCGCATCCCGGCAGCCACCAGGCGAGCCGCCATCCACGGCGGGGTAGGCGCATCCGGGCGCACGCCGGAAATGGTCAGCGCAACGAAACTGGCGCACCTGGGGGTCTCTATATGTACCGGATACCCGCCCTCGACCGCTACCCAGTCGTCGATCCGATACGGATCGGTGAACGGCATGTTGAAGGCCTGAGCCGCCTCCCGGGCGATCCCACGCATGCTCAGGCAGTAACCGATATCGGGAGTGACATCGATTTCCAATACCTCATCGCGGGCCTCGAGCAATGCCAGCGCATCGGCTCCGGGTAGCACATCCTGTCCGGCCACCCGCCGCGGCAAAACCAGAATGCCGGAGTGATCGTCGCCAATGCCCAACTCGTCAGCGGCGCAGATCATGCCGTCGGAGACATGCCCATAGGTTTTGCGAGCCGAGATAGCAAAACCGCCGGGCAGCCGAGCGCCCGGCAGGGCCACCACGACCAGGTCCCCGGCAGAGAAATTGTCCGCCCCGCACACGATTCCGCGCACAGTGCCCGCACCGACCTCAACCTGGCACCAGCGGATGGTCTTGCCGTTCTTCTGCGGCTCGGCCACGAACTCCAGTACGCGGCCAACCACCACCGGACCCGAGACTCCGGCCCCGGTGAGTTCGATACGCTCCACCTGTAGACCGGCTCTGGTCAGGGCCTCGGCCAGTTGACTCGTGGTTGTTTCCGCGGGCAGCGCGACCAGTTCACGCAGCCATTTCATCGGAACCCTCATCGAGCGCCTCCTTGCAGGCTCCGGGAAAAACGGATGTCCCCTTCGACAAAATCCCGCAGGTCGGGGGCGTTATTGCGGAACATCACCGTGCGGTCGATGCCCATACCGAAAGCGAAACCGGAGTAGACCTCGGTGTCGATACCGGCGGCGGCCAGCACCCTGGGGTTGACCACTCCGCAACCACCCCATTCGATCCATCCCTCGGATTTGCAGGTCCGGCATGGTCGATCCGGATTGCCCACCGAGGCCCCATGGCAGACGAAACACTCCAGGTCCATCTCGGCGCTCGGTTCGGTAAACGGGAAATAATGTGGCCGCAGTCGGGTGCGCACCTCGCCGAACATGACCCGGGCCAGATGATCGAGAGTGCCCTTCAGATGCCCAAGGTTGATGCCTTTGTCGACCACGAGCCCCTCCATCTGGTGGAAGACCGGCAGGTGGGTGGCGTCATATTCGTCGGCCCGGAACACCTTGCCCGGGCTGACCACGTAGACCGGCGGCTCCCGATCGAGCAAGGTGCGCATCTGGACCGGGGAGGTCTGGGTCCGCAGCAGCTTGTGGTCGCTGGCCGGCTCGGCAAACAAGGTATCCGACAGCCCGCGGGCCGGATGGTTCTCCGGCATGTTCAAGGCATCAAAGTTGAGCCACTCGGATTCGAGTTCGGGCCCCTCCACGACCTCCCACCCCATCGAGAGGAAAACCTCGGACATCTCCTCCAGCAGGGCGGTCACCGGGTGGAGCGCTCCCTGGGGGTGCAATTCCACCGGCAGCGTGACATCCACGCGTTCGGCAATCAGCACGGCCTCCAATTCGGTGGCAGCCAACTCGGCCTGCCGGGCGGCGAGCGCCCGATTGACCTGCTCCCTGGCCTGCCCGACGAGCCTGCCGGCGCTTTTACGATCCGCCAAGGGCAGGGTACCGATCGCCCGGTTCGCCACCGCCAGCGGAGCACGTTCCCCCACATGGTTCTGGCGGACCTGCTTGAGAACGGCACTGGAATCGGCCGCGGCGATCGCCGCCAATGCGGCGGCCACGTGGGCAGCCACCTTCTCGGCGTCCAGCGGCGGCTGGGACGGTGTTTCGGCTCCGGTCATGGGTTCCCCCTCGAAAGCAATAATCGGGCTAGCGCGTCCGCCAGAACGCGCAGCGATAAGTCTAGTGAGCCACGCGGGAAGCCCTCACGCGCGAGCGCGCAGGGCGCCGAGAAAGCAGGCCTACGCCTGCTCGATAAACTCCGCGTTCCGGGCCGGGTAGCGGGATGCGCGGTAGGTGGGGCCGACTGCCATGGCCTCATGCTAGCCCAACCGTCCCCGCCGTCTCACACCACCCGGGTGACAGTCACCGATCGGTTACGCGATGCCGGACGCTGGCCGAGGCATAGAGGCAGACTGCCGCCGCGGCCGACAGGTTCAGGCTTTCCGCCTGCCCCCACATCGGAATCGCCACCACCTCATCGGCGGCGGCCCGCGCATCGGCCGGTAATCCCCAAGCCTCGTTCCCGAAGATCCAGCAGGTGGGTCGGGTGAGTCGTCCAGCCGCGGTCAGCGCGTCCAGCCCGATTCCGGTGGCATCGGCCGCCAGCAACTGCATGCCCCGCCCACGTGCCCATTCGATGGCCTGGGCGAAGGCCATATCGGTATACACCGGCAGATGGAAGATGCTCCCGACACTGGCCCGGACCGTCTTCGGGTTGGTCAGCTCGACCGAACCGCGGGTGAGCAATACCGCGTCGGCCCCGAACGCGTCCGCACACCTGATGACGGTGCCCGCATTGCCGGGGTCACGCACCTGGGCGCAGATCACCGCCAGCCCGGATCGGTGGCCGGGCTCGAATGCGGCCGGGATCAAACACCTGGTCACCGCCCAGATGCCCGGCGCGGTTACGGTATCGCCGAGCTGCCCGGCCTGCCGGGCATCGGCCAGCAGCACCGGCAGCTCACCGGCCATGCCCAACAGATCTGCATGCCGCGCCGGGTCCGTGACCACCAGATGATACACCACGGCCCTGCCGGAAGAGTGCGCGCGCAGCGCCTCGCGTACCGCCTGGGCGCCCTCCACGAGAAACGCCCCCGCGCTCGCACGCCCCCTCCGGTGCAAGAGCCGACGGGCCGCAACCAGCTGATTGCGCGTCAACGGCTTAACAGGCTGCGGGACCCTCGGCTGGCACGACCCGTCCGATGCGCCGGTCACCCCTCTCAGGCAGCCTTAGCCGGCCGGGCGGCGCGCGCCACCTCGACCAGTGCGGCAAAAGCGGCCCGATCGTTGACGGCCAATTCGGCCAGGATCTTACGATCGACCTCGACCCCAGCATTCTTTAAACCGCTGATGAACCGGTTATAGGTCATGCCCTCGGCCCGGCAGGCAGCGTTAATCCGCTGAATCCACAGGCTACGGAAATCGCCCTTCCTGGCGCGGCGGTCCCGGAAGGCATAGGTGGCAGAATGCAGCATCTGCTCCTTGGCCTTGCGATACAACCGCGAACGCTGCCCCCGATAACCGGAGGCCTGTTCCAGAACCTCGCGACGCTTCTTATGTGCGTTAACTGCGCGCTTGACGCGTGCCATCTTCCAACTCCTTGCAGTTCTCGGTCCCTAGGGGTTCAGCCGCGCTGCGACTTCGGCACATAGCTGCCCATGAGCTTCCTCATCTTTTTGGCGTCGGTGCCCCCGAGCACGCCATCGACATCCAACCGGCGAGTGCGGCGGGTCGGCTTGTGCTCGTTCAAATGCGCCTTGCCGGCGCGCTTGTGCTTGAGCTGGCCGCCACCAGTCACCTTGAACCGCTTCTTGGCCCCGGAATGGCTCTTCATCTTCGGCATGCTGCCTCCTTGTTTCGGTGGTCCGGACGCGGGATGCCGCGACCGGCGGGATCCCCACGGGATCCGTTGTGGGTCTAGATGTCGATATCCGGGTCCATATTGTCGGCCGGTCCCCGCTTCTTCCTGGTCGGCGCGCCTGCCGCCCGGGCTCGCAACTCGGCCTCGATCCGGCGTTCCTCTTCCGCAGCGGCCCTGCGCTCGGCGGCCCTGCGTTCCTTCTCGGCGGCACCCTCGCGTTGAGCTTCGCTCTTTTTGCGGGTAGGCGCCAACACCATGTGCATGTTGCGGCCCTCCAGCCGGGGAGCCTGCTCGACGACTCCGTCCTCAACGACCTCATCAGCAAGCTGCTTCAGCAGGTTCACTCCCAATTCGGGACGCGACTGTTCGCGGCCACGGAACATGATGGTGATCTTCACCTTGTCGCCGGCCTTGAGAAAGCGGACCACGTGCCCCCTCTTGGTCTCATAGTCATGGTCGTCGATCTTGGGACGCAGCTTCATTTCCTTGATGACCGTGTTCGACTGGTTGCGACGCGACTCGCGAGCCTTCTGTGCGTTCTCGTACTTGAACTTCCCATAGTCCATGAGTTTGCACACCGGCGGCCGAGCGTCGGGGGCGACCTCGACCAGATCGAGATCGTGCTCGCGGGCAAGCTGCAGCGCCTGCTCGACACGCACAATGCCGACCTGCTCGCCTGCGGGTCCAACCAGACGCACCTCCGGCACCCGGATCCGCTCATTGATGCGGAATTCGTTGCTGATGACTGTCCTCCAATGTTCTTGGTCCAGATGATCATTCGATTGGGTGACCCACCCGGGCCCGAATCGGTCGCGGCCCAGCAAAAAGGCCTCCGCAGCTGCGAAGGCCTGACTCATGGCGGCGGATAACGCCCGCCGCAGGCACCATAATCCAACCTAATCTGGTTCGGCGCCGCTGGTACCGACCCGCACCCCGGTCGGCGGCGGGTGGAGGGTCAGGCCCTCACTTCATTGGGACCGACCCCGGCACGGATCGATCAGAGCCCTATCAGGGTACCGCATCTCTCGCAGAGAACCCAAAACCGAGGTTCCCATCCGCACCCGGCCGGCCGGGGTACGGATACACCGCACTATGGCGCACTATGGGAGGCTTGACCACATGAGTGATCCGCTGCTTGTCCTGCTCCTGACGATCGGGCTGTCGCTGTTGATCGGGTTTTCCGGTTGGTCGCTGTTCCGCAACCGGTCCAGCACTCGCTATCCGGTCCGAGCAGCGGGGCTGATCTGCCTGCTGATCGGCCTATACGTCACCGGGATAAGCGAACTGCTGCTGGTCGCCGTCCGGGGGCTGATCGGCTGGTTCGGCGCCCAGCGGTGGGACACCCACATGTGGATTGGCATCGGTGCCTGCGTGCTCGGCGCGCTGGCTTACCTAATCGGTGGTCGGATCGGCGTGCCGCCCCGGGCCGAGGAGGCAAAGCCCAAACGGATAAGACCCCGCCCTGCCGGCGACCGGCAGGCGATCCCGGCGCCCGCACCCCAACAACCCGCCGCGGGCGAGGAACCGACCTTGATCATTCCGGCCGGCACCCAGGCCAGCACCCCGGACGACCAGGTATCGGCGATCCTGCGCAAACACGGCCTGGAATGACCCGGCCGGAGTCACAGGCGGCAGGCAGCCAGGGCAGTAACCAGGATCCCCCGGGCTCCCAGATCGTGCAGATCGTCCATCAGCCTCTGATACCCCTCGGCGGGCACCAACGCCCGCACCGCCACCCAGCCCTCCCGGGCCAGCGGTGAAACCGTGGGAGATTCCAACCCCGGGGTCAGGCCGGCCGCCCGGCCCAGCAACTCCCTCGGAATGTCATAGTCCAGCAGGACGTAATTGCGCGCCACCAGCACCCCGGACAGACGCTGGAGCAGATGGGCCAGGCCACTGGGATCGACCCGGTCGCGGTCGGTGGGCCGCTGCACCAGAATCGCCTCGGAAACCAGGATCGGTGCGCCGAACAGTTCCAGGCCGGCCTTGCGCAGGGTGGTGCCGGTCTCCACTACATCGGCGATCGCGTCGGCCACCCCCAGCCGGATCGAAGACTCGACCGCGCCATCCAGGGGGATCAGGCGAGCGGCTACTCCCTGCTCGGCCAGATACCCGCGCAACAGACCCGGGTAGCTGGTCGCGATCCGTTTGCCGGCCAATTGCGCCACACTGAGCCCGGCGCCCTGGGGAGCAGCAAACCGGAATCGGCTGGTGCCGAAACCCAGTGCCATGATCTCCTCTGCGGGCGCTCCGGAATCGAGCAGCATGTCGCGACCGGTGATACCCAGGTCGAGGGTGCCCTCCCCCACGTAGACCGCGATATCCCGCGGCCGCAGATAGTAGAACTCGACCTGGTTGGCCTCATCGACCAGCACCAACTCCTTCGGATCGGTGCGCTGCCGGTAACCCGCCTCGGTGAGCATGGTGGCAGCCCCTTCGGCAAGGGCGCCCTTGTTGGGCACGGCAATCTTCAGCAGCTCGGACACGATGACCTTTCTTGACTGGCTGGAGCCGGGTTGTGGACAACGCCGGCCTATAGGTGGGCGTACACGTCGTCGAGACCGAGACCGAGCTTCACCATCAGGGTCTGCAAGTGGTAGAGCAGCTGGCTGATCTCCTCGGCGGCCGCCGCCGGCCCCTCATACTCCGCCGCCATCCACACCTCGGCGGCCTCCTCGACTATCTTCTTGCCGATGGCGTGCACTCCGGCATCCAACCGCGCCACGGTCCCTGACCCCGCCGGCCGAGTCTCGGCGATCTGGATCAGCTGCCCGAAAAGCTCCTCGAATGACTTGCTCACCGGGTCAGCCTAGTGCAGTGGCCACCCACGCCCACTCAACCGGCCAGCGCTCAGCATTGCCTGACCGCCTGCTTGACCTCGGGCACGAGTTGCGGTCGCACACTCAATTCGGCCACCCCCAATCCGAGCAAACGTGCGGTTTGGCCCGGATCACTGGCTAGATCCCCGCAGACACCCACCGATATCCCGGGCAGCGCACGACAGGTCGCGGCGATCAGATCCAGTACGGCGGGGGCGTCCTGCCTGGCCAGGTCGCACACCTCGGCATTCGTCCGATCAGCGGCCTGGGTGTATTGGGTCAGATCGTTGGTACCGATGCTCACGAAATCGGCCAACTCTGCGAAATCGCCGGCGCGGATGGCGGCCGCCGGCACCTCCACCATCACACCGAGCGGAACCGGCGCGCCGCCCAGTTCGGCGCGTACCTCGGCCAGGATGCTGCGAGCCCAGACCACCTCCTCCGGGTCGGTGACCATGGGCAATAGCACCTGCATCGGTGCCTGGCGCGCAGCCAGCGAGATGGCCCGCAGTTGCTCGGCGAACAGCTCCGGGTAGTGGCGCATGGCCCGGATACCCCGTTCGCCTAGCGCGGGGTTCCCCTCTCCTCGGAAAGGCAGGAAGGCCAGCGGTTTGTCGTCCGATGGATCCCAGGTGCGGATCGCGAGTGGCCCAGGCAGGATCCGGGCCAAGCGCAGGTACTCCTCGGCCTGCAATTCAGCGTCCGGGGCCGCGGTATCGGCGCTGAACAACATCTCGCTGCGCACCAGGCCCGCCCGGTCCGCACCCCAGTCTCGGCCCAGTTGCGCGTCGCCAAGGGAACCCACATTGGCCCCTACGATGATCCGGCGACCCGTCCTGGTAATCGCCGGCTCGCTAGCCCGATCGGCAGCCTGCAGCGCGGTGGTGGCCCGGCGGGCGCTGCGGGCTGCCAATTCGGCCCGCAGCCTCTCGGTGACCTCCGGCCAGAGCTCCCGGGTCACCGGGTCGAAGGCCACGAGCTGATCATCCACCAGCTCGACCGCCCGGGGATGACCGGCCAGCACCGGGATTCCTCTCGCCTGGGCAGTCAGCATGCCATGTCCGGCCACCCCACCCTGGATGCTCAACACGCCCAGGCAGCTACGGTCATCCAATTGGGTTACGGTGGCCACATCCAGTTCATCGACCAACCAGATACACGGCCTGGCCGGGGCCGGTTCGTGCAATGGCAATTGCAGCAGCGCCAACTGCAGCAGGCGCCGGATACTGCGCAGATCCTGACCGCGCTCCCGCAGATAGGCGTCGCTGAGATCATCGAAGGCACCGGCTAGCTCGGTCAGGCAGCGATCGACCGCCTCGATCGCGCTGAAACCACGGGTGATCTCGGAGACCACCCCGTGATGCAATTCGCGATCGGCCAGTATCGCCTGCTGGGCCTCGATGATTCCGGGCAGCGCGGCTCCGCTGTGTCCCAGTCCGGCCAGGTAACCGGTCACCTCATCGACTGCCCGGGTGAACCTGCCCAGTTCGTCCTTGGGGGCCAGCGGCCGATAACCGGTGAGGGACGGTCGCTGCGCCACCCGCTTGATCCGGCCGATAACCGCGCGTCGTTCCGCGGCCGGCGGTAATACCAGGGCCGGTTGCCGGCTCGGCATGCTCACCTGGGCAAGCTGCCGGTTCAGATCCTCCCCGAAGTCGCGGGCCGCCAAGGCGGTCAGGGCATCCTTGGCCTGCTGTGCCTGCGGGCCGGAGAACCGAGCCTCAAGGATCTCGCCCTGGCGCAGTTCCAAGGCGGTGATCCGGCTCAGGCTGTTTGCCTCGGCCGGACCACGACCGGAGGAGGCATTGCTCAACAGCACCTCCGCATCCAGATCGCGCAACTCCGTCACGATGGCCGCAGCCGGACGGATGTGTATGCCGTGCGGATTGCGTACCGTGGTGCGCCAGACCAGCGGGCGAATGCGCTCCGGGGAGCGCCGGCGGGGCACCTGCAATACCTCGCCGACCGGCTGGGCGCCATCCAGGTGTGCGGCCTTGGTGAGCAGAGCGCCTCGGGCCTCGGCGGCCACCGCCGCCAGGGATGCCCCCGTCGCAGCCTGCACTACCGCGGCCAGCAGCCCCTCGACCAGCGGAGCCGGAGAAAGCTGCACCCGCTCGGCCAGGTCATCGGCCAGGAACTCCACCGCCAGTTCCGCGCTCAACAAGGCACTGCCCAGATCCAGCAACACCAGCACCCCATCGGGCGAATCGACCGCCGCGATGGCCAACGCGATAGCCGCGGCATCCGTGCCGAACCGGCCGTCGTCCAGCCCGGCGGCCACGGCGATCTCGGGCTCCCCACCGGACACCATCTGCCGCGCGAGCGCCACCGCCGCCTCCGCCAGCGGGCGGCTATGCGAGACGACGACCAGACCGATCATGCCAGCGTCCGAGCGGCAGCCGCGATCAGCAAAGCGGCACTGGTGGCTCCAGGATCGGCATGCCCGGCGCTGCGTTCTCCCAGGTAGGATGCCCGCCCCCTGCGAGCCACCAATGGCACGGTGGCATCCCGGCCGGCGGCAGCCGCCTCGGCGGCAGCCGCCCAAGGCCGGGCATCAGCGGCCTCGAAGGCCTGCAGGGCCGGCTCCAAGGCATCCAGCATGGTCTTGTCCCCGGCACTGGCCCGGCCCCGGATGCGCACGCCATCGATTCCGGCACCGATCCCGGCCGCCCAGGCAGCGCGATCGATCGGCCCGTCGCTGGGCAGGCTCTGAGACATCCGCAGCAAAAATGTGCCATAAAGCGGACCCGACGCCCCACCAACGGTGCAGATCAGCTTCATGGCCACCTGTTTCAGGTAGTCGCGGGCGTCCTCGCTGAGCCGCGGGGAGACCGTCAGGGCCGCCTGCATGCCGCGATGCATGTTAATGCCATGGTCGCCATCGCCGATGGCGGCATCCAGTTCGGTGAGCAATGGCTCGGCCAGGGCGATTTGCCGGGCGAACTCGGCCATCCAGCCGGCCAGCCGGCCTGCGGTCAATTCGGCCACGGGCTTCACCACCGCAATGCCGTGGTGCACACCGGCGCATCCCACAGCTCCAACAGCTCGTCATCGGCACGCAACAGGCTCAGTGAGCAGCCCGGCATCTCCAGCGAGGTGACATACTCGCCGACCAGGCTGCGCACCACCTGCACCCCGGCGCCGGCCAGCAGATCGGCCAGGTCGGCGTACATGATGTAGAGCTCCATCAACGGCGTGCCGCCCATGCCGTTGCACAAGGCGATGACCGGACAGCCGGTGTGCTCGGCATCGGCCAGGATCGGGGCGATGAGCTGCTCGGCCAGGACGCGAGCCGGGGCCAGGCGCCCGCGGGTGCGGCCCGGTTCGCCATGGATGCCGATGCCCAGTTCGATCTCGTCCCCGGCCAGCTCGAAACTGGTGCGACCGGTGGCCGGCACCGTCCCGGGAGCGAGCGCAAGCCCCATGGAACGCACCCGGCCGGCGGCCCGTTCGGCGATCGCCGCGACCTGAGTCAGATTGTCTCCGCGTTCGGCAGCTGCCCCGGCTATCTTCTCCACCAGCAGGGTACCGGCCACACCCCGCCGGCCAGCGGTATACAACGAGTCGGTGACCGCCACATCGTCGGCCACCAGCACCTGCCGCACCGTGATTCCATCGGCCTCGGCTAGTTCTGCGGCCAACTCGAAATTGAGCACGTCGCCGGTGTAGTTCTTCACGATGTGCAAGACCCCGCTGCCGCCATCCACGGCCCGAGTGGCCGCCAGAATCTGGTCCGGAGTCGGTGATGTGAAGACCTCACCGCAGGCGGCTGCGTCCAACATGCCGGCCCCCACGAAACCGAAATGCAACGGCTCATGCCCCGAGCCGCCGCCTGAGACCAGCCCGACCTTGCCACTCGCCGGCGCGTCTGCCCGCAGCACAACGCGGTTACCGGCATCGACGCGCAGGCTGGCGGGGTGCGCGGCCTCAATGCCTCGCAACGCGTCCGCAACCACCTGGGTCGCATCGTTGATCAGCTTCTTCATGGATCAAGTCAACCATTGCGCGCCGAGCACCGATCATCGGCTCCCAGCAGTTGCCGGCCACCGGCAGAATCCGCTCGGTCACAGGAGCCGACTACGATTGGGGGCACTCGACAGGAGGCCATATGTCAAATCCACAGCCGTCGCAGCAGGCCGACGCGCCGCGACCCGGACGCGCCGCCAGCGACGACTCGCGTCGCCCGGTACGCTCAGAGGCGCCCTCGGGCCCGCCGCCTTTGGATGCCCCCAGACCCTGGCGCACCGAAGGACTGCCCCGGCATGGCAAGGATTCCGAAGACCAGGGCTCTCCGCGCCGTAACCCGAAGATGTGGCGTTTCTGGATTCTGGCCGGTGTTTTGTTGATCGGTCTTTGGGGGTTGCTCAGTTGGCAGGATGCCCGTAACGCCCCGCCCACGATCCCCTACACGGAGTTCATCGTGCAGGTCGACGCGGGCAACGTGAAGGAGATCTACGCCAAGGGCGACACCATTCAGGGTGAATTGCGCACCGAGGCGGCGCTACCCGATGACGGCAACGCCGACACCAAGGAGGGCAACTATTCGAAGTTCACCACCGAACGCCCCACCTTCGCCGCCGACGACCTGCTGCAGGAGCTCAAGGAGCACGGCGCGGTGGTTCGGGCCACCCCGGTCATCGATCAGCGCGGCCCGATAGCCAATCTGATCTCATCGGTGGTGCTGTGGGGCCTGCTCATCGGGGTGTCGGTTTGGGCTTTCCGGCGGATAGCCAAGGGAGCCGGTGGGTTAGGCGCCTTCGGTATGCAGCGCCAGGTCAAACCGATCGAGAAAACCCAGGTGCGCGTCAACTTCTCCGATGTCGCCGGCATCGACGAGGTCAAACAGCAGGTAGACGAGATCGTGGATTTCTTGCGCAATCCCGACAAGTATCGCCGGGTGGGCGCTCGTGCTCCACGCGGGATCTTGCTCGAAGGACCGCCCGGCACCGGCAAGACGCTGCTCGCCCGGGCCACCGCGGGTGAAGCCGAGGTACCATTCTTCAGCGCCTCGGCTTCGGAGTTCATCGAGATGATCGTCGGGGTTGGAGCCCAGCGCGTCCGACAACTGTTCGATGAGGCGAAGAAGGTCGCACCGGCGATCGTGTTCATCGATGAGATAGACGCCATCGGCCGGGCACGCGGCTCGAGCCGGGCCTCCGGCAGCAATGATGAACGCGAGCAGACCCTGAACCAGATCCTCACCGAGATGGACGGCTTCGACGGCACCGAGGGCGTGGTCGTCATGGCGGCCACCAACCGGTCCGATGTGCTGGATCCGGCGTTGACCCGCCCGGGACGTTTCGACCGGGTGATCACGGTCAGCCCGCCTGACCAGTTGGGCCGGGAGAAGATCCTTCAGGTGCACACCCGTGAGATCCCATTGGCCGCCGACGTCAGCTTGAACGCGTTGGCCAAATCGACCCCCGGCGCCACCGGCGCGGACCTGGCCAATCTCGCCAATGAGGCCGCGCTGCGAGCCGCCCGGCGCGATGACTCACAGGTCTATCAGACCGATTTCACCAATGCCCTGGAGCAGATCCAGCTCGGTGTGGCCCGCAGCGTGTTGATCCCGGAGGACGAGAAGCGGCGAACCGCCTACCATGAGGGTGGTCACGCCCTGCTCGGCATGCTTCAGAAGGGTGCCGATCCGGTGCGGAAGGTATCGATCATCCCGCGTGGTCAGGCCCTGGGCGTCACCTTGTCCACCCCGGATACCGATCGCTACGGCTATGACGAGGCCTATTTGCGGGGCCGGATCGTCGGTGCGCTGGGCGGCATGGCGGCCGAGGACGTCATCTTTGGTGTGGTGACCACCGGAGCCGAATCCGATCTGCGGCAGGCAACCTCGATCGCGCGCCAGATGGTGGGCAAATGGGGCATGAGTAAGAAGGTGGGCCCGGTCACGGTGCTGTTCGACGACATCGATCCACACCAGCTCGGCGTCGCAGACACCACCCTGGCCACCGTGGACGCCGAGGTCCGCCAGATCATCGCCGAATGCCACACCAAGGCGGTAGGACTGTTGCGTCAGCATCGCGACAAGCTGGACGCCATCGCCGAGGAACTACTCGCCCATGAGACCTTGGATGAGGATGAGGTTTACCGGGTAGCCGGCATCGAGCGCCCGTCCCCGGATGCACAGCAGACCTCTGCGGTGGCCAACCCGGTCCTGCCGCCGATCCAGCCGCCTGCCCCGGGAGCACCGGCTGAGCCGGGCTCGGACACCAGGCAGAGCACGCCAACCGGATAGGTGTCTGCCGATGGTCAGCGGCGGGTCTGACCTGCGGCGAGACTGACGCCCAATAGCGCGTCCACGGCCGTGGCCACTTGTCCGGGAGCCGCCTGGTCACGGCCGTCTCCGGCGAGAACCGCCGAGGTCCATTCGTCGATTCCGGCCAGCGCTTGGGGCGCGTTCAGATCATCGCGTAACGCCCGGCGCAGTCCGGCGATCACCGGATCGGCGGGTGGCCCGGCTGGAGCCATAAATGCGGCCCGCCAGGCGTCTGCCCGGCGCTGGGCAGTGTCGATGTCGGTGGCGAACCATTCCCAATCGCTCCGATAGTGATGCGCCAACAGCGCCAGCCGGATCACCGCAGGGGCCACATGATTGGCGCGCAGTCGGGAAACCAATTCCAGGTTGCCCAGCGACTTGCTCATCTTCTCGCCGTCCATGCCTACCATGCCGGCGTGCAGATGGGCGCCGGCGAACGGGACGCCGGTCTGAGCGGCCCGGCCGATCGCCGCGCACATCTCGTGATGCGGGAACTCCAGATCACGACCGCCACCCTGCACCGCAAAGGTGACGCCGAGGTATCGCTGGGCGATCGAGGTGCATTCGATATGCCAACCGGGCCGGCCACGGCCCAACGGCGAATCCCAAGCCGGTTCCCCCGGCCGCGCCAACCGCCACACCAGGCAGTCCAGCGGGTTCAGCTTGCCGGGACGGTCCGGGTCGCCGCCCTTCTCGGCGAACTGCCGAAGCTGCTCGGTGCGCTCCAAATGGGACAATTCACCGAAGCCGGGCACCGCAGTACACCGGAAGTACCAGTCTGGGTACCGATCATCGGTCACCTGATAGACCAGACCGGCGGCCGCCAAGCTGGCCACCAGGCCGGTGACCAGATCGATGCCCTCGGTCGCTGCGACATAGTCGTTAGGCGGCAGCACGCGCAGGGCGGTCATGTCGGTGCGGAACAGTTCGGTTTGTTCGGCGGCCAACGATACCCAGTCGACGCCGTCACGGGTTGCCCGGGCCAGCAGTGGGTCATCGATATCGGTGATGTTCTGGGTGTAGTGCACCGCCAATCCCAGGTCGAGCCAGGCGCGGTACAGCAGGTCGAAGGTCAGATAGGTGAAGGCATGACCCAGATGGGTAGCGTCGTAGGGGGTGATCCCACAGACGTATAGCCCAGCCTCACCCTGTCTGGGGCCCACCGGAACCAGCGCCCGGCGGACGCTATCCCAGATCCGCACCCGATCGGGAAACTCGGGATCGCTGGTCGGTGGGATCTTTGGTACCGGGTCGGCGCGCCAGGCTTGCATGCGTCCAATCTAGCGAGCACCGCCCAACCCCTGGCGGGTCCGCGCCCCGGGATTTGGGTAGGCTACCTCGATCGAGTGGGTCGGAATATCGTTTCGGTACCCCGCGCAAGACGTCGAATGGTGATGGGACATGACACAACCACTACAGTTCGAGATCCGTGCCGCTACCGGTGCCGACAGTTCCGAGATGGCTCGGTTGCACACTCAGGGTTGGCAGCAGGGCTACCGAGGCTTGTTGCCCGATAGCTACCTGGACGCCCTGGACGAGCAGACTTCGGCCCGCAAGTGGGCTCAGCGCCTGGCCGATCCGAAGGGTCTGGAGGTTCGCATCGCCTGCCGGCCCGATGGCCGAGGTCTGGGGTTCTGCTCGATCTGGCGCTGCTTTGACCCGGACGCCACCGATGCCTGGGAGATCTGGGATGCCTGGGTGGATGCCGAGGTGCGCGGCCAAGGCGTGGGCCGGCGGTTGCTGACCGCCTGCCTGAAGCTCGCCCCGGCCGACGTCGACGTGGTGGTCTGGGTGCTGGCGGCGAATATACGTGGCCGCCGGTTCTACCAGCGGGCAGGCGCAGTCGACGATGGCCTGCTGCGGCGCAACCGTCGCCGTCGCCCCGAAGACCCGGTGATCACCGACGTCCGGATGCGCTGGCGGCGGGCGCCACGACTCCCGGCTGCCGAACAGGTCTAGGCTGGCCTGCGGACTCGCAGGTTGCAGCCCGTTTGAGATCAGGAGGTCAAGGCGGTATGGGTTGGCTGGAAGCCATCATTCTGGGCATCGTGCAGGGGTTGACGGAATTCCTGCCCATCAGTTCCAGCGCCCATCAACTCATCGTCGGCCAGGTGTTCATGGGTGGGCGCGACCCGGGAGCAGCCTTCACCGCCGTCACCCAGTTGGGCACCGAGACCGCGGTGTTGATCTATTTCGCTCGCGACATCGCCCGGATCATCAGCCGGTGGGCCCGATCGTTGGCCGGCAAGGTACCCCACAGCGACCCGGATGCCCGGATGGGCTGGTTTGTGATCTTCGGTTCGCTGCCCATCGGGATCCTCGGCCTGCTGTTCCAGGACGCCATCGATTCCTCGCTGCGCAATCTGTGGATCACCGTGGCCACCCTGGGCGGCGTCGCGCTGCTGCTGGGTTTCGCCGACCGGGTCGTGGCCCGGCGTCTCCAGCACAAGGAACTGGCGAACCTGAACTGGGCCGATGCGATCATCTATGGCCTGGCCCAGGCGGCGGCGCTGATTCCCGGAGTCTCCCGCTCCGGGGCGACCATCTCGGCCGGGCTGTATCTGGGCTACTCCCGATCCGCTGCAGCCCGGTATGCCTTCCTGCTGGCTATTCCCGCGGTCTTCGCCTCCGGTCTCTACAAGCTCACCGATATCGGCAGCGATGCCTGCGTGCAATGGGGCCCAACCATCGTGGCAACGCTGGTGGCCGGGGTGATCGGCTACGCGGTGATCGCCTGGCTGTTGCGTTTCATCAGCCATCACAGCTTCACCGCCTTCGTGATTTACCGGCTGATCCTGGCCGCGCTGCTGGCCGGGTTGCTGATCGGCGGGGTGGTGGCCCCCGATGCTGCCCTGAACGCGGGTTGCGGAGCCTGACATGCAACGCCGGCAGGTTGGCGGTTCGGGACTGAGCGTTGGACGGCTCGGTCTCGGCACCATGACCTGGGGTGGGGATGTATCCGCCGAGGCCGCCCGCAACCTGTTGCGCGATTTCGTGGCCGCCGGCGGCGATCTCATCGATACCGCTCCCGCGTACGGCGGCGGCCGGGCCGAGGAGATGATCGGCCGGTTTATGCGTTCCGATCTGCGCCGCGACGATCTTGTGATCGCGACCAAGGCCGGGTTCGGCACGCATGGCAGTCCGCAGACCGTGGATACCTCCAGACGTGCCCTGGTGGACGACCTGGCCGACTCGCTGCGCCGGCTGCGAACCGACCACGTCGACATCTGGCAGGTGCATGCCTGGGGCGACGCGCCTCTGGAGGAGACTCTTGCCGCCCTGGACCAGGCCGTCAATGCCGGCATGGCCTTGTACGTCGGGGTTTGCAATTACATCGGCTGGCAGTTGGGCACCGCCGCGGCCTGGCAACGCGCATTGCCGGGACGGGCGCGACTGGTCAGCGAGCAGATCGAGTACTCGCTGCTGGCCCGTCGGGCCGAGGTCGAGGTGCTGCCCGGGCTGCATCACCACGGGATGGGTCTATTTCCCTGGTCGCCGCTCGGCCGGGGGGTGTTGACCGGTAAATACCGCGGCGGCACCCCGCGAGATTCGCGCGGTGGCCGGGATCATCTGGCCTGGTTCGTCGAACCCTATCTGGATGCCCGGTCCAATGCGGTGGTGGATGCGGTATCCCAGGCCGCCCAAGGGCTGGGGTTGACCACCGCGCAGGTGGCCCTGTTATGGGTACGCGACGCCCCCGGCGTGACCGCCCCGCTGCTCGGCGCCCGGACCCCACAGCAGTTGGCCACCCTGCTGGCGGTGGACGACCAGGAGCTACCCGAACCGATCACCGCGGCACTCGATGACATCACCGGGGGTCCTCATTTCGGGCGGCCGGCCACCCGCATCGGCACATGAGCCCGGCCCGTCACGGGCTCACACCCAGAACCGGCATCTCGCTATCGGCGCGGTACGGGTCGGTGGCCAACCCGGCCATGATCGAATGGTCATCGAACCGGCCGGTGATGGCGGGGGGACTCCACCGGCGGTCCAGGCGCGATAGCAAGTCGCGAGGCGAGCGCCCAAGATGCTATGGTGACCACGCGCTCGGGAACATCCCGCAGCGGCACCGGTCCGGGTGGCGGAATAGGTAGACGCGCTAGCTTGAGGTGCTAGTGCCCGTATAGGGCATGGAGGTTCAAGTCCTCTCTCGGACACGGCTCTATGGTGCGGGCCGTCGTTGTGGGCAGCATCCCCGGGCGGGCAACCTGAGCAGGAGATCCGGCTGCGCTTTTGTGTAGTGCGTCCGGGCGGATTCAAGACAGCCCGCCGGGATGCGCTGCCGGGTGGGTATGCCACCCGGGCGGGTTTCCTGCCATGGCAGCCAGCAGCCGCTCCGCGTATTTGGCCAGCACATCGACTTCCAGATTCACCAGTTGACCGACGGCAGTCTGCCCCAGGGTGGTCCGGCCGAGGGTTTCGGGGATCAGACCCACCGTGAAGGACGGCTCGGCGCCATCGGATACCTCCACCACGGTGAGGGATACCCCGTCGACCGCCACCGACCCCTTGGCCACCAGGTAGCGTTGCAGGGTGGCGGGCACCCCGATGGTGACCAGTTCACCGTCACCGGCACCGCGCCGCGCCAGAAGACACCCGGTGGCGTCCACATGCCCCTGGACGATGTGTCCACCCAGTCGGTCCTGAACGCGTAACGCCCGCTCCAGGTTCACCCGGTCACCGACGGCAAGCCGGCCGAGCGAGGTCCTGGCCAGCGTCTCGGCCATCAGGTCGGCACCGAAGACCTCGCCAGCGCAATCCACCACCGTAAGACAGCAGCCGTTGACCGCGATCGAATCGCCCGGTGCGGCATCCGCGGTGACCCGGGGCCCAGCCACGCGCAAACGCGCCGTCTCGCCCCGGTCCTCCAAAGCCGCTATCCGGCCCAGTTCCTCCACGATCCCGGTGAACATGATCTATCAAGCGCTCCTTTGCCAGACACCGACCCGCAGCGGCTCGTCCCCGCACTACCCCATTGTCGCCCCCGGCCTACCGGCCGGATGCCCGGCCCGACCGGTAGGTCAGGGTTGTCCGCCGGCCACATCGGTAGCGCCGAGCACCGCTTCCTCGGTGGCCTCATCGCGTGCTAGTTCCCGCACGATCCGGCCACCGCTCATCACCAGCACCCGATCGCTGAGGGCAAGCACCTCCGGCAATTCCGAAGACACCATCAGCACCGCCATACCCTCGGCTACCAGGGCATCGATGATCCGGTAGAAGTCCGCCCGGGCACCCACGTCGACACCGCGGGTGGGTTCATCCAACAGCAACAATGCCGGCGTGGTATTCAGCCATTTGGCCAGCACCACCTTCTGCTGGTTGCCACCCGAAAGCGACGACACCGGCAGGTCGAGTCCACCGATCTTGATGAGCAGTTCCCCCACCAGTTCGCCGGCCCGCTGCCGCAGCCGGCGGTGGTCCAGTATCAGGTTGCGATCCAACGCGAGCCGCGACAGTACGATATTGTCGTAGATCGGCAGATCGAGGATCAGCCCTTGGGCCTTCCGGTCTTCGGTCACCAAGGCCATTCCCCGGCCGACTGCGTCGCGGGGGTGACATACCCGCAGCGGGCGATCCCCCATCCTCACCTGCCCCGATCTGGGACGGTCGGCACCGAACAGGGCCCGCAGCAGTTCGGTACGTCCCGAACCGACCAACCCGGCGATGCCGACTATCTCGCCGGCATGCACCCGGAAGCTGACCGCCTCCGGAGCCCCGGGAACCCGCAGTTCGGTGACCTCCAACACCGCCTCACCCGGTGAGCGGATGTGCCGCACCGTGGAAAGCCCCTCGTCCAGTTCCCGCCCGACCATGGTGGCCACCAATTCGGCGGTGCCGGTGCCGTTCGGATCGAACTCCGCCTGCTTGCGGCCGTCCCGCAGCACGACGATGCGATCGGCGACCGCGTAGACCTCGTCGAGTCGATGGGTGACCAGGATCACGCTCTTGCCCTGTTCCCGCAGCGCCCGGATGGTGCCCAGCAATTGTTCGGTTTCCGCGCGGCCCAGGGCCGCGGTCGGTTCATCGAGAATGAACAGTTCGGCATCGACCGAGATGGCCCGGACGATCTCCACCATCTGCTGCTGGGCCACGCTGAGCGTGCCCACCAGGGCGGCGGGATCCAAGGGGAAGTCCAGTTCCAACCCGGCCAGCAGTTCCCCGGCCCGGCGCACCTGGGCGGCCTCGCTGCGGAACAAGCCACCCCGGTATCCGTCGGGCCGCGTCAGGTAGATGTTCTCGGCGACGCTCATCTCGGGGATCAGATTGAACTCCTGCAGGACGATGGCGATCCCATGCTGCAAGGCGTCCAGGGCCGATCCGAAATGTACCGGCTTGCCACGCCACAGCACCTGGCCGGCATCGCGATCGGTGACCCCGGCAATGATCTTGCCAAGCGTGGATTTGCCGGCCCCGTTCTCCCCGACCAGGGCGACCACCTCGCCCGCGGCGATATGCAGATCGACATCGGCCAGTGCCCTGGTCGCCCCGTAGCTCTTGGAGATGGCGGTGGCGACCAGGGCAGGCGTTGATTCAGCGGTGGGCATCATTCAGCGAACACGGTGTCCTGGACCTTGGCTTCGGTCTCGCCGACGTTGTCCTTGGTGACCAAGATGGTGGGCACCTCGACGTGTTGTTCCGGTTTCTTCCCGGCCAGCACCTGGCAGGCCGCGGTTGCCGCCTCATTGCCCATCAGCACCGGCTGCTGCATCGATGCGCCGGTCACCCCTGCGGACTTTATCGCGGCCAGAGTGTCCGGGCTGCCGTCGAAGCCGACCAGCAGGATCTTGTCCTTGCCGCTGGTCTTCAACGCCTCCAGGGCACCCAGGGTGGCCTCATCGTGCTCGGTGAACAGCGCCACCATGTCGGGATTGCCGGCGATCAGGTCCTGGGCCAATGCGAGGCCCTCGGAACGGGTGTAGTCCTTGGACTCCAGCAACGGGATGAGCTCATAGCCGGCCGCGGTAACCACATCGCTGAATCCCTGGGTACGGTCCTTGCCGTTCTGCCTGGTCTGGGAGATACCGATGATGCCGATCTTCCCGGAGGTCACGCCGGCAGCCTTGAGCTGCTCGACCATGTACTCACCGGCCTGCGCGGCACCGCCAACATTGTCGGTGGCGATGAAGGACGCGTACTTGCCCGAGTTGGTGCCGATATCGGCGATCACCACCGGGGTACCGGCCTGCTGGGCCACGTCCAGCACCGCGGGGGCCGAGGCGGAATCCGTCGGCGAGATGACGATGATGTCCACGCCAGCGGTGATGGCGTCCTGGGCGTTCTGCAGCTGGGTGCTCTGGCTGAGGTTGGAGTCATAGTCGGTGACGGTGGCCCCGGCCTTCTCCGCCTCCTGCTTGATGCCCACCGACAGCGAACGCCAGAACGGGATGCTCATCCCGGGAGTGATGTAGGCGATGTTGGCACCCTGGCAGCCGGCCGGAGTGCCGTCGCCTCCGGAAGGCCCCGAGCCGCCCGAATCCGGTACCGTACACGCGCTCAGGGCGAGCAGGGCCGACAAACCGACAATTGCGATGTTGCGCTGCATTGCGTAACCCTTCCTAGGAGATGGCTCACCCGTGTTCAGCCGCGGCCGCGCGGTACCAGGCGATCCAGAATGACGGCGAGGATGATGACCGCGCCCAGTGCGGTGCCTTGCCAGAAGGCATTGACACCCAGAATGTTCAGTCCGTTCTGCAGCACCCCGATCAGGAACATCCCGATCAAGGTGCCCACCACCGATCCGCGACCACCCATCAGGCTGGCGCCACCGATCACCGCCGCGGCAATGGTGCGCATCTCGAAGCCGCCGCCGGTATTGGGGTCGACGACCCCCAGCCGGGAGGCTTCGATCAGCATGGCCAGCGCGCATAGCAGCCCGCTGATCACATAGGGCAGGACCAAATAGCGTTGCACCCGGACCCCGGACAGCCGGGCCGCCTCCTGATTGGAACCGATCGCGTACCAGAACCGACCCGGCTTGGTGCGGGTCAGCACCAGATGGGCCAGGATGTACAAGATCGCAAACAGGAAGATATAGCCGCGGATCCCGGCGATTTCGCCCTTGCCCCAGATCGCATAGCCCTTCGGCAGATCGACCAGGGACGACCCATTGGATATCACATAGGCCAGCGAGCTACAGATCGCTGCCGTGCCGAGCGTCACGATGAAGGGCGCCAGCCGCAGGCGGGCCACCAGCAGTCCGTTCACCAGCCCCACCAATAGCCCGGTGCCGAGCGACACGACGGCGCCCAACCCCACCGAGTTGGATCCAACCATCGCCAAACCACCGGTCATCACCGAGATGGCCGCGATCCCGCCCACCGACAGATCGATGCCGCCGGTGAGGATGACCATCGTCTGGCCGATCGCGATTATGCCCAGTACCATCACCTGACTGAGCACGTTCTGCAGATTCAGGGGGCTCAAGAACCGCGGCTGCAGGATGGTCAATGCGGTACACAGCAACATCAGCGCCCCGAGCATGGCCAATTCGATGCGATATCGGGAGGCCAGTTCCCTGATCCGCGTCGTCGCGGCATTCTGTCCTGCCACCGCTTGCCCTCCTTGAAAGCAGCCTATGTACTCTTGTCCAGGGGGCTGCGCAGTAGAATGACACGGTCGGTGCCACCGCCCAATCGGATACGATTCTACCGTGACCAAATCGAGATCAGCCTGCCAGTCCGGCTGGTTTGGTCTCCTTCGCGTCCACTGGATGCCCGTTCACGGATCGGGCGTAGCCTGGACGGCCTAGCGAATTTAGCTGACCGCAAGTATCCGGTTGCGCCCTCAGCACCCGGAGCATGACCGCGCCACCGTCCCGGAAGAAGTACCGTCGTTTTCTGTCGCCTTACCGGAGGCTGGGCAGGCCAACCCTCGATGGGGCGGCACCGAGGGTCCAGCCCAGGAGGTGGCTCGCCACCGGATGAGATGCCCGCATCGAGCACCCGGGTCATCGGGCATCTAGGATCGCCCCATGTCGTCTAGCCAGTCCACCGGCCGCGCTGGACCATGCCGGGCCGGTCAAGGTCATGGCGGGCAGATCGCCGGGCCGGGCCCGGATAAGCAGACCGCCGGTGGCCAAAACCATCCATTGACCGGGCAACGATTCAGTTCACCGGTACCGCCGGGTAGCGGCTGGCCGGCCGATCCCGCCGCCCCGGATACTCCGATCGCCCGTTCGGCCGGCGCGGCCGCCCGGCTGGCCGATACCTCTTGCGACCTACCCACCCTGCAGGCTCGCGCCAGTGTCTGCCGGGCGTGCCCGCGGCTCGTCGCCTGGCGTGAGCAGGTGGCGCATCGGAAGCGAGCAGCCTACGCCGATCAGCCCTATTGGGGACGCCCGGTGCCATCGCTGGGTGATCCACGAGCCGGGCTGCTGATCGTCGGGTTGGCGCCAGCCGCGCACGGGGGCAACCGCACCGGGCGGCTGTTCACCGGCGACCGCTCGGGGGATTGGCTGTTCGCCGCTCTGCATCGCGTCGGATTGGCTGCGCTGCCGACCGCCACCGCAGCCGGCGACGGTCAACGCCTCACCGGCGTGCGGCTGACCGCACCGGTGCGCTGTGCGCCGCCCCAGAACAAACCAACCGCCACCGAATTGCACACCTGTAGCGCCTGGTTCGATCGGGAACTGATGCTGCTGACCGAGATGCGCGGCATTCTGGCACTGGGCGGCATCGCCTGGCGCGCGGTGCTCGGCGCGGCACGCCGGCTCGGCTGGCAGGTGCCGCGCCCGCTGCCCAGGTTCGGGCATCTGGCCAGCACCGAGTTGGTGCGCGCACCTGGGCGTGTGGTCCGCATGGTCGGCTGCTATCACGTCAGCCAGCAGAACACCTTCACCGGGCGGCTGACCGGGCCGATGCTGGACGAGGCGATCCGGCTGGCGGCCGGGGGGCGCTGCCGCCACGGCGATCTTGACAGCGACTGAATGCTTGTTCAGAATCTTGAATATGAGTTCAGCCCCTGCCGATCTCCTGCCCCGGGCCCGTATTCGCCTGGCCGCTCTGGAACTGTTCGGCGCCCAGGGCTTCGACAAGACGACGATCCGCCAGATCGCCACACGCGCCGGCGTCTCCCCCGGCCTTGTCATTCACCATTTCGGCAGCAAGACGCAGCTACGGCAGGCGGTTGACGAATGGGTGAGCGAACGAGTGCTGGACGACAAGAAGGTTATGATGGCTGGCGCCTTCATGCCCCGAATGATCGACTACCTGGCCCAGCATCCCGAGCTGGCGCCAATGCTGACCTACCTGGTCACTGCGCTGCGAGAGGACGGCCCGATCGCCCAGCGGATGTTCGACCGGATATGCGAGTTGACCGAAGAGATTCTGCACGATGGCATCCGGCAGGGCGCGATCCGCCGGCTGGACGACCCAGAAGCAGTAGCCGTGCTGCTCACCGCATTCTCGGTCGGGTTGCTCATGTTCGATCGTCGGGTTGCCACCAAACTGGGTGGTCAGTCCCTGCTCGATCTGGTACCCCTTCGGCGTTACGCGACCATTTCGATGGATCTGTTCACCAACGGATTGTTCACCGACGAAACCTACCTGCGGATGACTGAGGCTGCCTTCGTCCAATCGGAGAAGGATGATGACCGACAACGCAATCCAAATCGCTGATCTGACCAAGCGCTTCGGCCGCCTGACCGCGCTCGATGGCCTTTCCATGAGCGTTCAGACCGGTCAGGTGCATGGTTTCCTGGGTCCCAATGGCGCCGGCAAATCCACCACGCTTCGGGTACTTCTCGGGCTGCTGCGTGCCGATTCGGGATGTGTACGGCTACTGGGCGGTGATCCCTGGCGGCAGGCACCCCAACTGCACCGGCGGCTGGCCTATGTACCCGGCGAGGTAGCGCTGTGGCCGAACCTATCCGGGGGCGAAACCATCGACCTGCTGGCCAGATCCCGTGGCGTCTTGAACCGGCCGCGCCGGGATGAATTGATCGAACGCTTCGACCTGGATCCCCGCAGGAAAGCCCGGACCTATTCGAAGGGCAACCGGCAGAAGGTCGCCCTGGTGGCCGCCCTGGCTAGCGACGTGGAACTGCTGCTGCTCGATGAACCCACCTCGGGCCTGGACCCATTGATGGAGCAGGTTTTCACCCAGCTGATCCGGGAACGGGCCGCCCAAGGGGTCACCGTGCTGTTGAGCAGCCACATCCTGTCGGAGGTGGAGAAGCTGTGCGATCGGCTATCGATCATCAAGCAGGGCCGGCTCATCGAATCGGGGACGCTGGCCGAGCTACGCCACCTGCACCGCAGTCGGCTGACCGCCAGGCTGGGCGACCACGCCGCGGACCTGGCCGCCATCGGCGGTGTCCACGGTCTGACCCAGCAGGGCGAGCGGTGGGTCGCCCAGGTGGAGCAATCCGGGCTATCAACCGTGCTGGCGGCGCTGGCGGACTGGCAGGTGACCGACGTCACCATCACCCCGCCCACGTTGGAGGATCTGTTCCTCAGCCACTACGATCCCACCGTGGCCTGATCGGGGCGCGCCATGAGCATATTCACCGGTTTGGGTACCGCGTTGCGGTTGATGTTGCGCCGCGATTGGCTGTTCTGGGCGCTGTGGGTCCTGATCCTGGCAACCCTCATGCCGGCGGCCCTCTCCCAATACGACACCATGATCCCCCCGGGGTCCGATCCCGGGCTGACCTTCGATCACCTGTCCCGCAACCCAACGATGCTGGCCCTGCTCGGCCCGGCATTCGATCTTCATGACCGGGGAGGCTTCGTCTTCTGGCGGACCGGCGGATTCACCACGGTGCTCGCGGGCCTGGCCGGGGCGCTGGGGATAGTCCGCGCCACCAGGGCCGAGGAGGAGGCCGGCCGGACAGAACTGCTGCGTTCGGGGCCGATGGGACGGCACACTCCCCTGCTGGCTGCCGTCCTGGGCGGTCTGGCCGGCTGCCTGCTGGCCGGAGCGTGCAATACCGTGACGCTGATCGGTCAGGGGCTCGGCTGGCGAGGCAGCCTGGCCGCCGGCCTGGCCATCACCACCACCGGCGCCAGCTACCTGGCCCTGGGTGCGGTCGCGGCCCAGGTCAGCGAATCGGCTAGGAACGCCCGTGCCTGGGCGGCCGGGCTCGGCCTGGGCGGCGGCTACCTGCTGCGCGCCGTGGTGGATGCGGCCGGGCCCGAGACGCCGCTGGCACCGCTGCGCTGGGCCATCCCCCTGGAATGGGGCATGCTGGCCCGGCCTTTCGCCGGCGAGCGCTGGTGGGTGCTGGGCATGTCTGCGGGTCTGGCCGCCGCGCTGGCCCTGCTGGCCTTCTGGCTGGAGGCCCATCGGGATCACACCGCCGGGCTGCTGCCGGACAGGCCAGGCCGGTCTCGGGGACGAGCCGGCCTGCGCGGTGCCTGGGGGCTTGCCGCCCGGCTGCTCCGGGGAATGCTGTCCGCCTGGACGGTGGGTCTGCTGATCAGTGCGGTTAGCCTGGGCTCCGCGGCCATCGGGATAGCTGACGTGTTCGACGACAGTCCCCGGCTGGCCCAACTGTTGCAACGCATGGGGGGCACCGCAGAACTGCAAACGGCCTTCTTCATCGGCGTCCTTGGGATTTTCAGCACGGTCATCGGCATGATGGCGGTCAGTCTGCTCGGCCTGCTGCGGGTCGAGGAAACCACCGGACGGGCCGAGTTGCTGCTGGCCACCGCGGTTCCACGACTAAAACTGGCGCTGAGTTCGTTGTTCTGGGCGCTGCTGGTGCCCACGCTGGTGCTGACCGCGACCGGGCCGGGGCTGGCGTTGCCGTTAGCTGCCCACACCGGCGACTGGTCGCTGCTGAGGGACTACACCGTCACCGCGCTCGCTCTGCTGCCCGGGCTATGGCTGGTGGCCGGGATCGCCATGTTTCTGACCGGCTGGTTGCCCAAGGCGTTCGGGGTGGTCTGGGCGATCCTCGGCTGGTCGATCTTCTGCAGCTGGTTCGGTGCCCTGCTGCAAGTACCGGATTGGCTGGTGAAGCTGCATCCCTGGGGACGGCTCGGTATGCCACCCCGCGACGATTTCGCCTGGCTGCCGTTCGGCATCGAGCTAGGCAGCGCCGTGGCATTGGCCTGTCTCGGGTTGCTGGGGTTTATCCGGCGCGACCTGACCAATGAATGAGGAGTCCACGGGTGCCCGGCAGCAGACCACACACCACCCTGCCGGATGCGCGCCAGGCTCCGGACCGGCGACCGGTGGGCGATCAGCGGCCCGGATTGCGCAGCCGCCAGCCCCCTGCGGTATCGCGGCGCACCAGGCCGAGCAGTTCCAGCTGGGTCAGTGCGGCGATGGTCTGTGGCACGCTGCGCCCGCTGCCAAGGGATAGCTCGGCCACCGACACCGGACGCCGGCCGGGCATCGCCTCGCGGACCGCCAGGAGTTCGGTATCCAGCCCATCCAGTAGGCGTTGCGGCCCCCGGTTGGGCGGCTCGGGTGCTTGCCCCACCGGAGCCAGCAGGGCGCGCACATCGGCGATGCCGGCCACCAGGGTGGCCTCCTGATCGGTGATCATCCGGTGGCACCCCGCCGACTGCTCCGAGTGAACCGAACCTGGGACGGCCATCACCATCCGCCCCAGGTTGGCCGCCCAATGGGCGGTGTTCCGGGCTCCAGAACGCAGCGCCGCCTCGACCACGACGGTGCCCAATCCCAGGGCGGCGATCAGCCGGTTACGCGCCAGAAAGCCCGCTCGGTGGGCGCGGACTCCGGGTGCCACCTCGGATACCACCAGGGCGCTGGTGGTGAGCCGCTCGAACAATTGGGTGTTGCCTCGCGGGTAGGGCTCATCCAGTCCACCGGCATAGACCCCGATGGTGCGTCCGCCGGCGGCCAGCGCACCGCGATGGGCAGCCGCATCCACCCCGTAGGCTCCTCCGGAGATCACCGAATAGCCCTCACCGGCGGCCAGTTCGGCGGCCAACGAGGTGGCCACCGCCTCACCGTACCGGGTGGCCGCCCGGGCCCCGACCACGGCCACCGCAGGTGGTACCCAATCGGTCAGGTGGCCCGGCCCGGCCAGCCACAGCCCGATCGGCCGTCCGGTCATGCCGCCCAGGGGCGCACAGCCATCGAGGTCGTCCAGCACGGCAGGCCATTCGCGGTCTCCCGGGATGACGAACCGCAGGCCGGCCCGGCCGGCCAGGCCGATCAACCTGTCGGGGTCCAGGGCCACAGCCCGGCGTCCCCAGGCCGATTCGTCGCCGAGGCGACGCAGAGCCGCCAGCACCGCGCAGGCACCATGCTGGGCAACGAGCCCGCCCAACCGCGGATCCGCCGGTGGGCAGATCGCGCTGAGCATCGCCCTGGCAAGATGCTCGGCATCCCAGGTCTCAGAGGCCGGGCCGTCGGTCATGACGCGCTCCCCCAGCAATCCTGCCGCAGCCCCAGCGCCGCCGCCAGATCGGCTCGGGCGATACGATCTCGCCCGGCAAGATCGGCCAACGTCCAGGCGATCCGGATCACCTTGTCCACACCGCGCGCGCTGAGCCGCCCGGTGCGCACTGCCTCGTCCAGCAGGTCGGTACCGTGTATCGCCGACAACTTGCGCAGTTGGTGGCCGGGTACCTCCGCGTTGAGCTGCCATGGTGTGTCGCGCAACCGGCGCCGGGCTCGTGACCGCGCCTGACCGACCCGTCCGGCGACCACCGCGGAGGCTTCTCCGCCGTAGGTCTCGGCCAGGGCACGCAGATTGGGCAGCATCCGGTGGTGAATATCGATGCGATCCATCACCGGGCCGCTGAGCCGTTCCCGGTAGCGGCGCAGGGCCATGGGGGCGCAGGTGCACTGGCCTGCCGGCGACCCGCCCCGGCCACAGGGGCAGGGATTGGCGGCCAGCACCAACTGGAAACGAGCCGGATAGCGGACCTGGCTGGCCGACCGTGCGATGAGCACCTCACCGGTTTCCAGTGGGGTCCGCAACGCCTCCAGCACTCGCCCGCTGAACTCGGGGGCCTCATCCAGGAACAGCACCCCACGGTGGGCCAGCGAGATGGCGCCCGGCCGGGCCATTCGGGATCCCCCACCGACCATCGCCGCCACCGAGGCATTGTGGTGGGGGTTGACATACGGCGGCCGGCGGATCAGACCGCTCGCCAGCGGCTCACCCGCCAACGAGTGCAGGGCCGATACCTCCAGCGCATGGGCATCGGACAGTTCGGGCAACAGCCCGGGCAGCCGGGCGGCCAGCATCGACTTGCCGACACCGGGGGCACCATGCAAAAAGATGTGGTGACCGCCGGCGGCCGCCACCTCGACCGCCCAGCACGCCTCGGGCTGGCCGCGCACATCGGCCAGATCCGGCGCGCCGGCCGGCTCGGGTGTATCGCCGGTCACCGCATCCGATGTAGCCAGTACGGGACGACCATGCAGCACCTCGACCAGCTCTGCCAGGTTGCCCACACCCCACACCGTCAGGCCGGAAACCAGTCGAGCCTCACCGACCTGTCCGGCAGGCACCACCGCCGTCGAGAACCCTGCCTCTCGCGCGGTCAGCAGGGTGGGCAGAATGCCCCGCACCGGACGCACCCGGCCGTCCAGGCCGAGCTCGCCGGCCAGTACGGCGCCGGCTAGGATCTGCCTGGGCACCGCCCCGGCGCAGGCGAGCACCGCAGATACGATGGCCAGGTCGTAATGGGAACCGGCCTTGGGCAGGCTGGCCGGGGTAAGGTTGATGGTCAGCAACTGGCTGGGCCAGTTCAGACCGGCCCCTGCGATCGCCGCCCGGCAGCGGTCACGGGCCTCGTAGAGAGCGGCGTCGGGCAACCCGACCAGCACCGTGCGGGGCAGGCCCGGCGCGATCGCCGCCTCCACCTCGACCAATGTTCCGGTCATGCCGAGCAGGGCGACCGACCAGGCGCTGGCGGTCGTCATGCCACACCACGCAGATGCCGCACCCGAGGCGCCCGGCCGGGTTGTTTCAAAATGCCCACCGCATCCACGCGCAGGCCCGACAGGCGAAGCCCGCTGGCTGCCGCCCAGCGGGCCAGCAGTACCCGCAGCCTGGCCAGCTTTGCTGCGGTGATCGCCTCCAGCGGGTCCCCGTATCCCAGCCGGCTACGACACTTCACCTCGACACCGACCCCGAGCCGCGCGCCATCCGCCAGTGGTTGCAAAGCCACCAGGTCAAGCTCGCCGAGCTCGCACCGCCAGTTCCGCGCCACCACCTGCCAGCCAAGCCCCTGGAGCCAGTCGGCCGCGTATCGCTCGCCCCAGGCGCCGAGCCCGGCCCGGGTCGAGACCGGCCGTCCAGATCGCATCATGCGCCACCTCCTGCTTCGGAGGGAATTGTTCGCGATCGCGAACCGATCCGTCAGTTATCCACAGGCGCGACGCGACCGGGGGACGCCGTTCAGCGTGACACGGGGCCACCACGCACCCAGCCCCGGCCGGCGGCAGCCGACTGCCCAGCCGCAACGATGCAAGATTCAGCCCCTATCGGGCACCTCCAAATGGAAAACAGGTTAGCCGGCAAACCGGCTAGTCCCCTCATCACGCCGGATGACAGCCGGCGACTGCAGCGAACTCCTCGGCGAAGCGGGACCACCCCGGGCATTGCACCGGTCTTGCCGTTCAGGCGCCCCCAGCCCGGTATCCGGCTGGCAACTCGGCGGCGCCTGCGCTCCCGCCATTCGGCAGGATGGCGAACCGCGATGGGGTTCAGCCCCCGAAGTCGTAGATCTCGCACACCCGCCACGGCGAGCCCGCGCCGTCGCGCCGCAGGGTGGCATGCCAAGACTCCTTGGGGGCATCGGCGGAGCCCGAGGCGTAGTCGAAGTCGACCCACGCAGCCAATGCCCCGGCGGCTGGTTCGTCCACCTCAGGGACCGCATAGTCACGGATTTTCGGCCCGGCCTCCCGGAACCAGCCGCGCACTCCTGCCCAGCATTCCCCAGCGAGTCGCTCACCAGTGTGCTGATCACGGTGCTGCGCCGCCTCGATGAACCTAGTGAGCGCCTCGGCAGGTCTCATGGCAGCGATCTCCTCGGGACTCGGCTTGGTACTCAACGGGCTGCAACCCGCCAAGAGCGCCAACAGCACGACAGCGACTCTTCTCACAGCAGCCCCTGCAACGCAGCGGCAGCCCTACGGTTTTCCTCCTCGGTGTAGTCGACGTTCTGCGCTGTGGCTGACAGGTCATCGGCAGTTTCGACGGTCTTGTTGACCAGGTCGCCGATGATGCGGCCCCAGGCCTCCACGCACTTGTCCAGGGAAGCGCTGGTCGCGAACCCCGCATTGGCGCTGCTGGCCTGGGTACAGGCCGACAAGGACGCATTCGCCCGCTCAACGGCGCCGGAAACCGCTGCCCGGGTCTCCTCGGAGGCCTTGGCCACCATATCCGTGTTGATCTCGATGCTCATCTTCTTCTCCTACCAGGTCTGCTCCACACGAACGAATCTGATGTTCTGATCGCCCTCCTGCACATTGTTGTAGGGCAAGCGGGCCGCCAGCGACTGATCCTCCCGATTGCCCGAGTGCTGTGTGTACAGGACATCGCCATTCGGCAGGACTCCGGTGACGATGGCCGCATGGTGTTCCACCCCTGCCGGATTATCACCCGCACCGGCCTGGGACCAGTAGGCGATGTCGCCGGGGCGGACATCGCCTTGCGGTATCTCCTTCGATCCGCTACGCACGAACAGATCATGCTGCGCATCGGCATTGACCCAGGCGTCGCTGTAACGATCCCCATTGATGCTATATCCCCAGGAACCTGGAAGAGGAACAAAATCTCCCCTGTGCTCAAGGCCCGCGTTCTCCAGTGCAAGGGACACGAAGTTCGTGCAGTTGCTTTCCACTTTGTCGATGCCCTCGTTGTCCCAGTTGTCCTGGGCGTACTGGAGCAACCGCAACCTGTCATAGCCGAGTTCGTCCGAGCCCGACATCTGCGATTTGACGTCGCCGGGGACTCCCTTCATTCCGGCCACCTCAAGCGGCGCGGCATTCATGTACATCTGCTGTTCCTCCTTGGACAAGGAGTTCCACCACCGCCGTTGTTCCTGCTCGGTCTCGTCCAGGGGCATGGCTGCCAAGATCTCCTGCAACGCAGCCTGGGAGCTCATATCCAAGGTCTGGTCCTTGTCCCGGTGCCCGTTGATGTCATCCTCATCGACGTCACCGTCCTTGTCGAAGTCCAACCGGGTCATCCGCTCATCACCGAGCGTATGGGCGGCCTGTTCGTCGATCCGCGTCGCATCCGACAAGGCGTCCTTGAGACCGGCCTGGATGCTTTTCGCCTTCACGATTGCCAACGTCGGATTGGTGGAGGGCGGCTGTTCGCTGGAGAGCTCGACAGTCCCGTCATCGGCCACGGAGAATCCGTACTCCGTGGCCTGGCTCAAAAGCTCATTCAGCGTGTTGCGGCAGGTGCCCAACGACAGGTCCAGCCCGGTCAGCACCGAGCATGCCGCCCGCAACAGCATCGCCAGCACGGTGTAGCTACCAGCCAGCTCGGCGACCCGAGCGTGTGCCCGTTTCCCGTTCGCATCGGTCCAAAAGCCCTTCAGCATGCCTCCAGCCCGGTCGTACAGGCCTTCAGCGGCCTCGTTCATGTCCTTGGACATGCGAGCGAGGGCTTCTTCCGCGTCGCCCCATTTGTCGGGGCTGGAGTCCTTCACTTGATTAACAGTGAGCATGAGGGTGCCTCCTTCGTCTTCCGCGAGCATAGGTTGCGAAAGGAGCGCTCCTCCCAGAACCGGACTCCAACCGATCCGAAATGAGCATCAGTACCCACGCGGCACCGGTCCACAGCACTCAAACCATATGCACCCTGCGCATGGGGGCCAGGATCTCACCGTCACGTGCCGTGAGGCGTTCACCAAGGCCACCGATCGCCCAGCCCCTGCCAGCGGCAGTCGACTGCCCAGCCGCGACGATGCCAGGATTCAGTCCCTATCGGGCACCTCCAACTCGCGATGCTGGATCTCCTCAATCGATACATCCCGGAAGGTCAGCACCTTGGCGGATTTGACGAACCGGGCCGGACGGTACATATCCCACACCCAAGCATCCCCCATCGACACCTCGTAGTAGACATCGCCGCCCTCGGTGCGCACCTTCACATCGACCGCATTGCAGAGGTAGAAGCGGCGCTCGGTCTCCACCGCGTAGGTGAAGATGTCCACCACGTCCTTGTATTCGCGATACAGGTCGAGTTCCAGCCTGGCCTCGTAGGCCTCCAGATCGTCACTGCTCATGGTGGCCCCACTCTAGCGCCCTGCTGCTTACTCAGCGCCCGTTGCACGTTGGCATACCGTAACCGATGAATACCGCAGGGCCCCAGCTGCTCCAGTAGTTGCTGATGGTCCGGGGTGGGGTAGCCCTTGTGTATCTCGAAGCGATAGCCCGGGTGGCGGATCGCCTGGCCGGTCATGATCCGATCGCGGGTGACCTTGGCGATGATCGAGGCCGCCGCCACGCAGGCGGCCACTCGATCGCCCTTCCAGATGGCCAGGCCCGGAGTTCCCAGCCCGGCCACCGGAAACCCGTCGGTGAGCGTAAAGGCCGGCCGGACGTCCAGTTTCAATAGCGAGCGTCGCAGACCCTGCAGGTCGGCCTCATGCATGCCCAGGTCATCGCATTCGGCTGGGGAGATCTCGACCGCGGCCCAGGCGATAGCGGTCGAGGTGATCTGCTCGAAGAGCCGCTCCCGCCCCGCTGGGCTGAGCAGCTTGGAATCGGTCAGCCCGGCTATTCGCCGGCTGCGGCGCAGGTCCAGGATCGCCGCGGCCGCCACCAGGGGGCCGGCGCAAGCCCCACGCCCGGCCTCGTCCGCACCCGCCACCGGGGCGAAGCCGGCTCTGGCCAAGGCCAGCTCATAGCCGTAGATGCCTTTGCCCGGCCGGATGCGGGTCATCTTCCCGGGCAGCTGCCGGCACCGACGACCGGTTGCGCCGGCGGGGTGCCGCCCGGTGGGATCCGGCTGAAGGTGTCCGGGATCTCGAAACCCCGTACCCGGCCCAATGGCAACACGATGGCCTTGACCGGACCAACCACATTTCCCATAGGCACGAATCCGTTCATGCCCGCCGGCCTGCCATCGCCGGTCGGCTCGCACAGGTGTAGACGAGAGTCCCCGGACCGGTCCCGGTGATCCCCCATCACAAAGATGTGATCGGCCGGCACCACCACATCGAACGGGGTATCCGATGGCGCAACCTGCTGGCCGGCCGTGTTGGTATACAGATAGCCGCTCTCCTCCAGCGCCACCCCGTTCACGGTGATCGCGCCGGTCTGTTTGCAGCAGACCACATGATCGCCGGGCATACCGATAACGCGTTTGACCAGGTAGCCCTGGCTACTGTCCGGCAGCAGATAGATCCCTTCCATGAACCGCCTGACCGGGTTGCGGGCCTCGGGCTGCGGCCCCATCCAGCGACCGTCGGGGTCTTCGAAAACCACCACATCTCCGCGCTCGAAACCGGCCAAGCGCACCGCAGCGATCCGGTCGCGTTCTTCCAGGGTATGTTCCATCGAGCCGCTGGGTACCTGAAAGATCTGCATCACGAAAACGCGCAGCAGAGCGGTCAATACCAGCGTCACCAGGACGGCCACTCCGGCCTCACCCAGGAATGCGGCAACCCGGTGCAACCTGCTCTTCGGAGCCGGCTCGGCCTTCTCATCCGCCGAGGATCCCTCGCCGGCATCCGCCGGCCCGGTCTTCTCCACAGTCACCTCGTCCGCGTCCTCAGGTGCCGGACCGGTCATGTCCCTCCTCACCCTAAACCGCACTCACGCCCGCCCTGCGGCCAGCCGCGAATCGCCGGCCGGCCCGCGGCATGCCCACGCGTCCCGGCCGGGCATCGCCCGTCCATAATCATTCGGCGATGCCGTCGCGCCGGCAGGTCGTCAAGGCCGGCGAAGGTTCTCCTCCGGGCTATCGTTCGCGACGTTCCTTAATCTTGGCGGCCTTGCCGCGCAGGCCACGCAGATAGTACAGCTTCGCGCGGCGTACATCGCCGAGCCGCTCGACCTCGATCTTGTCGATTATCGGGGAATGCAGCGGAAAGGTACGCTCCACTCCGGTGCCGTAAGACACCTTGCGCACCACGAAGGACTCCTGCACGCCGCTGCCGGTGCGGGCGATAACGGCACCGGCGAACACCTGGATACGCGATTTGTTGCCCTCGACGACCCGCACGTGTACCCGCACGGAATCACCGGGACGGAACACCGGCAGGTCGGACTTCTTGGCCTGCTCGTCAAGCTCGGCGATGATCGGATTCATGACTATTCCTCGTCGGTGCCACAGGTCACCTCGTGGTGGTTGAAGTGTCTCGGCCCTGAACACGCCAACCATCCCCCTGTGGCAGGAGCCGGACGCGGCAGGGCAGCCTCACCATTGTGGCACGAGGAATCCTTGAGGCGAAATCGGCAGCCGGCCACGCAGCCCATCGACCGGTCCCGGGCGCATCGCCGGCGGAATGACAATCCGGCCGGTCGCGCCGATGGGCCGCAGCCCGGCCAGCCGACACGGATCCGGGGTGGCGTCGAAGCCTCCGAGGCCACCCCGGACCCTGAGATCGGTGATCTCAGCCCAAGAAGCCATCCTTGCGGAACAGCGAGGAGATGAGATCGCGATTCAACTGGCTGATAGACGCCAACGGAATACCCTTGGGGCAGACCGCTGCGCACTCACCGATGTTGGTGCAGTTGCCGAATCCCTCTGCATCATGCTGGGCGACCATATTCTTCACCCGCAGATAGCGTTCAGGCTGGCCCTGGGGCAGATTACCCAGATGGGTCACCTTGGCCGAGGTGAACAGCATACCCGAGGCATTCGGGCAGGCCGCCACGCATGCCCCGCAACCGATACAGGTTGCATTGTCGAAGGCGATATCGGCTTGTAGCTTCGGAGCCGGCGTCGAATGCGCGTCGGGAGCAGCCCCGGTGTTCACCGAGATGAAACCACCCGACTGGATGATCCGGTCGAGGGCCGTCCGATCGACAATCAGATCCTTGATAACCGGGAAGGCCTCGGCCTTCCAAGGCTCGATGGTGATGGTGTCCCCATCGTTGAAGGAGCGCATGTGCAACTGGCAGGTGGTGGTCGGTACCGGGGAATTGCCGCGACCATGCGGGGTGCCATTGATGACCACGCCACAGGTACCGCAGATGCCTTCACGACAGTCCGAGTCGAAGGCCACCGGCTCGTCACCGGCCACGGTCAGTTGCTCATTCAGCTGATCGAGCATCTCAAGGAAGCTCATATCCTGCGAGACATTGTCGATCTGGTACTCGACCATCCTGCCCTGCTTGGCGCCACGAGGCTGGCGCCAGACCTTAAGTGTCAGTTTCACTTGTAACTCCGTTGCTTCAACTCGATGGCCTGGTAGTTCAGCGGTTCCCTGTGCAATATGGGTTTGCCATCGGATCCGGCCCACTCCCAGGCCGCGACGTAGGCGAATTCATCGTCGTGGCGCAGCGCCTCACCATCCTCGGTCTGATGTTCCACCCGGAAATGCCCACCGCAGGATTCGCGGCGGTGCAGGGCATCGATGCACATCAACTCACCGAGTTCGAAGAAATCGACCAGCCGGCCGGCTCGTTCCAGGGTCTGGTTCAGATCGGCGGCCGCACCGGTGACCTTCGCATCGCGCCAGAACTCCGCCTTCAACTCGCGGATCAAACCGATCGCCTTACGCAACCCGGCATCGCTGCGCGCCATGCCGCAGTATTCCCACATGATCTGGCCCAACTCCTTGTGGAAGGAGTCGACGGTACGCGATCCGTTGATCCCCAGCAGCCGTTCGATGCGCTCATTCACGGTGGCGACCGCCTCGACGACCACCGGATCGTCGTCGGCCAGCTTCCCGTCATGATGCCGGGCCAGATAGTCGTTGATGGTATTCGGCAACACGAAATAGCCATCGGCCAGCCCCTGCATCAGCGCCGAGGCACCCAACCGGTTGGCCCCATGATCGGAGAAGTTGGCCTCGCCGGCGCAGAACAGACCCGGAATGGTGGTCTCCAGATCGTAATCGACCCAAACCCCACCCATCGTGTAATGCACTGCCGGGTAGATCCGCATCGGCACCTCGTAGGGATCCTCCGCGGTGATCTGCTTGTACATGTCGAACAGGTTGCCGTACTTCACTTCGACGCCATGCTTGCCGAGCCGGTTGATGGCGTCCGAGAAGTCGAGATAGACCCCGCGCCGCACCTGGCGTTCGTTGCCATCCTCGTCGTACTCGGTGACCTGCGGGCCGACTCCGCGTCCTTCATCGCACATGTTCTTGGCCTGCCGCGATGCAATATCGCGGGGCACCAGGTTACCGAAAGCCGGGTAAATCCGCTCCAGGTAGTAGTCGCGATCCTCCTCGGGAATCTGCCGGGGATCCTTATCGCAATCCTCGGCCCGCTTGGGCACCCAGATCCGGCCATCGTTGCGCAGCGATTCCGACATCAAGGTGAGCTTCGACTGGTTGTCACCGTGCACCGGGATACAAGTCGGGTGGATCTGGGTGTAGCACGGGTTACCGAAATAGGCACCCTTGCGATGTGCCCGCCAGCCCGCGGTCACATTGCAGCCCATCGCATTGGTCGACAGGAAGAACACATTGCCGTACCCACCGGTCGCGAGCACCACCGCATCGGCGGTATGCGCCTTGACCTCGCCGGTGACCATGTCACGAGAGACGATGCCGCGGGCGCGGCCGTCCTTGACGATCAGTTCGAGCATCTCGTGCCGGGCGAACATCTGTACCGTCCCGGCCGCGACCTGACGCTCCAGCGCCTGGTAGGCCCCGATCAGCAACTGCTGACCGGTCTGACCGCGCGCATAGAAGGTGCGTTGCACCTGGACGCCGCCGAATGAACGGGTATCCAGCAGCCCGCCATACTCCCGGGCGAAGGGCACGCCCTGGGCAACGCATTGATCGATGATGTGCGCAGAGACGCTGGCCAGCCGGTAGACGTTGGTCTCCCGCGCGCGGTAGTCGCCGCCCTTGACCGTGTCATAGAACAGCCGATAGGTGGAGTCGTTGTCGTTCTTGTAGTTCTTCGCGGCGTTGATGCCGCCCTGGGCGGCGATCGAGTGCGCCCGGCGGGGGGAATCCTGGTAACAGAAATTGAGCACGTTGTAGCCGGCCTCGCCCAGGGATGCGGCGGCGGCACCGCCAGCCAGGCCGGTGCCCACCACGATCACGGTGATCTTCCGGCGATTCGCGGGGTTCACCAGCATTGCGGAAAACTGGCGGTCGGGCCAGACCCGCTCAATGGGCAGGTCGGTGTTGGCCTTGTTGTCGTGTATCTCGGTGCCCACCGAATAGTACTCGGCGTCGGCGGCCGGAATGGTATTCAAGGTTGTCTCGGTCATCAAACAGTCACCAAACCAATCAGGATGGCGATCGGGGCCGCCATGAATCCAAAGAACAGGAGCAGGGCCACGATCCAGGCGCAAACCTTGATCACCTTCTCGCTGAAGGCGCCCACCCGCGCGCCCAGAGTACAGAAGGCGCTGTAGAAGCCATGCCAGACATGGATGCACACCGTCAGCATCCAGATGCCATAGAGCAACACCAGCCACCAGTTCTGGAAGCCGAGGACCACCCGCATGTGGGGCGCCACGCTGCCGGTATAGCCAACATGAATGACCTGGGCGGTGAACTGCAATAGGTGCACCACGACACCCAGCACGAGAATTACGCCGCTCCAGATCATCGTCCGCGCGGCGAAGCTGCCGGCAAGGTAGCGCTGTTTGAAGTATCGGCCGAGAGTGCCACGCGCATCGTAGTCACGAAAGGTCAACCGGACCGCGGACTCAATATGCAGCAATGCGCTGAACGCCAATGCAATCCGGAACAGCGTCAGAAAGAATTTCGGGGGAAGGATCGGATACAAGAACTCCCGCAAGGAGTGCGAGTATTCGTCGAACTCCTTCAAACCGACCTCGGGGATCAGCAGTTTGGTGTTGCCGAACATGTGCATGAGCAGGAATGCCACCAGGATGAAACCGGTAACCGCCATCAACGCCTTGCGGGCCACAGTCGATGTGACCGCGCGCCGGTGCGGCGTCCTGCTTGGATCTCGAGTTGTGAGTTGGGTTGCCACGGTGGCGATTCTAGTGCTTGCCGCTGCAAGCCAGCATCCATCCTTGCCGCAGGCTAAGAGGTGGCCGGCCAGAGGGTCACCTGGGCGATCCTCAGGTCAGCAGGTCTGGACGCCGTTCCAACGTCCTCGCCCTGGATTGCGCCTGACGCCATGCGGCGATCCGGGCATGGTGGCCGCTGAGCAGCACCTCAGGTACCGCCAGCCCTCGCCACAGCGCCGGCTTGGTATAGACGGGGTACTCCAGCAGCCCAGCCGCCTGAGCCGAATGGGATTCCTCGATCAGGGACTCCGGATTGCCCAATACGCCGGGAATCAACCGGACCACCGCCTCAACGATCGCCAGCACGGCGACCTCTCCCCCGTTGAGCACGTAATCGCCCAGGCTGATCTCGCGAACGTCGAAGCAGCCACCGGCCCATTCGATTACCCGGTGGTCGATACCCTCGTAACGTCCACAGGCAAAGGCCAGCTGGGGCTCCCCGGCCAGTTCGGCTGCCATCTGCTGGTTGAAACGTTGACCCGAGGGACCGGGGATGACGAGCACCGGCCGCCGGCCATCGGCTGTTGCCGCAGGCTGGGCAGCGAGCAGGGCATCCAGTGCCTCGCCCCAGGGCTGGGGTTTCATCACCATGCCTGCGCCGCCGCCGTAAGGGGTGTCGTCGGTGCTGCGGTGCCGGTCGTGGGCCCAATCCCGCAGGTCGTGGACGCCGACCGCCACCAGTCCCTCATCGATGGCTCTGCCGATCAGGCTGAGTCGCAGGGGCGCAAAATAGTCGGGAAAGATGGTGACGATGTCCAAACGCATCAGTTCTCCTCGGGCGGATCGGCCAGTAACCCACCCACATCTGCCAGTTGCAGATACCCCGCGGCCAGATCGACCGTAGGCACCAACGCCGCCACGAAGGGGACCATCCGGTCCCCATCGGCGGTGGCGATTACCAGCAGATCCTGGGCCGGCCCATGCACCACCTGCGAAACCCTGCCGGCCAGCAGACCGTGGGCATCGTGCACCGCCAATCCGATCAGTTGCCGGTCATAGTACTCATCGGGTCCGCTGGGCGATTGATCGTCGGACACCATGGCGAGCAGTTCGGCACCGCGCAGGTCCTCCGCGGCCGTGCGATCGGTCACCGCTTCGAAACTCACCAGCCAGCGCCCGGTCACCCGCCGCGATCTCGACACCCGCAATTCGCGGCCGGCAACGGTGTACACCAGGCTTCCCGGCGCGAAACGCCGTTCGGGTTCGTCGGTGCGCAGATCGATGGCGACCTCGCCCCGGATGCCATGCGCCCGGCCGATCACCCCCACGATCACCTCTGCCATGTTTCGTTCCCCTTGCGGTACCCAGCAGATCGGAACGCCCCACCGGAGCCGTTCGCCGGCCGGTGGGGCGTTGTATCGTGTGGTGACGTTCAGCGCCGACCGCGGCCGGACTTGCGATCCACGTCGATGAAATCGATGCGCACCTGTTCGCGACCGGCCAAGGCCTGCACCACGGTACGCAATGCGCTGGCGGTGCGCCCCTGGCGTCCGATCACCTTGCCGACGTCCTCCGGATGCACCCGAACCTCCAGCATCCGGCCGTGCCGCAGTTCCCGATCACGAATGCGCACATCCTCGGGATGGGCGACTATGCCCTGCACCAGGTGTTCCAGAGCATCGGCCAGCATGATCAAGCCTCCCCGCCATCCTTGGCGGCGGCCGGTGCATCGGATGTCTGCGGGCCGCCCGGCGAATCGGGGCCGTCGGACTTCTTCCCGCGGCGTCTGCTGATGGCCTCACTGCCCGGCTCGCCGTCGGCCTCGGCCAATGCCGCATTGAACCTGGCCAGCCTGTCAACCGGTTCAGGCTGGGGGTCCACCCCCGAAGGGTCGGATGCCCCAGTGAACTGTTGCCAGTCGCCGGTGCGTTTCAGCAGGGCGACCACCGCCTCGGTGGGCTGGGCGCCGACCCCCAGCCAGTACTGGACGCGTTCGGAGACCACCCGGATGACCGAGGGCTCGCTCTTGGGAGAATAGCTGCCCAGTTCCTCGATGGCCTGGCCATCGCGAGGTGCCCGGGAATCGATGACGACGATGCGGTAGTGCGGCGACCGGATCTTGCCGAGCCGCTTCAAACGAATCTTGGTGGCCACTGGTGTGGTGTTCTCCTGTTGGATCACCCGGGCTCCTCACCCGGGATATGCGGGTGGCCTGCACGCACGTGTGGGGCACGCTGGTTTGGGCCGTTTGATCTGCGCCGCCAGTGATGAGAGGGCACCTGGACGCCAGACGCACCAATCATTGTGCCAGAAGCCGGGCACCGAAGCGAAACCGGCGACAACCCGGCGGATGCCTGCCTGGCCGGCGTCTTGCTGTCTTCGGTCGGGGAGTACCAAACGGCGTTCCCCGATCGTCCCGGCCGAAACACCGGAACTGGCCGGACGGGCAGCGGAGGTCTTATACCCCCCACGCCCATCCAGAAGGCGAAGGCTCGACGCTCAGCGCATGCTCTGCATGACCATCTGCTGGGCCTGTTGCACCTGGGCAAACAACGCTTGTAGCTGAGCCTGGTCGGTGACCTGAACGTGCTCTTGGTGGTGTACCCCGCAGCCGGAGACCTGAATGACCGCCGTTCCGCTGGGTGTCTCCTCTTTCACCAGCAAAAACAGCAGGCTGAAGACCGTCAGGATGAAGAACCCAGCCAAAGCCAGCACGATCGCCCAGGTGGGGGTCTTTTTGGTGCGGACGGTCCGATCGATGAAGCAGAACTGCGCCTGGCCGATGGGGATGGTCCCGGAAGGCGTGATCACCTGGGTTGAGGTGATCTGGATGCGCCCCAGGCTCATCAGGAACTGACCGGTCTCTACCGTATCGGCGATCCCGGCCGGCACCGCCGCAGCCGCAGTCGAGGGATCGTAGTAGGCCTGCCCGAAAGAGTCCTGGTCGTAGGAATCCTGCACGTGCAGGTTCTGGCCATAGGTATTCTGCGCATAGGAATCCGAAATGCCAGACTGGTTCGGCGGCTGGGAGTAGAAGTTCGGCTGACTCATCTGACCTCCTGGCAGGCTCGGGTCGGGATGTCACCGACCAATCGGCATCCACCATATCTGCTGAAGGTCAGCTTGGCAGATCCCATCAACCCCTGACTGGCTGCCCGCGCAGCACGATCAGGCGAGGATGACCCAGAACCCGCAAGTCACGACGCGGATCGCTGTCGTACACCACCAGATCGGCAGGCTGACCAGCAGCCAATCCGGGGGCACCGAGCCACTCGCGAGCCCGCCATGAGATCGCTCCCAGGGCGAACTCATTGCCGCCCAGGCCAGCGAGCAATCGGGCTTCTTCGGCAATGCGGCCATGACCCAGGCTGCCGCCGGCATCGGTGCCGGCATAGATCGGGACGCCCGCCTCCCGTGCCGCTGCGAGAACGGAAAGCCGTCGCTCGTGCAGCATCCGCATGTGAGCCGCGTAGCTGGGGTATTTGGTTTCGCCGGCGGCGGCAAATTTGGGGAAGTTGACCAGATTGGTCATCGTGGGCACCAATGCCACCTGCCTAGCGGCCATCGATTCGATGACTTCGGGGCGCAAACCGGTACCGTGCTCGATGCCATCGATGCCGGCAGCTACCAGCTCTGCCACCGACTGCTCGGCGAAACAGTGCGCGGTCACCCTGGCTCCCAGCTCGTGCGCCTGTTCGATAGCTGCCCGGGCGACATCCGGTGGCCACAGCGGTGCGAGATCGCCGTGCCGCCGATCGATCCAGTCCCCGACCAGCTTCACCCAGCCATCGCCGGCCCTGGCCTGAACGGCGACCTCACCGGCCAGATCCGCCGGGGTTATCTCGACCGCGAAATTGCGAATGTAGCGTCCCGGCCGGGCGATATGGCGGCCCGCGCGGACGATGCGGGGTAAATCGGGCCGGGCATCGAGCCATCTCGTATCCCCGGGCACACCGGCATCGCGCACCAGCAACACCCCGGAGTCTCGGTCGGCGACCGCCTGCTTCACGGCAGTAGCCCGGTCCACCGCACCAGATCTGCCTAGGCCTATGTGGCAGTGCGCATCGACCAGTCCGGGCATGATCCAGCCCTCCCGGACCAAGGTCTCGGCGCCGGCCACCGGTTCGCGGCTGATCACTCCCCCAGCTACCCACAGATTCACCGATTCGGTACCGGGCAACACCACTCCCCGTAGGTGCCAGTTCATCTGTTCACCTTGGACGCTTGGTCTGCTGGTTGAACATCTGCTGTAGCTCGGGAGGCAGTGCGAAGGAGTCCATCGCCGCCGCCAACTCGCCCGGATCGGGGGCTAGCCCGGGATTCGTGGCCGGCTCCGGGACAGGCCGGCCGGCCAATGCGGCCGCCCGCTTTGCCGGGTTGCCCGAGACCTTCCTACCACTCTTGCCCTTACGGGCCTGCTGTTGTTTGCCCGGGTGCCGAGCGGGCAAACCCGGCATGCCACCCATCATCCGGCCCATTTGTGCCATCAACTTGCGGGCCTCCGAGAACCGGTTGACCAAGTCATTGACGTCGCGAACCGTGACGCCGGCGCCGCGGGCGATACGGGATCGCCGCGACCCGTTGAGTATCGAGACGTCGGCTCGTTCCGCCGGAGTCATGGAGTAGATGATCGCTTCGATCCGATCCACCTCGCGTTCGTCGATCTCCCCGGCCCCCGTAAACTGGCTGGCCCCCGGGATCATGCCGAAGATTTTCGACAGCGGCCCCATGCTCCGCATCGCCTTGAGCTGGCTCAAGAAGTCATCCAGGCCGAACTCGCCACGACCGGCCAGCAGTTTCTCGGCGGCCGCCTGGGATTGCTCGGCATCGAAGGCCTTTTCTGCCTGCTCGATCAGGGTGAGCATATCGCCCATGCCCAGGATTCGACTGGCCATCCGGTCAGGATGGAATACGTCGAAATCTGCCAGCCGCTCCCCGTTCGAGGCAAACATGATGGGCTTGCCGATCACCTTCGCGATCGACAACGCCGCGCCGCCTCGGGCATCGCCATCCAGCTTGGTGAGCACGACTCCGTCGATACCCACCCCCCGCTCGAAGGCCAGCGCGGTATTGACCGCGTCTTGGCCGATCATGGCATCGACCACGAACAAGGTCTCATCGGGACGAGTAAGGGCCTTGATCATCGAAGCCTGGCGCATCAACTCGTCGTCGACACCCAGCCGGCCGGCGGTGTCTATAACGATCACATCGAACAGCTTCTGACGGGCGTGCTCGATGGAATCCTTGGCCACTTGGATCGGATCCCCGACGCCATTGCCCGGCTGCGGGGCATAGACCCCGACCTTTGCCCGCTCGGCCATCACCTGTAGCTGCTGGACGGCATTGGGGCGTTGCAGATCGGCCGCCACCAGCAGCGGGGAATGCCCCTGCTCCTTGAGCCAGGCACCTAGTTTGCCGGCAAGGGTGGTCTTGCCGGCGCCCTGCAAGCCGGCCAGCATGATGACCGTCGGAGGCTGCTTAGCGAAGCGAACCAGCCGGGTTTGACCGCCCAGCACCTCGATGAGGGCCGCGTTGACGATCTTGATGATCTGCTGGCTGGGATTCAGCGCTCGGGACAGTTCAGCGCCGTGGGCCTGTTCCTTGACCTCCGCGATGAATTGCTTGACCACCGACAGGTTCACATCGGCCTCAAGCAGGGCGATGCGGATTTCGCGGGCAGTGGCATCGATATCGGCATCGGTCAGCCGTCCCTTGCCTCGCAGGGCTCTGAAGGTGCTGGCCAAGCGTTCTTGCAGTGTGTCGAACAAGGCGTTTCCTAGTTGGTCTCGGCGGTTTGACCAAGGATACCCGTCGCCCGCTGCCCGGGCCGGCGGCGGATGTAACAGACCTGCGGTGTGCGGCTGGCATTGTACCGGCCTGACCGAATTGCGCAGCCTAGGAGCGGATCGTCAGGATCGGCGCTGACAGGCGCACCGTCAGATTCGCCGAACGCGACCCGCCACCGGGACCGATGCGTGGCACGTCATCCTTGCGCCCGGCCTAAACGTCCGGAATCCGGTGTACCGGGCCTGGCGAATGGCGCATTACCGGATCAGCGGCGGTGACCGGAGGCACCTCTCGCCCGATCGAGAGCATCGGCTAGACTTAGCTGCCAACGCACCACGCCCTCAGGTGCTGGCCGACTTGAGCGTCGGCAACGAGGCAGTCTTCCGGCGGCCCGAAATGCAGCAACTGGGCACGTTGGCCGGGCTTCGACTGCGTGCGCGTCCGAGTGTGGTGCTCGAGACAGGGGCAGCCATGCCGCAGCTTGCAGTGACCATGAGCGATGGGCCAGGCTGCCCGATTCCGAGAACCGAATCCGTGCCCGGGATTCGTCCGGCCAGCCGGCCGGGTTATCCGCACACTCCATACATTCCAAGGTCAAGGTAACCAGGAGTACCGTACCCATGCAGCAGACACAGTTCACGACCGCGATCAATCCACCGACCGATGCACCCGCCGAGCTAGTGGACTGGGTGACCCGAATCGCCGAACTGACCCAGCCGGCCGCCGTCTGCTGGTGCGATGGTTCGACCGCCGAACGCGACGCGCTCTACGCCGAGATGGTCGAAAAGGGCATGATGATCAAACTGAACGAGAGGCTGCGCCCAAACTGCTACCTCGCCAGATCCGAACCATCCGATGTGGCTCGCGTCGAGGCGCGCACCTTCATCTGCTGCGAGCACGAGGACGACGCCGGCCCCACCAACAACTGGGCTGACCCGGTACGGATGCGCGAAACCCTCAATGGCCTGTTCAACGGCGCCATGCGTGGTCGCACGATGTACGTCATCTGCTACTCGATGGGTCCGCTGGGCGGCAGCATCAGCAAGCTAGGGGTCGAGATCACCGATTCCCCCTATGTGGTCAACAACATGCGCATCATGACCCGGATGGGCACCCCGGCGTTGAAAGCGATTGCCGCAGGCGGCGACTGGGTACGGGGCGTCCACACCGTGGGCTACCCGCTGGTCGACGATCAGGGCAACCGGCGGCCCGACGTCTCTTGGCCCTGCAATGCCGAGAAGTACATCACACACTTCCCCGAGACCAGTGAAATCTGGTCGTTCGGCTCTGGCTACGGCGGGAATGCCCTATTGGGGAAGAAATGCCATGCGCTGCGGATTGCCAGCACCTTGGCCCGCGACCAGGACTGGATGGCCGAACACATGCTGATCCTGCGGGTAACCAGCCCCGACGGCAGAGAGTTCCACCTCAGCGCGGCATTCCCCTCGGCCTGTGGCAAGACGAACCTTGCCATGCTGCGCCCCACCATCCCCGGATGGAAGGCGGAGACGGTGGGTGACGACATCGCCTGGATGCGGCCCGGTCCCGATGGCCGGCTGTATGCGATCAACCCGGAACGAGGCTTCTTCGGGGTGGCTCCCGGCACCAGCGAACAGACCAATCCGACCTGCTTGCAGGCATTGGGCCACGATGTGATCTTCACCAATGTCGCGCTGACCGACGATGGCGATGTGTGGTGGGAGGGCCTGACGAAAGAACCGCCGGCGCACCTGATCGATTGGCGGGGCGAGGACTGGACCCCAGACTGTGGCCGACCAGCGGCGCACCCGAACAGCAGATTCACCGTGGCCGCCGACCAAGCCGCGTCGATCTCGCCGAACTGGGAGGATCCCGACGGCGTGCCGATCGATGGCATCCTGTTCGGCGGACGACGGGCCACCAATGTGCCGTTGATCAGTGAAGCCTACGACTGGGAGCATGGGGTCTTCGTGGGAGCCACCGTCTCCAGCGAACAGACCGCTGCGGCAGAGGGCACCGTGGGCGCGTTGCGCCGGGACCCGTTCGCCATGCTGCCCTTCTGCGGCTACAACATGGCCGACTACTGGGCCCACTGGTTGCGGATGGGTAAGCTGCTCGGCGAACACGCCCCGCATATCTTCCAGGTCAACTGGTTCCGCAAGGACGATCAGGGCCGCTTCCTGTGGCCCGGCTTCGGGGAAAACTCCCGCGCCATCGAATGGGCCATCCGCCGGATAGCCGGCGAGGTCGATGCCCAGGATGCCATCTCGGGACGCATTCCCCGGCCCGGCGATCTGAATACCGAGGGACTGGATATCAGCGAGCCGGACGTAGCTGCCCTGTTCGCCCTCGATCCCCAGGCTTGGGCGGCTGAAGCGGACCTGACCGAGGAATACTTCGCCCAGTTCGGTGACCGGCTGCCCCCGGAGTTGACCGCCCAGCTGGCCGCGCTGCGCGAACGCATCCGGCAGGCCTCCGCATAGCCCTGCCGGCGACCCGCCGGATCGGACGGGTTGAGATCGCGCGAGATGGCCCCGGGCAGGGTCGTACCCAGCCCGGGGCCGATTGCCCGCAGACCGCGTCCCGGGCAGTGTTCAGTCGCCGAGCAGGCCGGCCACGAACTGTTCGGCATCGAAGGGTGCCAGATCGTCGGCACCCTCTCCCAGACCGATGAACTTCACCGGGACGCCGAGTTCGCGCTGCACCTGGACGACGATGCCGCCCTTGGCCGAGCCGTCGAGCTTGGTGAGCACTATCCCGGTGATATCCACCGCTTCGGCGAAGATACGCGCCTGGGTGAGCCCGTTCTGTCCCGTGGTCGCGTCAAGCACCAGCAGTACCTCACCGACCGGTGCCTGCTTCTCGATGACCCGCTTGACCTTGCCGAGCTCATCCATCAGCCCCACCTTGGTGTGCAGCCGGCCAGCGGTGTCGACCAGCACCACGTCCACCTGCTGGGCGATACCCTGTTCGACGGCGGCATAGGCCACCGATGCCGGGTCGGCGCCCGCTGCGCCGCGCACGGTCTCGACCCCGACCCTTTCCCCCCAGGTACCCAGCTGATCGGCCGCTGCAGCCCGGAAGGTGTCTGCGGCACCGAAGATCACCTTGTGGCCCTCGGCGACGAGCATGCGTCCCAGTTTGCCCACCGTGGTGGTCTTGCCGGTGCCATTGACCCCGACCACCAGCACCACCGCCGGAGTCTCCGGCTCGTGGGCGAGTTCCAGGCCACGGGCCAGGCCGGGTCCGACCATGGCGACGAGTTCCGTGCGCAGTACCGCCCGAGCCTGCGCCGGATCGGAGATTCCCTCGACGCGTAGTCTGTCGCGCAGGCTCTCGACCAGTTCGGTGCTCGGTCCGACTCCCAGATCAGAGGTGATCAAGGTGGCTTCGAAATCCTCCCAGGTCTCCTCGTCGATCCGGTCGGCCGATAGCAGATCGGCCAAGGCGCGAGCCAAGGCATTGTTGCTGGACGCCAACCGGCGGCGCAGCCGCACCAGGCGAGATGCCGGGGCTTCCGGAGTCTCCAATGCAGGAGGCGGTGGCTCGGCCACACTCGGGGCCTCGCCCGGGACGGCTACTTGCTCGGCATCCGGTTCCGCAACCGAGACACCCGCTGCCGGGGTCTCGAGCTCTCCTCCGGTAGCCCGGGCGGCCAGTTCCCGGTCGCGGCGGCGCCGGGCGACCAAGATGGAAACCCACGCGATTGCGGCTGCGGCCAGGATGCCGCCGACTACGACCCAGGCAATGTACTCCACGTGCTCAGCCTACCCAGCCGGGTGCAGCGCAGCCCATGGGCATCCGATTTGACCGCTGAGCCGGCAATCCGGTCTCAAGCCGCTCGATCCCGGGCCCCCGGATACTCCCGGTCGGCGGATTCCCCGGTCGATGGCCCGCCGGCGGCCATGCCTGGAACCTGCAACGATCGGGAGAGCATGGCCTCGAGCAATCGTGGCGCCTTGGCCTCCCCATTCAGATGGTGCATCAGCGCCTCGAATTGACCCGATAGCCGGGCACCGGCCCGGCCGGTGCGTGTCGTGTGGGCCAAAGCCACCACGACCAACACCACCGCGGCCAGCAGGATGACGACCAGCAGCGCCACGAAATAGATCCCCATGGTGAGCCTCCGGTACGAATTGGGAAGGGAAGGTCCGTCATTAAGTCTCGGCCAGCGACCCGCAACCAGCCGACTGCCACGCCGTACGATATCTACCTGGACCGCGCCGGGCCCCGAGCCCCGTCCGGTGGGCGGCCACCGGATCAGCCATGCAATCGCTGCGAAATCACCGTGGACACCCCATCGTCACGCATCGTCACCCCGTACAGGGCATCGGCGACCTCCATGGTGCGTTTGTGGTGGGTGATCACCAGCAGCTGGGAGCTACGCCGCAATTCCTCGTAGATACCCAGCAACCGGCCCAGATTGACATCGTCCAGCGCCGCTTCCACCTCATCCAGGATGTAGAAGGGGCTGGGTCGTGCGATGAACAGACTGATCAGGAAGGCCACAGCGACCAGGGAACGCTCCCCACCGGATAGCAACGATAACCGCCGGACCCGCTTGCCGGCCGGTCGCGCCTCAATCTCAATACCGGTAGTCAGCATGTCGTCGGGGGTAGTCAGCACCAGCTGACCGGCCCCACCGGGGAAGAGCCGCTCGAAGACCTCGGAGAAGCAGGCCGCGACGTCGCCATAGGCGGCGGCGAAGACCTCCTGCACCCGGGCGTCCACCTCACCGATGATGTCCAGCAGATCCTTGCGGGTCTTCTTCAGATCCGCCAATTGCCCGGCGAGGAAGGCATGTCGTTCGTTCATCGCCTCGAACTCCTCCAGCGCCAACGGGTTGACCCGCCCCAGGGCGGCCAGGTTCCGCTGAGCGGACCGCAACCTGGCCTCCTGCCCGGCCCGGTCATAGGGCACCGGTGCCACCGGTTCGTCGTCGGGCCCCAGGGCGCTGCCATCCGGCCGAGTGAGCACGGGAACCGGCTGATCGGGACCGTATTCGGCGAGCAGTGTGTCGGGGTCGAGGGCGAGCTCGTCCATGGCCTGCTCGGTGTACTGTTCCAGCCGCATGGTCAATTCGATGCGGGCCAACTCGTCGCGATGGGTGTTCTCGACGATCGTCTCCAGGGCCTGGGCCAGTGCCCGGCTCTCTGCCCGCCGATGGCCCAGTTCGGCCTCGGCTCGCTGCCGGGCCTCGTCTGCGGCCCGGCGTTCGGCGGCCGCGGCCGCTCTGGCCTGCGTCACCCTGCCGGCAAGCCAGCCCGCTGCGGTGTGCACCGCACGAGCCACCGCCGCCTCGCGGCGCAGTTGCTTGGCGCGAGCCCGGGCCCTGGCCTGGGCCTGCCGCTCGTGGGCGGCTGCTCGGCTCAACGAATCGGCTCGGCCGGCCAGCGAACGGACACGTTCCTCAGCGGTTCGCAAGGCCAGGCGGGCGTCCGTTTCCACGCTGCGGGACGCGCGAGCAGCGGCGGCCAACCGGTCGCGTTCGGCCGGATCCGGTTCGGCCGCCTCCTCGGCGCCGGCGCGTTCCAGTCGCTCGGTCAACTCGGTCAGTCGCTGCTCATCGACGGCCCGGTTCGCGCCAGCCTGCACGATCGCCTGTCCGAGTCGTTCCGCCTCGGCCCGGGCCGCACGCCCCGTCTGAGCGAGGGTGGACAGTTCCGCTGTCAAAGCGGCCAGCCGGGCATCGGAATCGTGCAGCCGTTCAAGGGCGATCTCGCTGGCCCTTCGCGTCTCGGCCAGCCGGCGCTGCGCAACCGACATCCGCAATCGCAGCCGTTCCAGGTCCTGCTGGATTTCGCCCACCGCTGCCCGGGTGGCATCGATGGCGGCCTGGATCTCGATGACCGATGGTTGAGCGCCCGATCCCCCGGCGGCGAACCACCTGGATACCACATCGCCATCGGCGGTCACGGCCATCAGCCCTGGGGCACCGGAAACCAGTGCACGCGCGGTCGCCGGATCGGCCACCAGCACCACCGACCGCAGCAAGCGCCACAGGCCGGCCCGTAGCTCGACCGGACAGGTCAGGACGTCGATCGCCCAACGGGCGCCCGCAGGCAGCGCGGGCAACTCATCCCCGGGCGATGGTGCATCGGCGATCAGCAGCCCGGCGCGCCCCAGATCCTTGGCCTTGAGATACTCGAAAGCGGCCAACGCGTCGCCCAGATCGGCAACGACCAGGGCCTCGGCGGCCACCCCCAGCGCGGCGGATACCGCAGCCTGCCAACCCGGTTCGACGGTGACCAGCTCGGATAATGAACCTAACAGCGGCACGGGCCCAGCCGAACCCAGTAGCGCCCCCGACGCGTCACGGCGTTGCAGCCCGATCTGGAGGGCATCCAGTCTGGCCTGCAATGTGACCTGCTGCTGCCGAGCTGCCCGCTCGGCCTCCCGCAATTCGGCGAGCGCGCTCTCGGCCCGTTCTCGATCGGCAGCGGCATGCTCATAGGCATCGTCCAGGCCGGGCTCCCCCTCGGCTATGCCGGCGAGCTGGGTCTCCAGGGTGACGAACTCGAGTTCGGCGGCTTTGGCCCGGGTCAACGCCTCGGCCTGCCGAGCGGCCAGGCGCGCCTCCTCCTCGCCGCCGGCCTGAAGTCTGGACCGCAGCGAGTTGACCTGGCCGCCTAGCCTAGCCAGTTCCTCCCGCCGGTCGGCCACGGCACGCAATCGTTCGGCATGGGCTCGGGCAGCCACCTGTTCGGCCGCCTCGGCCAGATCACGCGCCGAGCTGGCCGCTTGCAGGGCTTCTTCCGCCCGAGTCACCTGGTCAGCCAGCCCGGCTTCCTCGGCACGGATCCTGGCCGCCTCCTGCGCCATGGCCTCAGGATCCCGGCCATCGCCGGTCGGCAATGGCTCGTCGCCGTGGCGCATCCGCTCGGCCGCGATCGAGGCGGTGGCGGTGATGCGTTCGGCCAGCGATGCCAGCGCATACCAGTTCTCCTGGGCTATGGCCGACCGGGGAGCGAGTTCCTGCAGGGCGAAGTCGGCGGCCCGCTCGGCATCCCTGGCCTGCGCCAGTTCGGCTTCGGTCTGCCGTCTGCGCGCCTGCCGGGCCTGGTTAGCGGCATTATCCGATTCGAGGGCGAGCCTGGTCTGCGACAGCTCGTCGGCAAGCAGTCGGCAGCGGGCATCGCGCAGTTCCGCCTGAACGGTGGCGGCCCGGCGCGCCACGGTGGCCTGCCTGCCCAGGGGCTTCAGTTGCCGTCGGATCTCGGCTAGCAGATCGGTCAACCTGGCCAGATTGGCCTGGGTCGATGCCAGTTTACGAATCGCCTTCTCCTTACGACGCCGGTGTTTCAGCACGCCTGCCGCCTCTTCGATGAAGCCGCGCCGCGATTCGGGGCTGGCCCGCAGGATCTGGTCGAGCTGGCCCTGGCCGACGATGACATGCATTTCGCGGCCCATTCCGGTATCGCTCAGCAATTCCTGGACGTCCAGCAGCCGGCATTGCTGGGCGTTGATGGCATATTCCGAGCCGCCATTGCGGAACAGGGTGCGACTGATGGTCACCTCGGTGTATTCGATCGGTAATACCCGGTCGGTGTTGTCGATCGTCAGGCTGACCTCGGCCCGGCCCAGTGGAGCCCGGCCGGCCGTGCCCGCAAAGATGACGTCTTCCATCTTGCCGCCGCGCAGCGATTGGGCGCCCTGCTCGCCCATCACCCAGGCGAGCGCGTCCACCACATTGGACTTCCCAGAACCATTCGGGCCGACGATAGCGGTGATACCGGGCTCGAAGTTCAGGGTGGTCGTCGAGGCGAACGACTTAAACCCCCTCAGGGTAAGACTTTTGAGGTACAAGTCAGTCGGCCCTTGCATCCTCGGGAGTCCGGGCAGTCTCGATGGCCTGCGCTTCAGCGGGTGCAATTGCGCGGAAAGTCCAAATCCTATTGAGCAGATAGTTGATCGGCATGGTCAACACGATGGTGAACAATTGTGCCCAATACGCGCGGGCGCGCAGGCCTTCGATGTCATTGAATGGCGGATCGGGCAAATAGAGCGGTGAAGTAGGGTTCGTCAGCGCGATTTTGATGATCACACCGGCAGCGGCAGCCAATGCTCCGATCGCGAAGAAGGGCCAGAATTCCGTCCACCAGCCACGCATCTGATCGCTGGCCCGTTTGAATGTCCAAATCCGGTTCAGCTGGAAGTTCCACACATTGGCGATCATGAATGCCAGGATCCACACCAAAACGGTGAACCGCAGAGCCCATGGCCCGGGCACCTCAATCAGGACGCGGTTGTCGTGTGCGACACCCCCGTTGAACTGGGTTAGCAGGTAGGTGACGGCCAGATTTACCACAAACCCGGAGCCGCCCACCAGCCCGAAACGAAAGAACTGCACCAGTGTTCCACCAAGCCCCTGGGCACTCATGAGTTATCAACCTGCTCTCTCACGGATCGTGCCCGGCCTAGTCGATGAGGCTGACAGCGAGGGCATCGATAGGCCGACCGATTCATGAAAGACTCCCGGGCGATGGGGGTGCCGCATCGATCGCATGGCTGGCCGGCGCGACCGTAGACCGCCAGGCTGCGCCCAAAATAGCCGGAAGAACCGTTCACGTCTACGTAAAGGGCATCGAAGCTGGTACCCCCCTGGGCCAGGGATTCCCGCATCACCTCGCCTGCCGTGGCCAGCAGCTCAACCGCCCGCCGCTGACAGATCGAACCGGTCGGTTGGCCGTAGTGCATCCGCATCCGCCACAATGCCTCATCGGCGTAGATATTGCCGATACCGCTTACCAGTCGCTGATCCAGTAGCGTGCGCTTTATGGTGCTGCTTCTGGCCCGGAGCTTCTTGGCCACTGCGTCCGCATCGAACAGCGGATCGAATGGGTCCCGGGCGATATGGGCAATCTGATCGGGCAGTTCCGCGCCCCCAGGACAGATCTGCAACCCCCCGAACATGCGCTGATCGACGAATCTGAGCTGGGGTCCCGAATCGATGAAATCGAACAGCACCCGCGTGTTGGGTGGCAACTGCGCCGCCGGATCGGCCACCCGGAACTGGCCGCTCATCCCCAGATGCACCAGCAGGGCATCGCCGTCGGCGAACGGCAGCCACAGATACTTACCGCGCCGACGTGGCTCGGCCAGCCTACGGCCGACAAGCCCGGCAGCGAAACCTACCGGGCCATCGGGATGCTGGCGCACCGGGCGCGGATGCAACACCGTTACCTGGGCGATCTCCCGGCCCATGACCAATGGGGCCAGCCCGGCCCGCACCACCTCGACCTCCGGCAGTTCAGGCATCCGCCGCCCGCTCGCCATCGAATGCGCAACGTTCGGCGTCCAGCATCTTGAAAGCCAGTTCGGCGGCCCGCTGCTCGGCCTGCTTCTTACTCCGCCCGGACCCCGGACCGAATCGGCGATCCCCCAGCACCGCCCAGGCGACGAAACGCTTGGCGTGATCCGGGCCGGATTCCTCGATCTCGTAGTGGGTTACGGGTAGCCCGAGCCCGGCGGCGATTTCCTGTAGGGAAGTCTTCCAATCCAGCCCGGCTCCCAGACCGGCAGCCTGGGTGATGACCGGATCGAAGAGCCGATGCACGAGCCTGGCCGCAGCCAGTTGGCCACCGGTCAGATAGACGGCGCCTATCAGGGCCTCCATGGTGTCTGCAAGGATGGAATCCTTTTCGTCGCCACCGGTGGCGATCTCGCCGCGGCCGAGCTTGATCAAACCGCCGATGCGCAGCTCACGGGCAACCTGCGCCAGGGTGACCGCGCTGACGACATTGGCGCGCAGTTTCGCCAGTTGTCCTTCCGGCAATTCCGGATGGCTGCGATAGAGGTGTTCCGTGACGATCAGGCCGAGTACCGAATCACCAAGGAACTCCAGGCGCTCGTTGGTCGGAATCGCCCCATGCTCGTAGGCATATGACCGATGGGTCAACGCAAGATCGAGGAGACCCGTGCCGAGTTCGACACCAATCTCCTCGATCAGCCGGAGAAAAGGGCCCGGCTCGTCCGGGCCGGACGATGGCCTATCCACCCCGCCCGCCGCGGCACACACCGCGCGGTCAGACCTCAAGTACCTGACGCCGCTTGCCTCGCGGGCCGTACTGACCGCAGGCCGGGCACGCGGTATGCGGTAGGTGCCTGGCCCGGCAAGCCGGGTTGGCGCAGGTCACCGTCTGCGCCGCGACCGCCTTCCACTGGGCGCGCCGGGACCGCGTATTGCTGCGGGACATTTTCCGCTTGGGAACAGCCACAGGAGTTCTCCTTCATCGTCCTCGCCCGCGCAGTTTGGGCACGAGCTGCCCAGGTTGTTTGGGCGAAGCCGGTAGGCGCCCCCAAGGGACGCACGCCGATTCACATTACCAATCCGTACCCGGTATCACAAAACCACGAGTTACCCCATCCCAGATGCCCGCATGGGTTCCGGGCCGAGGGACTGGAGCCGGCAACTACACGGCACAAGGCGATCCCGGCCTCCCGGATCAGCGGATGGCCGGCGATACAGGCCGGCCCCGGCCGCGCCCACAGCCATCAGTCGTCCCGGCGGGACTGTTCGGTCAGCAAGCCCTTCAAACCTGCCCAGCGAGGGTCCATTGCCCACGGCGGCTCAGGATCGTCGGCCAATACCAGTTCGCAGTCGGTGCTCGGCCCGGGGCAATCGGGTCGGCACAGCGGGGTGAAGGGCAGTTCCAGCACGATCGCATCCCGCATGGGCTGTTCGATATCGATGTGGTCATCCACGATGTGCAACGCATCCTCATCGGTGTCCCGGCCCGGATAGCAGAACAGCTCTTGGAATTCGAAATCGCGTTCGCCGGCGATCTCGGTCAGGCAGCGGGCGCACTCGCCCACCAGCGCGGCATGCACCGTCCCGGTTGCCAGGACCCCCTCACAGACCGACTCCAGCCGCAGTTCGACATCCACCAGGCTGCCCTCGGGAACCCGGATCAACTCGACCCCAATGCCTGCCGGCGCGGGCAACGCGCGATGCCATTCGATCATTTCTCCCGGGCGGCGGACGAGCCGGTGAATGCTGGTCACCCAACTGGAGCGGGGATCCAGGTGTCTACGATCGGTCACCCCAAAAGCCTACCCAGCCCCAGCGGCCGATGCCCGGCCCGGCGCGGCCTACCCAGACCAGCGGTCCGTCGCCGGCCGGGGCCGGGTTCAGCCCAACGCCCGATCAGCCTGCGCCAGCTTGTCTAGCACGGCCGTATTCACCGCCGGCGTCACGAACATGCTGATGTCGGCCCCGTTGTAGGCGACCTCACGCAGCATCGAGCTTGAGATGGTCCCGAACTCGCGGCCGGCCGGCAACAAAACGGTTTCGATCCCCGACAGCTGCCGGTTGAGCTGTGACATCTGCAATTCATAGTCGAAATCGGAGCCGAAGCGCACTCCCTTGACGATCACCCGTACGGCTCGCTCGCGGCAGAAATCCACCAGAAGCCCGTCTATCGGGGCAACCTGCACATTCGGCAGGCCGGACACCGCATCGGTTGCCAATTCGATGCGTTCGGCGAAACCAAACATGTAGTTCTTGGTGGAATTGCGTCCGACGGCCACGATCACCTCGCTGAAGACCGCCGCCGCCCGGCCGATGATGTCCAGGTGGCCGCGCGTGATCGGGTCGAAAGAGCCCGGGCAGACCGCTCGCACCGGCAGCACGGAGTTGGTCACGATTCCCCCTGCGATTCATTCAAAGCACGACGGGCGAAATACAATTCGGTTTCCCCGTGCCGCTGGTTCCATGTCTCGGCCATCATCGCAGGCCAACCGACCGCTTCGCCACGCCGGGAACGCTCCACCACGACCATGCCGTCGGCCGCCAGCCAGCCTGTCAGCAGCCTGGCGACCACCGCGTCTACCACACCGGCGGCCAGTTCATAGGGTGGATCCAGCCAGACGACATCGAATGGCTGGGGCGAACCGGCCAGGAAGGTCTGCACCGGCACCGGGCACACCCGTACCTGGTCAGCCAGTCCGGTGACAGCGATATTGCGGCGAATCACCGCTACCGTGGGGCGATGGTTCTCCACGCAAACCACGGGCCGGGCGCCCCGGCTGGCGGCCTCCAACCCGATCGCCCCGGAGCCGGCATACAGATCGAGCAGGCTGAGCCCGGCCAATTGCCGATCGGATGCCGCCCCGGCGCCATCCGCCCAGGCCGTCAAGGCGGAGAACAATGCCTCCCGGACGCGATCGGTCGTCGGCCGGGTATGCGAACCAACCGGGCTGCGCAACCGGGTGCCCCGGGCCCGGCCGGTGATGATCCTGCTCACCGGAACAGCCTAGGCGGTAGCCGCCCAGGGCTGGGCCATCACGGGGCGGGTTGGCCTGACAGGGCCCCGCAGTTGCTGTTGAATGGGGCACATGGCAGACAACGAAAGCCCGGTAACGATCATCCCCGAGGAATCCTGCTGGGGATATCTGGCCTCCCAGGAAGTGGGCCGCCTCGGGGTGAGCTCCCACGACGTACCCGAGATCTTCCCCCTGAACTACTACGTCGATGGGGAGTCGGTCATCTTCCGTAGCGCCGAGGGCAGCAAGATGGACCAACTCGCGGTCAACAACAATGTGGTGCTCGAGGTGGACGGTTGGACCGACGACGGCGGGTGGAGTGTCATGGTAAAGGGAACCGCCGAACGCATCACCGACCCCGAGGAATTGGCTCGGGCAAGAAAGGCCCCACTGCTGCCCTGGATCGGCACGGCCAAGACCATTTTCGTCCGTGTGCTGCCGACCATCGGCATATCCGGTAGGCATTTCGTCTTCGGCTCAGAACCCGCCCAGGGCTGAGGCCTCAACGTGCACCCTCAGCTGCTTCGCCGATGGCCTGGCCGACGACTTCGGCGAACAGCTGAGGCCGATTGCCACCCACTGCCTGCCAGCCGCGAGCAATGACGGATTCGGCAAGCCCCAGGCCGGGGCCCATGCCCGCCGGGAATCGGTTGGCTTGCCGCCCAATGGCATCCATACCATGCTAGAAAAGCCGGCCGGGGTATACACCAAGAGGTCGGTGCGCTGCTGGCGGTGGCCGCCCAGCACCCCGAGTCACGGTTCGCGATGATGTTCAACCAGCGAGCCAACCCGCTGCCCCAAGACCTCAAGCAACTAGCCGAGCTGCTGCGGAACTTCGCCGGGCACATTCTCGGCGGCGTGCCGCTCATCGCACCCGGAGCGGGAGGCATCCACAATGCCAGGCTGGCGAACGCGATGCAGCTATCCGCCTGGACGAATGCCGATATCGATCTGACCGTTTCGACGACGATGCCTACCAGGCACACCTGAACCGATTGATCGTCGCCGAGGGCGGGCAAGCGCTCGATGGTGGGCTCAGGTACGTTCTAGCCACTGCCCATCGGCCCGGCACTGCACCGCGGTGACCATATCGGCCAGCCAATCGTCGCGCTGCTCAGGGTCGGCCCCTACCAGTTCCTCCGCGACATCCCGGGCCGCCGCAATCAAGTGAGCGTCGCTCAGTACCCTTAGCAGCCGAAGCGTCGAACGACCACCGGTCTGCGCCGAACCGAGCACATCGCCTTCCCGCCGCAGCGCCAGATCCAGCTCTGCCAGCTCGAATCCGTTGCCGGTACGCGCCACCGCGGCCAATCGCCGAGTAGCAGATGAGTCTGGCTCAGTGCCGGTGACCAGCAGACAGACCCCCGGGTGCGAGCCGCGGCCGATCCGACCGCGAAGCTGATGCAACTGACTGATACCGAAGCGATCGGCGTCCATGACGATCATCATCGTGGCATTGGGCACGTCCACGCCCACCTCGATGACGGTGGTGGCCACCAACACATCCAATTGCCCAGCCGCGAAATCGGCCATCGTCTGTTCCTTGTCGACACGGGTCAGCTGACCATGCAGCAGCCCCAGGCGTAATCCGGCCAACGGGCCAGCGGAAAGCTGCGCGGCAAGCTCGGCGACCGCGGCACTGGGCTCGGCGTCCGAACCGGCAGCCGGATCTGGTTCGCCTGAGCTGATGCGCGGAGCGACCACAAAGACCTGGTGCCCGGCCGCGACCTCCTCACGTACCCGCTGCCAGGCCCGGTCCAACCAGGCAGGGTGGATTCGAGTATCAACCACCGTGGTCTGCACCGGCTGCCGGCCAGCCGGGATCTCTCGCAGCGTGGCGACCTCCAGATCGCCGAACACGGTCATCGCGATGGTGCGCGGAATGGGTGTGGCGGTCAGCACCAACAGATGCGGCACCGGTCCGGCCCGTCCTTGCAGCACCGCGCGCTGTTCGACCCCGAAACGGTGCTGCTCATCGATGACCACCAGTCCCAGACCGGCAAACTGCACCCGGTCACCGAGCAGGGCATGGGTGCCGACAACGATGCCGGCGGTGCCATCGGCCGCCTTGGCCAGCACAGCACGACGCTGGGCCACCCCCATGGATCCGGTCAACAAGACGACCTCGGTGGCCTGCTCGGGCGCACCTAGCACCCGTCCGGCCCCCAGATCGCCCAGCAAACGGCAGATCGAAGCGTGATGCTGGGCGGCCAGCACCTCGGTTGGGGCCAGCAGCACGCCCTGGTACCCGGCATCGACCGCGGCCAGCAATGCGCGCAACGCGACCACCGTCTTGCCCGACCCGACCTCCCCCTGTAGCAGCCGCTGCATTGGCCGTTCCCTGGCGAGCTCGGCAAAGATCTCCTCGCCGATGGCACGCTGTCCATCGGTCAGTTCGAACGGCAGACGTTCGTCGAATGCCGTCAGCAGCCCATCGGGCACCCGTTTCAGCGCTGCGGCCCGGCTGCGGACGGCATCGGCCCGCCGTCTAGCCATGGTCACCTGTAGGGCCAATGCCTCGTCCCATTTGAGTCGTTCCACCCCGGCCTCGACTGCCTCTGCGGTGTCCGGCCGGTGAACCTGGGTGTAGGCGGCCATGAGCGCGGGCAGGTCGTGGGCCCGGCGCAGGTATTCGGGCATCGGATCCGGCAGATCCGCCAGCGCGTCGAGGACGATGCCGGCGCACTCCCCCACCTGCCAGGTCGGGATCTTGCTGGTCGCCGGATACAGCCCGACCAGGCCCGCCCGGCTGACGTGGCTAGCCATGGAAACCCTGTCTGGATCGGCCCGGCCGACAATCCGGCCGGCCGCATCCAACATGACGAAGTTGGGATGGGTCATTTGCAGGCTGTGATTGAATTCGGTGACCTTGCCCACGAAGATGCCCTTGATTCCCAGGCCAAGTTGGGCCGACCAGAACCTGACATGCTGGGGCTTGCCGAAGAAGGTCGCCTTGAGGCTGCCCCGGCCATCGCTCAGGATCGCCTCCAGCCGATCACGGGGTAGGCTGCGCCGTCCGTTGCGGCTCGCGCCGCCCCGGCCGACGATCACCTCAACCCGGGCGACCCGCGCCACGATGGCCGCGTCGTCGCCGGGCCGCAGCGTTTCCAGGTCGGTGGTCTCGGTGCCCGACAGGTAACGTCGCGGCAGATGCCCGAGCAGATCGCCAACGGTATACAGTTGCAGCGATGCCAGGGCCTTCGCAGTGGCCGCCCCGAGCGCGGAAGCCAGGTCCTGATGCAATGCCCGGTAGGCTGGCGTTCGCCACTGACTGACGACCCGGCCCCGGTTCGCTCCTGCTGCGATTAGTTGCGCCACGCGGTGAGTCTAGTCCGCGACGACGACAATTCCCGGATGCGTAAAACATCCGTCACCCCTGCCAGTGGGCGGAGATGACGGACGATCGGTGCCTGGGACGGCGCATCAGCGACTGACGCGACCGGCCTTTAGGCAGCCGGTGCACACGTTTAGGCGTCGGTGAGCGCCATCCACAACCACGCGCACCCGCTGAACATTCGGGTTCCAGCGCCGGTTGGTCTTCTTCGATCAAGGGACGTTGTGCCCGAAGCCGGGGCCCTTACCGCACACCTCACACACGGCAGCCATGGGAGCACTCCAATCAGGTCACTTGCAGCTAGATCGTGTCTGCGTCGAGCCGACGCAGCTTGGCAAGACTAGCGAATCATCGGGCTGCTACCAAAATCGGGGCCGGGTTCCTCCGCATCCAGCGAACCGGTTCAGACCGAGATCACCACCGGCACGATCATCGGCCGGCTGCGATAGGTCCGGGAGACCCAACGTCCGATCACCCGGCGGATCACCTGTTGTAGCCGATGGGTATCGTCCACCCGATCGGCCAGCGCCTCGGCCAGCGCAGCCCGGATATCGCCGGTTACATCGTCGAAGATCGTCGGATCCGCAAGGAACCCGCGGGCGCTGATATCCGGGCCGGCGACGATCTGCCCGGCACGCAGATCTACCGCCGCGATGACCGAGATGAAGCCCTCCTCGCCGAGGATCCGACGATCCGTCAGGCTCGACTCGGTGACGTCGCCGACGGTGGAGCCGTCCACGAAGATATAGGAGGCATCCACCTGGCCGACCCTGCGCAGCCGCCCCCCGGACAGATCCAGGACATCGCCGTCGGCGGCCACGATGGTACGTTCCGTAGGGATTCCGGTAGCCTGCGCGAGGCGCGCATTGGCCACCAGATGGCGGGCCTCACCGTGCACCGGCAGCGCATTGCGCGGCTGCACCACGTTGTAGGTGTACAGCAGTTCACCCGCACTGGAGTGACCGGAGGTGTGTACGAAGGCATTGCCCTTGTGCACCACATTTGCCCCGAGCCGGGTCAGCGAGTTGATCACCCGGTAAACCGCATTCTCATTGCCCGGGATGAGCGAGGAAGCCAGCAGCACGGTATCCCCAGCCGCCACCTCGACCACCGGATGCTCCCGGTTAGCCATCCTGGCCAGCGCAGACAGCGGCTCCCCCTGGGATCCCGTGGAGACGATCACCACCTTGTCCGGCGGATGGTTATCGATGTCGGTCAACTCGATCAGGGTATTGCCGGGAACCTTGAGGTAGCCCAGTTCCTGGGCAACCGTCATATTGCGCACCATCGAACGACCGACATAGACCACCTTGCGACCATGGATGACAGCCAGGTCCAGGATCTGCTGCACTCGGTGCACGTGGGATGCGAAACAAGCCACGACCAGTCGCTGATCAGCTTGTTCGAAGACCCGTTTGATGGCGGGCAGCACGTCTCGGTCCGGGGCGGTGAATCCGGGCACATCGGCATTGGTGGAATCGGCCATCAGCAGATCGACGCCCTCCAGGGAAAGCCGGGCGAAACCCCGTAGATCGGTGATCCGACCGTCCAATGGAAGCTGGTCCATCTTGAAATCCCCGGTGTGCAGCACGGTTCCGGCCTTGGTCTTGATCGCCACAGCCAGGGCATCCGGGATGGAATGGGTGACGGCAAAGAACTCCAGACTGAACTCGTCCAGTTCTACGGTCTCGCCCTCGCCTACCTGATGGAACATGGCATGCCGCAACCGATGCTCCCGGGTCTTGGCCTCGACCAGGGCCAGGGTGAGCTTGCTGCCGTAGAGTCCGATGTCTTCGCGGCGCCGCAATAGGTAGGGCACCGCCCCGATGTGATCCTCGTGACCGTGGGTCAGCACCAGCCCGACGATATCGCCGAGACGTTCATCCAGGTAGTCCAGGCCGGGCAGGATGAGATCCACACCCGGTTGGTCGTCTTCGGGAAACAGTACCCCGCAGTCAACCAGCAGAATCCTGCCGTTAATCTCGAAGGAGGTCATGTTGCGGCCGATGTCGCCCAGACCGCCGAGCGGAATGATCCGCAGGGTATCCGGTTCCAGTACCGGCGGGGATTGCAGTGGATTCATAGCGCTGGCGAGTATATCCACCCCGTCGCAACCAGCACCACTGCCATTCTTCCCCCACCGGATATACATGATGGTTAGCGTCTTGGGGAGTCGTGACTCTGCCTCTGACTGGTGC
>CALHWB010000018.1 GCA_938036835.1 uncultured Propionibacterium sp.
CTCGCCGAGGCCGGGCCCGCGGGCATCCGGGTATCGGCGGCCGCGCCGGCACCGATGCGCTCAATCGATCAGGTTCTGCCGCTTCAACACCCCGAGATACTTCGGATCCTCGGTCTCGAATACCTGGGTTCCGTCGAGCATATAGGCCCGCAGCAGGGCATCCACCGACTCGTCGGTGACGCCGTGTTGATCGTAGAGGGTCTGGCCAAGGCGCATCCAGATGAACGGATTGGTCAAGCCGCCGGAGCACAACAGGGCAAACCGCAAGGCGTTCTCGGCCTGGGGCAGCCTGCCCTGCGACCAGTAGTCGTCGCCCAGGGCGCCGTAGACCTGTACCGACAGGCCCGACTGTTCCTTCGGATCTGGGATCAGCTGCAGCGCCTCTAGCAGAAGCGGCTCGGACTCGGCATAGCGGTCCTCGTCGTCGAGATCGTTTGCCCGGTCCACCAATTGCTGGATCTGGGCCTCTTCTGCCGCGCTGAGCTCGCGGGCCTTACCAGAACCGCCGCTTGGGGATGGCAGCAGCGGATCGACGGGCAACTGGCTGCCCAGCCGGGCTTTCTGCTCCCGATAGAACTTCCAGTACTGCGGGTCGGACGATGAGAAGAAACGCTGCCCGGAATACCTGGCAACCGCATCGAAGAGTTGGTAGGCCAGATCGTGGTCGCCGGCGCGGTATTCCAGGCAGGCCTGCTGGAAGTCCAGATTGGCCCGGGTGATGTCGGCCACATCGGAGCCATAGCTTTCCCTGGCCAGTTGCAGCCAGAGACGGGCCTCGGCCAACCGGTCGTTGGCGATGGCATACTTCGTGGTGGTCAGGGCCAGGGCCTCCGAGAACTCCACCCGGGTGGCAGGCTCGGGAAGCGCCTGCCAGGCCTGCGCGGCGATCGCCAGGGCACGGTCCGGCTCGCCGGCCTGCCAGGCATCGATCGAGGCCTGCCAGGCATCGTCGAGCGCCTTGCTCTGTTCCGGCGGGAGGGTGATACGCGTATTCGCCATGCGGGCCAGCCTACCTTGTCACCTTGAATCGCTGGCGCATCCGGTCGAGTAGCTGGTTAGCCTGTTCCCGGGTGAAACCAGCTCGTTCGAGATCCACCGGTGGCTGGTATCTGACCCCGCTGCCGCTCAGATCCCCGCCCTCCGACCGGTTCTGGACATGCCATTGGGGTTCGTAGTTGTCCAGGTTTTCCATCCAGTTGCGCACCTCGGTTCCTGGGCCGCCATCGGCGGAGCGGTCCAGGAACCGTCCGTGATTGTTCCAATAGGTCACGGCATCGGTGGGCATGTGGGCCATGTCGACCTCGTCCAGCGAGTGCCAAAGCCCATCTGTGCCCTTGATCTGGCGATCGGCGCCCGTGCCCTTGATTTGGTTTGGATGGTCGCGGGCGAAGCGATCCCAGAAGGCAGTGTTGCCGACGACGGCCGGGTCTTTAGCCCGGGGGTTGGGGCCCAGATACTGCTTGCGTGGTTTTCTGGGCTTCTTGTGATTGTGAGGTATACCCTTTTCCAGCATAGTGTCGAGTTGCGAATCGGTGTAACCGAATAGCTCCCGCGCCAGCTTCTTGAATATGCCGCCATTGGCCATGTCGACGACTTCCTTGGGTAGCTTGGCCATCTCAGCCACCCATGATCTGTTCGACGGCGATATTGATTGCGGCCTCGATGAGGCGTTTGGCCACCTCACGGGCCGCCAGCGCAGCGCCCGAGGCGAGCCCGGCGGTGGCAACGGCGCTGGCGATGGCGGCTGCCAGGGTGACCAACTGCGCGATCACTGCCAGCTTCAGCGTCACCACGATGCCCGCGACTATATTGCAGCCGATGCCGATGGCGTTGGCGCCCTTTCCGAAATTCGCCAGGTTCGCGATATTCGAATCGGGGCTATTCATGAAGTCGGCGAAGGCGTTTGCCCCCTCGCCGGAATTGTGGGCGGTGACGATGCCCACCGCGCTGCGGGCTTGGGCGGCCATGCCGGCCGCCTGGTTCGCCAGGCCATTCCACTGCTGGGCCCAGTCGAACAGCACCGATTCGTCGGTGGCCGGCCAGTCATAGCCGGCATATTCGAGTGCCTGGCGCAGCCAGCCGGGTAGTTGCATCCCCATGGTCAGACCTCCAGCCCCTTGGCCAGGGCCTCGTTTTCGGCCTCGGTATTCAAATAGTCCAGGCCGGTGGCACCGGTGGCCAGGGCCTCGTTCGCCAGCCCGTTCGAGATGCCGGTCACGGTCTGATTGACGGCTTCCAGCATGACCGGCAGGACGATGGCAAGTGCCGAATCGGCGAGCGTGCCGCCGTCGTTGCAGCCGCAGCCGGCCGGATCGCCGAGCGTACCGGACGCAGACTGCCATGCCTCCGCCAGCGCCTGGGCCTGGGCACCGAGCTGTTCGGCGGCCTGCTGCCAGGTCTGTGGATTGAATTGGATATCGCCGTTCATCCCTCATACCTCAGGGGTGCCGTGACCCGATGCATGTCGTTCAGATAGGCACGATGGATATCGCCCTGTAGCTCCGAGACATTGCGCACCAGATCGCCAAAGCTGGAGTTCAGCGCGGTGAGCTGGGCCAGGGCGGCATCGTTTGCCCGGGTGATTGCGTCATTGGTGGCCTCGATCAGCGCCTTGATTAGCCGATGGGTCGGCTGATCGCGTAGCCAGGCATCGTCTATCTCGATGCGGGTCACCTGCGAGTCGCTCATGGCGACCACCACGTGCCCGTCGGCGGCCGTGCCCTCGACCAGTACCGGTTCCGCCGGCTTGGGAACATCGTCGGGTGTCAATTCGGTGGCCTTTCTGGTCAGTTCGCCCAACCGGCCGAAAACGTCGGGCAACCGGTCGGTCCGGTTGCCCGATCTGGGCAACCCCATCCGGTCCAGGAGCCGTTCGTCATTCCCGGCAGGATCGAAGTCGAAGTCTGGATGGACTGGCACGGTTAAAGGCTAAGGGTTCCCGGGGCCACGCCCTACAGCCTGACCGGATACTGCGGATGCGGCACATCGGGGACGATGCGTCCGGTGACGAAAATGTCATGCCACAGCATGAACACCAGCAGGGTCCAGACCTGACGGGAGTTGTCGGCCTCGCCGCGGCGGTGGGCGTCCAACAGTCCGAGGGCGGCCCCCGGATCGATGTATTCGGTGGTCTCGGCGCTCTCGACGATCTCCCGGGCCCACCGATAGCCGTAGTCGTCGCGCAGATAAATCCGGATCGGCACCGGGAAACCCAGCTTGCGGCGGTTCAGCACATGGCCGGGCACCACCCTGGCCAGCGCCTGCCGCAGGGCCACCTTGGACTGGTTCCGGGTGATCTTCTGGTCGATCGGGATTCGCCGGGCGACCTCGAAGACCTCCTTGTCTAGGAAGGGTACGCGCAACTCCAGGGAATTGGCCATGGTCATCCGGTCGGCCTTGACCAGGATATCGCCCCGCAACCAGGTGAACAGATCGATGTGCTGCATTCGGGCGACCGGGTCCCAACCGGCCGACAGCTCGTAGACCGGATCGGTCACATCGCGCCAGGAGACGGTCGGGTCATGCCGGGTGAGCACCTTGCGCACTTGAGCCTCGGGGAAGTTGCGGGCATTGCCGTAGTAGCGCTCCTCAAGATCCAGCGAGCCACGTTCCAGCAGGCTCTTGCCCCGCACCCCCTCCGGCAGGGCACGGCTGACCGCGGCCAGTCCCCGGCGCAAGGGGTTCGGCAATGCGGTGATCGGGCGCAGGCTCAGCGGTTCGCGGTAGATGTTGTAGCCGCCGAACAGCTCGTCGGCGCCCTCCCCGGAAAGCACCACCTTGACGTGCTCGCGGGCCGCCCGGGCCACGAAGTAGAGCGGCACCAGCGCCGGGTCGGCGACCGGATCGTCCAGATACCAGACGATCAACGGCAGGGTCTGGCACAGCTCCTCCTCGCTGACCGTCCTGACATGATGGGCCACGCCGATCGCCTGGGCCGACTCGGCGGCCACATCCACCTCGGAATAGCCTTCGCGCTCGAAACCGGTGGTGAAGGTCAACAGGCTGGGATTGTGGCGTTTGGCCAGCGCCGCGATGGCGGTGGAATCGATCCCGCCCGACAGGAAGGACCCCACGGTCACGTCGGCGCGCATGTGCTTGGCCACCGAATCGTCCAGCACCTCGAGGATCTGCTCGTGCAATTCCCCGGCCGCCGCGCTGCCGCGTACCGGGGCCGCGGCAAACCGCGGCCGGAAATAGCGGTGGAAATCGAGCCGGCCGTCCCGGATCGTGAACGAGGTGCCCGATTCCACCCGGCGCAGGTTGGCATCCGCCGATTCCGGTTCGGGCACGTACTGCAACACCAGGTAGTGCTGCAGGGCCGTGGCGTCGACCCGGGCGGCGCCGGAAAGCGCCCGCAGGCTCTTGGCCTCGGACGCGAAGGCGAATCCGTCGGCCAGTTCGGCCAGGTACAGCGGCTTGATGCCGAACCAGTCCCGGGCGCCGAACAGCACCCGCTCCTGGGCATCCCAGATGACGAAGGCGAACATGCCGCGCAACTGCCTTACCCAATCGGCGCCGTGATGGTGATAGCCCACCACGATGGCCTCGCCGTCCCCGCCGGTGCGGAATTCGGCGTGCTCATCGGCGGCCAGCCGGGCCCGCAACTCGACATAGTTGTAGATCTCGCCGTTGAAGACCATCGTGTAGCGGTCCGGGTTTTCCGGTGGGCCCCAGTGCAACGGCTGGTTGGACGATTCGATGTCGATGATGCTCAGCCGGTTGAATCCGAAGCAAACCCGGTCATCCGACCAGACCGCGGTGTCGTCGGGCCCCCGATGGCGTGCGCAGGCCATGCCCTCGGTGACCTGCCGTATCCGTTGTGGATCGAGCGTCCCGGCCGAGACGAAGCCCATCAATCCGCACATGTTCCCTGGCTCACCATCCTGACGGTCTACCGCGCTGTTCCAGATGACAGTATGGCCGAAGAGCATCCAACCAGCATCAATACCCACCCCGCTGCCCGCGACCGGGAATGACATGGTTCAATCGGTTCCATGAGTCCGCGACACATTGAGGTTTCCGAACCCCGCAAGGTGGGTATCACCGAGCTGGTGCTGCGGGACGCCCATCAGAGCTTGATGGCGACCCGCATGGCCATGGAAGACATGGTGGATGCTTGCGCAGACATCGATGCGGCTGGTTTCTGGTCGGTCGAATGCTGGGGCGGGGCCACCTACGACAGCTGTATCCGTTTCCTTAACGAAGACCCGTGGCAGCGGCTGCGTACCTTCCGCGAGCTGATGCCCAACACCCGGCTGCAGATGCTGCTGCGTGGGCAGAACCTGCTCGGCTACCGGCACTACAACGACGAGGTCGTCGATCGGTTCGTCGGCAAGTCGGCCGAGAACGGTATGGACGTCTTCCGGGTCTTCGACGCGATGAACGATCCGCGCAACCTGCAGCATGCGATGGCTGCGGTAAAGAAGGCCGGCAAGCATGCCCAGGGCACCATCTGCTACACGATCTCCCCGGTGCACACCGTCGAAGGCTATGTGAAGCTGGCCGGCCAGCTACTCGACATGGGCGCCGACTCGATCGCGTTGAAGGACATGGCCGCGCTGCTCAAGCCGCAACCCGCCTATGACATAGTCAAGGGCATCAAGGACGCCTACGGCGATGTGCAGATCAATGTGCACTGCCACTCCACGACCGGGGTCACCCAGGTGGCACTCATGAAGGCCATCGAGGCCGGTGCCGATGTGGTCGATTCCGCCATCAGCACGATGTCGCTCGGCCCGGGCCACAATCCGACCGAGTCGGTCATCGAGATGCTGGAGGGCACCGGCTACACCACCGATGTAGACATGCCTCGCCTGCTGGCGATCCGGGACCACTTCAAGAAGATTCGTCCCAAGTACGCCGAGTTCGAATCCAAGACGCTGGTTGACACCAAGATATTCAGCTCCCAGATCCCCGGGGGCATGCTCAGCAATATGGAATCCCAGTTGCGCGCCCAGGGCGCCGAGGACCGCATCGACGAGGTGATGCGCATGGTCCCGGTCTGCCGCAAGGACGCCGGCTACCCGCCGCTGGTCACCCCATCCTCCCAGATCGTCGGCACCCAGGCGGTATTCAACGTGCTGATGGGCGATTACAAGGTGATGACCGGTGAGTTCGCCGACATGATGCTCGGCTACTACGGTGCCTCGCCCGCCGAACGCAACCCCGAGGTGATCGAGCAGGCCGCGGCCCAGGCGAAGAAGGACCCCATCACCCAGCGGCCAGCCGATCTGCTGGCACCCGAATGGGACTCCCTGGTCAGCCAGGCCTCCGAACTCAAGGGCTTCGACGGCTCCGAGGAGGACGTGCTCACCTATGCGATGTTCCCGGGTGTGGCGCCCGGCTTCTTCGAGACCCGCGGGCAGGGCCCGAAGTCGGTGGCCAAGACGGAGGCCCAGTTGAAGGCCGCCGCCGAGGGCAAGTCCACCGCGCTATCCGGCCCGGTCACCTACAACGTCTCGATCAACGGCAAGACCTCCACCGTCGCCGTCGAGCCGGCCTGAGGAGGCGGACCAAATGGCCAAGACGCACACCATGGAAGAACGCCTGACCCAGCTGAACTCGGAGCGGGCTCGCGTTCAGGCCGGGGGCGGCGAGGGGCGCATCGCCAAGCAGCACGAGAAGGGCAAGATGACCGCCCGGGAGCGGATCGATGCCTTTGTCGACCCGGAGACCTTCATCGAAACCGGGGCTTTCCGCCGCAACCGCACCACGGCCTTCGGGATGGACCAGGCCGACATGCCGGCCGACGGCGTGGTCACCGGCCACGCCTCGGTGATGGGCCGCCCGGTCTACTTGGCAAGCCAGGACTTCACGGTAGTGGGCGGCTCCGCGGGCGAGACGCACAACATCAAGGTCACCGAGACGATGGAGAATGCGTTGATGAACGGCGCCCCGTTCGTCTTCATCAACGACTCCGGTGGCGCGCGCGTCCAAGAGGGCATCGACTCGCTTTCGGGCTATGGCAAGGTTTTCTTCGCCAATGTGAAGCTGTCGGGTGTGGTGCCGCAGATCTCGATCATTGCCGGCCCCTGCGCCGGTGGCGCGGTCTACAGCCCCGCGCTGACCGACTTCATCATCCAGACCCGCAAGGCCCACATGTTCATCACCGGCCCGGATGTCATCAAGCAGGTCACCGGCGAAGAGGTCACCCAGGATGCCTTGGGCGGTGCGGACGCGCATCAGGGCATCTCCGGGGTGATCGACTTCGTCGCCGACGATGACGCCCAGGCGCTGCTGATCGCCCAGAAGATCCTCAGCTTCCTGCCGCAGAACAACGCCGAGGAACCCCCGGTGCTGTTCCCGGACGACAACGTGGAACTGAACCCGGTGCTGCGCGATATCGTGCCGGTCGAGGGCAACAGGGGCTACGACGTGCGCGATGTCATCGCCGAACTGGTCGATCACCGCGACTTCCTTGAGGTCAAAGCCGGCTATGCGACCAACATCGTCACCGGTTTCGGACGAATCAACGGCCACCCGGTCGGTTTCATCGCCAACCAGCCCAAGTCGATGTCGGGTGTGCTCGACATCAACGCCTCCGACAAGGGTGCCCGGTTCATCCGGATCTGCGATGCCTACAACATTCCGGTGATCAACCTGGTCGATGTGCCAGGTTTCCTGCCCGGTGTGGCCCAGGAACATGGCGGCATCATCCGGCATGGCGCCAAGATGCTGTTCGCCTACTCGGCGGCTACCGTGCCGAAGATCACCGTGGTGCTCCGCAAGGCCTATGGCGGTTCCTATCTGGCGATGTGTTCCAAGGAACTCGGTGCCGACAAGGTATTCGCTTGGCCCAGCGCGGAGATCGCGGTCATGGGCGCCGACGGCGCCGCCGCAGTGGTGTTCCGCAAGGAGATCGCCAACGCCGCAGATCCGGCGGCCAAGCGGGAAGAGGTCGTGGAGGCCTATCGGGAGGAGTTCGCCACCCCGTTCGCTTCGGCGGCCCACGGCTATGTCGACGACATCATAGACCCGGCCGACACCCGCCGGCAGATCGCCGCCGCCCTGGCCCTGGCGGCCAACAAGCGGGTCCAGCGGCCACCCAAGAAGCACGGCGTGTTCCCGGTCTGAGCACTGGAGAAAGTGATGAAGCAGAACAACGAACTGAGTCTCGAAGAACTGGCGGGTCTCGTCCAGCGGCTACAGGCCCGGGTGGACAACCTGGAAGCCCGGCTGACCGAGTTGCGCGACACTCGTCCGGTGCCCGAGGAGGATCTGATGGCGATCGCCGCTGCGGCATCCGCCTATCTGGGCTACAAGGGCAAGGTGCGGGCCGTCAGCTACGCCAACCGTACCGGCTGGAGTGCGGCCGGGCGTCGCGGGCGGACCGCGAACGGGGTTCGGGGCAGCATGCCCGGGATCCACTGATTCGGTGCCACTGGTTGATTGAACTGAAAGAGGAATGACAATGCGTCTCAAGATGACTGTCAACGGCACCGAGTACGTCGTTGATGTAGAGGCCGAGCAGGAGGTCCGTCCCGTCCCGGCCCCGATCGTGATCGGTGGCGGCGCCGGTGCCTCCACCACCCAGACCACCGCCTCGGTCAAGGGCGCCAGCGCAAACGCGATCACCGCACCCCTGGCTGGTTCGGTGGCCAGGATCCTGGTGGCGGAGGGCGACAGCATCCAGGCTGGCCAGGTCGTCGTGGTGCTCGAGGCCATGAAGATGGAGACCGAGATCACCGCACCCACCGCCGGTACGGTGGATGCCATCCTGGTTACCCCACGCGAGGCCGTCCAGGGCGGTCAGGCCCTGATCACCCTGGCTTAGCGAGTCACGGGCCAGAACTCGACCAGGCTGCCGGCCGTCCGCGGATGGCCGGCAGCCTGTCTCGTGGCCGGTTCCATATGCGATCCGGGTTCCTTACCGCGACCCGGCCGGGCGGTCTCGCCGGTGCGAGTGGAGCAGGAGCAGGCCCAGCAGGCCGGGCAGCGAGCCCAGCGCGAACCACAGCGGCCACCAGATGCCGGGGTGCGATGGTTTGGCGGTTGCGCCGGGCTGCGCCAGCGGCTGGGTGCGGGCGGCGACGACGAAGGCGTCCCCGATCGGCAACCGACCGAACAGGAAGGCCCGGCCGCAGCCGTCGCCGTCGCCGTCGCCCCGCCAGGGCAGCGGTAGACCCAGCAGTTCGGCCTCGCGGTGCAACCCGATGGCCAACTCCGCATCCCCATTACGCCTGGCCGCGCCCAAAGCGACCGCCGAAGCCGATAGGGAAACCCCGGCGATCAACGGCCCGGAATCGACATCCCCGCCACCTTCTTGGCCGACGGGATACTCCCGCACGCCCACCAGGCCCAGCGTGCCGACCACAAAATGTTGGTTGAAACCGTGCCATTCGGCATCTGCGGCTTCGGGCGAGATGTCGCGCAGGTAGGTGTTGACGATCGCCTGCGAGGAACCCCGTGCCCCGCTCGGATCGCCATCCGGCCCCAGGGTATGACCCAGCAACCCGGTCGCCGGATCCCGCCAGGTGGCTAGCCGGGCAACAAAGCGTTCGGTGGCCGCGTCCAGGCCGGGCAATCCGATCAGCCGGGAGGCCTGCCGGACCGCCGCCATCGCAACTACCAGATCGCATGGCCAGACCCGGCCCGGGTAGCTGGTCAGTGGCGGCTGCCCGGGGGCATCCAGCGCCGCGAGCAGGCTGCCGGCCTGCTGGGCCACGGCGTCCAACTGATCGGTTTGCCGGGTCAGGCCGGCCTGCGCGGTCAAGAGCAGCAGCCGCCAGCCGTGGTAGAAAGCGCCGTGTGGCACGCCGCGGTGGCCGCTGCCGAACCGATCGGCCACCGTTGGCGCACCGGTCGCTGCGACGGCGTCGGCCACGATTCGCAGATTCCGGTCGGGTTCGATACCGCGCTCGGCAAGCCGGGCGGCGGCCAGGCCGGTCAATACCCAACTGAAGAACTCCCCTTCGGGGAAGTATTCCTGCATCCCGGCCGCGGTGCCGGTGTCGAGCTCGCCGGCCAGGAAGCGCAGCTGCGCCCGATCCCGGGCAGGATCCGTCGGCGGCGAACCGGCCGCGCGGCCCAGATGGGCGAGGCTGCCCACGGCGAACGCGATCAGCAGGCCGGCGGACACGATACGCCAAGGCTTCACGAACTGCGGGCGACCTTCCAGTTGGCGGCCTGGGCGCGCGGCCTGATGACCAGCCGGTCGACGTTCACATGCTCGGGCAGGGTGGCGATCCAGCGGACCGCCTCGGCGATGTCCTCGGCCACCAGCGGACGGTCGACGCCCGCGTAGACCGCGTCCGCGCGCGCCCGGTCGCCGCCGAACCGCACCAGCGAGAACTCCGCGGTGTGCACCATGCCGGGGCTCACCTCGCAGACCCGGACGGGCCGGCCGGCCAATTCCAGCCGCAGCGAGGCGGCCATATAGCGTTCGGCGGCCTTCACCCCGCAATAGCCGCCGCCACCCTCGTATGCGGTCTCGGCAGCGGTGGAGGTGATGAAGACGATGGTCCCGCAGGCGCGCTCGATCGCCGGTAACAGCGCTTGGGTGACGCGCAGCGTTCCGGCCACATTGATGGCATACATGCGTTCCCAGTCGGTGACCTCGGCGGTCTCGACGGGTTCCTGCCCGATGGCGCCGCCTGCGTTGTTGACCAGCACATCGCAGCGTTCGCCGACGGCTTCTGCCAGGGCCGCCACCTCGGCATCGTCGGTGATGTCGCAGGTGATGGCCCCGCCGCCGATCTCGGCGGCCAACTCGTGCAACCGCACCGACCTGCGCGCGGCGCAGACGACCCGGTAGCCGGCCACCGCCAAGGCTCGGGCGGTGGCCGCACCGATCCCGCTGGAGGCGCCCGTTACGACTGCGATCGGTTGACTCATGGGTCGATTCAACCACGCCTCGCCGGCCGGTAGGCGAACCGGTGCGATATCGTCCGTCGCGGTATCGGCCAGTCGTATCGTGGCTATCCGGAGGCCCGGCCGATCGGTCCGGGAACCGCCCGTGCTGGGCTTGTGAGGAGGACCGTTAGGACGGCGGATCGCTCGGTAGACTCATGCCCATGACCTACAAGCTCATCCTGCTCCGCCATGGCGAGAGCGAATGGAACTCCAAGAACCTGTTCACCGGCTGGGTGGATGTTGACCTGAATGAGCGGGGGATCGGGGAAGCCATTCGGGGCGGCGAATTGCTGGCCGAACAGAACCTGCTTCCCGACAAGCTGCACACCTCACTGCTGCGCAGGGCCATTCACACCGCCTACCTGGCGCTGGACCGCTGCGACCGGCATTGGATTCCGGTGCAGCGCTCTTGGCGGCTGAACGAGCGCCACTACGGCGGATTGCAGGGCCTGAACAAGGCCGAGACTCTCGAAAAGTACGGTGAGGAACAGTTCATGGCCTGGCGGCGCAGCTATGACGTGCCGCCGCCGGTGCTCGACCAGGACGCCGAGTACTCCCAGTGGAACGATCCGCGCTATGCGGATATCCCCGTGGCCGAACGCCCGCAGACCGAATGCCTCAAAGACGTCGTGGCCCGGATGCTGCCCTACTGGGAGTCGGCGATCAAACCGGACTTGGCTACCGGCCAGACCGTGCTGGTGACCGCGCACGGCAACTCGCTGCGAGCGCTGGTCAAGCACCTGGACCGGATCGGCGATGCCGACATTGCCGCGCTCAACATTCCCACCGGCATCCCGCTGCTCTACGAACTGGACGAGGACTACCGACCCGTGGCCCAGGGCGGCCGCTACCTAGATCCGGAGGCGGCCGCGGCCGGCCAGCAGGCGGTCGCCAGCCAGGGCAGGAAGTAGCCCCGGCCGCGGATAGCCGGCCGTCACCCGACCGGGAACGGGACGATGTCGATGCCGGTGGCCTCCGGTGCCGTGGCTCGCTTCCCGCCCAGGACGGGGTGACGGCGGCGGCTCAGGTGGAAGGCCAGTTTTCGCCCTCGGGCAGATCGCCGGTGATGATGTAGATGATGCGGCGTCCCATGGCCACCGCATGGTCGGCGATACGCTCGAAGTAACGGCCCAGCAGGGCCACGTCGACGGCCATCTCGACCCCGAACTGCCAGTCGTCGCCGAGAATGACCCGGAACTGGTCGGAGCGCAGGGAATCCATCTCTTCGTCCTGCTCGGCCAGCTCGCGGGCCTCCTCCAGATTGCGCTCGGCCAGCACCCGGCCGACATTGCCGATCATGTCCTGGGCGAGCCGGCTCATCCGCCGGAAGTTGTCGCGCAGCGGTTCGGGCACCGCGCGTTCGGGATAGCGCAGCCGGGCGATCTTGGCGACGTGGGCCGCTAGGTCGCCCATCCGGCCCAGTGCGGCCACCATCTGGATCACTGCCACCAGGGTGCGCAGTTCGCCGGCCACCGGAGCCTGCCGGGCCAAGATGGTGAAGGCCCGCTGCTCAAGCTGGTCATGCTGGGCATCGATCCGGGCGTCCCCGCCGATCACGCGCTCGGTCAGGGCAAGGTCGGCATCCAGCAGCGCGCGGGTGGCGTCCCGAACCGCGATCTGGATACTGTCCGACATCAGGACCAATTCGTTGACGACCTCGTCGAGGTCATTGTGATAGATCTCGCGCACAGTTACCCCTTCGGTGGAGGCGAACAAAGCCGTACTCAAGACCAACCCTAGCGTTGCGTCCCGACTTCTCGCAGCCGTGCCAGAGGCCCCGGCCGGGATTTGCCGGGCTCACCGATGAACCGGCGGCGAACCCCAGACACGCCACGCGAGCCCGGCCGGCGGGACGAAGAACCACGCCGGATGCGCCCCTATGATCGAACCGTGGAGGTTCTGCTGGCCACCGTTCTCGGGCTCGCAATCGGGTTGGGTGTCGGGCCGGCGATGGCCTGGGTGCGGCGCCGGGCGCAGGCCGATCAGGTGGCCGAGCCGCAGTCAGCCAGCGTTTCGGCACAGCTGGCCGCCGCCATCGACCTGCTGCACGCCGCGGCGCTGGTAGCCGGCCCATCCGACGAGGTGCTGCATGCCAATTCGCAGTCGCGCGCCGTCGGATTGGTGCGTGGCGACCGGGTAGCGCCCGGCGAACTGCTGGAACTGGTCCGGGACGCGCGCAGTGGCGGCCAGGTGACCGGCAAGCTGCTTATGCTGCGGCGCGAGCCCGGCGTCCCGCGGCTCGAACTGGCGGTGCGCAGCAGCGCGCTGGAGGGCGGCGTCGTGTTGGTGATCGCCGATGACCGAAGCGCCGAAGTGCGCGCCGACGAGATCAAACGCGATTTCGTGGCCAATGTTAGCCACGAGCTGAAAACCCCCGTGGGCGCAATCCAGGTGCTCGCCGAGGCGGTCGAGCAGGCCGCCGGCGACCCGGAAGCGGTACATCGTTTCGCCGGTCGGATGATCAGCGAATCCGAGCGGTTGACCGAACTCATCCGGCAAATCATCGAACTGTCCAGGCTACAGTCCGACGATCCGCTGCTGCAACCGGTCGAAGTCGATATCGATCGGGTGGTTGCGGCCGCCGTCGGGCAGTGCCGGGATCTCGCATCGTCCCGGTCGGTCACCCTGAACGCTGCCGGCTCGGCGGGCCTGCTGGTGCTGGGCGATCCCGAACAGTTGATCAGTGCGCTGGTAAACCTGATCCTCAACGGCATCAACTATTCCGATCCCGGTGCCCGGGTCAGCGTTACCAGCCGCGAGGTCGCGGACGCCGGCGATCGGTTCGTCGAACTCAGCGTCACCGACAACGGGATCGGCGTCAAATCCGAAGACCTGCAACGGATCTTCGAACGCTTCTACCGGGTAGACTACGCCCGCAGCCGGGCCACCGGGGGCACGGGACTGGGCCTGTCCATCGTCAAACACATCGCCGGGGCCCACGGCGGCACGGTGGATGTCTGGAGCAAGGTGGGTCAGGGGTCCACCTTCACCCTTCGCCTGCCGGCATCGCACGAGGTGGGTCAGCCAGAGGAAGGAATGCCATGACCCGGATCCTGATCATCGAGGACGAGGCGTCCTACCGGGCCGCGATCGCCTACATGCTGCAACGGGAAGGCTTCGATGTGGCGGAGGCGGCCGATGGAACAGCCGGACTGGCCGAGTATGAGCGCAATGGCGCCGATCTGGTGCTGCTCGACCTGATGATGCCGGGAATGCCCGGTACCGAGGTGTGCCGTCAGCTGCGGGCGGCCGGCAATGTGCCGGTGATCATGGTGAGCGCCCGGGATTCCGAGATCGATAAGGTAGTCGGTCTGGAATTGGGGGCCGATGACTATGTGACCAAGCCATTCAGCCACCGCGAACTGGTAGCCAGGATCCGGGCGGTACTGCGGCGGGGCCAGGACACCGATGCGCTGCCCGAGGTGATCGAGGTCGGCGATGTGCGCATGGATGTGGAACGCCACGAGGTGCAGGTGCGGGGTGTAGGCGTCCGGCTGGCGCTGAAGGAGTTCGAACTGCTCGAGTTGCTGCTGCGTAATCCGGGCCGGGTACTGACCCGGGGCCGGCTCATCGACCGGATCTGGGGGGCCGACTACGTGGGGGACACCAAGACCCTGGATGTGCACGTAAAGCGGTTGCGGGCCAAGATCGAAGCCGATCCCTCCCATCCCACCAGGCTGGTTACCGTGCGTGGCCTGGGCTACAAGTACGAGGGCTGAACCCGGCCTGCGGTCGTTGACCGGCGCGCGGCCAGACCGGTGCGCCGGCCGGGGCCAGCGGCCGGTAGGTTCAGTGCGATCGTATTTGGTTGGTGGCGTTCGCTAACAGTGCGGCTGCCAGCCCCTCGTCCACCACAAGCAGGTCGATGGCCCCGGTGCGCAGCGCCCCCAGCACCCCGGTGGCCTTCGCCTTGCCCGCTGCCAGCCCGACCACCACCTCGATATCGGCCAGATCGGTCAGTTCGATGCCGACGACCCGGTCCTGGGAGGGCGGGCCCAATTCGGCACCGGTGATGTCGAAGAACCGGCCCAGCATGTCGCCAACCGGTTCGGCGGCGGTCATCCGGGCCAATTCGGATTCGCTGAGATTCATCGCCTCCAACACTCGCCGGGAGGTCTGGACCCCGAAAGAGCCGATGCCCACGAAGGCCAGATCGCAGCTGCGGGCCCGGGTCAGGGCCGATCTGACCGACGACTCCGACAACAGTGCCCGGCAGGTGTTGGCGGATTCCACGATCGCGGGGGCATCGAAGCGTTCGGCGTTCAGGCCGCACTTGTCGGCCAGTATCCGGATATTGGCATTGCCGGAAGGCCCGGAATCCACGGTGGGCATGCCACCCACCAGCGGGGTGAGCCGGCAGTCGGGACGCAGGGTCATCTGCGGGATGGCCTCGATCACCTGACCGACCGTCATGCCCCAACTGAAACCGATCCGAGTGGCGCCCGGCGCCCGCCGGGTGAACACCTGGGCGCCGAGCAGGCCAACGGCGCGCAGTTCGGTGGCCGCCGCCGAGGTCTCGGCCACCAGTGCCTCGCGTAATCCGAAGGTTCTGACCAGCGCGTGTTCGAGGTCGCGATTCCGGGGCACGTGCTCGTCACCGGCGATCCGTACCTGGACCACGCCGGTCTCGCGGGCGGCGGCCAGGATACGCGACACCGACGAGCGCGACAGGCCTAGCCGGCGGCCCACCTGACCCTGATCGAGGCCTTCGATGTAGTACATGCGCGCCGCATCGACGAGCAATTGGTGATCGCGCCTGACCGGCATGGTTTCCTCCTGGTCGGCTCGGGGTGCTGGGGGGATTGCGCACGGCCGGGATGAGACGTGCGCCGATGGCCCAGGCCGTTCGACCCGGGCCAGACGATCCGGCGATCGGGACGCTCAGCCGCCGATGACGCCCCGGGCGACCAGGGCATCCTGCAGCCGGCGCATCGCCACCAGCGGACGGGTTTCGTCGATCTCCAGGTCGGCATAGGTGATGATCTCGTCGACGCCTTTGGCCACCTTCAGCCTGCTGTGCTGCAGCAGGCCGATCGGCACGGCCCCGAGTTCGCGGGCGCGCTCGGCCGGGATAGCCCAGCCGTAGAAGTGGTTCCCGCCCATGCCCTGCAGAACGGTGTCGGCGGGCAGTTCGGCCTTGGCGCGCCCCACCACCTCGGTGCACATGTAGCGGGACTGGAAGTCGGCCTGCCGGTTCAAGACGGCCTCGCCGATCGATAGATGGGCCTCGATGGCGGCGATATGCCACGGCCGGTAGAACAGGTAGTAGGGTCCCCTACCCAGCTTCAGATAGTCGAGTTCCTGGGTGACCACATCGGATTCGGACTTCACGATCGCGAAGACACCGGGGGCCACGTCGCCGGTGACGTATTCCACCACGGCGCCCTTTTCGAAGGAGAGGATGCCGCCATCGGCCGCCGGGATGAGCCTGGTGGCCAGTTCGGCGAGCATGATCTCCTGGCCGTGCATGCCCGCCACCTCGACCGGCAGATTGGTGGCGTTGGACAGGGCGGCCATCTCGATCTGGGTCTTGGTGCCGTCGGTGAACTCGGTTAGCATACGCGGGTTCATGCGCTTGCGTTCGGCCTCGGCCACGTTGTCGGCCGGTACCGAATGCGGCATATTGACATTGTTCTTGCCTTTGCCCGCGCAGATCACGGTGAGCCCGAGATCTTTGGCGTATTCCACCAGTTTGAGGCATTCCACCGGCTCGTCGCCGCGCATCACGGTGTAGACCGAATCGCCGGCGTTGGCCATGCTGCTGAGCAGCACGCCGACGGTGACGTCGGCCTCGATCGTCATCAGGGCGACGTCCTTGCCGTGGGTGATGCAGGTGTAGGCGATCTGGGCGGCGATCTCGGGCACCCCCGAAACCTCGACGACGATGTCCACCGGCAACTCGGGCATCTTTAACCCGTCGGCGATCGCGGCGCAGCGGCCGGCGGTGATCGCCGCGGCGGCGGCTTCCAGATCGTCGCCGCAGACCTCGAAGTCCTCTCGCCCGGCATGGTGCAGGGCGGCGGTCGCCTTCTCGATGACGATATCGGCGACCGCGACGACCGCCAGGCCGGGTGCTTTCTGGATGGCGGCGACCAGGCCCGTACCCATCTGCCCGGCGCCCACGACGCCGACGGATACCGGACGTCCCAGTCTGGCTTCGCGTTCCAATAGGCCCTTGGTGTAGCCCATAGTCAATTCTTCCTTTCGGTTTCGGTTGGACGCGTGGGGCCGGCTTTGGGCCGGGTCGCGTTCAGCTCGGTCGGCTGCCCGGTCGTTTGCGAATCAGGCGTGAGTTCGGCCTGCCGGGTCGGTGGGGGCGCGATTCGGCATCGCGCGGTGGGTGTGCTGTGGCGGCGGAGGTGGGTTCGGCCTGGTCGCCGGTGGCGGCTGCGGGCAGTTGCGCCAGCGCCATCTCGACGGCGGCCCGGAGCTGTTTGCCGGTCACTCGTTCGACGGCGGTGCCCACCGGCCCTTGCAGGGCCGGCAGGTCCCGGAACCGGGCGAAGACCGTTGCTCCGGTCATCGCCCGGGCCGAGACGATCTGTCCGTTCAAGATGTCGACTATGGCGATGAGGATCGCGCCGCCCCGCCAGGAACGGCCGCGGCCCGAGACCAGCGCCAGATGCTGGCCGCCGATCCGCCGCAGGGCACGGTTCAACTCGGAATTGTAGGTGCGCATCTGCAGATAGGTCAGCGCCAGGCCCAGCAGCATGGCGGCGATCAGCAGGGTCGGGAACCGCCAGTCGACAGTGGACATGGCTTAGGCCTCGTAGAACTCGATCTCGTCGCCGGCGGCGGGGGAGACCAGCTCGGGGCCGGTGGCCTTGATGGCCCCGGGGAGGAGTTCCTGGGCGGGCTGGTTGACGTAGATCACCACGTGCCCCAGCTCGGTGAGGTTGTCGCAGGCGCGTCCCCCGATCTCGACGATGCGGTATTCCCGCCCGCCGATGCGGAATCGGTCGCCGGCGGCGATGGGGCGCACCAGCTCGGTCGCGCCCGTATGGACGATACTGACCTCGGTCAGGGCCTCGGGCACCGGATCGCCGAACAGGATCAGCACGCCAGCCTCGATCATCTCGCCGGCATCGGCACCTATCTGGCTGACCTGGGCGGTCCACAGCTTTGACATTGGGGTTCTCCTCTCGGGGGATGGGTGGGTACCCGGCGGGCACCCACCCAAGGGTTCAGACCAGCAGGAAGCTGGCCAGATACGCGAGCAACACGGCCACCGGTGAAGTCACCATGCGGGTGAACAGCACCGCAGACACACCGATCGAGACGGTCTCGGGCTTCGCCTCGCCCAGGGACAGACCGACCGGGATGAAATCACAGCCCACCTGACCGTCGATGGCGAACAAGGCAGGCAGGGCATACTGTACCGGCAGGGCTCCCTTGCCGATCTGCTCGCCCATCAATACCCCGATTACCTGGGCAATCGCCGCGCCCGGGCCGAGTACCGGGGACAGGAACGGCAGGCCAACGATCACACCCAGCAGCACCAGGCCGAACGGATTGCCGGCCAGCGGGGACACCGCGTTGGCTAGCCAATCGGAGATTCCGGTGAAGGTCACGATGCCGATCAGCAACGCCACATAGGCCATGAACGGCAGCACGGTCTTCATGATGATGTCCAGTGCCTGACGTCCCGAGGCGAGCAGGGTGTTGATCACATACCCGATGGCATTGCCGAACCTCACCACCATGCCCATGAAGCCACCCACGTTCGGCTGCTGGGCGGGCATCGCCTGTGGACTGGCCTGCCCGGCCGCGTCCTGGGCCGGCTCGGCGGCGGAGGGTTGCCGGTCGGATGCCGGATCGGACGCGGTGGCAGCGCTCGGGCCGACCTGGCCCACCCCGACCGCCGAGACGAAAATGTCGGGGGTGATGTATTTGGCCAGCGGCCCACTGGGTGCACCCGGGTAGATGTCCACGGTGGGGATGCGTTTCTTCGGGTAGACCCCGATGCGCGCCGTTCCGCCGCAGTTGATCACCGCGGCGAGCACTTCTTCATCGGCGACATGGTTGGTGAAACCGTCCACCGCGGTCGCACCGGATAGCTCGGCCATTCGAGCGGCGACGGGATGGATCCCGCCATTGGTCACCGACAGAATGATGTGTTTGGCGTCGGTCGGGGTCAGGATCAGATCCTCCCCCCAGCCGCCGTTGCCCTTGGTCACCCTGATGGCCCGGTAGCTCATTCCGCGACCCCCTGGATGTGACCTTGCGCATACGCCTCGTCGTAGCGGCGGAAGGTCGCCTCATGCCCGCCGCGTTTGATCAAGAAGGCGGTCATCCACTGCGTCACGAAACCGCGCAGGAAGATCACCACCAGGCCGACCAGGAAGTACAGCACCGCCAAAGTGGCGTATTTTTCCGGGGCGATCGCCTGAACGCCACTGGAAACCCCGGCCCAGACGAAGATCTCCCCGGCGTTGGCGTGCGGGAACAGGGAGGTGATCGGATGGCAGAAGGAGACCGTCGAATCGTAGAACGCCGGCTTGTGACGTTCGGGCAGGAACCGGCCGAAGGTATAGGCCATCGGGTTGGTCAGCAGCAGCATCGCCAGGAAAGGCATCAGGGTGTAGCGGGTGAGGGTGAATCGGCTTGCCCATTTGACGGCCCGGGTGACGCGTTCCTCACCGATCCAGGTGGTGATGGCGTACATCGCGGTGAGCATGACCATCAGCAACGGCAGGATGCCGCTGACCAGGCCAAGGAAGGATTCGGCTGCTGCATTGAACAGCCCGATGAAGTGTTCTGCAAACCATGTGATGGCTCTCATCACGGGATTGTCACCCATATGCGACTCCTAGCTGGGAATGACGGTATTTCTTCGATCCATACCCGGGATCGTGCGGGTTGGGACTGCCGGCCACGGTGCCGGGATCGTCCCGGGTCAGTTGACCACGATCGCTTCCCTGACCTGCCTATCCAACAGGGCGAGTACGGCCGCGACCGCCGCGGCCGGATCCGGGGCTGCGATGGCGGCCTCGGCCATCTCGCGGCACTGGGCGAGACGGGTATGCCGTAGCGCGTAGCGCACCGCGGGCACCGCGGCCGGCGACATGGACAGACTGGTGACACCCAGCCCGCACAGCACCAAGGCCATCAGCGGATCGGAGGCCGATTCGCCGCAGACCCCGATCTCACGCCCGGCGCACCTGCCGGCGGCTGCGGTCTGGGCGACGAGCTTCAGCACGGCCGGCTGCCAGCGGTCGATGAGGTCGGAGAGATCGCCCAACTCGCGGTCCGCGGCCATGGTGTATTGGGCCAGGTCGTTCGTGCCGATGGAGGCGAAGTCGACCTGGGCAAGCACCTGCTCGGCGCACAATGCCGCGGCCGGCACCTCCACCATGACACCCACCTTCGGCAGTCCCAGACCGCGCGCCAGATCGTGGAAGTCGCGGGCCTCGGCGGCGGTCGAGATCATGGGCGCCATCACCCAGGTCTCGGTTTGCGGAGTGGCCGCCACCGCCGTGGCCAGGGCAGTCAGCTGATTGCCGAGCAGCTGCGGGACGCTGCGCACCAGCCGGTAGGCCCGCTGGCCCAGGGCCGGGTTGGCCTCCTGGCGTTGATTTGCATAGGCCAACGGCTTGTCGGCGCCGGCGTCCAGGGTACGTACCACGACCTTACGACCGGCGAAGGCCGCCAGCACCTGCTGGTAGGCGGCCGCCTGGGCCTCAATGGCCGGCTCCTCGGGTGCGTCCAGGAACATGAATTCGGTGCGGAACAGGCCGACCCCTTCGACCGCGGTCGCGGCGGCCGCCCGGGCATCGGCGATGGTGCCGACGTTGGCCAGCAAGGCGATCGGGTGGGCGTCCGAGGTTCCGCCGGGGGCGCCGTCCAACAGCAGCGCCTTCTGGCGTCGGATGCGTTCGCTGATCTCGGTGCGGGTCTGGTCGTCGGGGGCCACGATGACGCTGGCGCGGCCCGCATCGACCGCCACCACGGTGCCCTCGGGGATCCCCAATGCCCCACCGACGCGCACCAGGCAGGGCAGACCGAGTTGCCGGGCGATGATGGCGGTATGCGAGGTGGGCCCGCCCTCCTCGGTGACCAAGGCGAGCACCTTGGTCATATCCAGCGATGAGGTATCGGCCGGGGTGAGTTCGCCGGCGATCACCACGGCGGGCTCGCCAAGATCGGTCAGTCCCGGTGCCGGTAGCCCGAGCAGGTGGGCTATCGCACGGTCGCGAACCGAATTGAGATCGGCTACCCGCTCGGCCAGATAGCCGCCAAGTTGAGTGAACACGGTCGCGAATTCGGCTATGGCGGTGCTGATGGCGGTGGCTGGACCGCATCCGGTGCCGGCCAATTCGCTGCTGCGGCTCAGCAACTCGGGATCCCGAGCCATTTCGGCGGCGGCCGCCAGCACCTCGCCTAGGGTTTCGCCTTGGTGATCGGCTGCGGCCCGTGCCAGATCGGTGGCCGCTGCGGAAAGGGCCTCGGCAATGCGTCGTTCGGCGGCCGATATTTCTTCGGGGGTGACGGGGGCCGGCTCATCGGCCGGCGCCTGGGGTGGCGTCGCGAAATGCACTACCGGACCGATCGCCGCGCCGGTGCCGACGCCGATGCCGCGCAGTACCTGGCCGGAGTTCATCGTTCGGCCTGTTCTAGTTGCTCGACCAAGGCGTCTAGCGCGGCGTCCGCGCCGGCTCCCTCGGCCCGTAGCACCACCCTGTCGCCCTGTTTGGCGCCCAGGCTGAGCACCGACAGGATGGAGGTGGCCGAGACGAAGGGCTTGTCGCCCTTGCTGATCTTGATGGGGATCCCGGTGGCCTTGGCCGCCTGGACGAACATGGCGGCGGGGCGGGCGTGTAGGCCCTCGGCGGCGGCGATGATGGCTTCGCGGGTAGACATTGTTGACCTCACTTGGCTTGGGTGGTTTTCAGGTTATGGGTGCCATGGACGCGGCGCGTGGCCGGTGCCGCCACGATGTGGCGTGGGGTGCGGTGCACCGTCCGGGACCGCCAGCGGCCTCGCCCGGGTCGGCAAGCCGTGCAATGGATATTTATATTTGTCTTTAGTTTCAATGATCGTGCATATCGGCGATTCGGATGGCGCATTAACGACCATCCGGATTCATTCCCCGATGATCGTGACGTGGCATTTGCGGGCGCGCGGTCTGGCGCGATCCCAATCGGCAAAGAAGATATAGCCCGTGACCGCGAACCCCAGCTTGCCGTCGATCACGGCGAAGGTCTGGCTGGTGCCGATAACGGTCGATTTCAGGTGGGCGTCGGCGTTCAACAGCTGGCTGCGATCCCCTCCGGGTAGGTAGTGTGGGGCGCTAGGCCAGGTCTCGACTTCCCGGAAATGTTCCTCGCCCGGATAGCTGTAGCCGTCTGCCGGTGGAAAGGCGTGCTGGTCGGGAATGATTCGCCCCAGCACGCGGTTCAGATCGTGCTGCAGATAGTCCGTGCCGTCGGGGTATTCGTCGTGGGCGTATTCGTCGTAGTAGACCGAGCAGGTGGTGTGTGGTGTGGTGACCGTGCACAGGCCGGTGGCGATCCCGGAGTCGGTCAGCACTTGGCGTACCTGCCCGGTGATATCGATGAAACTGGGTGTGCCACCGTGCGACTGGATCTTCAAGGTGGCCTGATGGACCGGCATCGCTGCCTCCTCAGGGTCGGGTTTGGCCGGGGGTGGACAGGACCCTCACGAATCCCGCGACGTTCTCGGCCACGGCGGCCCGGGCGGCCACCGCCAGGTTAGCGAACAGGATGACGTCTGGATCGGCCACCAGGGGCACCACCGCGTCGTAAGCGGCCTTGGCGGCATAGGTGTAGTAGTTGATCTTGCGGACGCCGTTGCGGATACAGGCCCGGTATTCGGCCGGGCTCAATCCCGACCCGCCATGCATCACGATGGGCACGCCGGTACGTTCCCGCAGCGCGGCGATCAGGGCATAGTTGAGGTTCGGCCTGCGGGCATAGATGCCGTGCACGGTGCCGAAGGACGCCGCCAGGGCGGTGAGACCGGTCTCGCGGACGAATTGGGCGGCGATATCGGGGTCGGTGTACAACTCCTCGTCGGCCAGGCCCTGATCCGGGTTGCCGTTCTCGTTGCCGGTCATCACCCCGATCTCACCCTCGACGGCCACCCCCCGATCGCTGGCCAGCGCCACCACATCGCTGGTGAGCCGGACGTTGTCGGTGTAGGGCAAGCGGGAGCCGTCGATCATCGCCGAATTGAAGCCGATATCCAGACCGGTGCGGATGTAGTCGAGGGTTTCCCCATGGTCCACATGCAGGACGAACGGAGCCGGCGACCGGCGGGCCAACTCGACCATCGCCGGCCCCATGTCCGTGATGCTGCAGATCGCCTCATGGGCCTGGGCAAACTGCAAGACGATGGGCTGACCGAGGCGTTCGCCGACCTCGATGGTGGCCAGCAGGGCCTCGAAAAAAGGGGTGTTAACCGCTGCCAGCGCCGTGTTGTGCTGCTCGGCGTGGTCGAGCGCCGCGCGTAGTCCGATGATCATGGGATTGCCTTTCGATATGTCGGGGCGGGGAAGCACGGTTGGCCGAGCGGAGGCGGTACTCCGGCGGGGGCCGGTGGTTAGGGGTTAGGCCGGATTTGCCCGGCGCCTTGCGATCACGGTGCACATCTCGGTGAGCAGGCCCCGCCAATCGGGGTGCTGGACGATCCCACTGGTGCCTCCCGAACCATCGGCCCCCTGAGCGAGTACCCGATCGATATCGGCGGCGCTGGTGACCCCGGCCGCCTGGATGACCAGGATGGCCGGGTTCACCTCCTTCACGATGCGGGTGGTGCGTTCGATGTAGTCGCCGGCGTCCAGTTGACCGGTGCCGATATTGGCGGTCGGTTCGCAGATCATCATGTCGGGCCCCAGGTTCGCCACGGCGCGGCATTGGGCGGCCGTATCGGCACAGACCACCGTCAGCAGCCCGACCTCTCGGGCGCGCGCCATGGTGGCGTCCAGCACCGCCAACTCCAGGGGGTGCTCGGCATGATTGAGCACCACCGCGCGGCAACCTGCCTCCACCAGCGAATCGGGCAGTATGAAGCCCATGCCCCGGCCCTTGACTATTGGGTCCATGTGTTGAGCGGTGACGGTGAGGTTGCCGGTGGCCTCGGCCACCATTCGCAGGTCGACGTGTTGGGCGGTGAAGATGACGTCGATCCCGAACCGGCCGGCCAATTCGTCGGTCAAGGTGGCCAGCTTGAGGGTGTCTGCGCTGCCGAGGTAGGCCTTCGGATTGACGATCAGGAAAGGTGGGGTGAATGGTGCGTTCATCGGTAGGCTCCCTCGTCCTTCATTGGATTTGCAAATTTATGCAAAACGTTCGGGAATATGTTCGACTGACTCGATGCTCTCACACCCGCCACCGGTCCGCAAGGAATGCGGCACATCTCGATCTGCACACATTCCCAACCACTGGTTCGGTCTCGGTGACCGGATATGAAAGACTCCTAGGCATGCCTGAGCCAGTGGTAGCGGTGGTCGTTGGGGCGGGATTGGGGTTGCGCTATGGGGGATCGGTGCCCAAACCGGCGCTCAAGCTGACCGGACGAGCCCTGCTTGCCATGTCCGTCGAGGCGATGGCATCCGGTGGCTGCACGCATGCGGTGGTGGTCATCAATGCCCGAGTCGCCCGCCGGCTAGGGCCAACACTGGCTGCGCTGCCGATCCCGGTCATCCAGACCTACGGTGGGGAAACCCGCCAGACCTCGGTGCACAACGGGCTGAAGATCATTCGTGATCATCCGCTGCTCTCGCAAGCCCAGGTGGTGCTGATCCATGACGCCGTGCGCCCCATGGTGCCGGCGAATGTGGTCGCCGAAGTGATCGACGCGGTGCGTTCTGGGGCTGCGGCCGTCGCCCCGGCGGTACCGGTCGCCGACTCGATGCGCAGGCAGGACGATCGGGGGCGGACCGTGAGCGTCGATCGATCCGAGTTGCGCGCGGTGCAGACCCCCCAGGGGTTCCCCTTCGAGGTGATCATGGCTGCCCACGACCGCATGGCCGAGCTCGGGGCGAGCTTCACCGATGACGTGTCATGTGTCGAATCGGCCGGTCACGACGTGGTACTGGTGCCCGGATCGCGGCTTTCCATGAAGATCACCGAGCCCACCGACTTGACGGTGGCCCGTGCGCTGTGGAAGGTACGCGCGAGCTTCGGCCATCATTCGGGACGCCGCATATGGCGGCATTTCAGCCGGTGACCGGGATGCTGCCGGAATTACGAGTGGGCATCGGGTTCGATGAGCACCTGCTGGTCGAGGGAGTGCCCATGTGGGTGGCTGGGCTGCTGTTCGCCGATGAACCGGTGGGCCTGACCGGTCATTCCGATGGCGATGTGGTCTGTCACGCCTGTTGCGATGCGCTCTTCTCGGCCGCCGGGTTGGGCGATCTGGGAGCCAACTTCGGCACCTCGCGGCCCGAATTCGCCGGTGCGTGCGGCGTCCGCCTGCTGGCCGAGGCACGCGACCGGGTACGGGAGGCGGGTTGGCTGGTTGGCAATGTCGCCGTGCAGCTGATCGGCAACCGGCCTCGTCTCGCGCGCCGCCGCGCGGCGGCCGAAAAGCTGCTCACCGAGGCTTTAGGGGCACCGGTCAGCATCGGCGCGACCACGACCGACGGTCTGGGCTCGCTGGGCCGCGGCGAGGGAATAGCGGCGATCGCCACCGCCCTGCTGGTGCGCATCGGGAATGGTGCGCACCGGGCGACCGGGGCCACCACCGGGCAGCCGGCCGATCAGCGCACCTTGCCGTCCGGGGCCGTGTAGGTGTTGCAGGTGCCCATCACCACATTGGCCGAACCATCCAGAAACCAGTTCCGCCGATTGCTGCCGTGGCCGTGGTTGCCATCGTAGTTGGGATCCCCGGTGATGACATCGTCACCGAACTGGTAGAAGACCTGGGAGATATCCCGGATTCTGGCCTCGGTGATCTCCACCGAGGGACCGGCGGACCCCATGAACATGCCCGCCCAGCAGTCGGCCTGTAGCTCCAGCCGCCTGTTGAAGTCGTTCGCTGCTGCCTCGGTCGACTGCTTTTCCCAGGCTATGGTCGAAATCAGGATGCCGGTGCGCATCTGGATATGGTGGGCGAACTCGTGGGCGACCACGGCCTCGGCCGAATAGGGAGTGGCCCGCTGGGCGGCGGGAATCGCCTCGGGCAGATCGGTGGCCACGTAGATCTGCTGATCGGCACCGCAATATACCGCGTTTTCCATGGGCAATTCACCGCACCGGCTGCTGACCGCGGACTCGTAGATGGTCACGCTGGGCCGGGGCAGGGTAAAACCGGCCTGCTGGAGCGACACATCCCAGACCCGCATCAGGCAGGCGGTGAGTTCATTGTAGTGGGCCTCCAACTCGCCCTTTGAGGCCGATCCCAGGTCGATCGGCGGGGAACCGCACCTGGTCGGTGCGGGCACCTGCACACCGTAGATGGGATTCTTCTGCATCCAGTCCGTGGCCTGCTCATAGGTTTCCGGGACCGGAGGCTTGTCGGGCGCCGTATCGACTTCTGGAACCCGATAGTCCTCGTTCTGGTACTGGCTTGGCTGGTTGTCGGTGCCCTGGTTGGTCAGCAGGCCCGCCACCACGATACCCGCGAGGATCGCGAGGATCGCGATGATCAGCCAGGCCAGCGGGCTGATCCGACGGCCGGGCTGACCGGCAGGTGGCTGCCAGACCTGGCCCGGTCCCTGCCGCTGGGCTACCTGCGTCCCCCACGGCTGCCCGACCGGTGAACCCCACTGCTGCGTGGGCCGGGGCGCATTCCATTGCCGGCCCGGTGCCTGCCATTGCTGCTGTCCGGGCGCGGGCCACGAGCCCCGCGGTGCCGGCTGCTGCCCCCATTGACTCACGACCCAACCCTAGCGTCCCCGGGGGCATCGTGGTTTTACCGCCTCCCGTACGATAGCTTGGCCTGGTGATCGCCTAGGCCGCGGCGGCGGCCCTTGCACGTGCAGAAAGGAGTGCTCTGTGCGCACTCAGCCAGGGTTGCACCGGCCCACTCGTCGTCTCCGGGTCGTGCTGGTCGTGCTGGCCACGCTCCTGCCGGCCCTCGGGTGGGCGTCTCCGGCCGCAGCAGAGACCGCGGCGGAATCGCTGGTCGTCCGGGGGGAGGTCGCGGCCGATGGCATGCTGCGGCTCACCCAGACCTTCACCTTCGGGGCCTCGGGCGCCCCGGATCGGTTGATTCAGCGGTTGGCGACGAGCCGTCCCGGGATGGCCTACACCCAACTCGACTACGAGATCACCGATGTCGCCGTGCGGAGCGCCGGGGCCGACCTGGAGCACCAGGTGAGCATGGCGGGCGACTACCTGGTCATCACCGCGAATACCTCCCGGGTGGCCGGCGAGCCGGTCGAGATCAGCTATCGGGTGAGCGGTGCCGCGCTGGCGATGCCCGAGGTCGCCGGCCAGGAACCGATGACGCAGATCGACTGGCGGGTGGTCCAGGGGTTGAACATCGCGGTCAAACGGGTTTCGGGCGAGATCAGGATCCCGCCGGGCGCCCAGACCACCGACATCACCTGTCAGGCGGGTGCCCCGACCGCCCCGATGAGTTGCTCTACCTATGGCTCTGGCACCTTCGAGTCGCCTTTCCCGCGCTTCACCAATGATGCCCTGGGCGCCGGTGGCATGGTCGCCCTGACCTTCACCGTGGCTTCGTCCGATATCGCCCCCAACCAGGTGATCACCGAGCAGTGGACGCTGGGCCGGGCGTTCTCGGTAGGACCGCTGCAACTGGTCGTTGCGTTGGGAGCCCTACTGGTCGGTGCCGCGATGCTCTACTGGTTGCTGCGTAGCCGCGGCAGGGATGCCGCGGGCGGCGAGCCGGTCATGGTTGCCCACTTCGAGCCGGTCGCGGCCGGTGAGGAACGCCTCGACATGGATCTGAACATCAGACCCGGTGAAGTCGGCACCCTGATGGATGAGCGGGTCGATCCGGTCGATATCACCGCCACCATTATCGACCTGGCCCAACGCGGTCACCTGACCATCGTCGAGTTGCCCAGATCCGGCCCGCACGACCGCCAGGATTGGCTCCTCGAACGCCGGCGGGGCGGCGACGACGAACTACAGGCCTACGAGACCACCCTGCTGGATGCCATCGCCCCGGCGGACCGGCCCGGTATCCGGGTATCCGAGATCGGCGACCCGGTGCGCGAGGTCATCCCGAAGGTGCAGGACGAGATCTATGCCGAGGTGGTCCAGGAGGGATGGTTCGCCACCCGGCCGGATTCGGTCCGGGATCGTTGGGGGCGTCTCGGCGCCGGTGCGGTCGTGGCATCGCTCGTGGCCCTGGGCCTGCTGGTGGCGTTCACCAGGTTCGGTCTGCTGGGCCTGGCCCTGGTGCTGTTGGCGGTCGGGTTGGTCCAGGTCGGTCAGCAGATGCCGCGGCGAACCGCGCGGGGCGCCGCCGTTCTGCGCGGACTCGAGGTGTTCTCGATGAACCTGCAGACCCATCCGACCACGAAGCTCCCCAAGCAGGACGCCTACACCGAGATCTCCAGGGTGCTGCCCTATACCGTCGTGCTCGGCGGTTTGCAGCGCTGGTTGGCGGCACTGGTGGCCGCCGACAACGATCCCGGGATGCCGGACCCGGACGATCTCGATTGGTACCGGGCGCCGGATACCTGGCAGCTTTCGGACCTGCCGGCCTCTTTGGATGCCCTGATCACCACCTTGGAGGGCAAGCTCTACCAGCGCGGCTGATCATCGGCTCTGGCCCCGAATGCCTGCAGAGCCGGGATCGGCTCCGGCGCTCGGCCGCAGTGGCCTTCGGCCGGCAGGGCTCACAGTTCAAGCCCCGGGTAGAGCGGATGGCCGGCCAGCAGTTCGGCGCTGGCGGCTCGCGTTGCCGCCGCAACGCCCTCGGCCAAGAGGTACTTCGCTTTGCTGGGTGCGCCGTTGGCGGCTTGGACCGGGGTGGTCTGCCGCAGCACACCGACGATCAATTCCGCGGTGCGATCGAGGTCGCCGGTCCCAAAACCCCTAGTGGTGAGGGCGGGCGTGCCCAACCGGATACCGGAGGTGTACCAGGCACCGTTGGGATCGCAGGGAATCGAGTTGCGGTTGCTGACGATCCCGGCGTCCAGCAGGGCGTTCTCGGCCTGCCGGCCGGTGAGCCCGAAGGAACTCGCCACATCGAGCAGCACCAGGTGGTTGTCGGTGCCTCCGGTGATCAGATTCGCCCCGCGGCGCAGCAGGCCGTCGGCCAGCGCCTGGGCGTTGGCCACCACTTGGGCGGCATAGCTCTGGAAGCTGGGCTGCCGGGCCTCGGCCAGCGCAATCGCCTTGCCCGCCATCATGTGACCCAACGGCCCGCCCAGCACCATCGGGCAACCGCGGTCGATGTCGGCGGCGAACTCGGCCTTGGCCAGCACCAGGCCACCGCGCGGGCCACGCAGTGATTTGTGGGTCGTGGTGGTCACCACGTGGGCATAGGGCAGCGGATCCGCTGTACCGGTGAAGACCTTCCCGGCCACCAGCCCGGCGAAGTGGGCCATGTCCACCATCAGCACCGCGCCCACCTCGTCCGCGATCTCCCGCATCTTGGCGAAATCGATCCGACGTGGATAGGCGGAGTAGCCGGCCACCAGGATGAGGGGCTTGAACTCACAGGCCTGCTGCCGCAGGGCGGCATAGTCGAGCAGTCCGGTCCGCGGGTCGGTGCCGTAGCTGCGCTGATCGAACATCTTGCCCGAGATGTTGTGCCGGAAGCCGTGGGTCAGGTGCCCGCCCGCGTCCAGGCTCATGCCCATCACCCGCTGGTTGCCGAGTGCCTGCCGTAGCCGCGCCCAGGCCGGCTCGTCCAGATCGTTCACCGTCCGCGCGCCGAGTCCGGCCAGCGTGGGCTGCTCCACGAAGTGGCTGAGGATCGCCCAGTAGGCGACCAGATTCGCGTCGATGCCGGAATGCGGCTGGACATAGGCGTATTCGGCGCCGAACAGTTCCCGGGCGTGTTCGGCCGCCACGGCCTCAACGGTGTCGATATTGCGACAGCCGGCATAGAAGCGGTGCCCGATGGTGCCCTCGGCGTATTTGTCGCTCAGCCAGTTGCCCATGCCCAGCAGGACGGGCAGCGAGGCGTAGTTCTCCGAGGCGATGAGTTTCAGCGAACCTCGCTGGTCACCCAATTCGGCCCCGATCGCATCGGCGATGCGGGGTTCGACGCCGGCGACCAGCTTCAGAATCGCCCGGTAGGCGGCGGTGGCGGTTGCAGCGGTATCGGACACGAAGCCTCCTGACAGGGAAGAAAACCGGTGCCCTCACTCTATCGCCTGACGGCAGGCATACCGGCGCCGCGGCCGGGCCGGTCGCCAGTCGGCGAGGGCGGTGACCGGCCGGGCCCGGCAGAGCCGACCGGGATCGCTGGGATGGATCACATGATCACGCCGAGCTGCCAGGGGACGAACTCGCGGCCGCCGTAGCCCAGTGCCTCGCTATTGGATGGCTTGCCACTGGCCAGATCGAGCAGCGCATTGTAGATTTCCAGCCCCTTGTCCGCCAGGGATACCCCGGAGTCGAACACCGGCCCGCAGTCGATGTCCATGTCCTCGGGCATCCGGTGGAAGGTGGCCGAGTTGGTGGCCAGTTTCAGGGTTGGCGCCGGCCGGGTACCCAGCGCCGAGCCGCGTCCGGTGGTGAAACAGATCAGGTTTGCGCCCCCGGCGATCAGCCCGGTCACCGAGACCGGATCGTATCCGGGGGTGTCCATGAAGCCCAGGCCAACCTGGTCGATCGGGGCGGCATAGTCGTACACCGCGTGCAGCGGGGCATGACCCGACTTCGCAACCGCGCCGAGAGACTTCTCCAGGATCGTGGTGATACCGCCGGCCTTGTTACCGGGGGATGGGTTGGCGTCCATGGTGGAGTTCCGCAGCGCGGTATACTCCTCCCACCAGGTCAGCTTGTCAAGCAGGCGTTGAGCCATTTCGGCCGAGGTGGCGCGGGCCACCAGCAGGGATTCGGCCCCGTAGATCTCGGGGGTCTCGGCCAGCACCGACCGGCCCGCCTGGGCGACGATCAGATCGGACGCATAGCCGAGCGCGGGATTTGCGGTGAGCCCCGACAGGCCATCCGAGCCGCCACAGTTCAGCCCCAGCACCAACTCGCTGACCGGGCGTTCGGTGCGGACGAACTGCTCGTTGACCTGCGCCGCCATCTCGGTGACGGCCGCGGCGGCCGCCGCCACGGTCGCTCTCGTACCACCCGACTCCTGGATGTTCAACCGGGTCATCGGAGTCTCTGGGCGCAGATTTAACTGTGCGATCAGGCTTTCGACCTGGTTGACCTCGCAGCCCAGTCCGATCACCACGACCCCGCCGATATTCGGGTGCCCGGCGAAACCCGACAGGGTGCGTTGCAGAACGGCCAGCCCGTCGGGGGACATGCCGCAGCCCAGCGTGTGCACCATGGGGATCACCCCATCGATATTCGGGTAGGCGTCCAGCAGACCCTGCTTGACCACCTCCGTGGAAACCAGTTCACAGGCCGTGGCCGAGCAGTTGACCGTGGACACCACGGCTATGTAGTTGCGGGTGGCGGTGCGGCCATCGCTGCGCAGCGCGCCCAGGAAGGTGCGTCGCTCGGGCAGCGCCGGGGTCTCGCTGGTGGCCGTGCCGAAATCGGCGGCGGCCGGTTTGGTATGGGCGGAGAACCGCAGGTTGTGGGTGTGCACATGCTCGCCGGCGTCGATCGCCCGGCCGGTGACGCCAATCTGGTAGCCGTACTTGTGCACCGGTCGACCGGCCGCTAGATCGGCCAGCGCGATCTTGTGACCCAGTGGAATCTCGTCGCGGACCGTCAGCTGCCGACCGCCGGGCGCAAGCAACGTTTCCCCGGCCGACAAGGCACGTCGGGCAACAGCGATATCGTCGCTGGCCTGCAGGAGGAGCAGATCGTTGGATTCCGGCATTGGTCCACCTTTCAAAGCGAGCCGACGGCTGTGTCCGGCTGCGAGTCACGGGACCACATGTTAGCGAACTCCACGGCAGGCGAACCGGGGGCTCCGGCGGCGCCGCCGGACGGTCGCAGGGCACCCGGCGATACCGGTATCCCCGGGACCGGACCATCGTCCCGGACGGATCAGGCCGCCCCGCGCCGGCGCGTTATCTCGTAGAGCGCGATACCGGCGGCGACCGAGGCATTCAACGACTCGATCGTGCCGGCGATCGGAATACGGGCTAGCGCATCGCAGCGCTCCCGGGTCAGCCTGGCCAGACCATTGCCCTCGGAACCGATCACGACCAGCAGCGGACCGGCCACGCCGGGCACTCCGGCGATGCCGGTCTCGGCCTCGCCGGCCAGGCCCACCGCGGTGAAACCGGCCCGCCGGTAGTCGCCGATCGTCCGATTCAGGTTGGTGGCCCGGGCCACCGGCACCCGGGCGATGGCGCCGGCCGAAGCCTTCCAGGCGACCGCGGTGACCGAGGCGCTGCGGCGCTGCGGAATGATCACCCCGTGCGCGCCGAACGCGGCTGCGGAGCGGGCGATCGCGCCCAGATTGTGTGGATCGGTGATGCCGTCCAGCGCCACCACCAGCGCCTCACGGGTCTGGTCCGACGTCGCGGTGGCCAGCAGGTCATCGGGGTGCAGATAGTCGTACCCGGGCAGTTGCAGGGCCACCGCCTGATGTGCCGCACCACCGGTCAGCCGGTCCAGTTCTGCCCGGCTGACCTGCAACATCGAGATAGCGTGCTCGGCGGCATGGCGGAACACTGCTCGCAGCCGGCGATCGTGTTCTGCGCCCTCTGCCACATAGGCCGCCCTGATCGGCATCCCGGCCTGCATGGCTTCCAGCACGGGATTGCGGCCCACCACCCAATCGGTGCCGGTCCCCTTGCCGCTACCGGTGTCGTGGGCGGGCGGACGCCGCCCGGCGGAACGCTGGCCAGCGGCCTGCCTCCCTCGATACGCCTTGTGGTAGACGCGGTCTTCGGCCCTCGGGGTGGGGCCCCGGCCGGTCAGTCCCTTGCGGCGCTGGCCACCCGAGCCGGTCTTGCGTCCGGTCGCCATCGCCGGCCTCCTATCTGCTCCAGCGGACGCCCTCGGCGGTGTCCGCGATCTTCAACCCCAGCCCGGCCAACCGGTCGCGGATCGCATCGGCGTTCGCCCAATCTTTGCGTGCCCGTGCCTGGCTGCGCTGTTCCAGGATGAGTTCGACCAGCCCGGCGACCACCTCGGACAGGTCATCGCCGGTGGTCCCGGCCCATTCCGGGGCAGACGGATCCAGCCCTAACACCTGCAGCATTGCCCGCACCCGCCGCAGAGCGGTGGCCGCGGCCCGGTCGTCGCCCGCGTCGAGGGCCCGGTTGCCCACCTTTATGGTGTCGAACAGCACCGCCACCGCGGTGGGTGTGCCCAGGTCGTCGTCCATGGCCGCGGCGAACTCGGCAGGCAGATCGGCCACCGCCGGTTCGGCAGCCGGGACGGCACCGGCACGGTTGAGAAAGGAATCGATGCGGGCCAGCTGCGCGGTCGCCTCGGCCAACGAACCGGGGGAATATTCGATCGCCGATCGGTAGTGCGGGGCCGCTAGGTATAGCCGCACCGCCCGGGCGGGGTACTGCCGGGTGACCTCGGTGACCATGGTGCCGTTGCCGAGGGATTTGCTCATCTTCTCCCCGGCCATGGTGACGAAGGCGTTGTGCATCCAATGCCTGGCGAACCCATGACCGGCGGCTCGCGACTGGGCCAGTTCGTTCTCGTGATGCGGGAACCGCAGATCTAGGCCGCCGCCGTGGATGTCGAACCGGCTGCCCAGGTACTTCAGGCTCATCGCCGAGCATTCCAGATGCCAGCCGGGCCGCCCGCGGCCCCAGGGCGATGCCCAGGATGCGGTGGTGGGCTCATCCGGTTTGCTGCCCTTCCACAACGCGAAATCGCGGGGGTCGCGTTTGCCGCGGGGACTGGCGTCCGTGGCGCTGGCCATGTCGTCGATCTGCTGATTCGACAGTTCGCCGTAGCTGGGCCAGGACCGCACATCGAAATAGACATCTCCCGAGCCGTCGCCGGCCGGGTAGGCATGGCCGCGCCCGATCAGCTCGCCGATCAGCGCCCACATTTCGGGGATGTGCCCGGTGGCCCGTGGCTCATAGTCGGGTGGCCGGCAGCCGAGCGCGGTATAGGCGCGGTGCAACTCGTGTTCCATCGCATAGGCCAACTCGTACCACGCCAGGCCCTGCTCGGCCGACCTCGCGAGAATCCTATCGTCGATATCGGTCACATTAGCCACCACGGTCACCCGATAGCCGGACACGCCCAGCCAGCGCCGCAGCACATCGAAGACCACCTCCTTGCGGATATGGCCCAGATGCGGTGGGGCCTGGACGGTCAGCCCACAATGGTAGATCGAGACCTTCCCGGGCACGAGAGGCCGGAACTCGGTCAACCGGCCGGTTCGTTCGTCGTACAGATGGAAGCTCACTCCACGCAGTGTAGTGGCTCGCCCAGCCCGGGTTACACTGCCAATCGCGACATCAGCACGGAGGAACCCATGGCAGAGATCCGCAAGCACAAGCCCGGCTCGACCGGCGCGATCGGCGATCAGGTTCGCGAAGCGGTCGGCAGCGGGCCACGACCGATAGATCCCGGGACGCTGCCGTCCCCCCGCTTCGACCCGTTCCATGAGGCGGATGATCCCGCACCGGCGGCCACCGCGCCCGGTTTCGCCGCGGTCGGCTTGGGGACGGATGGCTGGTTCAGTTTCGATCCGCAGGCACTCGGCGCCGCCCTCAAGGCATCCGGCGGCGAGGACGCGGCCGGCCCGGCTACCGGCGGCGCCGGCCCGGCGCAACAGTAGCGATCCCGGCCAATAGGGCCAATAGGGCCGGGCCCAGACCCGGGGCCATCCGGGCGGCCGGCGTGCCGAATCCCCGATCCGGGTTGCCCGGCCGCCGACGGTGGGCAGGAGTCAATCGGTGGGCGAATTCCTTCGCAGTTCCACGATGCCGAGGCGATCGGTCGCGGACTGGTCGTCTTCGCTGGCGGTGATCTCCCAGGGGTCGAGGGCGACCGGCAGGTCTTCGGTTTCCGGCTCGTCCAGATAGCTCAGCGATGGGTCGTGGGGGTTTACGAGCCTGCGGGCCGCCCCGGGCGGCGCCAGCGTGGACATCGCCTCATCGGGCAGATTGGCCAGGACATCCCGGATATAGCCCGAGGTGGCTTCGAGCATCGGCACCTCGCGGGATTCCCGCTGCGATTGATACCAGCGGTAGTCCAGAATCTCGTGATAAAGCTGGGCCGGATCGCGCTTGGCTGCCAGTTCGGGGGGCACCTGGGCCACCACCGGCTCGAAGACCGCGGTCAGCCATTCATGGGCGACCACCGCCTCGTCGACATGCTGCTGGTTGCTGCGCACAATGTAGGAGTCCAGGTCGTTCAGCAGCCGGCGGGCCTGGTTCTCCTCGGTGTCCAGCCCGGTCAGCCGCAGCAACCGGCGGGAATGGTGCCCGGCGTCGACGACCTTCGGCTGGATCCTGATCCGCGAGCTGTCCGGCGAGGTCACGATGTCCAGTTCGGCGACGTCGAAGCCCAGGGCATTCAGGCGGCGGACGCGGCCCTCGACCCGGTCGAGTTCCGATCCGCTGAACTCCTCGGCCCCGGTCAGCTCATGCCACAGCTCGTGATAGCGCGCCTCGATGTTGTCCACTAGGGCGAGGGGGTCCAAGGATGGGTCCAGCATGCCGCCGGCCTCCAGATCGCAGAAGTCGCCGAACATGTTGACCCGCGCGATGGCCAGGTCGTGTTCGCGTTGGCCGGTGCTCAACTCGTCGTGCAACTCGCCGGTCTCGGCATCGACCAGATAGGCGGCGAACTCCCCGGCGTCGCGCCGGAACAGGATGTTTGACAGCGATACGTCGCCCCACATGAAGCCGGTGAGATGCAGCCGGGCGATCAGCACCACCATCGCATCCAATAACCGCGAGACAGTCTCGTTGCGTACCCCGGGGGTGAACAGCGAACGATAGGGCAGCGCGAAACGCAGATGCCTGGTCAGCAGCACCGGGTCCAGTGGATGCCCCTGCTCGTCGTGGCGTCCGGTGACCACCCCGATCGGATCCACCGCCGGGGTGTCTAGACGATCCAGATCGTGCAGCAGCCGGTACTCGTGCAGCGCCAGGGTCTCGTTGACCTCCTTGGCGGCATAGACCTCGTCTTGTACCCGGATGAATCGCACCACATGCCGGGACAGGCCGCGGGGCAGCGCGACCAGATGCACATCCGGCCACTCGGTCAGGGGCGTGGCCCAGGGCAGCGGCAGCAGGGCCGCATTGGGCGTCGCGGAAAGAAACCTCGGCATCCGATCACCGTACCCGGTGAGCGCGATCCAGGCCGGCGCGCAGATCGTCGACCAGGTCGATGGCCGGTTCGATGCCGGCGGAAACCCGCAGCATGCCCGCGCTGATGCCCGCAGCCCGCTGGGCTTGGGGGCTCATCGCCGCGTGGGTCATCGAGGCCGGATGGGCGATCAGGGATTCCACCCCGCCCAGCGATTCGGCCAGGCAGAAGACCTGGAGTCCACGGCAGCAGGCTTCTACCGCCCGCCGCCCGCCGGCCAGTTCGAAGGCGATCATGGAACCGAAACTGGACTGTTGCCGGGCGGCGATCCGATGCCCGGGATGACCGGGCAACCCCGGATAGTACAGCCGGGCCACCTGTGGGTGGGCCTGTAACAGCTCGACCAGGGCTGCGGCATTGGCGTCGTGGACGCGCACCCGGGCGTCCAAGGTGCGCAGCCCGCGCAGCGTCAACCAGCCATCCCAGGCGCTGCCGGTGACGCCCAGCAGGTTCGCCCAGTGGGCCAGCAATTCGCCGTGCGCGGCGGTCCGGGCCACCAAGGCACCGCCGACCACATCGGAATGCCCGTTGATGAACTTGGTGGTCGAATGCATCACGACATCGGCCCCGAAATCGATGGGACGTTGCCTGATCGGCGAACAGAAGGTGTTGTCCACTAGTACTGTCGCCCCCGCCCGGTGGGCCAGCGCGATCGCTTCTGCCAGATCGACCAGTCGCAGCAGCGGGTTGGAGGGGGTCTCGATCAGCATCAGGTCGGCGGGTTCGCGCAGTGCCTGCGCCAAGGCCGGCAGGTTGGTCTGGTCAATGTGGTCAACCTGGAAGCCTGCCCAACCGGCCAGTTGGTTGAACAGCCGCCAGGAACCGCCATAACAGTCGTGTGGGACGATCAGGCGGCCGCCTGACGGCAGCAACGCGGTCAATGCGGTGGTCAACGCGGCCAGTCCCGACGCGGTCACGATGCCGTGCGCGCCTGCCTCCAGGGTGGCGATCGCGGCACCAAGCTGATCCCGGGTGGGGTTAGCCGTCCGGGAGTATTCGTATCCGCTGCTCTTGCCAGGTTCGGCGAAGGAATAGTTGGTGCTGGGGTACAGCGGCGGGACGATGGAATGGTACGCCGGGTCGGTGTCCAGCCCGGTGCGCAGGCCGCGGCCCAACGGTGAGATCTCGCCGATCATGGGTCAACAGGATAGCCGCCCGCCGCCATCCGGGCAGCGAAAGTGGGGTCCACCCTGGGGTGAACCCCACTGCCCGGGGTGCTTTGATCAAGAGATCCGATTTCCATCGGCCGGGTCGAAGACATGCACGGCGTTCGGGTCCACCGTCAACCGGACGGTTGCGCCGCGCACCGGGGGAGTGCGGGTGGTGATGCGGGCCACCAAATGCTGTTCGGTGTCGCCGGCCATGATGGCCTCGGATTGACCGGTCAGCGCGCCATACAGATAGGAGTCCGCTCCGGTCTCCTCGACGACCGCGATCTCCATGCCGATCCCGCGGTCGTCGTTGGCCAGTTCGAAGGATTCCGGGCGGATACCGATCACCACGCTGTCGCCGGTGGCCCGGGCGGTGATCTCCCGGGCCAGCGGCAGCAGGTGATCGCTGACCGACACGCCGCCATCCACGATCCGGGCGGTGATCAGGTTCATCGCCGGGGATCCGATGAAACCGGCAACGAACAGGTTGCCGGGCCGGTCGTAGAGGGTCAGCGGGCTGTCTACCTGCTGCAACAGGCCGTCCTTCATGACTGCCACCCGGTCGCCCATCGTCATCGCCTCGACCTGATCGTGGGTGACATAGACGGTGGTCACCCCCAGGCGGGTTTGCAGGGCGGCGATCTGGGTGCGGGTTTGGACGCGCAGCTTGGCATCCAGATTCGACAGCGGCTCGTCCATCAGGAAGACCTGCGGGTTACGCACGATGGCCCGGCCCATCGCCACCCGCTGGCGTTGCCCGCCGGACAGATTCTTCGGTTTCCGCGCCAGCAACTCCGTCAGGCCCAGCAAATCGGCGGCGTCGCGGACCCTGCGGTCGCGTTCTTCCTTATTGACGCCCTGCATCTTGAGCGCGAACCCCATATTGTCGGCCACCGTCATGTGCGGGTAGAGGGCATAGTTCTGGAAGACCATCGCGATGTCGCGATCCTTCGGGGGCAGATCGGTGACATCGCGGTCGCCGATCCACACCGAGCCCGCATTGACCTCCTCCAGCCCGGCGAGCATCCGCAAGGAGGTGGATTTGCCGCAGCCCGAGGGGCCGACGAGAACCATAAACTCGCCATCGCCGATCTCTAGGTTGAGCTTGTTGACCGCCGGGTGATCGGCACCCGGGTAGACGCGCGAGGCATCCTGGTATCTGACAGTGGCCATGAGCCACCCATCCTTTCCATGGGCAGGAACGTGCCCAACGATCCGTGGTGGATAAGAATCCGTGGTGGGAGGGTACGAAGACCGCTTCGTCCTCGCGTCTAAGTCTGCCACGACAGCCAACCCGAGTCCAAGAGCTCCGGCGGGGAGTCGCTCAAGCGGGTTCGGCCAGCCAGGCGATCAACTGCCAGCGGCCGTCGGCATGCAGGAACACCCGCAGGTCGTCGAAGACCTGGACGGCGTCGGGTTCGGCGATCGCCCAGGTCTCGACCCGGCAGCGCGCGGTCGCCCGGAAACGCCCGTGCAATTCGACCTGTTGCATGGTGGTGCGCCGCTGGGCGCCGGTGTTCAACCCGGCCAGGAACTCGCTTCGGGTGGCCAGCATGCCTCCGGGACGACCCATGATGAACCGGTCATGCAGCAGGGTCTCGAAGAATGCGCTGTCGGCAGCGGATTCGGCGGCTCCGATGAGTTCGTTGATGGTCAGCAACTCGGTCAGTGCATGGTCGCCCTCGATCATGGGAGACATCCTAGGTTCCCAAGTACGAGGTAGGCTGCCCGCGTGATTGACGAGCGTGACGAGCAGGTATTCGAACGCCCGGGGGACGCCACGCGGCAGACCAGCCAAGCAGGCCAGAGTTTTACCGATCGGCGGCCGGCCACGCCTGGCGTGCGATCACCCGACGTTGATCCCATGGCCGAGGACTCGGCCGATGCCGCCCGGGGCGGGCGGGACACCGCCCCGGGCGATTCCGGTCCGGGACCGGGCCGGTCGGCGGAGAAGGAATGGTGGGACGATCCTGCGATGCCCTGGCGGCACAAACCGGGGCGCGCCGACCTAAGCTGCCTGGCCTGGATCGGTATAGCGAGTGTATTCGGTCTGGCCATGATCCCGGTGCGCGCCTGGTTGCTGGGTGCCCCCGAACGCCTGCCCTGGCTGGTGGCGTTGCTGGGTTCACGCTCCGGTACCGCGGGGCTGGGTTCCCTGGTGCGGGTGGGCACCGGTATCGATTGGGTGTGGCCGATCCTGCTTGGGACGCTGCTGTCGATGAAGTTCGACTGGGTTTACTGGTGGGCGGGCAAGCTCTGGGGCCGCGGCATGATCGAGGTCTGGGCCAGTCAATCGGCGCGGGCCGCCCGCAACTACGCCCGGGTGGAACGCTGGGCCGACAAGCTCGGCTGGCTCGGCATCTTCGTGGCATACGTGCCGATTCCGCTGCCCATCATGGCGGTGGTGTTCGTTCTGGCGGGTGCCCAGGGGTGGAGTGTGCGCAGGTTCTTGCTGCTGGACGCCCTGGCATCCCTGAGCTGGTTGCTGATCTATTTCGTCTTTGGCTATACGGTCGGCGAACCGGCCGCAGCGCTGCTGGAGCTTTACGGACGGATCGCGAACTATGTGGCCATCGGCCTGGTCGTGGTCGTGATCGGGATGGGTTTCCTGCGGGCGAGGGACCGCGCCCAGCCCGGGCGCTGAATCGTCCGCGGGGCCGCCAGAACCCTCCGCCGGCTGAGACAACCCTTGGAATTTCTCAGGGTTGTGCCGGAAACTGCCCTTTGCTCGCGGCTATGTACGTGATCTGGGCAACGACTCGGGTTAGCGTCGAGACATGAGCCGCCGACAACGACCCGGAGACCGGACCAGATGGCCCGAACTCGCCGTGCTGAAATGCAGCACGCTGCTGATCGGTCTGCCGGCGCTGCTGCATCTGCTGCTTGGCCTCAGCCAGGCCAGGTACGGTGGTTGGCTAGCCGTTGGCGGCACCCTGGCGGTTGGTATCGGGCTCTCGGTCGTCTATCACCGCAGGCCCACCGGTCGCGCACTAGGCGATGGCATCATGGCCGACGATCCCGCCTGGGCGAAAGCCTGACCGCTGCCGGCGCGCAACCGGTGGAGCCCAGGATCAGTGCCTGATGCCGTAGCGTTCGTACAGGCGGCCCAGCGGGCCCGGAGCCCACCAGTTCCAGTGGCCCATGATCGTCATGGTCGCCGGCACCAGAAGCATCCGCACCAGGGTGGCGTCCATCACCACCATGATCGCCAGGGCCACCCCGATCTGCTTGATCGCCAGCATGTCGCCGAAGACGAAACCGACGAACACCGCCACGATGATCGCGGCGGCCGAGGTGATGATGCGCCCCGAACGCTGTAGCCCGCGCTCCACGGCCTCGTCGTTGGCCAGCCCGGCATCCCAATACTCCTTTATCCGGGCCACCAGGAAAACCTCGTAGTCCATCGAGAGCCCAAACCCGAAGGCAAACATGCATGCCACGATGAAGGTTTCCAATCCTGGGGTCTGCGGCAGGCCCAGGTGGCCGCCCTCGAACAACCAGGTGGTCGCCCCCAGCGCGGCGGCCAGCGAGAACAGGTTGATCACCAGGGCTTTCAGCGGAATGATCAGTGAGCCGGTCATCAGGAACAACAACACGAACACCGCCGCCACCACGACCAGCAGGGCCAACGGTGCGCGTTCGACCAGTGCGGTGGTGAAGTCATGCTGGGCGGCGGCGTCCCCACCGACGAGGAACCCGTAACCGGGGTCGAAATCGCGTAGCTCGGTGACCAGACCGATCACCTCGGGTCCCACGGGGTCGTCGACATCCAGGTGCAGGTCGAGCCGGGTACGCCCGGCGTCCTGGGGTAGTGGCATGGCGACCACGTGGGTCAGTTGGGGATGATCGGCGCGGATCCGGTCGATCAGGCCGGCTGCCTCGGCCGGTGGCAGGTCGGCTACCGCGACGACCTCCGGATTGGCCAACGCCGGATAGTCGGCCTGTAAGGTGTCGTAGGCGTGCGCCGAGGCGGCAGCGTCGGGCAGGTATTCCAGATAATTCGAGCGCATCTGCAGCCTGCCAAGCGGCGCTGCCAATACCGCCATGCTGGCCACGATCACCACGATGATGAGCCATGGGATGCGGTGCACGGCGTGTGCCAGACGAGAGAACGCGCCCTCATCGGAGGAGGCGTCGCCGATCGCCCGGGTCACCGTCCCGATTACCGGGGCTCGGCTCAGCAGGGAAGGCCGCACCATGGCCGCGCCCATCAGCACCAGCAGCGCCGGGATGAGCGTCACCGCGGTCAGCACGGCCAGGATGGTCACCAGGATGCCGCCGAAGGCGATCGAGCGGAGTATCGGGGAATCGAAAACCAGCAGGCCGGCAACCGCGCAGGCGATCGTCAACGCCGAGAAGAAGACGGTGCGGCCCGCGGTGGCCACCGTGTCCTGGGTGGCAGCGGCGATCAGTGCGCGCAACCCCGCGCGCTCCGGCAGGCGGCTGCCGTCGGGCGGCCAGCCGTTAGCCTCAAGGCGGTTGGCGATTTCCTCGCGGTAACGGCTGACCACCAGCAGCCCGTAGTCGATCGACAGGGCCAACCCGATTATGGAGATCACGTTCAGGATGAAACTGTTGATGTCCATCGCGAAGGTGAGCCCCCAGATGCCGGCCATCCCCAGGGCGATGGTGACCAGGGCGCTGGTCAGCGGCAGACCAGCGGCGAGCACCCCGCCGAAGACGATGATCAGCAAGAACAACGCCACCGGCAGACCGATCGACTCACCGCGCACCAGATCGGAGCGCACCAGGGCGTTGATGTCGTCGCTGATGATCGGGTTGGACAGGGCCCACACGGTCGCCTGGCTGAAATCGGCGGCCAGATCGGCCGCGAACCGCGTAGTGGCCTCCGCAACCTCGGCATGGGCCCGCTCATTGGCCTTGGCGTCCAGATCGTCGGCCAGGGTGATCGCGACCACGAAACCGTCCCGTTCGGTGCTGATCAGGGCCGCCACCCGGGGATCGGTGAAATCTGGCACCGGACCGGCCGGGTCGGCGGCGGCGAACGGGTCGGCGACGCTGGCCACCCCGGCGATATCGCCGAATCGGGGGCGCTGCTCGGCCATGAACCTCATCAGTCTAGCGAGGTCGGCTGGCAGGCTGACGCCCCGTACCACCAGGGTGATGCTTGTGTCCCGCTTGGGGCCGGAATCGATGGCATCTGCCACCGCCGCCGATTCGGTACCCGGAGTGATCGCGCCGCCATTGGTGAGGCGTTCGAACAGCCCGCCCTGGCCGAACCCCTGGAAGGTTGCGACCATAGCCGCCGCCACCAGCAGCAGCCAGCAGAGCAAGGTGATCAAGGGCCGTCGTGCGATCCCTCGACCGAGACTTTGGAACATCGAGATTCCTTCCCCCCACCGCGCCGAGAGCAACTGTACTGCTCCGGGCCGGGCCCGCGACCCACCGCTGCCGGGCTGGCGGGGCGCTTGCTAGGCTCACCGGGTGATCGACTATCGCCGCTGGGGTCGAGGTGCCGACGGCCAGCCGATTGGGCTTTGGACGCTCAGCGACCGCGAGCACCAGGCGCGGTTCACCGAGTGGGGGGCCCGTTGGCTCGGGTGGCGAGCGGCCGGTCGTCAACTGCTGATGGGGCCCATGAACGCCCAGCTGGTGGCCGGTGACAAGTGGTTCGTCGGGGTGACGGTTGGCCGGTTCGCCAACCGGATCGGTCACGGCCGTTTCCGGATAGGTACCCGGTGCTATCAGATACCCCCTAATGAGGGACGCCATGCGTTGCATGGCGGGGCCCAGGGACTGTGGGCGAGGACCTGGCAGGCCGGTGCCGGGGAACTGAACGGCCAGCCCACCGTCCGGTTCGACATCGTCAGCCCGGCCGGTGAGATGGGATTCCCCGGCGTGCTCAAGGTCGAGGTCAGTTTCACCCTAGCCGCCGGGGAATTGCGGATCGGCTATCGCGCGGTCAGCGATGCCAGCACGGTGCTGAACCTGACCAATCACGCCTACTTCAATCTGGACGGCGGCGATGTGCGAGACCATCGGGTTCAGGTGTTCGCCGACCACGTGGTCGGTGTGGACGACGAATCGGTGCCCACCGGTCAGCTCTGGCCGGTGGCGGGGAGCGATCTGGATCTGCGCCGGCCCCGCCGGGTGGGTGAGGTATGCGATTCGGCGGATGCCCGGATCCGCGATTGCGGCGGTCTCGACCACTGCTATGCGCTCAATGCTTCGGGACCGGTGGCCAGGCTGTCCGCCGGCCGGGTGGGGCTGAGCGTGCACACCGACCAGCCGGGCTTGCAGGTCTACAGCGGCCAGTTCCTTTCCGGGCCATGGCGTCCTCACCAGGGCATCTGCCTGGAAACCCAGCAGTTTCCGGACGCCCCCAATCGTCCCGAGTTCGCCAGCACGCTGATCGAACCGGGTGTGGAATGGCGGTCGGCAACCAGCTACCGGCTGGACTGAGCAGCCGGCTGGGTCAGGCCCGGATTTCATCGACCGCACTCCGGGCGGGCACAATGGACTTCGACGCGCCCCGCGCGACCAGCCTCCGTAGCTCAGCGGCCAGAGCACCCGCCTTGTAAGCGGGGGGTCGAGGGTTCGACTCCCTCCGGGGGCTCCGCCGATGGCGAGTCCGAGTGGGGTCAGCTTTGGGAGCGGGTGCGGATGCACCGGCTCATGGATGTGTATGAGCCGAAACCGTGCAAGCAGCTGCTAGGCGATGTGACGCACTTAGACTCCAACCAAAACTAGACGACGGGGTGGACGATGAAGATCCGTAACGGTGCTGCCGCCGCCACAGCGCTGGCACTGTTAGCTGGCTGCGGCCCGGGCGTGCGGCTCATAGAGGCATGCCGCCACCCACGGATCTGGAGGCATACGACGAGGATGACCGGTGAAACAGTCTGATCGTGCGCCTATCCTCGCCCGCAAGGTCAAGGTTTCATCTGTGTTTATCGATGAGTCTGGTGCCAAGAATTCTGCGGGAGGGTTTTTCGTTGTCGGCTTCGTTAAATCTCGAAAAACCCCAACACTCGCGCGCGACATGCGGGATGTTCGGCAGAAGCATAGGCACTACGAAGAAGCTAAGTTTGGGCGCATAAATCGTAACAATACTGGGTTCTACTTCGATCTGGCTGAAATGCTGGCCGCTGCTGATGTCCGGATCGGTGGGTCAGTCTACGACTCCCGAAGGCACTTCCCCAGTAACGAGCCGACATGGAAGGTCCAGGCGCGCATGTCAGCCCAGCTGGTCCTAGGTAACCTGAACCGTGGAGAGTTGCTCAACGTGTTCGTCGATCTTGTCCAAACGCCGCGCAGGGAGAGCGTTGCCAAACTGGTTCGGGAAAGGGTGAACGGGGTGCTCGGTCAACGCGTTGTCGTTGCGTCCTACGACTTCGACTCGCAGAGCACAGACTTGCTTCAGTTAGCGGACCTGGTTGCGGGAGCGATAGCCTATGAGCGGCGTCAGTGGACTGGTGACACCCCGGATGCGCCAGGGGAAGCCAAGACACCAAAGGCACAAGTATCAGCGAGGTTGCGCCGGGCTTTCGGGTTGGATTCGTTTGCCGACGTGCATCGGGGCAAAGTGAACATTCTTACGATGAAGACCGAACCGAAACCGCTGCCGGGGTTTGACCTGGGACCCCTCGCGTGAAATGCTTGTGGTGTCGGTGGCCTTGGTATGACAGCCAGCACCCACCGGCCCGGCCTTGGCGCTAGCTGTGGTACCGGACAAGGCGCGTTAATGAGCGCGCACTCAAACGTACGGATCGGGGTTGCTTGACGAAAGGCAACCCCGATCTGGTTTTGTCAGTCCCACTCGGCAGGCTACTGAGCATGCACTACCTCTGGCAGCGCTGCCGGGCTTTGGCTCGCTGGATCGTGCCGCAATTCGATCACCCACAGGTTTGTGCACATCGAGCGCGGGCCAGTCGTTGTCTACCGGCAGGTCCTGGCCGTGCTGCCTGTCGATGAGGGCCGGGGGAGGCGCCCCTGCTCAGCGGAGCGCACGGTGGCAGGCTGGCTCCGCACTGGTGACGTCCGGTCAGATTCGCGCCGGCGGCCAGGGCGATCGGCCGCCCGGATGCGGCACCGCACATGCTGCGTCACACCGCTGTTACGCTGGCGATCCACGGCGGGGCGGACGTGAAAGCCGTGCAGCGGACGACCGCTGCGATGACCCTGGATGCCTACGGCCACCTGTGGGATCGCGGGCTGGACGACGTGGCCGGGCGCATAGACCGGCTGATCGCCGATTCCTGACCGGTACCGTGCCGGTACCAAGCGTCTACGATTGGGCCTGTTGCCGGTCTTGTGAGCGGGGGCGAGAGCCCGGCTCCCTCCGGGGCCGCCCGGTCGGGTGGCCATTGGCCTGCTTCTGGGCTCGTCGGGACCGGTCAGGCGTCGATGCCGGTGGCTGCCAGGAAGGCCACACCGTCCCCGCTGATCCCGACCTCGGCGCCGGCCTTGATGAAGGTGGCCGAGCCGCGCGGTAGCACCAGGGCATCCGATCCGGTGGACACGCCGATCTCGCCCTCGGTGGTGAGCAGGATACGTCCGGACGTCTCGGCGGGCGCATCGATCAACCGGCCCGGCCTGGCGTCCACCCGCCAGACGGCGAAGGCTCGCTCACCGCAGTTGTAATGCCACAGTCCCGGAGCCTCCGGCTCGGGCACCAGCAGGGGAATCGGGCCCGGGGTGAAGTCGACCACCTGCACCAGGGCCGCCGGATCGATGTGTTTGTGGGTCAGGCCGCCGCGCAGCACGTTGTCGGAAGACCCCAGCACCTCCAGACCGGTACCCCGCAGATAGGCATGCATCGTGCCCGGCCGGATATGCAGGGCCTCACCGGGTTGCAGGGTGCGCCGGTTCATCAACAGTGCCGCCAGCAGGCTGGGGTCACCGGGGAAATACTCGTCCAGTTCGACCGCGGTGCAGGCGAACTCGCCTACCGGCCCGGGATCTGCCACGTGGTTCACCGCCGCGGTGACCACATCGGTGACCGCCCCCCGGCGCTGCTCGTCCAATACGAGGCAGTCGAGGAAGACCTCGGCCAGCCCCGCCGCGCCGTGCCGGTGGCGTAGCGGGGCGATTATCTCGGCTGCCTGCCGGCTCAGGCCGATGGCGCTGAACAGTTCCACGGTTTCCTCCGGCACCCGGAACCCGGCTAACGCCTCGAATGGGGTGAGGGCCACCAACACCTCGGGTTTGTCCCAGGGATCCTTGAAGGTGCGCTCGGCCGCATCCACCGGGATGTCGGCGGCCTCTTCCCGGGCGAAACCCTCCTGGGCGGCCACGCGATTCGGATGGGCCTGCAGGCTCAACGGCTTGGCCGCCGAAAGCACCTTCATCATGAAAGGCAGGCGGCAGTCGAATTCCAGGATGGCCGAATCCCCGAGCAGATCCGGGTTGTCGCCGATCACCTCGTCCAGGCGCCTGCTGCCCAGGGTGGCCGGCCCGCCCGGATGGGCGCCCAGCCAGTACTCGGCCATCGGACGGCCATCCGGTCGGATTCCCAGTAGTTCGGCAATGGCATCGGTGGATCCCCAGTCGTAATGCTTGATCTGGCCAAGCAGCGGCTCCACGGCCACCTCCCTAGAGTCTCGTGGCGCTCGTGCACCGACGATCCATCATACGCACCGGGTCGGCGCTGCCGTCGATGGTAATCCGGGATGGGTTACCCGATGCCGGTAGGGCGCCGCCCCAGGACGGGCCTGGTACACCAGATCCGGCGGGTACCGGTGCCCGGGCCCGCAGCCGCTCGGGTGGCGCCCGATCCGGTAGGCTAGTGGCGCCCCGCCCGGGCGGAGAATGACATCGATGTGATTCGGCACTAGGCTGAAGCCATGACCGAGGCTTTGCAAAATCAGGTGACGGTCGGCAACCCGCTGACCGAACGTGAGATGGCCATCCTCGACTTCGAAGGTCGCTGGTGGCATGCCTCGGCCCCCAAGGATCAGGCGATCCGGCAGGAGTTCGATCTGTCGGCCTCGCGCTACTACCAGATTCTCAATCGGCTGATGGATCGCCCCGAAGCCCTGGAGCACTCCAGGCTGCTCGTCAAGCGCCTTCGCCGGCAGCGTGCGGAACGCCAGCGGCTGCGTTCGGCGGCACGACTCAATGCGCGCTGAGCCGGCTGCGCGCCTTCCATTACCGTAAAAGACCGGCCGGCGGCGGATCAACGCCGGCCGATGCGCCGCCAGACCTTGCGGCGCGGGGCAGGGACGTAGCCCCCCTTGGCCAGGCCGGCCCGCACCTCGAAGGGGTTCGCACCGTGCCAAGTGCCGGTCAGCAGCCAACTCCACAGGTTCGCCAGCAGGTACAGCGGCAGGAACGGCAAGCCGAGGCAGCAGGCCCACTGGCGGGCGTGGGCGGCCTCATGCTCCAGCACGCCGGGGTGCCGAGCGGTCAGCGTGGCCAGTTCCCCGTTCGGGACGATGACCACGCTGCCCATCGTGAAGGCTCCGGCGTCCGGAAACCGCAGCCGGTAGCGTTCGCCGAGCCAGAGCCGCCGGGGGCCGCGGCTGATCTGGGCCCGGCCGATGCTCGCCACCAGCAACCCCAGCGGGGTCGTCAGATTCACCCAGTTGGCCACCGCCCGTAGCCGATCGGCCCGGCCGGATTCCGCAGGCAGGCTCATGCATCTAGTCTGCCGGAACCGAACCCGGTCGAGGCCATGCCGGCCACGGCGATCTTCCGTGGCCGTGCCGCCGCAAGAGACTTTCGATAACGCAGAAGGCCGCCGCCATTTGCACTCCCCATCGTCGAGTGCTAAGAATGTAGCTGGCACTTTCAACCGGGGAGTGCCAGCAGCAGGCCGGGCTGCCGGTGAGGCCGAAGGGCCGTCCGTCGCGGGCACCAGTGACCGGCTGACCACAGGACAATCAATCGGGGCGTGGCCCCGGGGCATGAGGATTCCCACCGAACCATGGCAAAACTCATTGAATTTGATAGCGAAGCCCGCAAGCAGCTTGAAAAGGGCCTGAACACCCTGGCCGACGCGGTCAAGGTGACTCTGGGCCCCAAGGGCCGCAATGTGGTGCTCGAGAAGTCGTGGGGCGCCCCCACCATCACCAACGATGGCGTGTCGATCGCCAAGGAGATCGAGCTGGCCGACCCGTTCGAGAAGATCGGGGCCGAACTGGTCAAGGAGGTCGCCAAGAAGACCGACGATGTCGCTGGCGACGGCACCACCACCGCGACGGTCATCGCCCAGGCGATGGTGCGCGAGGGCATGCGCAATGTGACCGCGGGGGCCAACCCGATGGAACTCAAACGCGGCATCGACAAGGCCGTCACCGTCATCACCGAGCAACTGGCCGCCGTCTCCACCGAGGTCGAGACCAAGGAACAGATCGCCCAGACCGCGTCCATTTCGGCGGGTGACCCCGAGGTCGGCGCGAAGATCGCCGAGGCGATGGACAAGGTGGGCAAGGAAGGCGTCATCACCGTCGACGAATCCAATACCTTCGGCATGGAACTGGAGTTCACCGAAGGCATGAACTTCGACAAGGGCTACATCTCCGGCTACTTCGTCACCGACACCGAGCGCATGGAGGCCGTGCTCGAAGAGCCCTACGTGCTGTTGGTGGACGGCAAGGTCTCCTCGCTGAAGGACCTGCTGCCGGTGCTGGAGAAGGTGCAGCAGACCGGGCGCCCGCTGATGGTGATCGCCGAGGATGTCGATGGCGAGGCCCTGGCTGGCCTGGTCGTCAACAAGATCCGCGGCACCTTCAAGTCGGTCGCCGTCAAGGCTCCCGGCTTCGGCGATCGCCGCAAGGCGATCCTGGCCGACATCGCCGTGCTGACCGGCGGCCAGGTGATCAGCGAGACCGTTGGCCTGTCGCTGGAAACCGCCGATCTGGAACTGCTCGGCAAGGCGCGCACCGTCACCGTAACCAAGGACGAGACCACCATCGTCGAGGGCGCGGGGGATGCCGACCAGATCCAGGGGCGCATCAAGCAGATCCGCACCGAGATCGAGAACTCCGATTCCGACTACGACCGCGAGAAGCTGCAGGAACGGCTGGCCAAGCTGGTCGGCGGCGTCGCGGTGATCAAGGTCGGCGCGGCTACCGAGGTCGAGATGAAGGAGCGTAAGCACCGCATCGAGGACGCCGTGCGCAACGCCAAGGCGGCCGTCGAAGAGGGCATCCTGCCCGGTGGCGGTGTGGCCCTGCTGCAGGCCGCCAAGTCGGTCGAGCTGTCCGCGCTGAGCGCCGAGGAGCGGGTCGGTGCCCAGATCGTGCTGGCTGCGGTCGAGGCTCCGCTGAAGCAGATCGCGGTAAACGCCGGTCTGGAAGGCGGCGTGGTGGCCGAGAAGGTGCGTGGCCTGCCGGCCGGTGAAGGCCTGGATGCGGCCACCGGCGAGTACGTCAACATGGTCAAGGCCGGCATCATCGACCCGACCAAGGTGACCCGTTCGGCGCTGGCCAATGCGGCCTCCATCGCCGGGCTGTTCTTGACCACCGAGGCCGTCATCGCGGACAAGCCGGAGAAGGCGCCCGCGATGCCTCCCGGCGGTGGCGACATGGACGGCATGTACTGATCGATCGGTTCGCGCGCAGGGGCGGTCTCCCACCGGAGACCGCCCCTGCGGCGTTCCCGGGGCGAACCATTTCGTGGGCCATGACCGGGCCACGATGGACAACAGGCCATGGTTATGGTTCACCGCTATCGCGTTGCACGTTTCCGGTAGCGGGCCGCACCTGAAAGACTTGCAGTCATGTGGTCCGGGGACGACTGGGGTGAGCGCGTCGATGTGTCCGACTGGTGCGAGGACTACCGCGAGCCGGTCGGTTCGTCAAAAGCTAAAGTTAGTTGGCTGGTCGAGCCCGGTAAGCGTGACGATCTCTGGCTGCACAAGGATGTGCCCGGCCACAAGAACGGATCGGTTCCCGGCACCGATTGGGCCGAAGTGATCGCCTCCCGAGTAGGGGAATCGCTCGGTGTGCCGTGCGCAAAAACGCGACTGTGCCGGCGAGCGGGAAGACGGGGCTCGCTGTCTTATAACGTGAGGTCGTCGGGCTATGACTTCGTGGCGGGCGGCGACTACCTCAAGAGTCTGGGAGTTCCCGGCTATGTGCGCTATCGCCCCAAGGACGAGGTTCGTGACGAGGCCAAGGCTCGTGACCCTTGCCCTGGAGTCAAGCGCCCGGGACACCATCTGAAGAACATCCGGGAAGCGCTTAGCAGAATCGGACCCCCTGAATCATTTGCCGGTGACGGCTCCTGGAGCGGCTTCGACGTGTTCGTGGGTTTCCTCATCCTGGACGCCATCATCGCCAACCAGGATCGGCATGAGGATAACTGGGCCGTACTGCGCGCGCAGTTATCAACCGGCAGGGACCTACTGGCCGCGTCCTACGACCACGGCAGCAGCTTGGGCCACAACCTGCTGGATTCAAAGCGCGAGGCCATGCTACGGAACCGCGAAGAGCTTTCGGCGTTTGCCTGTAGGGGAAAGGCGAAGCGCTTCGAACACAGCGAAAGCCGCGGGCCGGTGACGCTAGTCAAGCTGGCAGCGGAGGCAATGGAGATGGTTGACCCCGCTGTGGCTAGCTGGTGGCGTGACCGTCTCAAGGAGTTTAAACTAGCATCAATCCATGAAATCATCGGCGCGCTCCAGGGAATGTCACCCACCGAATCTAAGTTTGTCAGTGAACTACTGGACCTGAATCTTGGGAGGGTACGCGATGCGCTCGGCTGTTCTTGATCCCACAACCACGAAGCATGGTTCGCAAGCGCGCGATGGCGAACTGCTGGTCATGTGGCAGCATCCCAGAACCCGACAAATCTTCCCGGTCGGTCGGCTCGCCCATGTGGGCAACCAGTTCCGGTTCTGCTACACCCAGGCTGCGAGAGACATCGAAGACTTCCGGCCCCTGCTCGGCTACCCGGAGTTGACCGAGGTCTATTCGAGTGACCAACTGCCGGCGTTGCTGGAGCAGCGGGTCATGTCGCCCAGGCGGCCCGATTTCGAGCAGTACGTGGGGATGCTCGGGTTGTCTGCCGGCCATGCGACCCCATGGGAGCAGGTGGTGGCATCCGGTGGCGGGCGCGCCGGCGACACCCTGCAGTTCATGCGCCTGCCAACGGCGGAAGACGGTCGTGCGCGAGCCCAGTTCCTGTGCAATGGTATCCGGCACATTCCCGGATACCGGGCCACCCTGCGCGGGCGTACGATCCGGGTGACGCGCGAGGAGCAGGATCGGGCACTGGATGGGCTGCGGGCCGGGTTAAGGCTGCACCTGGAACCCGAACCGGACAACCCAGAGGATGCGAACTCGGTACTGGTGATGGCTCAAGACGTTCCGCTTGGTTGGGTACCCCGCCTGCTGGCCCCCAGTATGGGTGAGCTAATGGCATCGGGCGTCACAGATGTCACCGTGGATCGAGTGGCGCCTGGTGCCCCAGCGCACCTGCGGCTCGTGTTAGAGCTTGATGCACCGGCGCCGCCCGGTTTCACATTCGACCCCGAGGGCCGTTGGGAGCCGCTGGCCGTCCAAGGATAGGCAATCGGGATCGAGCTGCCCGGCAGCGCAGTCGGCGCCCGGTATCCGGTCCGGGGATCCCTGAGGATTGAAACCTGCCGGTCGGCGGCGTCGTGCCTGGACGCCCGGCCGGGCCGCCGACTGCCACCGGCGGGGGTACTGGGCAAAACCGCTGCCGGGCGGCAGCATGGTGACATGGCAGGTCTGCTTGAGGTTGTGGTGCTCGGCGCCGGGGACGCCCGGCGGGCCGAGGACGGCGGTGCCGACCGGCTGATGCTGGTCGGCGGGCTGACCGGCCAGGGCACCTCCCCGGAACCTGGCTTGGTCGAGCGGGTCCGGGCGGTCACCACCGTGCCCATCAGGCCGCTGCTGCGGCTGCGGGAGGGCTATCGAACCGATGGCGGCGAGATGGCCCGGCTGCACGGCCTGGCGGCGAGCTATCTGGCCGCCGGCGCCGAAGGCATGGTGCTCGGCTTCCTGGATGGCTATTCCGCCGTCGATGTCGAGGTGATAACCGAACTGGCCGCCGGCGGCGGCTGGCCCTGGACCTTCGACCATGCCATCGACCGCAGCCTGGACCCCGATGACGCCTGGCGTCGGCTGTTGGGCCTACCGGGCCTCGATCAGGTGCTCACCGCCGGTTCCAGCCGGGGCCTCGCGGTAGGACTGGAGGACCTGCTGGCCCGGGCCCGCCAGGACGAGCGGATCGCCGGGCTGATCATGGCAGGCGGCGGCCTGACTCCCGAACATGTGGCCTGGCTGAGCAGGGCCGGAGTGCACAGCTTCCAGATCGGGCCACAGGCGCGTCCCGGCGGGGACTTCTCGGCCGGGGTGGCCACCGCGCTGGTGCGCAGCTGGCGGATCGTCCTGGACTCCGAACCGGCCCGGCGGTGACCGCGGCGCCGGGCAGCTGCGGCAGGCGGACGGTTCGGTGACGCCCGGTTCCGGCACCGGCCTGGCGGCGCCGGCGTCTAGGCTGCCGCTATGAGCGTTGAGGATCGTCGTCCGCTTGTTGCGGTGCCGCCCCCGCAGCGGCCACTCCGCACCCGGCGGGCCGCCCGGGTGGTCGTCCGGGCCGCCGGGCGGGTGCTGCTGCTGGCCGATACCGATCCCGGCCTGCCCGGCTCCGGATGGTGGGTCACCCCGGGCGGCGGACTGGACACCGGCGAAGACTTCCGGGCCGCGGCCGTCCGCGAACTGCTTGAGGAGACCGGCCTACAGGTGGCCGCCTCGGATCTGGTGGGGCCGCTGGCCCGCCGGGTGGTGCGGCACGGCTATAGCGACCAGGTGCTGGTGCAGGCCGAGGAATTCTTTGCGCTCGACCTGCCGGCGGTCTTCGAGCCGGACACCACCGGATTCACCGCCGAGGAGCGGGCCACCATCGCCGGAGCGCGCTGGTTCAGGCTGGACGAGTTGGGTGGCATCACGGTGTGGCCGGCCCAACTGGCCGGCCTGCTCGATGCCGCAGGTCAGCCCGGACCCGTCGATTGGGGGGACATGGAGGAATCCACCGTCCCGGTCCGGCTTGGCCACCGCGGCTGCGATCGGGTACCGCCGCCGGCCCGGCTGGGGGCGGCTGGCGACCCCGCATCGGCAGCCACCCGGGGAAACGGCTGATGCCCGGCGAGCGGCAGCCGCAAGACCCCGCCCGGCGGGCGGCAGCCCTGTTTGCTGCGACGTTCGGGGGGCAACCCCAGCTTCTCGGACGAGGCCCGGGGCGGGTGAATCTGATCGGCGAGCACACCGACTACAACGAAGGTTTCGCGCTGCCCTTCGCCATCGATCGCGTCACCTGCGCCGCGGCACGGCTGCGTCCCGACCGGCAGATCGGGTTGGTCACCGAGTTCGCTCCCGGAGTGGTGCACAGCCAGCTCGACCGGCTCGGCCAGGCCACCGGCACCGGGTCGGGCTGGGCCGGCTACCCGCTGGGGATCGTCTGGGCGCTAGGTGAGGCAGGCGCCGACCTGACGGCGCTGCCCGGATTCGAGGTGGCCTTCGCCTCCGATGTGCCGGTTGGGGCCGGGCTGTCGAGTTCGGCGGCCATCGAGACCGCCATCGGTGTCGCGCTCAACGAACTGTGGGGACTCGGCCTGGACCGCCGCAGCCTGGCCCGGGTGGGCCAGCGGGCCGAGAACGTGGTGGTCGGTGCGCCGACCGGCATCATGGATCAGACCGCCGCCCTGTCGGGCGGCCCGGACTGCGCGGTGCTGCTGGACTGCCGCAGCCTGGCCATCGAATTGGTGCCGTTGGGGTTGCCGGCGGCCGGCCTCGGGGTGGTGGTGATCGACAGCCGCGTGGCCCACGCCCACGCCGATGGCGGCTATCGCAACCGGCGGGCGGCCTGCGAGCATGCTGCGGCGGCGATCGGCGTCCGGGCGCTGCGCGATCTGGCGGTGCCGGATCTGCCCGCCGCGGCAGATGCGCTGGACGAGGTCGCCTTCCGGCGGGTCCGTCATGTGGTGACCGAGAACCAGCGGGTGCTGGCTACGGCGGCCATGCTGCGTGCCGGGGCTCCCCGGGGCATCGGCGATCTGCTGCTCGCCTCGCACGCCTCGATGCGCGATGACTTCGAGATCTCGACTCCCGAGCTGGACACCGCGGTGACCGCCGCGGTGCGGGCCGGGGCGCTGGGTGCCCGCATGACCGGCGGCGGATTCGGCGGTTCGGTGATCGCGTTGACCGAGCAGGAGGCGATCGCGCAGGTGGGTCGGGCCGTTCGGCGCGCCTACCGGGGCGCCGGTTTTGCCGAGCCGGGCATCTGCACGGTCCGGGCGGTGCCCGGCGCGACCGTGCTACCCGCCCCGGCGACACCGGTGGCCCGGGCGGCCGCCCGAGACGGCGCCGCGGCCGGTACGCCGGATTCGAGGCGCGGCGGAGCGCGGTCGTGACCAGGCCGGAAACCGGCCCGGAGGATGCCCTGGATCGCTGTATCGCCCGGATGCGCCGGGCCGGCGTGGCCGAGCCGGCCGTCGCGGTGTTCGCCGACCAGTACCGGCAGTGCCGGCGGGGAGTCACCGGCATCATCGCGGAGGATTCGATCCGGCCCCTGCTCGACCCACCCAAGCTGGCCGACGTCGCGGTGCCTGACGACCGGGCCCGCGCCGCCCTCGCCCAGACGGTGATCATCAAGCTGAACGGTGGACTGGGCACCTCGATGGGCCTGGACGCCGCCAAAACGCTGCTGCCGGTACGTGACGGCAGGAGTTTCCTCGATCTCATCGTCCAGCAGGTGCGGCATGCCCGGCACACCCATGGCGTCCGGTTGCCGCTGCTGTTCATGAACAGCTTCCGCACCAGGCAAGACACCCTGGCCGCGCTGGCTCGCCATGGTGACCTTCCGGTCGCTGGGCTGCCTCTCGACTTCCTGCAGCATCGAGAACCCAAGCTGCTGGCCGCCGGTCTGCGCCCGGTGGACTGGCCGGCCGATCCCGAACTCGAATGGTGCCCGCCCGGGCATGGCGACATCTACCCGGCGTTGTGGGTATCGGGTCTGCTGGATACCCTGCTGGCAAGGGGTTTCCGGTACGCCAGCGTGGCCAATGGCGACAACCTGGGGGCGGCCCCCGATGCGAAGCTGGCCGGCTGGTTTGCCGATTCGGGGGCGGCCTATGCGGCCGAGATCTGCCCGCGCACCCCGAATGATCGCAAGGGCGGTCATCTGGCGGTGCGCGGCTCCGACGGCCGGTTGGTGTTGCGGGACACCGCCCAAACCTCTCCGGCGGATCTGAAGTGTTTCACCGACGAGCGAGTGCATCCCTATTTCCACGCCAACAACCTGTGGCTCGATCTGCGCCGGCTGCGCAGGCTATTGGCCGAGCGGGCCGGCAACCTGCGGCTCCCACTGATCCGCAACATCAAGACCGTCGATCCGACCGATCCGGCCTCGCCGCAGGTCATCCAGCTCGAATCCGCGATGGGGGCCGCGATCGAGGTGTTCGACGATTCACGGGCCATCGTGGTGCCCAGAGACCGTTTCCTGCCGGTGAAGACCACCAATGAGCTGCTGCTGGTGCGTTCGGACGTGTTCGAACTCGGGGATGACGGCCGGTTGCGGTCGGTCGTCCACCCGATTCCCCGCGTCGAGCTCGATCCCCGCTACTACAGGCTGCTGTCCGATTTCGACGACCGCATCGTGGTGCTGCCTTCGCTTCGCGCGGTGACCAGCCTGAAGGTGCTGGGGGACTGGACCTTCGATGCTCCTGCGAAGCTGACCGGAGCCGTCGTCCTGCCCGACGATGGGCGGGCCCACCGCTATCCGGATGAAAGGTGACCTGCCGCCCGGCCGGTCACCGGGCCGGGCGCGCACGGGATCGGCGTCCCGTTCGTTGACGGTGAACCCCAGACAGGTGACCTCCGGAGCGGCTACCGCCGGGGATCGGGTTCGGTCCGGGTCTGCGATGCCGTCCCGTCGTCCTCGTCTGGTGGGCTATCGGCACCGACCCGGTCCGGCTGGGCCACCCGGCCGGCGGCGGTTTCGCTGCCCAGGTCGCTGATGACGACTCGCTTCCCCAAGCGGACGCCGACCACCCGATTCAACGGGACATTGAGTCGCCGGCCGTGGCGACGCACCAGCCAGGCCATTCCTTGGCCGATGGTCAGCACCCGGACGACCACCCGATGGGTCAGGCCATCCTCGGCGGCATACTCCAGTGCTACCCAGCGGTCCTGGCTGTGGGCCTGGGCCAGCAGGCCCGGCCCGCTGCCGGTGGTCAATAGCGTCCTGGCCACCCGCCGGGATTCCGGCACATCGAGGGGACGTACCGGCTCGGTCTCCGCCCCGGGTACCCCGCCCGGCAACGCCGGGCGGGCCCAGAACCGGCGGTCGGTGCGCAATAGCAGGGCAACTTCGCGGGGCAATTCGACGGTGTCGGCGGCCACCGGGCGCAACAGGCCGCGGACCAGCAACCGTTCCACGGGCCCGCGGGCGGTGCCGGTGCCGATGACGCGCTCCGCGTTTCGCAACCGGCCGGTAGCCGGCCCCCAGACCAGCCTGGCCAGCACCCGGCATTCCGCCGCCGGCAGCTCGGCCAGTAGTCCGGCGAGCTCGTCGGCGGGTATCGGATGGCGGCTTGGCCTCGCCAGGCCGCCGGGATTGGGCCCCAGCGCCGTCACCACCGCAGCGCCCAATCGGGGTGGCGTACCGCCCACCAGGCCCAGCTCGGCCAACTGGCCGAGCACCGCCGTCAGCCGGTTGCCGGCGGCCAGATCCAGAAACTCCGGATCGGCGCCGGCGGCCAGGCCGATCACCACCCGAAGCGCGCGGTCGTCCAGCCGGCGCAATGCGGCCAGCACCGATGCGGGCCGGCTGGCGCGCTGCACCAGCTCGGTGAGGTTGCGCGGAACGGGATCGGCCAGATCCGGTCGCGAGCGCAACAGCCTGGCAAGCCGGGTCACCCCGAACGTCGCCAGATTTGTCGGAAACACCGGCCCCGGATCCATGATCAGTACTGCGGCCGGACCGCCATCCACGCGGCCAGGAGCACACTGCCCAGGCTCAGCAACGCCAGCAACTGGCTGATCGATTGCAACTGGTACAGGCCGATATAGCCGCTCCACCAGATCGCAACGATGCCGGACCACAGGGCGGTGAAACCGGCCAGCGCCCCCCGGCCGGCCGATTTCGTGACGAGCGAGACGATCAAGGCGATCGGCAGTACCGCCAGGCTGATGGTGCCGAACAGCAGACCGCAGGCCAGCGCACCGACCACAAATCCATTGGCCCGGTTCAAGACGCGGACGAAGGTGTTGCGCTGGGGGTGGCCGATCTGGTGGGGGCCGATATTACCCGGATAGGAGTATGGGCCGGTCGCATAGGGATTGACCGGGTAGACATGGCCCGGATAGGGATTCACTGCCGGAATGGGTGCCGGCGGCGCAGCCAATCGGACCGGGGGGCCGCTGGGCGGCGGCAGGACGGCCGGGTCGACGCTGGGCTGCGGTGCGGCCGGCATCGCGTTCAGGGTGGTGAATGGCTGATCGGGACGCCAGGTGGTATTCGTGGGGGGTGGGGCGTCCCCCAGATAGGGTTCCGTTGGATTTCGTGGGGGCTCGGGTGTGGGGCCGATCGACTCCAGCGGCACCGTAGCCGTCTGGGGCGGTGCGAAATCGTCGGGGGCCGGTCCGCCGCTGGGGGTCGGCTGGGTGCGCGGCTCGGCCGCCGATAGCGGGAAGACCTGCGGACTGGCGAACCCGAAGGGTTGGCCCGCAGGCTCATCCTGTCCCAGGATCGGAACCGCAACGGGCTGAGTCATACTGCCCAGTCTAGGCGCACCCGGCAGGAGGCAGGCCGCCAGGAGAGATCCACTGCGTGAACCCGGCTGGGTGTCCCTGGCACGGAGCCGGCGAGCCCGTCTGGGCGATGCGGAATCCGGGGCTGGCATGGTGCGGTTGGGGTAGGGACCGATAATGTTGTGGCGTGCACGCGGAGGCGTGCACCCTGTAGACGAGTGAGGTAGTGGTGCCCAGCGGCAAGGTGCGGTTCTTCGACGCGGAGAAGGGCTTTGGCTTCATCGCCAAAGATGGCGGTGGCGACGTGTTCGTGCGCTCGGATGCGTTGCCCAAGGGCGTGACCAGTCTCAAACCCGGTCAACGGGTCGAGTTCGGCGTGGTCGAGGGACGCAAAGGCGAGCAGGCGCTCTCGGTGCAGTTGGTCGAACCGCCGCCGTCGCTGTCGAAGGCGTCCCGCAAGAAGCCCGCGCAGCTCGCGGTCATGTTCGAGGATCTGATCAAGGTTTTCGATCAGGTGGGCAATGGGTACCGGCATGGGCGCTATCCAAGCCCGGCGCAGGCCACCAAACTCGCCGGCATGCTGCGGGCCGTGGCGGATGAGTTGGAACTGTGAACGAGGTCGATCAGTTGATCGCCGACGCGGTCGAGTCCGCTCGGGCCGCTGCGGTCGAGGTCGCCGAGGATTTCGGGGTCGGCGAGTATCTGGGCACCCGCCCCGAGGAGGGCGTCCGGCTGGCCACCCACTATTTCTCCTGCCCGCATCCCGGCTATCAGGGCTGGTATTGGGCCGTCACCATGGCACGCGCCTCGCGGGCACGCTATGCCACGGTCAACGAGGTCGTGTTGCTGCCCGGGGCGGAATCGTTACTGGCGCCCGCCTGGGTGCCGTGGGTCGATCGGCTGCGACCCGGCGACCTGGCCCCGGGGACGCTGCTACCCACCCCGGATAACGACCCACGGCTCGAACCCGGTTACACCGGCGGAGAGCTCGCCCCGGACGCCGATCCCGCCGAATGGGCATTGACCAGGGCGATCGTCACCGAGTTGGGTTTGGGGCGGCAGCGGGTGCTGTCTCCCGACGGCCGTCGCAGGGCAGCCGAGCGCTGGCTGTCCGGCTCCGGTGGGCCTGATACCCCGACGGCGCGGCAGGCTCCGGGGCACTGCGCCGGCTGCGCCTATTTCGTCCGGCTCGGTGGGGCATTGGGCCGTCTATTCGGGGTCTGCGCGAACGAGTACTCTCCGGCCGATGGCCGGGTGGTGGCGGTCGACCATGGCTGTGGTGGGCACTCCGATGTGGTGGCCGACGAACGTGGCGTCCGGCTGCCCGAGCCGGTGCTGGACACCATAACCTACGACAAGTCGCTGTTCGACTGAGCCTCGGCCCGGGCGACCGGCGACCGGATGGTTTTGGCCGGGGCCGGCCGGTCTCGCGGGCCGCGTAGCAACGGCGGCCGGTCTCAGGCGGTCGGGGCCGGGATTCCCCGAGCGGCATCGCGGGCCCGCTTGTCGCGACGCCATCGGCAGTAGCCCGTGGCCACGCAGCCGATGACCAGCCCGGTCGCGCAGACCTGCAACCACCAGTCCGGCACAGCAAACCTGTGGCGTCCCACCAGCAGCACCACGCAGGCCACCGCGAACCCGATCGTACCGATGCTGAACTCGGCCACCGCATCACGGTGCAGGGCCTCCAGGGGGGCCGGTCGGGTGGACGGCTTCGAGTCGGGCATGCCCCCAATCCTAGAAGAGTGCCATGCGGGGTGGCTTGAGGCCGGGCGGACCGCCTGCACGCACCCGGCGGCGCACCGCCATCGGCCGTGACCACGCCCGGCGCCGCGTCCCTGAGCGTCCGGCACGCCCCGCGGCGGTGGATCCGGTCAGGGTCACCATGATCGATCCCCTACCATGTCGCCCATGGTGACGAAATCTCCCAAGGGAGCGCCGCGCGTCCGCGAGGCGGAAAACAGTTCGACTATTGACGGCTGGTTCGAGATCGCTGCGCGGGGTTCCACGCTCGCCCGGGAGATCCGTGGCGGTCTGGTGACCTTCTTCACGATGGCCTACATCCTGGCCCTCAACCCGCTGATCATTGGCACCGCCGTCGACAGGAACGGCAATCTGATCTCGGGATCCCCCAAGTTCACCGATGCCGCGGCCGGCGTGGTCGACCAGGCAGCCGTCGGGCAGTCGATCGGCATGGTCGCGGCCGCCACCGCCCTGATCGCCGGGCTGATGACGATCCTGATGGGGGTGGTTGGCCGGTTCCCGATCGGCCTGGCCACCGGCCTGGGACTGAACGCGATGCTCGCTTATGTGATCGCACCGCAGATGACCTGGCCGCAGGCCATGGGGTTGGTGGTCATGGAAGGCCTGGCCATCTCGATACTGGTGCTGACCGGTTTCCGGGAGGCCGTCTTCCGTGCGGTGCCGCAGAACCTGCGGGTGTCGATCAGCGTCGGTATCGGCCTGTTCATCACCCTGGTGGGGCTCGCCGACGCCGGTATCGTCCGCCCTGGCAGCCCCCTGCTGCAATTGGGTATCCACGGCTCCCTGGTCGGCTGGCCGATCGCGGTGTTCGTGCTCACCCTGTTCCTGGTGCTGCTGCTCCATCTGCGGCGCGTCCGGGGCGCCATGCTGTGGGCGATCGGTATCGGCACCATGCTGGCGGTGATCCTGGAGGCCATCTTCAGAATCGGTCCCCAGGATCAGGGTGCCAACCCATCCGGCTGGGCGCTGAACGTGCCGAGCTGGCCGGGCTGGGCGGCCTTCGTCACTCCCGACCTGACCCTGCTGGGCAAGGTGGATCCGCTGGGCGGTTTTGCACCGGATGGCAGTTTCAGTATCGGTGCTGCATTGACCGCGGTGATGCTGGTGTTCAGTCTGATGCTGGCCGACTTCTTCGACACGATGGGCACCGTGGTCGCGGTCGGTTCCGAGGGCCAGTTGCTGAATGCCAGGGGCGAGCCGCCGCACCTGCGCGAAATCCTGTTGGTCGATTCGATCGCCGCGTTGGCTGGCGGTCTGGGCTCGGTCTCCAGCAATACCAGCTATGTGGAATCCACCGCGGGGGTCGCCGAGGGGGCCCGCAGCGGCCTGGCCTCGGTGGTGACCGGCGGGGCCTTCATCATCGCGCTGTTCATCAGTCCACTGGTGAACATGGTGCCGTCGGAGGCGGTGGCTCCCGTGCTGATCCTGGTGGGTTTCTTGATGATGGCCCAGATCACCCGGATCGACTGGTCCGACCTGGAGTTGGCGATGCCGGCCTTCCTGACCATTGTGCTGATGCCGTTCTCCTATTCGATCACCGTTGGTATCGGTGCCGGTTTTATTTCCTTCGTGGCGCTAAAGGTCTTCAAGGGAAAGCCGCGCGAGGTGCATGTGCTGATGTGGGTGGTCGCGGTCTTGTTCGTCGTCTACTTCATGCAGGGCCTGATCTCTAGCTGGCTCGGCTGAACCGTGCCTTGAGGCCGGCTGCCCCGCCGCGACCGTTGCCGGGTGCCACCGGCTTCCCGGCCGGCGCGGCTAGCCGCCATGCCGTTGGCGAGCCAGCGGCCGCGGCATCGGCCGGCTGCCATTAGGTTGGGACGCCCACGGGTGGGCCGGCCTGGCTCGCGGGTTCAGCCGCGGGCCTGGGGCCACACCACGATCAGATCGGGAGCGGGCCGTCCCGCCTGCTCGGCAAGTTCGGCCCACGCCGCGAAGCGGCCGAGGAATTCCAGAAGCCTGGCGACCAGTGGCCGGGACTGCTCGGGCACTTCGGCTTCGATCTCGGCCAGTGCGCTGCGGGTCTGTTCGACATGGGCATGCTTGGCGTAGCCGAAACGCTGGCCTGGGGGCGTTTGCAGGGGCACCTGCGGATTGCCCTGGAGCAGTCTCTCCAACCCCAGACGGGCGGGCAATCCCGCCCTGGCCAGATCGAACTCGACCTGGGTCAGGCCGCGCTCGTCCAGTTCGAGTTCGATCTGGCCCCAGCTCAGGTCGGCCAGCCACCCGAGCGTGATCTGCCAGGCATAGGCCAGCCGGCCGGGGGCCACCGTCCGGGCCGCCAGCAGATTCTCCACATCGAACTCCGCCGGCCGGTCAGGGATCGGAGCGGTGGGTTCGATCGGTCGTTTGAGGATCGGCCCGATGCGTCCGAGCAGGGAACCTCGCCCGGGCTGTTTGCGGGTGAGGGGTGGCAGGCGCGCACAGGCGGCCGCCCGGAGGCGGTCGGCCAACTCCGGGGCGGCGCCGAAGATATCCCGCAACTCGGTGATGCCCAGGGCGAACAGCATCATCTGTGCCATACGCCAACGCTACTGCTCAAGTCTCGCCTTGGGAGCCGCGACGACAAGCTGCAGCTGGCCGATCGGCCGGTACCGGGCCGGCAACCGCCGCGACAAGTCCCGCGCCAGCACTCTAGACTGCCCTTCAGGAGCGGTGCCCGGCGGGAGGTGCGAGGTGAGGCGATGTGGCTGGCTGGCCGCTGCCGTCGCGTTCGTGTCGGTCATGGGCATGATGCCGCCGGCGGCCGCCGCCCCGGGCGGCACCACCACCATCGGCGATCCGGCGCTGCGTGATTGCGCGGGCATCGCCGCCGATACCGGTCGTGGCGTCTACTGGCTGATCGGCGCCGTACCCCAGGATTCAAGGGTTTCGGCAATAGACATGGCCGGCGCCCCGGTCGGCTCGGTGGGTTTCGATGCCGCCATTTCCACCGTGGAATCGGTTCAGGTCTACAACGGGCTGGTCTACCTGGCCGATACCGGGGACGTTCAACGGTCCCGGCCGGCGGTGCAGATCCTGCGGGTGGACAACCCCCAAGTGGGTGTGGTTTCGCCGGTATCGTCGTGGACCCTGCACTATCCCGACGGCCCGCACGATGCCAAGGCGTTCATGGTTTCCCCGCGCGGTAACTTCTGGGTGATCACCTTCGGCAATCCCGGCAGGCTTTACCTGGGTCAGGCGCCGGCGGGCGGCTATGGCGATATCTATCTGGAGCCGATGGCCGAGACGCCGGCCAACATCACCGATGCCACCTTTGTGGGGCCCACCACCGCGGTATTGCGCAGCTACACCGGCCTGTACGTGTTCGACATGGAAAACTACGTGGTGACTGCCGCGGTCGAGGCGCCTAGGCAGGCCCGGGGCGAATCGGTCACCCAATCCCTGGACGGGTTGGGACTGCAACTGGGCAGCATGAGCGACGACAAGCTCATCGGCGCCGATATACCCACCCAATTCGCAGATCTGCCGGCGGGCCCTTCGGCACCTCCCGGCGAGCCACCCACACCCACCGTCTCGACACCCGAGCCGACCCCAACCGGGACTGGCACACCCACACCCAGTCCCGTCCCACCCCCACCCGGCAAGACCACCGGCATCAGCCGAGGCAAAACGTTGATCGCGATCGGAGTGGCCGCCGTCTTGTCCGCATGCGCTGGAGTGATCGCGGGCCGCGAACGCGGTAGGCGGACGCGGCGGGCAGAGCACTGAGCCGAGCGGCCCTGGCCGTGCGGTGGCCGGTGCCGCCACGGTAGCCGATGGCCGGCGTCCGGGATGGACGGTTCAGCCGGCCGCCTGGTGCCGGACGATGGCCCCGGCGTTCAGTTCGATCGGAACCTTCCTGGCCGTCTGGGCGGCGGCGACCAGCACCGTCAGCCGGGCCTCGGGCACCGGCAGGATCGGATGGCGCTGCGCCAGACCTGCAATCTTGGCAAGCCGCGGGTCGGCGAGCACTGCCAGCACACCGGCCCGGTCGCCTCCGGTCACCAATGCGACCAATCCGGCCAGGTGCGGGACGAGCACCTCCCAGGCATCGTCCGCCGCCGATCGATAGGCCCGGGCCGTTTGGTTCGCTCGCCGGCGAGCGTAGCGCTGCTGCGACCAACCGCCCGCACCGGTCCGGCCCTGCACATGATGGGTGGATACCCGGTGGGCGATCAGCTCGCCGCCGGCCGCCACCCCGACAGCATCCGCCCCCTTGCGGACCAGCAACAGCCCGAACAGCCGAGGCCGGCCGACGTGAACCACGAAATCGTCGGCCGTGCCGGCTGTGCAGGGCTCCCATCGATTGACGAGCCGGGCTCGCGCCCCGTCCTGGGCGGTCAGCCACAGGGCATCCGGGACGACTCGCGAGGCGAAGTCGCCGTGCCGCTCGGCGAAACGTATTAGCCACCCTGGCAGCCGTTCAGGGCTTACGCTGGTGCGGTGGGCCACCTCGAAATCGGAGCTCATCCCAGCATGCTATGCGCGGGGCTGCCGATGGGCTCGCAGCGGAGAAGGGACGTCGGATGAATGACTTGATCGATACGACAGAGATGTATCTGCGTACCATCATCGAACTGCGCGAGGAGGGCACCGAGCCGCTGCGTGCTCGAATCGTTGAACGATTGCACCAGTCCGGGCCCACGGTCAGCCAAACCGTCGGCCGGCTGGAGCGTGACGGCTTGGTGCGGGTACGAGGCGATCGGAAACTGGAACTGAGCCGAACCGGCTGGCAGCGTGCCCGGAGCGTGTTGCGTAAGCACCGGCTCGCCGAGCGGCTGCTGTGCGATGTGCTCGGCCTCGAATTGGCAGAGGCGCATGAGGAGGCCTGCAAGCTGGAGCATGTGCTGAGCGATCTGGTGGAGGACCGGCTGGCTCAGTTGCTGGAGGATCCCATACTTTCCCCCTACGGCTGCCCGATCCCGCCCGAAGACGGGGAGTTCGACCCGGACCTGTTCCGGGTCGGGGTCCGCAAGCTGACCGATGTGCTTGGCGCGGACGTGGCCGGCTACGAGATGGCCAGGATGAGTGAGGGTGTGCAGGCCGATGAGCCGGCCCTGGCCGGGCTGGTAGCGGTTGGCCTGCGGCCGGGCAGCAAATTCGATGCCCTGTCGCTGGGCAGCGACATCGAGGTGCGCGGGCCGGACGGGGTGGTGCGCATCGACCGGGCGGTGGCCGCTGGACTATGGGTCACCGACCGGTCGGCGTAACCCGCCGCCGTGCGGCTGACGGCTGCCGGACCGGTGCGGCGGGGCTGGCCGGATGCGGCCGGTGCCTAAGCCGGCGGATAGGGCGGGTAGGGTTTGACCATGGTACACAGTGCGGAGCCGGCGCCGGCAGCAGAGCCGGCCGGCCAGCAACCGGCGGTGGCCGGTGTGGCCCGGTTGCTGGCCGAATACACTCCGGATCGGGCTTCGGTCAACGAAGAGGTGCTGAGCAGATCGTATTCGGGGCGCCAGACTCCCTACCAATGGCTGGCTCGGGCGGTTTCAAACCGAGCCAGCTTGGTTTGCGATCTGGCCTGTGGGCCGGGTCGGATGTGTCGTGAACTGGCCGCGGCCGGGCGCACCGTGATCGGAGTGGATACCTCGCGCACCGAGTTGCAGCAGGCTCAGCGGAGCTCGGCTGGCCCTTGGGTGCAGGCCAGCGTGGCCAGGCTGCCCTTCGCCACCGGTTCATTGGACGCGGTAACCACCGCTATGGGGCTGATCGAGTTCAGTCCGCTGCCCGATGCGTTGGCCGAAATCGCTCGGGCGTTGCGGCCGGGTGGGGTGTTTGCCGCGATAGCCCCGACGTTTCGTCCGCTTGGGCCGACCGACTTGCGAATGCTGGGACGCCTGTCCGGCATGCTGCGCACCCCACCGCGGCTGACCGGGTCGCTGGAGATTACGGTGGGGCCGCTGCTTAACGCCGCCGGGCTGACCCGCGCGGAGGATCGTCGGGAGCGGTACACCTTCGAGGTGACCGAGCGGGACGATGCCCGGCGGTTGCTTGAGGCGTTGTTCCCGGGCGCATCGGCCGCCGAGCGGCTGCCGGCGGCGATCGAATACCTGATGTCTCCCGTCGATGGTGCGCCGGTCCGGTTGCCGGTGCCGATACGGCGGATCGTGGCGGTGAAATAGCCGGGTTTTGGGGATGGGGAAAGCGGCTGCCGCTCGAGGGGCCGAAGCCGTCTACCCACCCCCAGGAGACAAATCATCGTGCAGCAACCGCTTTCAATTAAAAGCATAGCTGAGCCCGGTCCGGATGCCAACTCTAGCCGTCGGTTCACCGGTTTGGGGCATTCGCCTAAGCGAGACCGTCCTGGCTCGTGGCTGCCCGGTCGATGAACGCGATGGCCGATCGGCTGTCATCCCAAGCCGTGCCCGACGCGATTGGCTCCCGGAAGCCGGATTCACCCGGTTCCTAGTGCAAGCTCGAATTCTGGGCACAAATCGGGTTTGGCAGCCAAGGAATTGGCCGGCTAATCGCCGGGCGCCGGAGGATTCCGGGGCGGTTCGGCGCCGGGCGGAGCGACTGCCGGGAATGACCGGCCATGCAACTGGGGTGGCCTGCATCGTCGCGGGCCGCGGCCGGGCCACGCCGATTCGGCCATTGGCGTATCCGAGGGCTACGCTAGGTTATCGGGCCCCATAGCTCAGGGGATAGAGCAGAGGTTTCCTAAACCTTGTGTCGCAGGTTCGATTCCTGCTGGGGCCGCCGCGCCGACTAGGCGGTTCGAGTCCACTCTGCCGCGGGTGTCGCCCGGTGCTAGAGGGATCGCTGGGCGGGGTGCCGCCGGTCGTTTCGCGAGCGTGACCGGCGGAACGGCCACGGTTCGATGGCCGGGCAGGTTCGGCTAGCGGGCCGGTGACTCACCCCCTAGAGTGCAAACCATGAGCGATCAGGGACTCGCGGTGGCGCTGGAAAAGCTGCGGGCGGCCGGCGTGGGTGCCGCGGCGATTGAGGTGTTCGGCGCCGGCTATCGGCAGTTGGCGGCCGGCCGGACCGGTCTGTTGGCCGAGGAGACGATCGAGCCGCTGACCGATATCGCCCATCTCGACCAGATCCGGGTGGATCCGCGGACTGCCCGGGCGGCATTGGGCGCCACCGTGGTGATCAAACTCAACGGCGGTCTGGGTACCTCGATGGGCCTGGCCGGCCCGAAGACCCTGCTGCCGGTGCGGGACGGATACAGCTTCCTGGATCTGCTGGTACGCCAGGTGCTGGCTGCCCGGCGGGAGCACGGGGTGCGATTGCCGCTGGTGCTGATGCACAGTTTTGCCACGCGCGCTCAATCGCTGGCCGCGCTGGCTCGCTATCCCGAGCTTGCGGTCGGCTCGCTGCCGATCGATTTCGTCCAGAGCCGGGAGCCGAAACTGCTGGCCGGCACCCTGACCCCGGTGGCCTGGCCGGCCGACCCGGATCTGGAGTGGTGCCCGCCGGGGCACGGCGATATCTACCCGTCCCTGCTCGATTCGGGGGTGCTGGAGGAACTGATCGAGGCCGGCTTCCGTTACGCCCTGGTGAGCAACGCCGACAACCTGGGCGCCACTCCCGATCCACAGCTGGCCGGGTGGTTCGCCGGCACGGGGGCCGCCTTCGCCATGGAGGTCTGCCGGCGGACGGTGAACGACCGCAAGGGGGGCCATCTGGCGGTGCGCCGGGCAGATGGCCGTATCGTGCTGCGGGAATCCGCCCAGACCGCCGAGGCGGATCGCAGGCACTTCGCTGACGAGCAGCGGCATCCCTGGTTCAATACCAACAGCCTGTGGCTGGATCTCGGTAAGGTGCATGCTGCGCTGACCGAACGGGCCGGTGTGCTGGGCCTGCCGCTCATCCGCAACCTCAAAACCGTGGATCCGCGCGATGCCGATAGCCCGGAGGTGGTGCAACTGGAGACCGCGATGGGAGCCGCCATCGAGGTTTTCGACCGGGTGGCGGTGATCGAGGTGGGGCGCGACCGGTTCGTCCCGGTCAAGAAGACCAATGAGCTGCTGCTGTTGCGTTCGGATTGCTATCGGGTCGATGCCGCCACCGGACGATTGCGGGCCACCGTCGACCGGCTGCCTGTAGTGGATCTCGACGGGGAATACTACGGCCAGATCGCAGACTTCGACCGGCGAATCCCCCAGCCTCTCAGCCTGATCGGGGCGCGGACCCTGCGGGTGCGTGGCGATATCGCCTTCGGCGCCGGGGTACGCATCGTTGGGGATGCCGACCTGGTCGCCGAGCAGGCTGAGGTCGTCGCGGACGGGGCGGTGCTGGGCAGTGGGTGATATCGCATCCGAGCCGTGCCACGCGGATGATGCCGGCCGGTACCGGACCGCCGAGGCGGCGATCCGCGAATCGCCATCGACCCTAGGCGATCCCCTGCGGCACCGCACCGCCAATGCCGGTCCGGGACTGGCCGGACTCGTGGGTCGGGCGCTTACCGGCCGGCCGGTGCCGTTGCCGCCGGTCGCTGCGGTGCCGCAGATCGCGTCGGCGCTTTGCGCCGCAGGCTGGTCTGGTGATCGGCTGGGGGCGATCCGCGCTGCCCGGCTGGGCGCCGGCCAGCCCTGGCCGTTTCCGCTCACGGCTGCCGAACGGGGCGATATCGGGGCGGCCCAGTTGCACAGCGCCGTACAGGCGGTGGAGGCGGAGTTGGGGCTGGGCCCGGTCGTCCGGCTGCGCGATCGACACGTCGAGCCGGACGCCCGGGATCGGGCGTTGCAGGCCGAACGGCCGCCCCATCATGGGTCTGTTGGCTGAACGGCCGATCCCGGAGCCGGACGCCGGATGTGTCTGGTCCGGCCACCGCTGGCGGTGTGGGCTGCGCCCGCCGCGGTCGGGGTGGGCGCGGTGACCCGGTCGCCCGGATACCGCGGGATCGGGCAGCCGCAGGCCGGCGCCGGATGTCGTCTCGTGACCATGGCGGGGTGCCCACATGACCGGATCGTCCGGCAGGCGATCTTGGACCGGGCACCGCATGCCGACGGGGTTGGTGCGCGGTTTGCCGGTCGATGGCGGGTCAGGAGCCGGATGCGGTGAAACGGTGGATCCGCCGGGTCGCTAGGGTGATGGGATCGGCGGATGAACCGGGAGGTGGGCGGATTGCGGTCGGTGCGGCTTCGGGCTGCGGCCATGGCAGCCGGATTGGTGGTGTTGGCGGCCGGGTGTCGGCTGACCGCCGATCCGGATCCGCTGGTGGGCCAGGTGGCGGAACTCGCTAGCGCCAATGGAGCCACGCGTATCGCCGCGGTGACCATCGGCCCGGACAGCGATGACACCGCGGTGCTGTTGCTGTTGCCGGGAGAGGCGAGATGGGTGGGGGCGCCTGGGGCGGATCTTGCCGATCAGGCCGGTGCCGGCCAACCCAGAGGCGGGCTACTGCCGGACAGGTTGCCGGGCGAGGCGCTGCACAACCAACTGGCCAGCCTGGTCTCGCGCTGCAATGACCATCCGCAGGTGCGCGCCTTCGTCTCGCCGTCGGGCTCGATGATCGCCGAATCGTTGTGTGGGGTCGGCGACGGACGCCGGGTGGTGAGCACCAGCATCGATGGTCTGACCCAGGAAGGCCCTGGGCTCGATCTGACCAGGAAGGACGGTCTCAGCGCGTTGATTGCCGAGATTCACGCGGCCGTGCCGGGTGAGTTCGTCTACGAGATCGCCATATCGGGGCAGGCTTCCGGTGCTACGTCGGTCGGTGTCGTCCAGGCGGGCAACTGGACGTTGCCGGATGGAACGCAATGCCAGGTCGCCTATCATCGAGCCGCCAAGCCCGAGGCGGGCAAACCGCTGCGCTGGTATACCTGCGATGGTGTGGGCCCGCGGGCCGTCCCGGCCGGCGGGCAGCGCACGGAGTCGCAGTCCGAGTACGAGATCGCGGAATTGTCCGGGCCTGTCATCGCCGAATCGCTGGCTGCCGGTCTGGCCGAGAACGGTCTTAGCCCAGAGCAGGTGGAGTTCTACGGGGTGATGCGCCTGCCGTCCATCGGCACGGTCCTGACGATCCAAACCAGCGCCGGGATGCATTTCCACCCATATTGATGGCCGTCCGGCGGCCACCGGCCGGCAACGCCGGGGCAGGTGGGCGGGTGCTTTGCGTCTCGCCGGTGTCCGTGGCCCGGTCGGTCGCGTCTGGATCGCTTGATTCCTGCGGCCGGCGCCGGACGATCGGGTTCCGCCGATGATCGGTTTCTGCCCACGGGGCGACGGCTGCCGGACTGCGATGTGGGACGCGGCCTGCCGCCGCGTCCCACATCGGGTGGTTCAGGATTGCTTACTGGCGAGCAGATCGCGGATCTCGGCGAGCAGATCGGTCTCGGTGACCTCGGGGGCGGCCTTCTCTTCCTTCTTCATCCGGTCCCGTGCCGCATTCATCGGTTTCACCAGACCGAAGTAGACCACGAAGGCGACCAGCAGGAAGCCGACCAGCTGGGTCAGGAACGGGCCGAAGGGAATGCCGCCGGGCTGGAAATCGTCGAAGTTCGGCGGGCCACCCAGGATCTTCGAGATGGCGCTCAACACGATGGCGGTGAAACTCTCGACGACCTTGTTGAAGGCTGCGCCCATGATGAACGCCACGGCAAGCTCGATGAGATTGCCGCGCATGATGAAGTCTTTGAATCCCTGCATACTGTCCTCGTAGATTCTTTTGGGGTGCGGCGCACCAGGCGGCGCGTCCTATTGGAAGCGCAGCCACTCTACCCATTGAGGATCGAATCCGCCACCCACCATGCCCTTTTCAACCACCCAACATGTTTTTCAACCCAGGACGATGGCCAGCCGCATCTGGCTGGCCGCGGCCGCAAGCCGGGCCGCCGTCTCGGCATCGGCCGCGACCACGACCAGTGCGCCGGAATCGCCACCCAGAGCGCCTGAGTCCGTGGCGGGCAGCGCAGCGACCCGGACATTCGGGGCGATCTCGATGGCGCCGCCATCCATCGTCGCGCCGACGACGGTTATCCGGTCGCCCACCTGCAGCAACCCTACGGTGGCGGTGTCCGGTACCCGGAACGGAACCAGCCGTTCGTCCGACCCCGCCTGCGGGTCGAGCGGATTGAGGATGCTGGCCGTGGTCAGGATCGACCCACTGGTCAACCCGCCGGTGATGGTGCGCCCCAGCGCTTCGGCGGGTTCGGAAAGGGCGCCATTGGGGACATTGGCCAGCGGCACCTCGACCTGGCGCAGATCGGTGTCGGTCAGCCGGGTGCCGGCGGGCAGGTCCCGGGTGGCCGCCAGGACGGCTCGGGCCTCGGGCGGGTCTGGCGTCAGCGCCGAGATGGTGGCGAACAGGCACACCCCGGCCGCCAGGATGCCCAATGGGCGGCGATGCCAACGGGCGAAGCGGCGCAGGCGGGCCAGGATTGCGGGATATGGCATGCCGGTATTGTTCGCGGCCGCGGCCGGAAACGTCACTTATCCACAGGCTGGATTGTGCGAACCGATGTGCACAGCCGCATCGGGCCGGCGAACCGGATCCGACGGCACCGCTGCACCAGGGGGCTGGCTTCTGCGCCGTTCGGCACGGCGCCCCCGCAATATCGGGGCCGCGTTCTGCCGGGCCGGCGAATCAGGCCGCCGCCGTCGTGCTGGTACTGGTGGTGGCCGTCGCCGTGCCGGTGCTGGCCGGTGATTCCTGGGCGGTACCGGTATCCTTGGCGGCTGGGGTTTCCCCGCCGGAACCGGTGGCCTTCGAATCCCGGGCGGCCGCCGATGCGCTGCTCGATTTGCGGGAGTCGGTGGCATAGAAACCGGAGCCCTTGAACACGATGCCGACCGGATTGTAAACCTTGCGCAGCATGCCACCGCATTCCGTGCAGGTGGTCAACGGGTCATCGGTGAACTTCTGGAAGGCCTCCAACTCGTGGTGGCAGCCCTGGCAGCGGTACTGATAAGTGGGCATCGTTTCGCTTTCGACACTGGCACGGGACGTGGCAGTGGACCGCATCCCGGTGGCACTCGCATGCCACGAGTGCCAATGATAGCCGTCCGGTGTGCCTGCCCGAAATGCACCGCTGCAATCCATCCGGTAAGGCATAGCTGGCCGCGGCCCGCGGCCGGGCGCCCAACGGGTCGGCAGCGGCCGGGTTCGATCGACCGGTCAGGCGCCCAACGGGCCGATCAGTATCTGGTGCGGATGGTCTTGGTGGGGGTGACCAGCCAATCGACCGGTTTGTCGTGCGGGCGCTGACGAACCGGGGCCACCTCGTCATCGTTCAGCAGGGCCACCACCGGCACACCGGGGGCCAGATGCAGCAGCGCCCGGTCGAACCAGCCCCCGCCGGTACCCAGCCGGCTGCCGTCGGGCCCGGCATTCAGCGCCGAGGCGATGACCACCTTGGCCACCCCGAGCGCGTCGGCGCCCAGCCCCGGCCCGGCCGGATCCGGAATCCCGAAGGGGCCGGGCTGCAGGTCTTCCACGGTGGTGAACCAGGCCCAATCGGGGTGCCGGCGTTCGAAGCTGTCGGTCTGCCGGGTCAGTTTGGGTACCAGCACCGGGTGCGCCTGGGAGAGCGCGGCGATCAATTCGATGGTGCCGGGTTCGAATTCGCGCGACAGATAGCAGCCGACGACCGCGTCCGGGGTGGCCGGTACCAACTCGTCGATCAGCTTGAGCACCCGTTTGCTGCGCGCCAGGTCGTCGGCGGCCCGTAGCGCCACCGATCGGGCCTCCCGAGCGGCGTTGACGCGAGCGCGGATCTTGTCTCGCTCGGTTCGGGATCCCGGGTCAACGATGGCCATTCACCTATGTTAGATCCATGGCCCTGTTCAAGCGTCGCGGACGCAGATCAAAGCAGGAGGCTGACGAACCGATCGCGGTAGCCGAGACCCCCCGGCTGCCCGACCCGCCCGCCCCGATCGATGGATCGGGCCGCCGTGCCGCGCCGGCCCAACGTGACTATTTGCTTTCGCTGGTCGAGCCGCTGCCGGCCTTCGGCATGTACCTGTTGGACGCCTGGGGTACCGCGATATGCGAGGATATCTTGGCGGACGCGAACGTCCCCGCAGACGATCTGGTGGCCGTGAGCGGTTTTGCGGTGCGCTCGGAGGATCTGCGGGAACTGCTGCCCGGCACGCGGACCACCCTGCGTATTCGGGTCGATGACAGGGTGGCCAAGGTGGGGTCGGCGGTCGCCGTGCAGGCCGGTCAGATACTGCCCGAGGGGGCCGATGCCGTGGTGCCGAGCCTCCGCTGCCGGGTATCGGGCAATGTGCTCACCTTGGACCAACCGGTCAGATCGGGTGAGTTTGTGCGCTGGGCCGGGTCCGAGGTGCGCCCCGGCGTTCCCCTGCTGCGGTCCGGCGATCGGTTGGATGCCCGCCGCAGCGCCCTGCTCGCGATGGCCGGCATCGACCGGGTGCTGGCTAGACCACGGCCGCGCGTGGTGGTGCTGAGCGTGGCCGAGGAGGGTTCGGATCCGGCCGATGTGGAATCGCATCTGCTGGCGGCCGCGTTGAAGGCCGATGGTGCCCAGGTCTGGCGGGTGCCGTTGGGTGCAGGGGCCGATCGGGAGCTACAGGACGCGATCAGCGATCAGTTGATTCGTGCCGATCTGGTGGTGGCCTCGGGACTGCTGGATGACGAGGCCCGCTTGCCGCGGGTGGTGAGTCAGATGGGACTGCTGGATCTCAGCAGCGTTGCGCTGCAACCGGGTGGCCGGATCGGGTGCGCCCTGGTGGGGGAGGACCGTATTCCGTTGGCTCTGGTCGCCGACGACCCGGCGGAAGCCTATGTGGGATACCAGTATTTTGTGCGGCCGCTGGTGCGCAAACTGATGGGTGTTCCCGTGGTTCATCGGCCTGTGGTCAGCTGCCTGGCCGGTGGGGATCTGGTGGGTAGCGGTGGGCAGGTGGAACTGCGCTTCGGGGTGATTCGCGAGGAGCAGGGGGAGCAGGTGGCGGTACCGCTGGGCAGACCCGAGCATCCCCGCTTCACCGATCTGGTGACCGCAGACGCGCTGCTGATCCTGGACGAGGGCACCACCCACGTCGAGTTGGGGGACCGGATCGGCTGCTGGCTGCTGGCCGACTGAGATGGCCGGACGCGGCGGCCCGCTGCCGGCGGGTGTGGAGTTCCCGGGCGAGCATCGCTGGCCGGTGCTGCTGCGAGCGGGGGCGCTGGTGCTGCGTCCCATCACACGTCGGGAGGACGGCGCCTGGGATGCCCTGCGAGCAGCCAACTATCTGTGGACTCATGAATGGGATGCCACCTTGCCCCCCGAGGGGGAAGGGCAGGCGCAGACCTTCGCTAAATGGCTGCGGCACACCGCAGAGTCGGCCAAACAGGGGACCATGTTGCCCTGGGGGTTGGCGTTCGATCCCGATTGGCCGCAAAGTCCGCGTCCAGACCGGCGGGCCCGGCTGATCGGCCAGGTGACGGTGAGCGGCATAACGTGGGGCTCGGCGCGCAGCGCGGCCATCGGCTACTGGATAGATCAGCAACATGCCGGACGCGGGCTGACTCCGGCCGCGGTGGCGTTGGCGTGTGACTATTGCTGGCAGGTACTGCGATTGCACCGGATCGAGATCTGTATCCGACCGGAGAACGACCCGAGTTTGCGGGTCGTAGCCAAGCTGGGGTTCCGTGAGGAGGGCCTGCGCCCGCGATTCCTGCATATCAATGGCGAATGGCGCGATCACCGGGTCTTCGCCCTGAATCGCGAAGAGGCGCCCGAGGGGCTGCTGAATCGCCTACTGGCTGGGGGTCCGCTGCCGGGGACGCCGCGAGAGGTCAGACCGGGGTCTTGAACCAGCGGACATGCCGCGGACCCCGGCGCGCCGGGATGCGCCTCGGTCGCTCGGCGCCTAGATTTGGGTGTGTGCTGACGGGGTTGGTTTTCGGAATTATCGCGGTCGTGTGGATCGCATATCTCGTGCCGTGGATTCTGTCGCGCCGCGAGCAGCCCGGCAATATCGACGATGGCTCGCTTGAGCAATTTGCCGAATCGATGAAGCTGGTGCGCCGCGGGAATGATTATCACGGTGCATTCCTAGTCGATTCCGGGGCAGTGGTATCGACGCCGCTGACCCGGCGGGCCGCGCGCCGCGATCTGCGGGTGGCGGCTCGGCTCGCCACCCGCCGGCGCCGCAATGGCATGATCGTGCATCTGGTGCTGGTGCTGATCGGCATCGCGGTGCCGTCGGTCAGTTCCGTCCCGCGTATCTGGACGCTGCTGCCGGTCGGCATGCTGATCGGCTGGCTGGTGCTCAGCCGGCTCAGCGTGGTCAGCATCAACCGCATGCTGGCCGAACGCCGGGCCGAATTGACCACCGGCAATGAGGAGCACACCGTCATGATTTCTGCCGGGCAGGAACACGCTTTGGATCATGTGGAGGAGACCGAGCGTTCAATCGAGATCACCGATGAATTGCCCGAGACCCTCGGTTCGTTGTGGGATCCGATCCCGGTGACCCCGACCACCTATGTCTCCCGTCCGCTGCTGCCGCGTTCGGTGCGTACCCTCGACCTGTCCGCTCCGGTGTCGTCTAGCGAGTTGGCCACCCCGTTGGCCACCGAGGTCCCGCGTTCCTGGCTACGGCCCGTCCCGGACGATCTGCCGCACGCCGTCGGTCAGTGATCCGGCCTCGGGTCTCGTCCCCCACCGATCTGCGCCAGGCTGCTGCTGCCCGTTTGGTTTGTGCTGGCTAGCGCAGACCGGGCTAGCTTGGCTGGCATGCTGGGCGGGGCGCGTCTTGTCTCATGTCAATAGGTTCGAGAGCGATTGATGCTTGCTTCACGTAAAAGGTCCGCGTGGTTCAGGTTGCGGGGCGGGTTTCCCGGGTGCGGGCGGCGGCGAGGTTGATGAGTTGTTGCTGGATGCGGGTGATGCCTTGGGTGATCGCTGCGGGGTTGTGCTTCGCGTGTTCGGCGGCCAGGCGTTGGGTGGTGGCCTTGTCCAGAGCGCCGGTGTCGAGGAGGCGCTGGTAGGGGGTTTGGGTTTGTCGTAGACGCGTTTCTTGTGTCCTGGGCTGGTGTGGGTCCAGTTGGTGGCTTTCACGCAGGGCAGCAGGAAGTTTTTGCGTTTCATCACCAGCGAGTGCAGTTCGTTGAGCAGCCGTAGCTCGTCGTCGG
>CALHWB010000019.1 GCA_938036835.1 uncultured Propionibacterium sp.
GTGTTGCCGAAGCTGCCGCTGCCGGTCTGGCCGAAGCTGCCGGTGCCGGTGTGGCCTCCGCCGGTCGTAGCGTTGGCGAACGAGCCAGTCCCAGCGGCCGCGGTATTACCGAAGCTGCCGCCGGCATTGCCCTGAAGGCTGGCAGTTTGCCATGCCCCCTGACCCTGTAAACCCGTTTCCCCAATGAGTCCCCCGGGGATGTCGTCGGGTGGTTTGATATCGGGCTCGGGTCGGATGAGTCCCCCGGGGATGTCGTCGGGTGGTTTGATATCGGGCTCGGGTCGGAACGGATGTGCTTCCTTCGGTGGGGTCGGGGTAGCGGGATCCGGCGGCATCGGAGTCATATGCCGGCTGCCCTCGTGACTGGACCAGGACACTTCGGACGCCTGCTTGGCTGCCCTGGGGGATGTCCAGTCCGTGGCAGGAGGCTGCTGGTTGGTGAATCTAGGATGAGCTGCGCCCCAGCGCACAGAATCTTCGCTCATTAGTTCGTTCTCCACTCTTCCGGTACGGCAGTTCAGGCCTTGAAGGCGCGCAATGACTCGATCAGTGCCGGGGTCTCATCGGCCGGCAGCTGCTCGATGATCTCACGCAGGCAATTCGTCAACGTGATCCCCGTTTGGTTCTTCACCCAATTCGCCTTGAAATCGAAACCGTTCACTCCGGCGGGCGTCAACACCGCCCAGGCCTTATGGTTTTCCGAGTAGATGTGTTGCTCCTCGTCCGCGGCGTCGGGCACCTCGTCGGCAAGTGCCCGGTTGAGCTTGTCCATCCCGGAGTAGAACCTTTCCAGGGCGGCACCCTCGTCCCGCACGGCCTCATCTACCCGGTTGACGAACTCCTGGTAGCTGCGCTGCGCGTATTGTTCGGCCTGCTTGCGATCGGCGGCAGTGGGCTGCACGCTGGTCAGATCGATCCGCTCCTGCGAGGCGGAATCGTCATCCCTGGAGCGGCCCTTCCCGGTGAGCTCTACCGAGCCGATGCCCATGGCGCGCAACTGGGCGGCGGCCATGGTCTGATTGAGCCGGTCGGCCAGCATATCGGGCTCGATCTTGTTCCTCCAGTTGTCGGCGATGCGGATTGAGATCAGCGCACCGTTGGGCCGGCAGCTGATGGTCACGACCCTGTCCGCATCGGTCTCGGTGTAGTCCTCCGTCGGTGGGTCCAGGGATTCGCTCAGCTTGTTGAGGGTGGAGATGGACTGGGTGAGTTCCGCCATCAGCTGATTCAGTTCGTCCACGAGCGCTCCTTAGCTGGTAACTGAGCAGGATTGTCTCCGACAATAGGGGCAACATCGGGGCATCGCCCGTCAAGTGGCCGAAAAATGGGTAGGGATGCTCATACAGGCCGTTCACTGCCCGCGCGCTATGCCACCCAGTCGGCCATCAGCTTTCGGCGGCCAGTGGCCCTTCGCCCCGCCGGTAGGTCCAGCGTCCCGCCCACATGGTCGCCTCGACCGGATCGGGCAGATCCAGCCCGTGATAGGGATTGTTGCGGGATGCCGAGCGGGTCTGTTCCCGATCCACCACCGCGCGGCGGTGCGGATCCACCAACACCAGATTCGCCGGTTCGCCGGGACGCAGCGGCCGGCCCTGGCTCGGGACGCGCCCGATCCTCGCGGGTGCCATGCTCATTGCCCCGGCAAGACCTGCCCAGGTCATCCGGCCGGGGTTCACCATCGTCTCGATCACGACCGCCAGGGCCTGCTCCAGGCCCAGCATTCCCGGCTTGGCGCTGGCGAAGGCCCGGCATTTGGCACTTGCCTCGTGGGGCGCATGATCGGTACCCACGATGTCGATCGTGCCGTCGGCCAGCGCCGACCGCAGTGCCTCGATGTCCTCGCTGGCCCGCAACGGCGGATTCACCTTGAAAGTGGGGTCTAGGCCGGTCAACAGCCCCGAGTCGAGCAGCAAATGGTGCGGAGTTACCTCGGCTGTGATCCGGACGCCCCTGGCCTTGGCCCACCGCACGACCGCCACGCTCTCCGCCGTGCTCACATGGCAGGCGTGATAGCTAGCCCCAGTGAGTTCGGCGAGCTGGGCGTCGCGCGCGATGATACTCGACTCGGCCACCCAAGGCCAGCCTTGCAGGCCAAGCGGCCCCGCCACGGACCGTTCGTCCGCGCAGGCCCGCGGGCCGGCCAGATCGTGATCTTGACAGTGCTGGGCCACGACCGCGTCGGCGGTAGCCGCGGCCTCCAGCGCGGCGCGCATCACCGCCGCGTTCATCACACACCTGCCGTCGTCGCTGAACACCCGGACACCGCTGGCTGCCAGTTCGCCGATCGGGGCCAACCGGGTGCCGGCCAGCCCCATGGTGATCGCGCCGACGGGAAACACCTCGGTCAGTCCCGACCGTTGCCCGAGGCGGCGGATATGGGCCGCCCGGGCCACCGAATCGGTGACGGGATCGAGGTTGGCCATCGCGTGGACGGCGGTGAACCCACCCCTGGCGGCGCAGGCCGACCCGCTGGCCACGGTCTCGGAACCCTCGAAACCCGGTTCCCGCAGGTGGGTATGCAGGTCCACCAGTCCGGGCAGTACCAGTAGCCCAGAGGCATCCACCGTGATCGCACCGGCGACCGGATCGCTCACCAGGTGGCCTTGTTGGATATGCAGATCCGCGGTGGCGCCGTCGGCCTGACACGCGCCCCGGATGCGATAGCCGGGTGACATGGTCTCAGCCCTGCCGTTCGCGACCAGACCGCTGAACCCGCAATGCCCGCAGCGATTCGTCTCGTTGCTCCCGGAGGATCCGACCGACCTGCTCGGGTACCTCGCGTCCGGCCAGCCACTCGTCCAACTCGGCCAGCCACTGCTCGTCCACGAGCACGGTGGGCCACAGCCGCACCAGGGCGGTCTGTTTGGCCACATGGCCGCGCTGCGCCCAGCTGCCGGTCGCCTCGGCGATCCGGGCGCACAGTTCCCGGTAGGCGCGCGGATACTCCCGCAACAAGTCGGCTTGGCCGAATTGCCAGAAATTACCCGCGATGGCCTCGTGGGTGCCGTTAGGCACATCGGGGTCCTCGGTCGCCAGCCGCCAGGCCTGCGCCTTGGTTTCGGGATCGGCCAGCGCGGCCCGCGCGCCAGCCGCGGACTGGGCTCCGCTGATGGTTTGGTCGCCGATCGCCTCGGTTTCGATCTCGGCGATGCCGATCGCTCCCAGCCGCGCAAGCGAGGTGATGATCGCCCAGCGGCGGTCGGCGTCGATCGGCAGGCCCTCGGGGACCTCCTCACCGATCAGCCAGCCTTGCAGCAACTCGGCACCCGCTGGGGACTCGATGGCGGCGATCATCGCGTCCGCCACGGCCAGCTGCTGGTCGGAGCCGGGATCCGCCGACCGGAGCAGCCTGGCCAGACCCGCCACGAGCTGGGCGCGCAGGTTGCTGCGTTCGCCTGGATCGGCATACCAGGTCACCGCGAGCTGAAGCTGACGCAGTTGGTTGATGATCGCGGTGACATCGGATTCACCCGACAGCCCGGCCAGGACCACCCCCAGATAGTCGGCGGAACTGAGCTCGCCATCGCGCCAGGTATCCCACAGGATGGTCCAGACAACGGCCCGGGCCAAGGGATCGCGCAACTCTGCCAGATGCCCGTGCACCGTGCGTAACGATCCTGGGTCCAGGCGCACCTTCACGTAGCTGAGATCACGGTCGTTCAACAGCACCAGATCCGGACGTTGCACACCGATCAGTGCCTCGACAGGGGTGCGCTCACCACCGATATCGACCTCGATCGAATCCCGTGCCATCAGGCCGTCATCGGTGAGGTCATACAGACCGATCGCCAGTCGATGGGTTCTCAGGATCCGGTGTTCCTCGACCGCCGACTGCAAAACCTCGAAGCGAGTGAATTGGCCTTGGTCGTCCACCTCGAAACTAGGCCGAATCAGGTTTACCCCACAGGTCTCCAGCCACTGTTCCGAAAACTCGGATAGCTCCCGGCCGCTGGCCTCGGTCAGGGCCGTCAGCAGATCGGCGAAGGTGCTGTTTGCCCAGGCATGCGCCGCAAGATATTGCTGCACCCCGGCCAGGAACTGTGGCTCACCGACATAGGCGACCAGCTGCTTCAACACGCTGGCGCCCTTGGCATAGGTTATGCCGTCAAAGCTCTGGTCGGCGATGGCCAGATCGGTCATGTCGGCAACGATCGGGTGAGTGGTCGGCAACTGGTCGGTGCGGTAGGCCCACAGCTTGCGCATATTCGCGAAGTTCGTCCAGGCGTCGCTGCCGCCCCAGCGGCGGGCGATCTCGGTGGCGCAGTAGTAGGCCGCCCACTCGGCGAAACTCTCGTTGAGCCACAGATCGTCCCACCAGCGCATGGTCACCAGGTCGCCGAACCACATGTGGGCCAGCTCGTGCAGGATGGTGTTGTCGCGGCGATCGTAGGCCTCGGCGGTCACCTGGGAGCGGAACAGGTACTCATCGCGTAAGGTCACGCAGCCGGCATTCTCCATCGCCCCGGCATTGTATTCGGGCAGGAACAACTGGTCGTAGGAATCGAATGGGTAGGCGGTGCCGTAGGCCTGCTCATAGACCTCGAAGCCATGCTGGGTGGTGGTGCGGATCCGCTCGGCATCCAGATAGTCGGCCATGGAGGCGCGGCACACCAGGTCGGCCGGCAGTTCGCCCTTGGCGGACAGCACGGTGCCCTTGTCGACATGGAACTGCCCAGCCACCAGGGCGGTGATGTAAGTGGCGATGGGACCGGTCGGGGGAAACCGCCAAGTCGCGAACCCATCCCCGGCCACCACCGGCTCGGGGGCCGCCGAGTTCGAATAGACCCGCCAGTCGGCCGGCGCCACCACCGTCAACTCGAAACTGGCCTTCAGGTCGGGCTGGTCGAAGCAGGCGTACATGCGCCGGGCGTCGGCAGTCTCGAATTGCGAATACAGGTAGATCCGCCCATCGGCCGGATCGACAAAACGATGCAGGCCCTCGCCAGTTCGTGAGAACCGGCACCGGGCCGTCACCGTCAGCTGGTGCTCGCCCGCGGTCAGCTCCAGGGCAAGCCGATGGCCATCATGGGCAGCCGGATCGAGCTGGACACCGTCAAGCCAGGCGTCCAATACCCGGTCGGCGATGAGATCGATCCAGGTGCTACCAGCCTGGCTGGTGAACCTGACCGTGGTGGTGGAGATGAAGCTCTTGGCTGGCTCTGGTAGGGGAGCATCGTCCAGGCCACGACCGTTCAGGTAAACGCTTACCCGATAGGCTCCGGTGGTGATCAACTCCGAACGTTGCCGCGCCTCTGCCCGGGTGATGTTCACCGTGCTGCTCATTGATACTCCCTCCGCCACGCTGGGCACAACCACTGATCCACTGAGGCTACCGGTTGGAGATTAGGAACCGGGAGGTGTGGTTCGGGCGCGTCGTCGGCTTTGGTCTGGTTGGCTGGCCGCATGAACGGACAACCACAGGTCGTCGATTTCTGGTTCGACCCGCTCTGCCCCTGGGCCTGGCTCGCTTCGCGCTGGCTGCTGGCGGTCGAGCAGGTTCGCCCCGTGCGCACCTGTTTCCATGTCATGAGCCTCGACATCCTGGATGAGGAATCCGTCGAGCAGCCGGCCGGCTACCGGGAAAAGCCGCAGCCGGGGTGGATCGGGGTGCGTGCCGCGATCGGCGTGGAACTGCAACACGGCCCGCTTGGGCTGCGGGACTTTTACACCGCATTGGGCACCCGTTATCACCTCAGGGGCGAACCCAAGGGGAACATCGATGTCGTGCGGGCGGCGTTGGCGGAGTGCGGTTTCGACCCAGCCATCGCCGATGCCGCAGCCGGTGGCGCCTGGGACGCCGAGCTGCGGGCTTCACATCACGCCGGGATGGACCCGGTAGGCCAGGATGTCGGCACACCTGTGTTGCACATCAACGGCAAGGCCATGTTCGGACCGGTGATCTCACCGGCCCCCAAGGGGGAACAGGCTGGCCTGCTGTTCGATGGGGTTTCGCTGGTCACCGCCACCGATGGCTTCTTCGAGTTGAAACGTTCCCGGGACCGCGGGCCGATCTTCGACTGAGCCACCGACCCGAGCGGCCCGGAGCGGAGGCGATCGGCTCCGAACCGCAGTCGCGCGCCGGCCCGCCACCGATCGGTCTGATCGCAGACCTGCTGATCGGCCGGTGGTCGGTTTCGACTGCTCCTTGCGCAGTACTCTCCGCGTGGCGCCAACCATCTGCTCGGCTGGCTTCCTACAGTGACAGCCAGAAGGTAGGAGCCTTCGCTACCGGGACGAGGTGAGATACGGATGTCAGTAGCTGAAGAGTGCGCGGTACCGATTTTCACGACCGCCCGTCGTGGCTATATCGCCGACGACGATGGCAGCCATCTGCATGTGGCGCCTCGCCGTGCTCAACTGACCGACCTGGTCGTGCCGGGCTCCGGATTCGACCGGTTCCCGATGGTGCGCGAAAACCCGCGCAGGCGGGCACCGGTGCGGGCGCTGCTGGACCGCCTGCTGGTTGGGCTAGAGGGCGGCGCGAGACGCGCCATGGTGGACCCGGACGATCTGCTGGCCACCGAACTGGTTCGGCTTTCTGGATTGGATCCCCGGTGGGGATTCCTGCAATGTGTGCGCCCGGTGGCCGACGGCGCCGAGATCGATCACTGGGCAATCGGCCCGGGCGGGGTATACCTGCTCAACGCCAAAAACCTGCCCGGCTCACGGCTTCGGGTCAGTGGCGACACTTTTCTGGTGGACGGCCGTGACCAGCCTTTCGTCAGCCAGATCCGCTTAGAGGCGCTGCGCGGTTCGACCGAGATGAGCCAGTCCAGCCGGTGGGACATCGACGTCACCGGGGTCATCGTACCGGTCAACGACCGGCGGCTCATCGTCGAGCAGTTCCCCACCGATGTCGCGGTGCTTGACGAGATCGATGTGGCGAATTGGCTGGTCAACCGCCCCGAGCAGTTCGGCAGACGCCAGATCATGATGGCTTTTGAGGCGGCCCGCTCCGCCACGGTGTGGACGCCCAGGTTCGTGAGCTGAGCAAGCCGCCGGCCGGTCGGCAGTGCCTGACAGGATTGGCACATGTCGAATGAGCTATCCGGGGCAGGTGCCCCCGAGGCGGCCGCCCGGCGGCGTTGGACCGATCTGGTGGAGTTGCTCCGGCAGGCGCAGGAGGACTACTACGGCCAAGACGCGCCGAAGATGTCCGACGCCGGATACGACCAGTTGCTGCGCGAGTTGATTGCGCTGGAGGAGGCCCACCCGCTGCTGCGGACGCCGGACAGCCCAACCCAGCGGGTCGGGGCGGCCCGGCAGGTGACCGATTTCGCGCCGGTAATCCATCTGGAACGAATGCTCAGCCTCGACAATGTCTTCAGCACCGCCGATCTGTCCGAGTGGCTTGCGCGTACCGGCCGGCTACTGGGGGACCTGCCCGTGCAATGGCTTTGCGAACTCAAGATCGATGGCTTGGCGGTCGATCTGGTCTATCGGAATGGCCTGCTGGTCAGTGGTGCGACGCGCGGCGATGGCCGGGTGGGGGAGGACATCACGGGCAATGTGGCCACCATCGGCGATGTGCCTAGCCGACTGCTTGGGGAGCCACCGGAGGTGGTTGAGGTACGCGGCGAGGTCTTCTTCCCGATCGCCGATTTCGGTGACCTGAACGCCACCCTGGTGACGGCTGGCCGGCCGCCCTTCGCAAACCCACGCAATGCTGCCGCGGGTTCGTTGCGGCAGAAGAACCCGGCGGTGACCGCGCAGCGTCCCCTGCATATGTTGGTACACGGGATCGGCCAAATCGATGGGCTACAACTGGATCGGCAGTCCCAGGCCTATGAACTGCTTGCCGAATGGGGCCTGCCCACCGCGAGCACCTATCGCCTGCTGACGACCCCGGCAGAGGTGCTGGCCTTTGTCGAGCGCTACGGTGAGCATCGGCACGATCTCAGCCACGAGATCGACGGCGTGGTGGTCAAGGTCGATGACCTAGCCCAGCAGCGGAGGCTGGGGGCCACCTCGCGGGCGCCGCGCTGGGCGATCGCCTATAAATATCCGCCCGAACAAGTCAATACCCGGTTGCTGGATATCCAGGTCAATATCGGGCGTACCGGCCGGGCCACCCCGTTCGCGGTGCTGGAGCCGGTTCAGGTGGCGGGTTCCACGGTGGCCAGGGCCACCTTGCACAATGCCTGGGAGGTCGCCCGTAAGGGGGTGCTGATCGGCGACATGGTGGTGCTGCGCAAGGCGGGCGACGTGATCCCCGAGATATTGGGGCCGGTGGCCGAGTTGCGCGACGGCACCGAACGGCCCTTCGAGATGCCCGCTGACTGCCCGGCCTGTGGCACGCCATTGCGCCCCGAGAAGGAATCCGACAAGGACATTCGTTGTCCCAACAGCCGATCCTGTCCCGCCCAGTTGACCGAGCGGCTGTTCGGCTTGGCGTCCCGATCCGCGCTTGACATCGAGGCGCTTGGCTGGGAAGGCGCCCGGGCGCTGTTGGCCAGCGGGGTAGTCGGCAACGAGGCCGGCCTGTTCGATCTGACCGCCGATGATCTGCGGCGGGTGGACTTCTACACGCGCGCTGCCCGCAAGACCGACCCGGCCGGAGAGGTCCGCGACGGGCGAGTGCTGTCGGCTAACGGACACAAGCTGCTGGCCAATCTGGCCCAGGCCAAGCAACAGCCCCTGTGGCGGGTGCTGGTGGCGCTGTCGATCCGCCATGTGGGGCCCAGCGCGGCCCGCGCCCTGGCCGATCGGTTTGGCTCATTGGCGGCGATCCGGGATGCCGATCAGGCCGAACTTGCCGGCACCGAGGGGGTCGGTCAGGTGATCGCCGAGGCCATCAAAGAATGGTTCACCGAGGATTGGCATGTCGAGGTGGTGAACAGTTGGCTGGCTGCCGGTGTCCACCTGGCCGATGAGCCGGGCACCGAACAGGCCCTGCCGCAGACCTTGACGGGACTGTCCATCGTGGTCACCGGCAGTCTCACGGGGTTCAGCCGGGACGAGGCCAAGGCGGCGATCATCGCTAGGGGCGGCAAGTCCGCCGGCTCGGTGTCGAAGAGGACCGATTTCGTGGTGATCGGCGAGAACGCCGGTGCCAAGGCGAGCCGGGCCGAGACCCTCGGCCTGCCCATGCTGGACGAGCAGGAGTTCGTCCGTTTGCTGGCCGAAGGGCCGGCGGGCCTGACCGGTGGTTCGGGAGATGGCGCCGGGCAATGAAACCCGGGAGGTATCGCTCGCGATATCGCTGGGAGGCTTCGAGCCGGGCAGCGGGTGATCGGATCACCGGTTGACGGGTGGATTCGGGCTGCCGGGTGGATGTCCAGTAGGCTAGGGGCGGCCGTCCGGCATGGCTGGCATCGGGGCGTAGCGTAGTGGCTAGCGCGCCTGCTTTGGGAGCAGGAGACCGCAGGTTCGAGTCCTGTCGCCCCGACCACCCGACAGGAGGTAGGCCACGGTCGCTGTTTTTCTTGCCGAGGCGTTTCCGGCAAGAGATTTCTCCCGGCGGAAGTAGCGGCTATCTGACTGTGTCAGTGCCGGCCTCTAGACTGCCGGCATGACTACTCCTGACGCTGCTTACGGGCCGCGAGCCTGGCTGGGTTTCGCCAGCGCGCCGGCCTGCCTGCCAGGCAAGCCGGTATCGCGAACTGCCCGGGTGGCCCCGGGGGCGCGCCGAGGGCGTGAGGAGGCCGCCTGGACTTCGTTGCGCCACCATCCGCAGGATCTCTAGGGCCCTCGGTGTGGTCCGCCCAACGAGGGTGGGAAGCAAAGCGCCTTCGGAGGAAGGCTGCCTCTTGGGGTCGCAGTGGGGTTGACAGTTGGTTAACCCTTCGTGGGTATGGTGGTGCGAGCAGTGAGAAAAGAACCCGGCTCGTGAACGACTACGAACTCACTTTCCGCATCGACCCCATCGGCGAAGATGCCGAACTGAAGCTGAGCGAAGAACTGGACGCCTTGACCGAGGGCCGCGATGGCCAGCACCTGGTAACGCTCAATGGCGTCGGCGGCGACGCCATGACTGCTGCTCAACCGGTGGCTGCAGAAGAGATATCGGCGCTCACAACCTCGCTCCAGGTCGCCTTCAGGGTCGGCTACACATCACCACCGGAGAGCGCGAATGCCGGACGTCGCTGACCGCATCGAAGACGTGCTCGCACACGTGGAGATGGGGACCATCCGGGTCACATCGATCGTGGCGTTGGCCGCGGAGGGGATGCTCTCCGCGGCGGTACCCACCAGACGTGCCGTTGTCTTCGGCGGCGGCCATTACACGGCGGTGACCGATTGACCGTTGCGGGCAGCGTTTCGGCCGAATCACCCGAAGGCGGGGTGCGGGTGAGCGCGCAGGTCTCCTACCGGCTCCGCACGGCTGGCGGCTGGGAGGCTGTCCTCGATGGCGTGATATCGCGAGCCGCGCTGTCTTCTCGTTCAGGTCAACGTGACTATCAGTAGCTGGGCCACCACGACGCGCAGGAACATTGTTAGCGGATACACCGTGGCATAGCCGACCGCGGGGGCATCCGAGTCGGTCAGGGACTGGGTGTAGGCCAGCACCGGAGGATCGGTTGTGGCACCCGCCAGCATGCCGATCAGGGTCAGGTGATTGATCTTGAAGAGGAACTGCCCGATCAGACCCACGGTCAGCAGTGGCACCAGAGTGATGATCAGACCCCAGCCGATCCACACATAGCCGCCGGCCACAATCGTCGATACGAAACTTTCCCCGGCGCCCAGCCCGACGCCAGCGAGGAATAGCGCCATGCCGATTTCGCGCAGCATCAGGTTAGCGCTCACGGTGCTATAGGTGATCAGTTTCAATTGAGGGCCGAAGCGGCCGAGCAGCAGGGCGATTATCAGCGGGCCACCGGCCAGGCCGAGCCTGATCGGTTGGGGAACTCCCGGAAGGTCGAAGGGCACACTGCCCAGACCGACACCCAGCAGGATGCCGAGGAAGATCACGATTAGATTAGGTACATCCAGTTGGCTTGCGGAGTTGCCCAGCACACGTTCGGCCCGCTTGAGATTCTCCGCGACCCCGACCAGGGTCAGCCGGTCCCCCAGCACCAGGCGCAGGCCTGGTGTGGCCACCAGATCGGTGCCTGCACGGTGAATCCGGGTGACGTTCACGCCATGCAGGGAACGCAGCGACAACTGCCCGATGGGCACTCCGTTCAGCTGAGGCCGGGATAGCACCACCCGCCGCGACTCGTAGTGGGTCGGGCCTGCCTCCCAGCGTTCGTCGGGTACTTCGATATGTGGACCGAAGAAGGTCTCCAGGAAGTCTCGGTCGCGTTTGTGGGCGATGATCAGCAGTTGGTCGTCCGGTTCGAACACGGTCTGCTGATCGACCAGTTCGACAGACTTGGTCGATGGATGCCAAACCCGGGACACCACGAATTCGTGTGGGATCATTTCCGCCAGCTCATCCAATCGCCGGCCGGCGATCGCCGGGTTCTCGACCCGGACGACGACTCGCCCGGCGGCATCGGCGACGGCGCTGGCCTCCCTGCGCAACTGCTCGGCCTGCTGGCCCAGATCCGTGCGACCGATCATCCGCAGCGCCACCAGCGACGCGATGATGCCGAGCACGGCCAGGGGATAGGCCATCGCGTAACCCGCCGCTATGCTCGGATCGAGCGAACCATGGACGTTGGTATAGGCCTCCTGGGCGGCGCCCAGGCCGGGGGTATTGGTCACCGCACCCGACATGATGCCGACCAGGGTTGCCCCGGATAGCCCGGTGGCGAAGTGGAGCGCCACCGTGGTCAACAGCCCCAACAGCACCACGGCCACCGCCAATAGGTTGAGTCGCAGGCCACCCCGCTTCAGGGCGGCCAGAAAACCCGGTCCGACCTGTAGCCCGATTGAGAAGATGAACAGCACCAGGCCGAATTCGCGGATGAAATGCAGGATGTGGGCGTCGATACGAAGCCCGAAATGGCTGGCAACGATGCCGACGAACAGGATCCAGGCCGAGCCGATCGATATGCCAGCGATACGCCACTTGGCGATTGCCAGCCCACTGACAATGACCACCGACAGTACCAGAATGGAATGGGCGGTGCCGGTACCCAGGATGAGTTCGGTAAACCAGTTCATCGCCGTGCCCAACGGTCGGATGGCCCGGCGGATCGTGCGTGGCGGTTCCGGGGGGCCGAACCGGCAGGGTGGCTGGGGTCGGCGGCGCGCACTGTGGGGTTGGCGGGGGATATCCCGTGGGGCAGCATTGTGCCGAACTCCTTCTTGGGTTTCCGCGACCACAACGAGGGATGTCTGCGGGCAGCACAGTTCCTGGCTTCAGGCCGATACCTGGTCACAGTGGCGGGACCGCTCCGGATTCGCACCGGATTCCTGGTGGCTGCCCGGCTCTGACGATAGCAAACCGGTCGTCCGAGCAGACAGCGGCTCATCGGACGTCCGGCCCCGGCACCGCGGGCGGCGAGCTCGGAGCTTGCGGGAGACATCTGCGGTCGGCTGGTCGGGTTCGGGGATCCGTTGCGAGGACGGTTCGCGGATGCGGCCGTCCAACAGGTTTGTGATGCGCTCGACGACCAGTGGCCCAAGCCGGGCGAGTTCTCCAATCGGCGTGGCCGGGACGGGAAAAGCGCGCCTGCGCCCTATCGGCTGTCGTCTTGGCACGCCACGGGGTAGATCGGCTACAGTGGACGCGCACCTCGTGCAGGTGCCTGCGGACGTAGCTCAATGGTAGAGCCCCAGTCTTCCAAACTGGCTACGCGGGTTCGATTCCCGTCGTCCGCTCCACGTAGTCAAAGACGTGTTGATGCTGTTCTTGGGACCTCGCGGACCTCCCGAAAGTAGCCATTCGGGGAGTCATTGCGATTCGCCGCCTAGAGACGACGAAACAGGCCCTACCCGCGCTAGGCAGATGCGTAGGCTCGGGGAGCCGGCAGGCGGCGGCGCTCCGGGGCGCCGCGGACCTTGGCAATGTGACTGGACTGAGCCGCCACCCGGCGATCCGTGCCGGCGGGATCATTCGCGCGCTCGGGCAGCACAGCGAGATCGATGACGCCGCTCCGGGACCTGGACCTCGACCGCTACGCGTCGTGAGAGGGCCGCGGCACCGGTGAGGCGACCCGATGCGGATGCTCCGGTTGGTGAGGCTCACCGGCGCTGGCTAGAATCGTCGGGTTGTCGCAGGCCGTTGCGTGACGGCCCGCCCCGTGATCAGCCAGGAGACCCACGTGCCCAGCACCTTCGAGCAACTGAACCCCACCCGGGTGAAGCTCACAATCGATATGCCCTTTGCCGAGCTAGAGCCGGCGATCGCCGAGGCCTACAAGGAGATCGCCCGGCAGGTCACCATCCCGGGATTCCGCAAGGGCAAGGTGCCACCGCGACTGATCGATCAGCGGTTCGGCCGGGGCGTGGTGTTGCAGGAGGCCATCAACCATGTGTTGCCCGCCACCTACGGCGCCGCAATCACCGAGCATGAACTGCGGCCGCTCGGGGAACCCGAGATCGATCTGGTGGAACTGAACGACGGCAGCAACGTGCTCTTCACCGCCGAGGTCGATGTGCGACCCGAATTCGAGCTGCCGGATGCATCGACCATCAAGGTGGAGGTCGACAGGCTGGCTGTTTCCGACGAGACGGTCAACGAACGGGTCGATATGCTGCGCGAACGTTTCGCCACCCTAACCGACGAAGACCGCGCGGTGCAGGCCGGCGATATGGTCACGATCAATCTGGTGGCTCGCAAGGATGGCGCGGTGCTATCCGATGCCGAGGCCACCGATCTGCAGTACAAGGTAGGGTCGGGCCAGATGCTGGATGGGTTGGATGATGCCCTCACTGGCATGCAGGTCGGTGAGACCAAGACCTTCAATTCCGAGCTGGTTGGTGGTCCACACCGCGGTGTCGAGGCCGAGGTCGAGGTGACCCTGCACAAGGTGCAGTCCCAGAAGCTGCCGGTCGTCGATGACGAATTCGCCCAATTGGTCAGCGAGTTCGATACCGCGGCGGAGATGCTGGCGGATTTGACCGACAACCTGACCCGGATGACCCGGCTGACCCAGGTCGGCCAGGGCCGCGAGAAGGTGTTGCGGGCTTTGGCCGGCCGGGCCGATTTCGAGTTGCCTGAGGCGTTGGTGAGTTCCGAGCAGGCCGCACGCCGCGAGAATATCGAGCAGCAACTGACCCGGGCGGGGCTGACCCTTGAGCAATACCTGGCCGATAACGACGACGAGCCCGACACCCCCGACGAATTCTGGGCCGAGGTCAATGGCCGGGTGGTGGAGGCGCTGCGCTCGCAGATCATCCTGGATAAGTACGCCGAAGAGCACGGGCTTGAGGTCTCCCAGCAGGAGTTCACCGAGTTGATCCTTGCCCGGGCGGCGCAGAACAACACCACCCCGGAGCACGAGGTCCAGCACATGATGGAGCACGGCCACACGGCCGCGTGGATGGCCGAAGCTAAACGCTCAAAGGCGCTCGCCGAGTTGTTCGGTGCCGCGACGATCGTGGACACCGACGGCAACGTGCTCGAACTGTCACTAGTGCAATCCGATGGCACCCTGGCCGAACCGGGGCCGCAGTCGAAGGACACCGCAGGAGCTGAGGCGAAGGACGACAAGCCGGCGGAGACCGATGAATCGGGTGAGGAATAGGCCGTGCGATATCGCTGGCCTTCTGGATCGTCTGGTCCAGGAGACCAGGATGATATGTCGTGACCAATCCGCCGCTGACCTCCCTGGACGCCTAATCCGGTGAGGTCAGCGGCTTGTAATAGGCTCGATGGGCGTGTCCCGTATCCGATGTGGAGGTAGCGATGTCGACCGACGGCCTGCCCGGTTCCATCCCGCCGGGCGCGGCCCAGCCGGAACCCGCATCGTCCGCGGGCGGGCTGCGGTTCAACGCCATCGTGATCGGGGTGGCCGCGACCCTGGCATCCCTGGTAATGCTGCACCAATTTGCCAGCTTCATCGGCCCGTTGTTCCTGGCGCTGAACCTGATGATCACCGCGCATCCCCTGCATACCTGGCTGGTGCGGCGGGGAACGCCTAGCTGGCTCAGCGCTACGGTGGTCTCCCTGACGGTCTTCGCGGTGCTGCTAGCGATGATCGTGGGGGCGATCTGGGCGGTCAACGAGATGATCGGCATCCTGCCCCACTACACCGATGAGTTCAGGCAGCTGTATCACCAGGCCGAGGATCTGGCAATCCGGTTGGGCCTGGATTCCGCTGCCTTGGGCCGGGTGCTGTCCAGCATCGATCCGAATCGTTTCATCGGGGCCGCCACCTCCCTGGTATCTGGCGCATCCGGATTCCTGTCTATGCTGGGCGTCGTCGTGGCGGCAATCGTGTTCATGGCGATGGACACTCCGCAGATTGCCGGGAGGATGCGCCATATCGCCTACGATCGGTCGCGAATCGCCCGGGCCATGACCCAGTTCGCCACCGGGGTACGCCGGTACTGGCTGGTGACCACCATCTTCGGACTGATCGTAGCGGTACTGGATGGTTTCTCGCTGGCGCTGCTTGGTGTTCCGCTGACTCTGGTGTGGGCGCTGTTCAGCTTCCTGACCAACTACATTCCGAATATCGGATTCGTGATCGGGTTGATTCCGCCTGCGCTGGTGGCTTTGTTCGCCAAGGGCTGGCAAACCGCCTTGCTGGTGATCATCATCTATTCGGTGCTGAACTTTGTGGTCCAGTCGATCATCCAACCCAGGGTGGCCGGCGAGTCCGTCGGGGTGACCCCCACGGTCTCCTTCGTCTCCCTGCTGCTGTGGACAGCAGTCATCGGCAGCCTGGGTTCGCTGCTGGCCCTGCCCCTGACCCTGTTGGTAAAAGCCCTGGTGATCGACGCCGATCCCCGGGCACGCTGGATAAACGCCCTGATCGCAGCCGATCCCGGGGACGCCGAGGAACCCGAACCCGATCGCGCTGACCGAACCCGACGATGGAGATGGCTCGACCGATGATGGATCCGGAACTCTATGGCGATGAGGGTCCCAACCTGCTAAGGCGGACCCGTAGAGACAATGAGGCTGTGGTGCCGCCCGGACGCGAAGGCCCCGGCGCCACCGCCATAGACCGGCGGATCGCCCTGTCGGCGCCGCCCGAGATGACCGGCCTGGAACTGATCGCGGAACAGCAGGCCTGGAACATGGCGCACAGTTCCGATCCCGCCCGGGTACCGCAAGGTCCGCACCTGGGCCAGCCCCCGCAGCTACCCCGCCTGGTGGTGATCCTGCTGGGCCTGCTCGGCACGGCCGGTGCGATCTGGCTGCTGCGTGAGCTGTCCTGGCTGCTGGCCCCCATGTTCCTGGGGCTGAACATGGTGATCGTGGTCTTCCCGGTGCAGACCTTCCTGCGGCGTCATGGCGTGCCCAAGGGAGCGGCACTGGCATTGACCGGCCTGACATTGGTGGCGGTCCTGAGTTCCCTGTCGCTGCTTGGCGGTTGGGCCATCGCCCAGATGGTCGACACCTTCCCGCAGTACCTGCCGAAGGTCATCGCATTCTATGAGCAGGTAGGGGACTGGCTGGTGAATCGCGGCATCGTTGACCGGGAGGCGTTCAGCAACACCTTGACCAATGTCAATCCGGCAAATCTCATCCTGGCCGTGGGACAGGTCTTCTCGGGCTTCTCCGGGATGGTCGGGATGGTCGGCGTGGTGCTCTCGGCGATCATCATGATGATGCTGGATGCCGGCTCCTGGGGGCGCCGCATCACCGTGGCCGGTTCCACCCATCCCCGGATCGTGGCCGCGATGCGCGCCTTCAGCGAGGGTATCCGGCGCTACTGGGTGGTGTCCACAGGCTTCGGTGCGCTGATGGCCGGGCTGAACTATATCGAACTGCTGATTCTGCGGGTGCCGCTACCCGTGGTGTGGGCCCTGCTGACCTGGCTGATGACCTATGTGCCCAGCGTCGGTTTCTTTTTCTCCCTGATCCCGCCGCTGCTGGTGGCACTGGCCGCGAACGGCTGGCAGACCGCACTGTGGCTGCTGGGTGTCTATCTGGTGACCACCTGGGTCGTCCAGGGGGTCTTCCAGCCCAAGTTCACCGGAGAGGCGGTGGGCGTCAATGCGACCGTGGCGTTGATTTCGCTGCTGTTCTGGGCGTGGGTATTCGGTCCGCTGGGGGCTCTGATCGCTCTGCCCTGCACTCAGCTGGTGAAATCGTTGCTAATCGACGCCGATCCCCGGGCCCGCTGGACCAATTCGCTATTGTCCAGCCAGCCTGAAGTCCGGGGTGCGGCCAGTCAGGCTTGAACCGTAAGGGCTCAGCCGGGTGGATCCGGCAGCATACCGGCCAGCGATTCGCGCAATGCGTCCTGGCCAGGTGGCGCGGTCGGCTGCGGTCGATGCGGGTGCGGTTCGCCTTCCGGGTGGTTGTGCGCAGCCCGGATGCCAGGCCCGTCGAACGTCCGTGGACCGGTTTTCGTACCACCCGGCACATGAGCCGGTCGTTCGACTCATGCCGGGAGCGAACACCTGTGGAATGGGCTCGGTTTTGTGCACGCGGACGGGTAGGTTCAGGTACGTGAATCCAAATCTGACACCCAAGCTCGCGGCGCCGGCCGGCGCGCCGGGCAGCATGACCGATAGCGTTTATCAGTCCCTGCTGGCGAATCGCATCATCTTCCTCGGCTCCGAGGTGCGGGACGAGAACTCCAACGCCATCTGCGCCCAGATGCTGCTGCTCAACGCCGAGGATCCGGTGAAGGATATCTACCTGTACATCAACTCGCCGGGCGGCTCGGTCGACTCGGGCATGGCCATCTATGACACCATGCAGTGGATCAGCAACGATGTGGCCACCGTCGCAATGGGTTTGGCCGCGTCGATGGGTCAGTTCCTGCTTTGCGCCGGGGCGGCGGGCAAACGCTATGCCTTGCCGCATGCGCGCATCATGATGCACCAGCCATCGGGTGGCCTGGGCGGCACCGCGTCCGATATCCGGATTCAGGCGGAGCAGTCGATGCATCTGAAGACCCAGATGGCCGAGTTGATCGCCAGCCACACCGGGCAGAGCGTGGCCCAGATCGAGGCCGATTCCGATCGTGACCGTTGGTTCACCGCCCAGGAGGCGTTGAGCTACGGTTTCATCGACCACGTATTCGAACGTGCCGCCCAGATCAAGACCCCAGACGCACCAAACCAGTGAGGATACCCAGTATGTTCCCGAACATGATCCCCGGCACCAACCTGCCGCACCTGGGCTATTCGGCTACCGGCGAGCCTCGGATGGACTACATCATCCCCCAGTGGGAGGAACGCACCAGCTATGGGGTGCGGCGTATCGACCCCTACACCAAGCTGTTCGAGGATCGCATTATCTTCCTCGGCACCCCGATCTCCGACGACATCGCCAATGCGGTGATGGCTCAGTTGCTCGTCCTGCAGTCGATGGATGCGGAACGCAAGGTGTCGATCTACCTGAACTCACCGGGCGGCTCATTCACCGCGCTGACGGCGATCTACGACACGATGCGCTATATCAAGCCGGATGTGGAGACGGTCTGTCTGGGGCAGGCGGCCTCGGCGGCTGCGGTCATCCTGTCGGCTGGCGCCAAGGGCAAGCGTTTCGCATTGCCCAATTCGCGCATCCTGATCCACCAGCCGGCTGTCGGGGAAGGCTCATACGGGCAATCCTCGGATCTGGAGATCCAGGCTCGGGAGATCATGCGAATCCGTAATCTGATGGAGCAGATGCTGGCCGAAAACACCGGTCAGCCGGTTGAGAAGGTCAGCCGGGATGTGGAACGCGACAAGTACCTCACCGCTGCCGAGGCGGTCGAGTATGGCCTCATCGACGAGGTCTTCGGTTCGTTGACCGACGCTGCCGAGTAGCTTTGGCCGTTGGATGGTAAGCCTCCCATCTGCCGCCCTCGGGGGGCGCTGCTAGGGTGGGAGGCCCGGGGTAAGGAGGGGTGATGGCTCGCATCGGCGAGAGCGGTGACCTGTTCAAGTGCTCGTTTTGTGGCAAGTCCCAAAAGCAGGTCAAGAAGCTCATAGCTGGGCCGGGGGTATACATCTGCGATGAGTGCATCGAGTTGTGCAATGAGATCATCGAGGAGGAATTCAACGAGGACGCTATGGCGCAACCTGGCGCCGAGTTGCCCAAACCAGCCGAGATCCGGGCCTTCCTGGACGAATACATCATCGGTCAGGAGGCCGCGAAGAAGACCCTGTCCGTGGCCGTCTACAACCACTACAAAAGGCTGCGCGCGCAGCAGGGCAGTTCTCGCCATGCTTCCGGCGAAGACGTGGAACTGGCGAAGTCCAACATCCTGCTGATCGGCCCGACGGGTTGCGGCAAGACCTATCTGGCGCAGACGCTGGCCCGGATGCTGAATGTGCCCTTCGCTATGGCCGATGCTACCGCACTGACCGAGGCCGGCTATGTTGGTGAGGATGTCGAGAACATTCTGCTGAAACTCATTCAGGCGGCCGATTTCGATGTCAAGAAGGCCGAATCGGGCATCATCTATATCGATGAGATCGACAAGGTGGCACGTAAATCGGAGAATCCCTCGATCACCCGGGACGTTTCCGGTGAAGGAGTTCAGCAGGCGCTGCTGAAGATTCTGGAGGGCACCGTCGCCTCGGTGCCACCGCAGGGCGGCCGCAAGCATCCACATCAGGAATTCATCCAGATCGACACGACGAATGTGCTGTTCATCGTCGGTGGCGCCTTCGCCGGATTGGAGCACATCATCGACGCCCGGATCGGCAAACGGCCGCTCGGGTTCACCGCCAACGAGGAGGTCCGGGCACCGCGCGGCAACGACGCCTTCGCCGGCGTCCGGCCCGAGGATCTGCACAAATTCGGTTTGATCCCCGAGTTCATCGGCCGGTTGCCGATGATCGCTACGGTGCCGAAACTGGACGAGGAAGCCCTGGAACGCATCCTGGTCGAGCCCCGCAACGCGTTGATCAAACAGTTTTGCAAACTGTTCGATCTGGACGATGTGCGCCTCGAGTTCACCTCGGCGGCCATCGAGGCGATCGCCGAGAAGGCATTGGAACGTGGCACCGGGGCGCGCGGGCTGCGAGCCATTCTGGAGGAACTGCTGCTAGACGTGATGTATGAGGTGCCTGGGCGGAACGAGATCGGGCAGGTAGTGGTCACCGCCGAGGCGGTGCGCGGTGAATCCGCTCCCGAACTGGTTACCCGCAAGCAGTTGGCCGCCCGAACCGAGCTATCGGCCTGACACGTGACCGGCTTCCGCCCGACGGCCTACTCCGCGTGTTCCGTCGAGGCGGCATGTCTCGAGGCGTGGAGCGCACCGGGGGCGGCCGGTTCGACGATCCGAGCCGATCGATGGCCTGCATTGCCTACTGGCTGCCACCCGGCGGGCAGCGCGCCGGAAGCGACCGTGGCTGAGTCGATCCGGTGGGCAGTCGTCCACTGATCACGGGGGTCTTGAGGACATCGATGACCGGGATGTGCGGTAACATCGGCTGACGGGAGAGGGGATCCAATGGTGATGCGCAAGGGGGCTAATCATGCCGATGACCGGTCGCGCGCAATAGCCGAGATTCTCAGCCGTACCTACGAGGCGACCTCGTCCGATGGCCGGATCACGGTGTCCAGCCTCGGAGAGGCGAAACTCCACTGGGCCAGCGTCGATTACGCATTCGATGAGCGAAGCAGCCTCAACGTGGCGGCTACCGAGGCGGTTCGTGCCAGCCTGACCATGGCTCGCACCCAGACCGCCCGCGCCATGGCCGAACTGCCGGGGCTCAATCCACAGTTGCGCGCGCTGCTGCTGGGGGGATTTTGATGTCGGTGCTGACCCCGGATGGGGCGGATGAGGTACCGGAGGCTCCCATGGCCCAGTTCGTTGCCGCCAGCGACGACGAGCAGGTGGTGGCCATCGTGTCGGCTCGGCTGGAGGTGCTTCAGGTCAGAGTGGCCGATGGCTGCCCGCCGGAGGTTGCCGAGCAGGGCATCGTCCAGGCCGTGAACCGGGCCTTGGCCAAGGCCGAGGCGATGCCGGTGAACGAGATCGTTAAGGCCCGGGACGCGCGCATGAGCGAATTCAATGCTTTGATGGAGGGCCTGGAATCGGATGTGTCCCGGGCACGTACCCGAAGAGCCGATCGCCGTCGAAACCGTTGAACCTCCGGCCGATCCGAAGGCGTCGATGACGGCAACCGCGGTGGGGTATTAGCCCAGCCGATCGGCCAGCTTGTCAAGGTCGCCAGAGATCCGGTGGGTGTCCACGGTCAACTCGGTTACCGCGAGGCTGACCTCGGTGAGCAAGGAGTTGACCCGTTCGCTGGCGTCGGCTAACTGTTCCAGCAACAAAGTCACCTGCCTCAGATTGGCGGCTGCCCACTGCGACATCGCCAGCCCGCCGGTCAGCGGGGTCATCGATCGGGCCGTTTGGAGCGACCGTTCGGCATAGTCGATGCTGGCGCGAACCAGATCCGACAGCAGGTGGTCGTTGGCGCCGCGGCCCTGTTCGGCGGCCTGAATTAGCAGGCTGGAATCGTTGCCCATCTCGTGCAGCGCATGGACCCGGTCGTTCAGGTCGGCGACCACATGGTCGAAGGCTGCTCGCGAGACTCCCTGCCAGTCGCCTACTCGTTCTCCGAGAGCGTCCAGGTGCCCGGCTAACTCGTCGAGTCGTTTGGCATAGTCGGTTTGCTCTGCTGCGGTCCCGGTCAGATCGGCGGGATCATTGGTTAGCTCGGCCGCCAGTTCGACTATGGTCTCGTAACCGTCATCATGGTCGAAAATCATACGCACCTCGGGCGACATGTCCTCATGCCAGTCCTTCAGGGTGCGCACCAGGGATGAGTCATTTGGCTCGTACTTCATGACAGTTCTCCAAGGGCCCTGCCGATGCCGCGATTGATCAACTCGGTTGCCTGGTCCTCGGTGTTCAGGTAGTCCCAGGCGCTGGCCCGCAGCGCTTGCGAAGATTGGCGGACTGCTCGGCCGGCGCTGCGGATGGCGTCTAGATAGGCAGCGGTAGCTGCCTGACCGGCGGCCCCCACATCGTCTTGGGGACGATGGCTGTCTGCCCGGCTCGTGTCCGCATCGGTCGGCTTGGCCGAAGTGGTTGGCTTGGCCGGTAGGTTCTCCTCACAGTCCTCGGCCATGGCCTGCATGCTATCCGCACCAGCGATCAGCAACTCCGGTGACACGACGATGTCGTAATCCATCGGTCTCCTCTCGTTGGTCAAGCCGGACACAACGATGGTATCTGGGTATCGGGCCAGCGGCCTCGCCAACCGTTGAAGCCCGCTTGCCGGGCGTACATGCTCGGTTCGCTGTCGGCGATATCGACGACCGCCGTGGTATTGCCAGTCGACGGATCATTCGGTTCACCCGGTACGGCCAGGGGTAGCGCTCGCGGTCTTGGTAGGCTGCCTGGGTGCGGTATATCTCCACCCGGGCCGGGGCCGGCGTCCCGGCAGGATTCAGCGACATTCTGTTGGCGGGCTTGGCCGCCGATGGTGGGCTATATCTACCGGCCGAGTATCCAAAACTGACCGATGGGAGGCTGACCGGTTTCCGCCGGGCGCTACAGACCGAGGGCTACGCCGGCCTGGCCCGGCAGGTCGTCGGGCTATTCATCGACGATATCGACCAGGCCGATCTGGCGGCCATCTGCCGGCGTGCCTATACCGCCGATAGGTTCGGCGACCCGCGGATCGTGTCCGCCGAGCGAGTCGGCGATGGCCGGATATGGCTGGGGCATATATCCAATGGCCCAACCGCAGCCTTCAAGGACATGGCCATGCAGTTGCTGGGTGGGCTGTTCGCCCATGAACTCGCCCGACGCGACACCACCCTGACCATTCTTGGCGCCACCAGCGGAGACACCGGTAGCGCCGCGGAATATGCGCTGCGGGGCCAGCCGCGGATTCGCGTCCACATGCTTACTCCGGCCGGCCGGATGACCCCATTCCAGCAGGCCCAGATGTTCAGCCTGCCGGACGCAAACATTCACAACATCGCCGTCGATGGGGTTTTCGACGACTGTCAGGATCTGGTGAAGACGGTCAACGCGGACGTCGAGTTCAAGACGCGATACCATATCGGGGCGGTGAACTCGATCAACTGGGCACGGCTGGTAGCGCAGGTGGTTTACTACGTGGCGTTGTGGGTCCAGACCACCGGTAGCAATGATCAACAGGTCAGTTTTGCGGTACCGTCCGGCAACTTCGGCAATATCTGTGCTGGCCATGTGGCCCGGCAGATGGGGTTGCCGATCGATGCCCTGATCCTGGCCACGAACGAAAACCGGGTGTTGCACGAATTCTTCGATACCGGACGCTACCGCGTTCGATCGGCTGCCGAGGTGCCGGCAACCAGTAGCCCATCGATGGACATTTCTAAGGCCTCCAACTTCGAGCGGTTCGTGTTCGATCTGTTGGGTCGCGATGGCCGGCGGGTGGCCGACCTGTTCGGCGGCCAGTTGAACTCCAGAGGAGAATTCGATCTGTCCGGCACCGCCGAGTTCGCCCGGCTGGCCGCCGATTTTGGCTTCCGCAGCGGTTCCTCGACCCATGCCGATCGGGTAGCCACCATCGCCGACTGGTACCGTAGCCACCGCATCCTGATCGACCCGCACACCGCCGATGCGGCCCACGTGGCAGAATCCTTCCTCGACCGGGTGAGTACCCCGATCGTGGTGCTAGAAACCGCCTTGCCGGTGAAGTTCGCCCAGACCATTGCCGAGGCCATCGGGGAGGTCCCGCCGCTACCTGCCAGGTTCGCCGGCCTAGAGCAGGCGCCTCGGCGCGTGGTGAACCTGCCAAACGACGTCCAGGCGATCAAGGATCACATCGCCGCGCAGGCCGGCTGATCAACCTCCCACGGTGAAACTGCCTTCGGTATGGCTGACATTGCCGGATCCGTCGGTCACCACCACGCGTACCTCCATCGGGGTGCCCGTTGGCTGATTCGACAGATCGGCGAATACCCGATAGCGGCCGGTTTCCGAATTGGGCGCGTCGTCGGTGCCAAGTAGCTGCCAATCGCTGCTTCCGGCCGGGCGGACGAGGAAGCTGACCTCCGCGAAGGCCGGTTGCGACAAGGCAGCCTCGATGGGGATGGGCTGTTGGGGACGCGAGGCATCGATCGGCTCGATGGCAGCGGTAGGCGCGGCCTGCCTGGCGGGTAGGCCACGCTCGGCCTGATATACCCGTACCGACATCGGCTCGGCCGACACCTGCGCGGTACCGTCGGCGGCGACCGGCGACGCTTCGCCGCCGCCGAAGATTGGCGTCAGGGTGGTTTCGCGGACATCGGTTCGCACCGTGGCCTGGTGGGTTTCGGCCGAGTTGTTGGCCACCACCACATACTCTCGGCCGGCCGCGATCCGGCTGGTCACCAGCAGCCCAGCCGACTCGTCGGCGTACCGGATCATCTGGGCCCCGTTGACCAGCGCCGGGTGCGCCTGCCGTAGCCCGGCGAGATCGGCAAGATGCCGGTAGAGCCGGTGAGTGGGGTCGTAGCGATCCAGCGACCCGGGCGATCCACCCAGCACCTGATCGGTCGCATAGCGTTCGGTGCGGGTGGCGAACAGATCGGCGCGGGCTGCCTGATCGCCGCCACTGCCGGTCAATCCCTGTTCGTCGCCGTAGTAGATCACCGGCTGGCCGCGGGTGAGCAGCAGCAGTGAATGGGCGAACAGGTCGCGGGACAAGCGCTGATCGGGAGTGCCGGCGACCAGCATACCGATTCGTCCCAGGTCGTGATTACCCAGGAAGGTGGGTGATTGGTAGGGGCCGGAATCGGCGTCGATCAGGTAATCGTCTTGATCCCAGACTCGCACCAGTTCCCGCGGCGAGCCCATGTTGGCAACCTGTACTGCGGCCGCCTGGAAGGCGAAATCCAGGGCCGCCGGCAATCGGCCGCGGGTGGTGAACCGACTGGTCTGCTCGACATCGGTGGTGAAAACCTCGCCGAACATGAAGAATTCCGGGCCGCCGGAAGCCTGTAGCGCGGGACAGAACTGCTGCCAAAACTCGATGTTGACGTGCTTCACGGTATCGATCCGGAAACCGTCGATCCCCCAGGACTGCCAGGCCTGGTAGATCTCGGTGAACCCCGACACGACCTCGGGGCGCTCGGTGAACACATCGTCCAGCCCGTGGAAGTCCCCGTAGGTAACCGATTCCCCAACCCAGGTGGAATCTCCCCGGTTGTGGTACATGGTGGGGTCGTTCAACCAGCCTGGTGCCCGAGCCTCGCTGCGGGCTGGATCGATCACCGGGCGATGGGGGGCAAAACTGTCGGCGTCCAATGCCGGGAAGGGCTGCCTGGTCGCGGCCAGCTGCGCGTCGTCGATGACCTGCCCGCTGGCGTCCCGGTAGGGCGACTGGGATTTCGGCCGATAGCTGTGGCTGCCGTCGGCATAGTCGATGACATCCGCGGTGTGATTGACCACGATGTCGAAATAGATCCGCATGCCCCGCCGATGCACCGCGGCGATCAACTGGCGCAGCTCGTCCTCGGTGCCCAGATGCGGGTCTATGCGGGTGAAATCGGTGATCCAGTAGCCGTGGTAGCCGGCCGAGGCGGCCCTGCCGGTGCCCTGCACCGGCTGGTTCACGAATGTCGGGGTGAGCCAGATGGCGGTGGTGCCCAACCCCTGGATGTAGTCGAGGTGAGCCATGATGCCGGCAAGATCGCCACCATGGTAGAAGCCGATATCGGTCGGGTCGAAGCCGGTGGTCATCCGGTCGCCGTTCAGCCCGCCGGTGTCGTTTCCGGGGTCGCCGTTGGCGAAGCGGTCGGTGACGATGAAGTAGAACTGCTCATCGGTTTGACCCGGCCGCAGGGCATGCATGGGCGTGGCATCGTCGTGACCGAGCCAGCGCCCCAGTGGGGTGGCGATCGCGATCAGGACCAGGCCCAGCGACAGCGCCAGCCATGGCGGCCAGCGGGAATCGCGGTTGGTCACGCCGGCCTGGCCGATTGGGGTGTCGGGCATGGCGCTCACTCTAGACCAGGGCCGTGTCACCGGCCGCCCACCGGTGGGATCCGGCGACAGGTCTTCCGGGAGCAGCTTCCGTCTGCACCCCGGAATCCGGGCAGGCAGGGTGACATGTGCCCGGGGCATGCGGTTGCGTTGTCTTGCTCGCCAGGCCCATCGAAACCGCGTGGCTGGTAAGGTGCGGGTTTGCGGCCTCCGATGGTAGGCGCCGGCCGGGCGGCCCGCAGCCTTGGCTCAGGGCTGGCCGGCCAGGGTGGCGGTCACCTCGATGGCCCCCCCGGTCGGTTGCCAGGCCGGCTCCCCGGTGATGTGGGCCACCGCTCGCAAATCGGTCTCGGCTTGCCGCAGCAGGCCTAGCTGCTCGCCAGGTCCGCTGATCCGGGCGTGGGTGATCTCGGCGCGGGGCGACACCTTGGCGGCCGATTTTACCTGGCGCAGCGCGATCAGGGTGGCCGAGACCGCCTGCAACAGGGCGGCATCGCCACCCTCCGGAAGCTCGGCGGCGGCCGGCCAATTGGCGCGGTGCACCGATCCCGGCTGCCACCAGCTCCACACTTCTTCGGTGACGAAAGGCATGAACGGGGCCAGTAACCGCAATAGGACGCGCAAGGCGGCCTGCAAGGCGGCATTCGCCGAAGCCGCGGCCTGCTCTCCGCGAGTCCCGTAGGCACGCTCCTTGACCAACTCGACGTAGTCGTCGCAGAAGGTCCAGAAGAAGGTCTCGGTGGCCTCCAGGGCTGCGGTGTAGTTGAACTCGTCGAAGGCCGCCGTGGCTTGCTCGATCGTCTGCCGCAGCGTGGCCAGCATGGCTAGGTCCACGGGCTCGGTGATCTGCTCGATGCCGGCCGGAGCGCTGCCCAGGCCCAACACGAAACGCGACGCGTTGAGCACCTTCATCGCGAGCCGGCGCCCGACCTTCATCTGGGTCTGATCGAACGGCGAATCGGTGCCCGGCCGGGCCATGGCCGCCCGCCAGCGCACCGCATCGGAACCGAACCGGTCCAGGATCTCGGTAGGCACCACCACGTTGCCCCTGGACTTGCTCATCTTTTTCCGGTCCGGATCCATCACGAATCCAGAGATGGTGGTGCGTCGCCAGGGCAGCCGGTGCTCCTCCAAGTGGCTGCGCACCATCCGACTGAACAGCCAAGTGCGGATGATGTCATGGCCCTGCGGTGCGATGTCCATCGGGTAGGTTAACCGCCACAGCTGCGGGTCGGTCCGCCAGCCGCAGGCCAATTGCGGGGTAAGCGAACTGGTCGCCCAGGTGTCCATTACATCGGGGTCGCCGATGAAACCGCCGGGCTGGCCGCGCTGGGCCTCGTCGAAACCGGGCGCCGGCTGGGCGACCGGGTCGACCGGTAGCGCCGCCTCGGCTGCCACGATCGGATGCTCATAGTCGGGCTCGCCGTTGGTATCCAGGCGGTACCAGACGGGGAACGGCACCCCGAAGAACCGTTGCCGGCTGATCAGCCAGTCGCTGTGCAACCCGGCCACCCAGTTTGCATAGCGATGGCGCATGTGGTCGGGAGTCCACTGTAGCTCCTCGCCGCGAGCCAGCAGCGCGGCCCGCAGCCGTTCGTCCCGGCCGCCATTGGCGATGTACCACTGGCGGGTGGAGACAATCTCCAATGGCTTCTCGCCACGTTCGTAGAAGTTGGTCATCCGGGTGGTCGGCTTGGGCTCGCCGATCAGCTCACCGCGGGCTCGCAGCATCTCGACCACCTTCTCGCGAGCCGAATAGGTGGTTAGGCCGGCGATCCGGGCGTAGGCCTCCCGCGCCACGATCCATTCCGGGATATCGCGCAGCAGCCGGCCGTCGCGGCCGATGATGGTGCGCGTGGGCAGATCGAGCTCCCGCCACCAGGTGACATCGGTCAGGTCGCCGAAGGTGCAGCACATCGCGATACCCGAACCCTTGTCGGGTTCGGCAGCCGGGTGGGCCAGCACGGGCACCTCGACACCGAAGACCGGGGTGGTCACCGTGCTGCCGAACAGCGGACGATAGCGTTCGTCGCCGGGGTGGGCGATCAGAGCCGAGCAGGCAGCCAGCAGCTCGGGCCGGGTGGTTTCGATCAGCACCGGCTCGCCGTCGAGCCGATGGAAGGCCAGGCCATAGTAGAAGCCCGGGTATTCCCGCGCCTCAAGCTCCGCCTGGGCCACGGCGGTCTGGAAGGTGACATCCCACATCGTGGGAGCCAGCGAAAGATAGGCCTCGCCGCGCTCGAAATTGTGCAGGAACGCCCGCTGGGCGACGGCCTGGGCGGCGGGGGAGATCGTGGTGTACAGCAGATCCCAATCCACCGATAGGCCCAATGTACGCCACAGATTCTCGAAGACCCGCTCGTCAACCTCGGTCAGCTGGACGCACAACTCGACGAAATTGCGTCGGCTGACCGGCACCTGGCGCTTCGGATCCGGCTTGGTGGGGGGAGCGAAGCCCGGGTCATAGGGCAGCGTAGGGTCGCAGCGCACCCCGAAATAGTTCTGTACCCGCCGTTCGGTGGGCAGCCCGTTGTCGTCCCACCCCATCGGGTAGAACACCTGCTTGCCGCGCATCCGCTGATAGCGGGCGATGGTGTCGGTGTGGGTATAGCTGAAGACATGACCCACATGCAACGAGCCGGAAACCGTTGGTGGGGGGGTATCGATGGAGAAAACCTCGCCCCGGGTCTCGGGCCGGACGAACGCATAGGTGCCGTCCTGCGCCCAGCGCGCCGACCACTTCGCCTCCAAACCCTCCAAAGCCGGTTTCGCCGGTACCTGCCAACCGCCGGGATCGGCAGGCGGCGTCTGGGCAGGTTCTGGCGTGACAGTCATGGGCCGCATCCTATCGAGTCGAATCGATACCGGGCGAAACCGGGCCCGACCGGCAGATTCAACTGCCGGCAGCCTGCAGGATCTTCGCCAGCAGAGCGTCGGCGCTGACCAGATCGCTCTTGGTGGGTCCCATCGGCTTGCCGTTGGCCAGGAAGGTCGGCGTCCCGGTCACCGAATCCGGCTTGGCCCGCTGCATCTTCTGAACGAACTGGCTGGTCGCCTGGGTGGTGAAGCAGGTCTCGAAGGCGTTCTTCTGGTCCCCCTCGATGCCTGCCTGGCCGGCCCACTGCAACAACTGCGCATCGGTCCAGCCATCGCCCTCCTTGGCAGGCTGATTGGCGAAGACAGCGCTGGTGTATTCGGGGAACTTGCCCTGGAAATCGGCGCAACTGGCGGCCACCGCCGCGCGGAAAGAATGATCGGTATTCAAGAGAGAATCCAGCCCATACAGTATGTGATATGTCAGTCTGATCCTGCCCTGATCGGCGAGCTGCTCCAGCAACGGGTCGATCAGCTTTGACGACTGCGAACAGCCCGGGCATTGGAAGTCGAGGTAGGCCACGACATCCGGCACGTCGCCTGCGGCCTCGCCACCGGCATAACCGATCGCGGTGCCGTCGGCCGTGGCATTCGGGGGCACCATCTGGGCGGCCTGGTTGCGTTGCCGCTCCTCCGCTTTGCGGCGGTTGTGATTCTGCACCAGCACCGTGGTGACCACCGCGACGATGGCCGCCGCCACGATGGCGGTCACCACAATCAGGATGCGGCGGGTTCGGGCGCGCTGGGCTTCGGCGGCCTGCTGGGCACGCAGCCTTTCCCGCCGGGAAACCGGGGCGGTAGACCGAGTCCCGGACTGTGTGGTCGAGCCGTCGGTGTGTCGGGGCTTGTTCTGCTTGCTCTTGCTCATGGGCACGCCTCCTGTCGATCCGGCAGCGGCAAGTCTAAACCAGCCGGCAAAACCTCGACTGGGGCGGCCATCGGTCAGGCTGCTTGTTGGATCGCGGACAGCAGCGCGGCCGGCGAAGCGGCGGCCGCGCGCAGATCGACCTGGTTGCCGTTCACGGTGAAGGCCGGGGTGTAGGCGATGGTATCCGGTTTGTTCTGCTGGGTATCCAGCACGAACCTGCTGGTGGCGTGCCCGGCAAAACAGGCTTGGAAGACTTGCAGGTCCTTGCCCTGCAAGCCGGCCGCGTGGGCGATATCGCCGGTCAGCTGGGGGTCGTCCCACCGCTGGCCGCTATCGGCTCGGCCGAACACCTCATGGCGGTACGCGGCGGCCACCCCGACCATGTCGGCGCAGGCGGTGGCCACATTGGAGCGGAAGGACAAGCCGTTGGGCTGGCCGTGGTCCATGTTCATCAGCAGCACATGGACGAGCCTGATCTGGCCGTCCTCGGCCAGGGACTCCAGCATCGGATCTACGGTCCGGGATACCTCGATGCAGCCTCCGCACTGATAGTCGAGGTATACCGCCACCAGGGGCTTGGACCGGTCGGCGGTGCCGGGTGCATAGTTCAGGCCAGGGCCGTCCGGGTTGGCGTTGGGCGGGGTGAGCTGTTCCGCGGTGCCGTACTGGGCCTGGATCGCCTTGGTGCGCAGGTGCTGCTGGACAATGATCGTGGTGACTATGACGACCAGGGATGCCACCACGAGCGCCACGGTCACCGTTTTCAACCGGCGCTGTTGTGCCGCGCGGTCGGCGGTGACGGCCCGGTAGGTGCCCCGCTTCGATTGACCGGCGGTCGGCTGCTCATCTGCCGATGACGGGGCGCCGGCCGCTCGGGATTGGCGTGGTGCGCGATGGTTCATCGTGGTCCCCCCTGATGGTTGGTGTCAGCTGATCCGCGAGCCCGGATGCGGTGGCTCATCGCCTGGAGCCAGCCGGTGGGGTGGCGCCCGTCCAGTGGCTCATCATCCGGGGTGAGGTCGGCGTTGTCGGCAGGCCGGGCGTCAGGCTAGTGGTCATGATGCCCCGCCATCGGGTGAGTGGCCATGGGGCGGCAGCGGTGCCAGCAGCCAGTTGTCGATCGCCAATACCGAGGCCGGTCGTGCCCACAGCCACAGCCCGCACAGGAAGAACCCGACATCGCGGATGATGTCCTGTAGGTACTTGGTGGCCTCGTCCGCGCCTAGTTCCCCGCCAGGCGAGAAACAGCCGCAGTCGATCCGCAGCCCCATCGTCCACGCCCAGGCGATGCCCGCAATGAACAAGACCATGGCCAGCGCGCCCAGAACGGCGCTGCACCGGGTGAACAATCCGGCGATCAGCAGCAGCCCGACCAGGATCTCGACGAACGGCTGCGCATAACCGATCACGGTCTGCAGACCGGTGGGCAGCGGAAGCCGGTAAAGCCCTACCTGGTAGGCGTTGCCGGCCAGGTTACCCACCTTCAGCGCTCCGGCAAAGGTCAAGGCCACGCCCAGCACGAGCCGGGCGCCCAGCCCTACCCAGTCGCGCGGATTGCGGGTCAATTGGGCGGGTGCGGTGTGGCCGGTCCAGATGCTCACAATTGCGATGATAACCGACTGGTTTCGGTTTTGGTGCCGTACCAGCTTGCCACCCGGCTACTACCGGGGGATAGGCGAGGCCTAGGGATTAGGCTGAGTGGTCGTGAACAGGCAATCCCACGCCGAACTGAGCGCCGAGCTTGTCGGACGCTGGCCGGAATCTCACCCGCAGCCTAGCCTGGATCGGATCGCTCGGCTGTGTGAGTTGCTTGGCGATCCGCAGAAGGCCTGCCCGGTGATCCAGATCGCCGGAACGAACGGCAAGGGCAGCACCGCCATCATGATCGATGCCCTAACCCAGTCGATGGGGTTACGTACCGGACGGTTCACCAGCCCACATCTGGTCGACGTGGCCGAACGCATCTGCATCGACGGGGAGCCGGTCAGCACTGAACTGTTCGATCGCACCTGGCACGAGATCGCGCCGCTGGTCGAATTGGTCGATGCCGAGCGGCTGGGCGGGGCACCGGTGACCTTCTTCGAGACGGTCACGGCGATGGCCTATGCGGCCTTCGCCGACGCACCGGTTGACTTGGCGATCGTGGAGGTCGGGATGGGCGGGCGGTGGGATGCGACCAATGTTGCCTCCGCTGCCGTTGCGGTATTCACCCCAATCGCGCTGGATCACATGCATCTGTTGGGTTCGACGCCGCCGCAGATCGCCGCCGAGAAGGCCGGGATTATCAAACCCGGTGCTACCGCGGTGCTGGCGGCCCAGACCCCACAGGTCGCCCGGGTACTGGCCGAACGCTGCCGGCAGGCCGGTGTGCCTATGATACGGGAGGGATTGGATTTCATGCTGCTGGATCGCCAGCCGGCGGTGGGCGGACAGGTGATCCGGATCGATTCGGCAGCCGGCCCGCTGGGCGGGTTGTTCCTGCCGTTGTTCGGGGCGCATATGGCGCACAATGCGGTGCTGGCGGTGGCGGCCGTGGAGGCGTTGCGCGGCGGCGGGCTGGCACCGGAGGTGATTGAGGATGGCCTGGCCGCGGTGGCGGCACCCGCCCGGCTGGAGGTAGTCGCCGAGGACCCGGTGATCGTGCTCGACACCGCGCACAATCCGCACGGGGTGGCTGCCACCTTGGCCGGGCTGCGCGAGTCGTTCACCGCCCGGCCGCTGATCGTCGTTCTGGCAATGATGCGGGACAAGGCGGTGACCGAAGTGCTGGAACTGCTGGCCGGGCAGGCCGATACGATCGTGGCCACCGGGATGCCCGCCTTCGAGCGGGCGATGCCGGCCGCCGAGCTGGCCGAGCTGGCCGGCGAGGTCTGCGGGACCGAGCGGGTTCGCACCGCCGCCACCAGCAGCAAGGCGATGGGGCTGGCGGCGGGATTGGCCGCTCAGTTCGGCCCGGACTCGGTGGTGCTGGTGGTCGGCTCGGTCTATCTGGCCGGCGAGGTACGCGACCTGCTGACCGGCCAGACCGGGGTTGGCGGGCAATGGAATTGACCCCCAGTTGCTTACGGGCTACTCGGTTAAGCCGGCAACGGCTTGTAGGGTTTCAGTCATGAGCCAAGTCGAACGCACGCTCGTCCTGATCAAACCCGATGGGGTCGCCCGGGGCCTGGTCGGCCAGACCATCGCCCGCCATGGGGCAACCGAGGTGGTGCGCGGCATCAACGGCAGTACCGATTCGGCCGCGGCCGCCCCGGGCACTATCCGGGGCGATTTCTCCCGGTACGAGAACCGTAACCTCGTACACGCCTCGGATTCACCGCAATCGGCCGCCCGCGAGGTCGAACTGCGGTTCGGCGGATTGGGCTGAACCCATGAGCCGGTTTCCCTCCCCCGAGCGATCGGGCATCCCCCAATCCGGGATCGACCAGCAAAAACCGGTTTGGAATGAGTCGGCCGCCACCGGGCCGCAGGCTCACCAAGCGGCCGGTAGGCCAGCCGCTGGCCCGGCTCCCGGGCCGAGCCAGCCGCCGGACCCCGGCTGGGGGCTACCCGCTCGGCCACCGTCGGATGCCATTGGCCCGATCGCAGGCTCGCAAACCGTTCAGCCGCCCACGGCAGGCCAGCCGCAACCCGGAGCGGGACTGGCCGCTCGGCCTGCTGCGGGGGTGCCCAGCCAGCCAGGCTGGGGCGTCAACCCGATTGGCACTGACGCTCGGCCGGCCCAAGGCAAGCCGCCGGCCATGGCCCCCATGCCGGGGATAGCACCAGATAGGCAGCCGGGCATGGGGACAAAGCCACCCGGGCCGATACCTGTCGGCGGCCGGCCCCCGGCCCGGCAGGGCAGTCGTTGGCGCGGCGCGGCTCCGCCGACGCTGCCGGTGGTGCCTACCACCTACGCATCCTTCTGGCGAACCCCGGCATACCGGGTCTGGCGGTCGATCGTGGCCATCGTCGTCGGCCTGCTCGGCTTCTTAGTACTGCAGATTGTGGTGCTGTTGGCTGCGCTGATCATCGGGCAGCTGACCGGCGGGTCCGATCCCGCGACGGCGTTGGCCGAACTCCGTAGGGGCGGCGTGACCCCGTGGGTGTTCCTGGGCAACAACGTGTCATTGGCCCTGCTGATCTTGTTGACCGTCCTCGTCGGGATGTCGGTCTTCCGGCAGCCGCTGGGCTGGCTATGCAGCGTTGCCGGGCGGTTCCGCTGGGAATGGCTGGGACGCTGTTTCCTACTGGTCGTTCCGCTGTGGATCATCAATTTGGGTATCGAATTGTGGATCTCCAGCAGTTCGGGCACCATGCCGGATCTGGCCCCCAACGAGAACACGGTACTGATGATCGTGGGAATCCTGCTCACCCAACCCCTTCAGGCCGCCGGCGAGGAATTCGGGTTCCGCGGGCTGGCGCACCGCAGCATCGCCGGCTTCTTCGGCAACCAACGGGTTGCCTGGGTGGTGGGCGCGCTGTTCTCTTCGGGGCTGTTCATGCTCGCCCACTCCGCAGCCGACATCTGGCTCAATGCCTATTACGTCTACTTCGCGCTGCTGGCCTGTTTCCTGACCTGGTGGACGGGTGGCCTGGAGGCGAGCATCGCCATCCACGTGGTAAACAACCTGTTCGCGATGTGGATGCTGCCCTTCACCGATCTCTCCGGGGTGTTCGACCGGAGATCCGGTGCAGGCGGGCCGGTCGTGTTGATCAACATGGGGGTGATGGCTGTGGCCGCGGCGCTCATCATGTGGCAGGCCAAACGAGTTGGGCTAGAGCGGACGGCGGCACCGGGCAGACCGCTGGCCGAGGCCCAGGCTGGTGTGGGGCTGCCGGTACCCGCCGGGTCACCCTACCCACGACATTCGACGGCGCCGGCCGTGCCACTGGGAATCCAGCCCGATGCCGGCGCCGTCTCGGCCGGCCGGCCGGGGGAGCCTTCGTCGCGTCCGAGCGTTCCGGGTGCGGTGGGGGATAGCCCGGGGTCGGCAGGCCGGTCCTGGCCGCCTGGGCAGCCGGGGCCGACCGGGTTCGCCCCGGTTGCGGGCCGCATGGGGGCGCCCGGTCGACCCGGTGGCGTCCCACCCAACCCACCGGCATCCGGTCGCCAACCCGGCTCGACCGGTTAGCATGTGACGTCGATGAACACCCCGACCGTGCCGCAGGCCCTGTTTGATCGGTTAGAACCGTTGCTGGCTAGGGTAGCCAAACCGGTGCAGTACATCGGAGGCGAACTCAACAGCGTGATCAAACAGTGGCGCCAGGTGGCTGTGCATTGGGCACTGCTGTATCCGGACGCCTATGAGGTGGGTCAGCCCAATCAGGGCCTGGCGATCCTATACGAGGTGCTGAATCAGACCGATTGGATCCTGGCCGAGCGCAGCTTCGCCGTCTGGCCGGATCTGGCCAGACTGATGCGCGACCACGAGGTTCCGGCCTTCACCTGGGAAACCCATCGTCCGCTGCGCGCCTTCGACGTTCTCGGGGTGAGCCTGGCCACCGAATTGGGTTACACCAACCTGCTGGAGGCAATCGACCTGGCGGGTATCCCGTTGCGGGCGGTTGACCGCGGCGGCGGCGACCCGCTGGTGGTGATCGGCGGGCACTGCGCGTCCAACCCCGAGCCCGTTGCCGATTTCGTGGATGCGGTGATTCTAGGTGACGGCGAACTGGCGGTGCTGGAGGTCAGCCGGATCGTGCGGGACTGGCTAACCGCAGGCCGCCCGGGAGGCCGGCTCGGTGTGCTGGCCGCATTCGCCGAAACCGGCATGATCTATGTGCCCCGGTTCTACGATGTCAGCTACCGAGCCGACGGTCAGATCGCCAAGATCTCCCCGAACCGGCCCGGGGTGCCCTATCGGATCAGCAAGTGGGTGCTGACCGAACTGGACGACTGGCCGCTACCCAGGACTCCGCTCATCCCGCTGGCCGAGACGGTGCACGAGCGCTATTCGGTGGAGATCTTCCGGGGCTGTAGCCGGGGCTGCCGGTTTTGTCAGGCGGGGATGATCACCCGCCCGGTCAGGGAACGCTCGCTGCCGGTCATCGGCGCCATGGTTGAGCATGGCCTGGAAGCCACCGGGATGGCCGAGGTGGGGTTGCTCAGCCTGTCCAGTGCAGACCACACGGAGATCGGCGATATCACCCGCCAGCTCGCCGACCGCTATACCGGCACCCATGTGTCGCTTTCCCTGCCCAGCACCCGGGTGGATGCCTTCAACATCGACCTGGCCGCCGAGCTAACCCGCAATGGTCGCCGCAGTGGCCTGACCTTCGCTCCCGAGGGCGGCACGGAACGGATACGGCGAGTGATCAACAAGAATGTCTCCGCAGACGATCTGATAAGCACGGTGACCGCGGCATTCGGCAATGGCTGGCGGTCGGTGAAACTGTACTTCATGTGTGGCCTGCCCACCGAGACCGATGCCGATGTGCTCGCGATCGCGGATCTTGCCCATGAAGTGATCCAGACCGGACGCCGGGTGGCGGGCCGGCGCGATATCGGCTGCACCATCAGCATCGGGGCCTTCATCCCGAAACCGCATACTCCCTTCCAATGGGTTGGTCAGACCGATCCCGAGACCACCAACCGGCGGTTGCGCGAACTGAAACAGCGGGTGCGCGACGACAGGCAGTGCGGCCGGGCTATCGGGGTCCGATGGTCGGATGGCCATCCGGGGCTGATCGAGGGGTTATTGGCCCGCGGTGACCGGCGGGTGGGACGGGTCATTGAGGCCGTCTGGCGGGCCGGCGGCGGCTTCGACGGCTGGCAGGAGCATTTCGATTTCGATCGCTGGGTGCGCTGCACCGCCGAGGTGCTGGCCCCGCTGGGGGTGGATCTAGCCTGGTACACCACCCGGGAACGTGGCGTTACCGAGGTGCTGCCCTGGGATCATCTTGACCTTGGATTGGACCGGAACTGGTTGTGGGAAGACTACCAAGCGGCCCTCAACCAGCAACCGGTGGCGGACTGCCGCTGGGCAGACTGCAACGACTGTGGGGTCTGCCCCGGATTGGGGGTTGACATCGAGATCGGACCGTCCGGTGGCCGGCTGTTGCCGCTCGGGGTAGTCCACCATCGGCTGGCCACCGCTACCCAGTCGATCGAAGGCGTGGGGTCAACCGGCTGAGATACCCAATTCGTCTTCCAGCGCACGCGAGCGAATCGCCGCCACCGCGCACACCAGTAGTGGAAGGAACAGCCCAAACTGGATCCACAGGGGTCCCAGATAGTTGCCCGTGGCGTCTTTGACGGCGCCGAACAGGAAGGGGCCGAACGAGGCCAGCACATAGCCGGCGCTCTGGGCGAAGCTGGACAGGGCGGCCGTGCCGGCCGGGGTACGGGTGCGCATGCCCAGGAGCACCAGGATCATCGGGAAGCAGGAGCCGGCGACTGCCAGCAGGCAGGGCCATAGCCATGGCAGCGTTCGCGGATCGACGATTAGGCCCAGATAGCCGAGCAATCCACTACCGGTCATTGCAAAGACCAGCCACACCGGATTTCGCAGCCGGGTGGTGAGGCTCGGGATCACGAAGGACAACGGAACCCCGACCGCGGCGACGATCCCCAGGTAGGTGCCCGCGGCGACGGCGGAGAAGCCGGCGTCCTGGTAGATGCTGGGCAGCCAACCGAACTGTCCATAGGCTTGGGCGGACTGCATGCCAAAGAAGACAGCCATCATCCAGCCGAGCCTGGTACCGGCGACCTGGCGCAGCGTGATCGCCCGGCGACGGCCATTCGCAGTACGTTCGGAGAAGCGCACGGTAGCCCAGATCAGCAGGGGTAGGGCAGCCGCCATGGTGATCGCCCACACCCAGAAGGCATTGCGCCAGCCGGTCAGTCTAATGCCCAGAGGAGCGGTGCACAGGCTGGCCAGCGTCAACCCCACCGACTGCGCGGTGACGTAGAGTGCCGTAACCAGGCCGTTCCGAGTAGGGAAATGGCGTTTCACCAAGGGTGGCAACAAAACATTGATGACACCAATGCCTGCCAGGGCGGCGATGGTGGCCGCCATGAAGCTAACCGTTCCGGCGCTGAGGACGCGAGCAGCCTGCCCGGCCACGTTGGCCACCAGCGCTACCAGGATCGCATGCTGGACACCGATGCGTTGGGCCAATCCGGGCCCCAGCAGACCGAAGACCGCAAAACACAGTGTGGGTAGGGAGGTGAGCAGCCCGGCCACGGTATCGGACATGCCCAGATCGGCGCGGATCAGGGGCAGCACGGGGCCAACCGCCACAGCGATGGTCCGCAGATTGAAGGCCACCATGGCGATGGCCAGACCGAGCAGCAGACTGGCTCGACTGTTGCGCATGGTGCCCTTCAAGGTGTGGATGCCCATCTCAGCCTACGTCAGGCGATGGCTCTCGAGTCGGATCGCGAAACGGATCGGTAGCCCGGCATGCCGGTCGTGGTTTGTGCCCGGATGGGGCCGGTTGGATCGGGTTTGGCGACCGGGGCGTTACCGCGCGACAATGGCGTCCGATATGTTGCAGGCCAGTGATCTTGAGGTTCGCGCTGGGGCGCGGCTGTTGCTGTCTACCACCACCTTTCGAGTGAACCCCGGCGACACGATCGGGCTGGTCGGGCGCAACGGCGCCGGCAAGACAACCATGATGCGCATCCTGGCTGGCGAGGCCCTGCCAGCCGCCGGCCAGGTAACCCGCAGCGGCCAGATCGGCTATCTGCCGCAGGACCCCGGGGAACCCGATCCTGCGCAACTGGCACGGGACCGGATCCTTTCGGTCCGGGGCCTGACCGACATCCTGGCCCGGTTGCGCCGCCACGAGCAGGCCATGGGCCAGACCGTGGGCGAGGAACAGGCTCGTGCGATGGCGTCCTATGCCCGGGCCGAGGCGGAATTGCTGGCTGCAGGCGGGTACGGCGTCGAAGCCGAGGCTGCCCGGATCGCGGCGAACCTGGACTTGCCGGACCGGGTGCTCGATCAACCGTTGCGGGAACTCTCGGGTGGCCAGCGCCGCCGGATCGAGTTGGCCAGGATCCTGTTCAGCCAGGCCGACACCCTGCTGCTGGATGAACCCACCAATCACCTGGATGCCGACTCGGTCGTCTGGCTGCGTGACTTCCTCAAAACCTATCCGGGCGGGGTGATGATGATCAGCCACGACACCGGATTGCTGGCCCAAACCGTAACCAAGGTGTTCCATCTGGACGCCAACCGCACCGCTCTGGATCAATACTCGATGGGCTGGCAAGCCTACCTGGCCCAACGTGAAACCGATGAAAAACGCCGGCGACGCGAACGACACAATGCCGAACGCAAGGCGGCACAGTTGCTGGGTCAGGCGGAGAGGCTTGGCGCCAAGGCAACTAAGGCCACCGCCGCCCAGAACATGGCCCGGCGCGCGGCGAAACTGCTTGCCGAAACCGAGGGACAGCGGGTAGCCGATCGGGTGGCCAAGATCACCTTCCCTACGCCGGCGCCTTGTGGACGGATTCCGTTGCTGGCCAGCGAACTGTCGAAGAGCTACGGTTCCCTGGAGGTGTTCACCGGGGTCGATTTGGCGATCGATCGGGGTTCCCGGGTGGTCGTACTGGGGCTCAATGGTGCCGGCAAGACCACCCTGTTGCGATTGCTGAGCGGCGTGGAGGAACCTTCACATGGCGAGGTGGTTCCCGGCCATGGTCTCAAGATTGGCTACTTCGCTCAGGAACATGACCTATTGGACCCCGACCAGACCGTTTTGGAGAACATGCTTTCGGCGGCCCCCGAGCTGAATGAGACAGAGGCGCGCCGGGTTCTGGGTGGCTTCCTGTTCGGTGGGGATGACGGTCACAAGCCGGCCCGGGTGTTGTCCGGTGGGGAGAAGACCCGGCTTGCCCTGGCCACTCTGGTCGTCTCGGCGGCCAACGTGTTGCTCTTGGACGAGCCCACCAACAATCTTGATCCCGCCTCCAGGGCCGAGGTGCTATCGGCTATTCAGCGTTATCGGGGCGCTATCGTCCTGGTTACCCATGATGAAGGCGCCGTCGAGGCACTGGCACCGGATCGGGTGATTGTGCTGCCCGACGGTGTGGAGGATCTGTGGAGTGCGGATTATGTAGATCTGGTCGCCCTGGCGTGATTTCCTCTCATTGGGGGAGACCGCATTTATAAGCGGCATTGACCAGCGCAAAGAATCTTCGGTTAGCTCGTTCACCCTAACAAGATCGAACTGTCACCAAGGGATGGGAAGTGGGGATATTGTCAGAGTCATCCTGCTGAGGGGAAGGGAGTTGACATGGCTCAGCTCAGCAAGGGCAAGAGGATCAGCGGCGATCTTCGGACTGAGGTCTGCGACAATTTCGTGCAACGCTATCGGGCTGGGGAGTCCATCCGCGCCATCGCGAGTGATTCGGGCCGATCCTATGGTTTTGTGCAGGGTTTGCTGAAACAGGCCGGGGTGGAGTTCCGCAGCCGGGGCGGTGCCCGGGTACGGGCTGGCACGGTTGCGGGACCCGCCGCTGCCCAGAACGATGGGCCCGTAGGCGATGGCGGTGTCCCGGGTGACGGCAGTGCCCCGGATGCTCAACCCGGGCTAGCGTTAGCCGCCGATCGCACCGACAAACCGGACAAGAAGGACCGAACCGTCAAGGACAAGAAGCCAAAGAAGGACAAGAAGGGTAAGAAGGGCGGGAAGGACTGATCCGGTAGTTCAAACCGGCCGGGCCGGCTGGTATTGGCTCAGCATCGCCGAGACCGGCACCTCCTGCGTCCCGGAGGGCTGGGCGTACCCGGGATGGAAGGCATTTGGCCCCATGGCTATCAGGCCCGATAGGGTCGCCTGATCGGAAGTCGCTGGCGGCCTCGCCGGTCACAGGGCTCGTCCGAACCCGCCATCCACCGGGATCAGACAGCCGGTCAAATAGCTGGCGGCATCCGAAAGCAAGAAGGCCGCCAGCCGGCCGAACTCATCGGGAAGCCCATAGCGGCGCAATGGTATGGTGGCCTCCGCGGCGGCCCGGTAGGCCTGTGGATCGGTTCGGGTGGCATCCAGTTCGATGAGACGTCGGGTGGCAATGAAACCCGGTAGCAGCCCGAAAACCCGTCCGCCGGCCGGGCCGATCTCATCGGCGAGCTGTTTGACCAGCATGGCGAGTCCGGGACGCAACCCATTGCTGATGGCCATCCGAGGCAACGGGCTGCGGGCCGAACTCGACAGCACCAGTCCGAGCCGGGCTGCCGGGTTGACCGCTAGGACACCGCGGATGACGCGCAGCGCGGCAAGGAAGACCGACTCGAAACCGGCACGCCACTGCCGGTCGGTCAGTTCGAGCGTCTGCCCGGGCGGCGGCCCACCGACACTGATCAGGGCACCATCCAGCCTACCGAATGCCCGCTGGGCCGCCCGCACGGCTCGGTCGGCAGTATCCGGGTCGGCGAGGTCGGCCGACAGTCCGTACGCCCGCCGGTCATCGCCCAGCGATTCCACGGCGGACTGCAACCGATCCGGCCGGCGGGCCACCAGCAGCACCCCGGCGCCCTCGGCCACCAGCGCCCGGGCGGTGGCATACCCCAATCCCTCGCTGGCCGCGGTGACCAGAAAGGCGCTGCCGGCCAATCCGAGATCCATGGCCCAATTCTCGCGCAACCGGTCGGGGCGCCGCAGGCAACCCAGGCCGAACCCCACAACCGGAGCCAGCAGAATTTGTGCCCCGGGCCGGGGACCCCCAGCCGCATCGGCGGGTATCTTCGAGGAGTGAACCGATCCACCAATACTGCAACGGGCCGCGTGGCCGTGATCACCGGAGCTAGCCGGGGCATAGGTGCCGCGATCGCCGAAACCCTGCGGGACGCCGGATACCGGGTCGTCAGCCTCGACATCAACGACCAGGCCCCCGAAGGGGTGCTGGGCATCGCCTGCGATATCACCGATGGCGCGGCCGTGGATGCCGCCTTCGGTCAGGTGGAGTCCCGGCTCGGCCCGGTCGAGGTGCTCGTGGCCAATGCCGGTATCACCCGCGACACCTTGCTGCTGCGGATGAGCGATGAAGACTGGGATAAGGTGATCGATGTCAACCTGAGTGGGGTTTTCCGGGTCGTGAGACGTGCCACTCGGGCCATGATGAGGCAGCGGTTTGGGCGTATCGTGGCCACCAGTTCGGTGGTCGGGCTATTGGGTTCGGCCGGTCAGGTCAACTATGCGGCGTCCAAGTCCGGGTTGATCGGCATGGCACGCAGCGTATCTCGGGAACTGGGCAGCCGAGGCATCACATTCAACGTCGTGGCTCCCGGGTTCATTCAGACCGCGATGACCGAGGTGCTGGATGAGGCCACCCAGAAGTCCTATGCGGAGCGGATACCGGTAGGCCGGATGGGTACGATCGCCGATGTGGCCTATGCCGTCCGGTTCCTGGTATCAGATGAGGCGGGCTACATCACCGGGGCCGTGATCCCGGTGGATGGCGGTCTGGGAATGGGGCATTGACATGGGGATCCTGGCGGGCAAGAGATTGCTGATCACCGGGGTGACGTTGAACACCTCGATTGCCTACGCGGTGGCCCAGATCGCCCAGGCCGAGGGGGCCGAGATCGTGGTGTCCAATTTCGGCCGGGGCATGAGCCTGACCCGGCGGGTGGTACACAAGCTCGATCCCGTGCCCGAGGTGCTGGAGCTCAATGTCACCGACGCCGGGCAACTGGCCGCCCTGCCCGGTCAGCTACGTGATCGCGGTTTCGATCGCCTGGACGGTTTGGTGCATTCGATTGCCTACGCCAACCCGGAGCGGGCGCTGGGCGGAGCCTTCCTACAGACGCAATGGGCCGATGTTTCCGTGGCGATGCACACCTCGGCCTATTCTCTACAATCGCTGACGATGGCGGTGCGTGAGCTGCTCGGCGCCGGTTCGTCGGTGGTGGGCCTGACCTTCGATGCGACGGTGAGCTGGCCCACCTATGACTGGATGGGGGTCGCCAAGGCCGCCCTGGAATCGACCAGCCGTTACCTGGCTCGCTACCTTGGCCCGGACGGCATTCGATGCAACCTGGTGGCGGCCGGCCCCGTCGATACCATCGCCAAGAAGGCCATTCCGGGGGCGTCCTCGTTCAATGAGGTGTGGCAGCAGCGCGCACCTCTTGGCTGGGACGCCACCGATGCCACGCCGGTCGCCAAGGCCGTGGTGGCCTTGCTCAGCGATTGGTTCCCTGCCACCACCGGAACCATGGTGCATGTAGACGGGGGATTGCATTCCACGGGTGCCTGAGGACCGCCTTGGCCAGTCAGCGGCCGATGGGCAGCGCCGGTCGCACCCCATCCGCCCGGTGCGCGATCTGTCCGCCGACCTTCAGGGTGCCCGGCTGCGGGCGATATCGCCTGCCGGTATCGTCGAGGCCATGGTTGCAGTAGCCGAATTGGCCTCAGTCAGCGTGCGCCGGGGTACCAAGTACCTGCTCGACGCCGTCGACCTGCGTATCGAAGAGGGCCAGCATTGGGCGCTCATCGGGCCCAACGGGGCCGGCAAGACCACCCTGTTGCAGTTGCTGGCCACCCAACTGCATCCCACCCAAGGTGTCGTCCAGGTGCTGGGGGAATACCTCGGGGCGGTCGATGTCTTCGAACTGCGGCCACGCATCGGGGTCGCCTCTCCGCTTATCGGTAACCGGATCCCAGGCCACGAACTGGTCGACGACGTGATCGTGTCGGCCTCTCATGGGGTGTTGGGGCGCTGGCGTGAGGAGTACGACGAACTCGATCACGCCCGGGCCGGTTCGCTGATGCGACTGTTGCGGGTTGAGCATCTTTCGGGCCGCACCTTCGGCACCCTCAGCGATGGGGAACGCAAGCGAGTCGAGATCGCCCGGGCTCTGATGACCGATCCGGAACTGCTGCTGCTCGACGAACCCGGTGCGGGGTTGGACCTGGCGGGGCGCGAGATTCTCATCCAAACCTTGACCGAGCTGTGCGCCTACCCATTGGCTCCGGTCATGGTGTTGGTCACCCACCATGTCGAGGAGATCCCGCCCGGCATAACGCACGTGCTGTTGCTGGCCGACGGCAAGGTGACTGCCGCCGGACCGATCGCCGAAACCCTCACCGACCAGCGGTTAACCGCCACCTTCGGGCTACCGTTGGCGGTACAGTGCACGGCCGGGCGATGGCAGGCGCGGGCCGCACGCCCCCAACCGGTGGCTCAACCCTCCGCGGGTTGATCCACCGCCGGCCCGAACCAGTCGGTGGCCTTGTGGGCATAGCGATTGGCCAGCGCTCCGCAAACCATCAACTGGGCTTGATGAAAGATCATCAGGGGCAGCACGATGATGCCTATCTGGTCGGCGGGAAACAGCACCGCCGCCATCGGGACTCCGGTGGCCAGCGACTTCTTGGTGCCACAGAACTGGATGGCGATCTGGTCGCGCCGGTTGAATCCCAACCAGCCGGCCACCTGCCAGGTTAGGCTCAGGAAGCCGGCCAGGATCAGGCAGGTCAGCAACAGGATGGTCGCTATGTCATACCAGCCGGTGGATTGCCAGACGCCGGAACGCATGCCTTGACTGAAAGCCTTGTAGACGACGAGCAGGATGGTGGCCTGATCGAATAGCTTCAGTTTGGGATGACGGGCCACGAAATCGGCCGTCCAGTGCCGCGACAGTTGACCCAGTACGAAGGGCAGCAGGATCTGGGCGGAGATATCCCAGAAGGCGGAAGCGTCTAGCCGTAGGCCGGTGGTGCTCATCACCACGATCGCCAGGGCCGGGGTAAGGAAAACCCCGAGCAGATTCGAGACCGAAGCGCTCACGATGGCTCCCGCCACATTGCCGCGGGCGATGGAGGTGAAATTGATGGAACTTTGCACCGTGGATGGCAGTAGGCATAGGTAAGCGATGCCACGATAGCTGTCTGGGCTCAACAGGCCCGGCGTGAGCGGACGCAACGCGATGGCCACCAGCGGAAACGCCAGGTAGGTGAACGACAGGATCGACGCGTGCAATCGCCAGTGTTTCAGGCCGGCGATGGTCTCGGCTGGTTTCAGCCGTACACCATAAACGAAGAACAGGACGGCGATGGTGCTGCGCGAGGCCCAGTCGACGACCGCCACTGCGGCGCCTCGGGCGGGCAGCATAATGGCCAGCGCGGCCGCCGAGACGATGCCGATCAAGAACCAGTCGGCTCGTCGTGGACCATGCCCTGTTCCTGCGCTCACCTGCTCAACCATACGGGCCGGGGTCAGCGGCACCGAACGCGCGCCCGGCCCGCCGGTCGATGGCTGAAGGTCTAGGATCGCGGTTCATGGCGCAGACGATCAGGGTCACTTCCCCGGCAGACGAGCGGCTGGCCGATTATGTGGCATTGCGGGACGCTTCACTGCGCCGCCGGGTAGAAACCGAGGCGGGCCTGTTCATCGCCGAGGGCGCCAAGGTCATTCGTCGTGCGCTGGCCGCCGGGTATGCGCCACGCAGTTTCCTATTGGCCGAGCGCTGGCTGGCTGGCCTGGCCGATCTGTTGGCCGGTGTCGACGTGCCGGTCTATGTGGTGAGCCTGGAACTGGCCGAACAGGTGACCGGCTTCCATGTGCACCGAGGTGCACTGGCGGCCATGCACCGGCGCCCGGGGAGCTGGTTGACCGAGCTATGCACCGCGCAGCGGCTGGTGGTTTGCGAGGACATCGTGGACCACGCCAACGTGGGAGCCATCATCCGCAGCGCAGCCGGGCTGGGCTGGGATGGGGTGCTGTTGGCGCCGCGGGCCGCCGATCCATTTTACAGACGAGCGATCAAGACCTCCATGGGGGCGGTCTTCGCGCTGCCCTGGGCGCGGATGACCGACTGGTTGGCCGATCTTGAGCTACTACGGGCCAGCGGTTTCCGACTGGTCGCGATGGCGTTGCAACCCGATGCGATACCCCTGGGGCAGTTCGCGGCCGCTCAGGCGGCCGATCCCGGCCGCCTGGCCCTGCTGGTGGGTACCGAGGGCGACGGGTTGAGCCCTCAGTGGCTTGAGCGTGCGGACGCGATCGTCCGGATACCGATGTATCGCGGGGTCGATTCGCTGAATGTGGCCGCAGCGACCGCGGTCGCCTGCCATGCGCTAGGCCCGGCTGGGTGCCAGCGAGCCGCTGGTCAGATCACCTCGACCTGGGGGTAGGAGGGTTGCCACATGGCCTCGTAAACCTCCTGGATGGGGTTGACCAGTTCCCGGCCGGCCAAGCCTTCGGCGATCGCCGTCTGGGCCACGGCCACGGCTACCCGGGCCGAAATCGCCCGCAGCTGGGTCATCGCCGGCAGCAGGGAGGCGCCCAGCCGCCGGTCGGCGGCGGTGGCCGCAACCGCGCTGGCGGCCGCGGCGATCATGGTGTCGGTCACCCGCTTGGCCCGGCAGGTGATCACGCCCAGGCCGATGCCCGGGAAGATCAGGGCGTTATTTGCCTGGGCAATGTCGAAGCGAGTGCCATTGTGTGTCACCGGGGAGAAGGGCGATCCGGTGGCGATGAGTGCCTGCCCGTCGGTCCAGGTTAAAAGCTCCGCGGGGGTAGCCTCGGCCTTAGCGGTCGGGTTCGACAGCGGCATGATGATCGGCTTGTCGCAATAGCTGGTCATCTCGCGGATGATGGGCTCGGTGAAACTACCCGCCTGGGCCGATGCGCCGATCAGAATGGTTGGTCGCACATTGCGCACCACATCGGCCAATCCATACTCGCCGGGATTGTCCAGCAGCCAACCCTCCTGTTCTGTTGCGGGACGGGCGAAGGGTGCCTGGAAGTCCCGGACCCGGCCGCCCTCAATCAACAGGCCGTGGCTGGACAGTCCCCAGAAACGTTGCATGGCCTCTTCGCGGGTCATGCCCTGGGAGACCATGACGTCGGCCAGCAGGTGGGCGATGCCGACTCCGGCCGTGCCGGCACCATGAATGACGATGCGGTGCTCGGCTAGCCTGGTGTGGGTGGCGTTCACCGCCGACAGCACGGCGGCCACCACTACCGCGGCGGTGCCCTGGATATCGTCGTTGAACGAACAGATCTCTTCGCGGTAGCGCTGCAACAAGCGATGGGCATTGTCGGCGGCGAAGTCCTCCCAGTGCAATAGGGCATTGGGGAAGCAGGATTTCACCTCGGTCACGAAGCGGTCCACGAACTGGTCATATTGCGGACCACGCACCCGGGAATGCCGTACTCCTAGGTAGGCGGGTTCGTTGAGCAGATCAAGGTTGTCGGTGCCGGTATCCAGGACCACCGGGAGCGCTCGATGCGGGTGTATGCCGGCGGCGGCTACATAGACGCTGAGCTTGCCCACGGTGATGGCGACGCCGCCCACCCCCTGGTCGCCGATGCCCAGGATGCCTTCAGAGTCGGTGACCACGATCAGGTCGATGTCGTCTGGGCCCTGACCGTCGGCCAGCAGGGCATCCCGGATGCCGTCGGGGTTGTCGATATCCAGATATACCCCACGCGGCTTGTGGAACCAGTGAGAGTATTCCTGGATGGCTTTGCCGATGGTCGGGGTGTAGACGATGGGCAGCATCTCCTCGATGTTCTCGGTGAGCAGCCGGTAGAACAAGGTCTCATTGCGGTCCTGCATCGTGTTCAGGAAGATGTATTTGGCGATATCGGACGGTTCATCGGCGAACTGCCGGTGAACTCGGCGCAGTTGGGCATCCATGCTGGTGACCGCGCTGGGCAGCAGCCCGGTCAGACCCAGGGCGGCGCGTTGTCCGGCGGTGAAAGCGGTGCCAAAGTTGATCATCGGGTTGCTGAGCACATCCCGGCCACGCACCCCGATGCGTACTACGTCTCGTCCGTTGTGACGCGTCAGTTCAAAGTCTCTCGACACGACGCGAGCCTAGCGGTGCGCCGGCGACCGAGGAGAACCCGATCACCGGGTGGGATGATCGGCAATCCCGGCCGGCCGGTAACCGGCGGGGGAGGCCGGTCGGTTTGCCCGGCATGGGCGGCCTTCCGCGGAATCGGCCGGGCCCAGCTGGTTCGTGCCCGGCCGAGGGGATCGAGCAGGTTTCCGCAAACCGCTATCGGGACTCGGCCGGCCGAGTCGTCGCCCGGAATGGCCCGGCGGTTGGCTCGGACGGGGCCTGCCGGCGTCCGCACCCACCCGCTATGAGCGATTGTCGGTTTGGCCGGGGGAGCGGCGGGGGGTGATCGGCCAGTCGTCCGGATACAGCGGGGCCAGTTCCGCCTTCTGCCGATCGAGCAGACGCCGCGCCCTGTTGGACAGGCGATCCCCGAAGACCATGCCCTTCAGATGGTCGGTCTCGTGCTGGACGCAGCGAGCCAGCAGGCCGGTCGCCTCGATGCGCACGGGTGCACCATTCTCGTCCACTCCGGTGCAGATGGCGAAGTCGGGCCGGGCCAGTGGCTGGTAGGCTCCCGGCCAGCTCAGGCAGCCCTCCTCGGTGGCATCCAGCCGGCGCTCCCGGCCCTCGGGCAGGATGATCTCGGGGTTGCAGACCACGCCCTGGCGAAGTCTGTCGTTCTCGTCGGGGCAGAGGAAGATGAAGACCGCAAGGCTGACATCGATTTGGGGGGCGGCCAAGCCCACGCCCTCCGCCACCGCCATCGTGGCGAACATATCCGCCACCAGATCGTGCAACTCAGGACCGAACTCGGTGACCGGTTGCGTCTGGCGCCGCATCACAGGTTCGTCCCACCGCGTTATCCGGCGCACCTTGCCCTTGGCCGCCCATTCTCCTGGCGTCGGCATCTGACCCTTCCTCATCTCAGTCGCGCATGTTGCCTGCACGCGCCCACAAACCTAGCCGACATGATCGGTATTGCGCCGATTGGGCGCCGGCATCGGGCAAGCTGGATCCGAGGGGGTGCCGTGTCCGAGTGCTCGATCGATGGGCTGCCGGTGGCGTTCGCCGCGGCGTTGGCGGGTTTCGCCGACTCGCAGCGTCTGGAGCGCAACCGTTCCGAACACACCTTGCGAGCCTATTTGGGCGATGTGACCGGCCTATTCGAGTTCCTGATGATGCGGGGTATCCACCGGCTCGACCGGGTCACACTGTCCGATCTGCGGCGCTGGCTGGCCGTTCAGCATGCCGCTGGTCTGGCCCCAGCCACCTTGCAGCGGCGTAGCGGGGCAATCCGGGTCTTCTTCCGCTGGGCGGTTCGGGCGCAACTCGTTGCCGAGGACCCCGCGGCTGGCCTGAAGTCGCCGAAGGTGCCTCATCGATTGCCCAATACCCTCACCCGAGGCGATGTCGATACCTTGCTGGCCGCCGTGTTGGATGCTGCCGCAACCGACGACAGCCCCTTGGGGATTCGCAATGCCGCCATTCTTGAGGTGCTGTACAGCTCGGGATTGCGGGTCGGCGAATTGTGCGGTCTCGACCTGCCGGATATCGACCGGGACCGGCGACTGGCGCGGGTGCTGGGCAAGGGCAACAAGCAGCGAAGCGTGCCGCTCGGGCTGCCGGCGCTGCGTGCGCTGGATGCCTGGTTGCTGCGCCGTGGCGAGTTGGCCGGGGATTCCTCTGGCGTGGCGGTGTTTCTGGGAGAACGCGGCGGCCGGCTGGACCAGCGGGTGGCCCGGCGCGTCGTGCACCAGGCCATGCGTGCGGTTCCGGAGGCCCCCGATATCGGCCCGCATGGGTTGCGCCACGCCATGGCCACCCATCTGCTGGAGGGTGGCGCCGACCTGCGCAGTGTTCAGGAGATGCTTGGCCACGCCTCCCTGGCCACCACCCAGATCTATACGCGGGTGACCAGCGAACGACTCCGCAGGGTCTACCAGCAGGCGCATCCCAGGGCCTGACCGGCGTGCCGGGTATCGGGTCGGGCCGCCTACCCGCTCGGCGCTTGGTCGGCTGGCCACCCGCCGCGGTGGCAGATCGGCGTGTCACCGGTTTTCACCGCGCGCCTAGCGGGTCGACCGTGCGGTCGTCCTGAGTCACCGAATAGTGCAGGTGACAGCCGGTCGAGTAGCCCGTGGTGCCGACCGCTCCGACGGCTGCCCCGGCCGTCAGCTGTTGACCGACCGAGACGTCGATTGCGGATAGGTGTGAGTATGAGCTGCCTCGGCCGCCGGCATGCACCACCTCGACCCGTAGACCAAAGCCGCCCGCGGTGCCGACGAAACTGACCGTGCCGGGCCACAGCACCTGGACTGGGGTACCGCAGGGTGCGCCGATGTCCACCCCGTCGTGGAACTCCGTCAGACCACTGATCGGATTGATCCGGCCACCGAAACCCGCGGTGATCGGGCCGGCCACCGGCAGGTCACCTGGAATGGGCAATTCTGCCGTCGGGTCGGCCCGCGAACCCGGCGGCAGCTGGCGGGGGGTGGCATCCCGGGGCAACAGCCGCACCTCGCCATCGGACCCGCTGCTCAGCCACCGCATCGGGTCGAGATAGCGTTCTCCTTCGCGAACGCCCCAGTGCAGGCAGGTTTCCGGGCCACAGTGCCCGGCTTCCAGACTGCCGATCGGGGTGCCGGCCTGCACCTGTGTGCCGACGGGCACGATGGCGGTGACGGGCTGATAGGTGGTGCGTACCCCGTCCGGGTGCTGGATGCTGAGCATCGGCACCCCGTCGATCGCTCCCACCCAACCGATTTGCCCTGCTGCCGCGGCCCGGACGAGCTCACCTGGCGTCCCGGCCAGATCGACCCCGCGATGGCCGGGTTGCCAATCGAACTCACCCACCTCGAAGGTGCGTAGTACTCGCCCGGGCAATGGCGCCCGGCGATCGGCATCCTCGGCCCAGGAGATCGCGTGCGGAGCGCCGAGCAACAGCCCGGCAGCCACCAGGATGCCAAGCAGTTGGATCGAACGCGATATCGACGGCGATGGGAGCATATCGGGATCGTTCGCGGCGCGGCCGCGATCTGCCAGGTGAAGCCCCGACTGTGGATAAGTCATGGGGCTTTCGCCCTGCCGGCCGGCAGGATCGCTGGGCGGCAGGACTGCCCGGCCTAATGACTGGGCTGGCCCAGCCGTGGCTGTGGATCTCCATCCGGTCACCGGCCGGGCTCGGAACCGGCTCAGCTTGGCGCCGGGTGGCGCAGCAGATTACCATGGGGGTGCGGTCTGCGAATGCGGGCCGACATCGCATGCATCTTCCCGGTTGCCCGTGTCCGGAACTCATCCCACGGTCCTGCGCCGTCGGCTGTAGGCGGGGTGAGTTGGTGCATCAGGCGGCACCGAGACCCGGTGCCGGTCAAACCAGGCCGGGCGCTTCGGCGCCCACGACATTGACCGCCCCGGGCGGGCCGCAAAGGGCTCTTGGGCGGTCGCGGAAAGGATCGATCGTGGCCGTCGTAACCACGCGCCAGCTTTTGGAGAATGGCGTCCACTTCGGGCATCAGACCCGGCGGTGGAACCCGAAGATGAAGCGCTTCATCTTCAATGAGCGCAACGGCATCTACATCATCGACCTGCGTCAGTCGCTGACCTATATCGACCGGGCCTATGCCTACGTTTCCGAGATCGTCGGTCGTGGTGGGCAGGTGCTGTTCGTCGGGACGAAGAAGCAGGCCCAGGAAGCCATCGCCGAGCAGGCCACCCGGGTGGGCATGCCCTATGTCAACCAGCGGTGGCTGGGCGGCATGCTGACCAATTTTCAGACCATCTCGAAGCGGATCGGCCGGCTCAAGGAACTCGAGTCGATGGATCTGGAGAATGTCGTGCCCGGTGGATTGACCAAGAAGGAACTGCTGGGATTGCGCCGCGAGAAGGACAAACTGGAAAAATCGTTGGGCGGTATCCGCGATATGGGCCGCACCCCGCAGGCGGTCTGGGTGGTGGACACCAAGAAGGAGCATCTGGCCATCGACGAGGCCCGTAAGTTGCGTATCCCGGTGATCGCCATTCTTGATACCAACTGCGACCCCGATGAGGTGGACTACCCGATTCCGGGCAATGACGACGCCATCCGTTCGGTGGCTATGCTCACCCGGATCATCGCCGATGCGGTCGCCAATGGACTGATGAAGCGTTCTCGCAGCTATGGCGAGCAGGCCGAGGCCGAGCCGATGCCGGATTGGGAACGTGAATTGCTGGGCGCAGCCGAACCGGCTCCGGCCGAGCATCCGGGGGAGAGCGCCGTGGCGCCTGCCGAGTCGGTGGCTGCCGCCCCGCAAAGCCCAGCCGACAAGTGATTTGACCGATCCAAACCGCAAGAAGGAAACCAAATGGCTATTTCCGCCACCGATGTGAAGAAGCTGCGCGACCAGACCGGCGCCGGCATGATGGACGCGAAGAAGGCCCTGACCGAGGCCGAGGGCGATTTCGAGCGGGCCGCAAAATTGCTGCGGGCTTCCGGCGCCGCCAAGGCCGCCAAGCGTAGCGACCGGGCCGCCAACAATGGTCTGGTGGCGGCCACCGGGGCTTCGCTGATCCAGCTTGGTTCCGAGACCGATTTCGTGGCCAAGAACCAGGAGTTCGTCTCCTTGGCCGCGGCGATCGCTGCCGCGGTCGACCAGGGCAAGGCGAGCGATGCCGTGCAGGCACTGGAACTGCCGCTCGGGTCGGGCACCGTCGCCGGGGCGATCGCTGCCCTGGAGGCGAAGATCGGCGAGAAACTGGAATTGGCCCGGGTCGCCCGGTTCGATGGCAATGTGCATACCTACCTGCACCGGCGCAGTCAGGACCTGCCCCCACAGGTCGGGGTCCTGGTCGAGTATGAGGGGGACGACGAGGATTTCGTGCACGCCGCCGCGCTGCAGATCGCTTCGATGCGTCCGGACTATGTCAGCCGGGCGGATGTGCCCGCCGAGGTGATCGAACGCAAGCGGCGCATCGCCACCGAGACCGCCAAGGAGGAGGGCAAACCGGACAGGATCATCCCGAAGATCGTCGAGGGCCGGCTCAACGCCTTCTTCGAGGATGCCTGCCTGCTGGAGCAGCAGTCGATCTCGGAGGAGAACAAGACTGTCGGCAAGCTGGCCGAGGAGGCCGGGGTGACCATCGAAGGCTTCGTGCGATTCGCGGTCGGGGACTGACCCCGCACCCGCGGTACGGTTTCGCCGCCTGCCGGCGTTCCGGAGCCGGCCGCGCGGCGATCTGGGATTCGGTGTGCAAGCCGGCTGCCCGCCACCGGCGACTGGGCACTAGAGTTGTCCAGAACCTTGACCCGATCTGGAGGGCCCGCCAATGTCCGAACCCTATCGTCGCGTGCTGCTGAAATTGTCGGGGGAATCCTTCGGTGGTGGCAAGTTGGGAGTCGACCCGATCATCGTCCAGTCGGTTGCCAGGCAGATCGCGGCGGTAGTTTCCGATGGGGCCGAGGTAGCGGTCGTCGTCGGTGGCGGCAACTATTTCCGGGGCGCCGAACTGCAACGCGGCGGCATGGACCGGGACCGGGCCGACTATATGGGCATGCTGGGCACCGTGATGAACTCCCTTGCCTTGCAGGACTTCCTGGAGAAGCTGGGCGTGGACACCCGGGTGCAGACCGCCATCACCATGGGCCAGGTCGCCGAGCCATATATCCCGCGGCGGGCCGAACGGCATATGCAGAAGGGCCGGGTGGTGATCTTCGGCGCCGGCTCCGGGATGCCCTACTTCTCCACCGACACCGTGGCCGCCCAGCGGGCCCTGGAGATCAAGGCCCAGGTTCTGCTGATGGGCAAGAACGGCGTGGACGCGGTATACGACAGCGATCCAAAGACCAACCCGGCCGCGCACCGCTACGAGGAACTCACCTTCGACGAGTTCCTCGCAAAGGACCTCAAGGTTGCCGACGCCACGGCGATCAGCCTGGCCCGCGACAACAACCTCGATATGTTGTTCTTTGGCCTGGACGATGAATCAAACATCGGACGTGCCATCGCCGGGGAGCGTATCGGAACCCGGGTGCATGCCTGAGTGATACCCGCTAGCCTCACTACCAGGACACCGGAAGGACCCGAAGTGATCGACGCAACCTTAAAGGAAGCCAGCAGGAAGATGGCGGCCGCCATCGAGTTCGCCAGACAGGATTTCGCAACGGTGCGGACTGGACGTGCCAATCCGGCGATGTTCAACAAGATCGAGGCAGAGTACTATGGCACACCCACTCCGCTTCAGCAGCTGGCGACTTTCCAATCCCCCGAACCCCGGGTGATGCTGATCACCCCCTACGATCGGTCCGCGATGAACGCGATCGAGAAGGCGATCCGCAATTCCGACCTGGGCGTCAATCCGGCCTCGGATGGCACCTCGATCCGGGTTGTGCTGCCCGAACTCACCGAGGAACGGCGCAAGGAGTACATCAAGATCGTCAAGGCCAAGGCCGAGGAGGCCCGGGTCGCGCTGCGCAATGTCCGGCGCCATGCGGTGGATGCGGTCAAGAAGGCGGAGAAAGACAAGCAGATCGGTGGGGACGAGGCCAAGCGCGCCGAGAAGAAGCTGGACGAGGAGACAAAGAAGTCTGTCGAGGCGGTCGATGAGCTGTTGAAGGCCAAAGAGGCCGAATTGATGGCGGTCTGAGGTGAGCGAACCCACCGGGGCGCAGGCTGCCCAGCATCCGGTTCCGCAGCCGGCGAACCAAACGGTGCGGCGTAACCTTCCGGTGGCTATCGCGGTCGGGGTGGTGCTGTACGCCTGGATCGTGGGTACCCTGCTGTGGTGGCAATGGGGTTTCATCGTCTTTCTGGTGGCCTCGGTGGTGGCCGGGAGCTTCGAGATCACCAGTGCACTCAACAAGGTACGCCTCAATGCCGTCTTCACCCCGGTGCTGATAGGTGCGCCGGTGACCTTCGTGGTCAGCCACGTGGTTGCCCTGCGGGCTGGGCCGTTGCCGGCTGGGGCCGCGTTACTCGCCGGGCTGGCGCTGATGGTGATTGCCAGCCTGATCGGGCGGCTGCGCGGACCGGTACGGGGCTATCTAGCCGATGGGGCTGCGAGCCTGTTCACCATCGCATATCTGCCGCTGTTGCTGGGCAGTTTGATCCTGCTGCTCGCCCAGCCGCAGGGCAATCTGCGGGTGATCTGCTATTTTATTCTGGTGCCGTGCGGCGATACCAGCGCCTATCTGGTGGGTTCGTTCCTCGGCCGGCACAAGATCGCCCCACACATCAGCCCCGGTAAGACCTGGGAGGGATTGGCCGGTGGCGTGGCGGTGACCGGGCTGATCGGCGCGCTGGTGGCCCCCGCGCTGATCGGCGCCCACTGGTGGGCGGGCGCGCTGATCGGCGTCCTGCTGGCCGTGAGCGGCGCGGTCGGGGATCTGATCGAGTCGATGATCAAGCGCGACACCGGGCTGAAGGATATGAGCAGGCTGCTGCCCGGTCACGGTGGGGCGATGGACCGGCTGGACTCCCTACTGGTGGCCGCCCCCATCGCCTGGGCGGCGATGCTGCTGCTGGTGCACTGACCAAATCGGCGAGCCGGTTCCGGCCAGCTGTTAGGCGGAGGCTGGCACGGAGCCTGTTGCCTGACGGCGAATGGCGGGTGGCCTGCAAGTCCAGCCCATCCTCCAGCGCGGCCGACGACATGCCCGATCGCCATCGGGCAGACTCGAAGACATGACCGTAGCCCAGCCATCAGCCGTTCCGCCACTGGATCTCACCGCCGGGCCGGTGGCTGCCCGTCGCCGGCCATCAACCCACTGGATGGATCTGGACCCCATTCGACGCGTCGAGGAGGTTCGCAAGCTGGGGTTGCCCGCCTTCCGGGCGCGGCAGATCTCGAACCAGTGGTTTAGCCGGCTGGCCCCGGACCCGGCCAACTGGACCGACCTGCCTGCCGACGCCCGGGAACCGGTCGCGGCGGCGTTCTTCCCCATATTGCTCGTTCCGGTTCGTGAACAGCTGGCCGACCACGGCGCCACCATCAAGACCGCATGGCGGGCTTTCGACGGAGTCGTCGTCGAATCGGTCATCATGCGCTATCCAAGCCGGACCACCATCTGCATCTCTTCCGAGGCCGGCTGCGGTTTGGCCTGCCCCTTCTGTGCCACCGGGCAGGGTGGGCTGCAGCGTAATCTGAGTGCCGGTGAGATCGCCTGGCAAGTATACGATGCGGTACGCAGGCTGGCCGGCGGGGAACTGCCCGGCGGTATCGGTCGGATCAACAACGTCGTCTTCATGGGTATGGGGGAGCCGCTGGCCAATTACCGGTCGGTGCTGGCGGCGGTGCGTCAGATCCATACCCCACTACCCGATGGACTAGGGATCGGTGCCCGCGGGCTGACCGTTTCCACGGTGGGCATGGTGCCCCGCATCCGGCAGCTGGCCGGCGAAGGGCTGCCGGTCACCCTGGCGGTATCGCTGCACGCCCCCGACGATGAGCTGCGCGACGAACTGGTGCCGTTGAACCGTCATTTCAAGGTGGCCGAGGTATTGGATGCCGCCTGGGAGTATGCGCGTGTGACGCGCCGGCGGGTGAGCATCGAGTACATCTTGATCAGGGATGTCAACGACCAGGCCTGGCGGGCTGACCTGTTGGCCAGGCGGCTGTCCGAACGCGGCGATTGGGGCTGGTATCACGTCAACCTGATCCCGCTCAATCTCACTCCGGGCAGCCGATGGACTGCCTCGCGTCCCGAAACGGAACGTGGCTTTGCCGGTCGTCTGGAAAGGGCAGGCGTGCCGGTCACGGTGCGCGAGACCCGCGGCCGGGATATTGACGGTGCCTGCGGTCAACTTGCCGCGAAGCTGGACGACGGCTCCCGCTGAGACTGCTGCCGGATCCGGCCTGCCGGACCGGTGATCCTCCGATGCCGTGGCTCGCCCGGCAGACGACAGCCGATGGGATCAGTCTTCCGGCGGCTGGCCGATCAGGTGGGCGACCGCATCGTCGACATCGTCTACCAGCCACAGGCGTTCGCCCATGGTGCGGTCCTGGCCCAGCGCGCTGATCAGCGGCCAGACCGGCAGTTTGCTCGTCCAGTGCTCGACACCGACGAAGACCATCGGGCAGACCTGCTCGGGGTCTGCCGAATAGTAGTTGGCGGTGGCCGCCTGGAAGACCTCCTGTACGGTGCCGGCTGCCCCCGGCAGGTAGACGATTCCGCCGCGGCAGTAGCGCAACAGGATGTCCTCGCGCAAGGCGTTGCTGAAGTATTTTGCGATGGTCGAGGCGAAGACATTGGTGGGCTCGTGGCCGTAGAACCAGGTCGGGATGCCGATCGAGCGGCCCGTCGCCCGGGTCTGGGCCAGGACCTGTAGCGCGGCGGCCACCCACAGCGTCTCGGCTCCGGCATAGTCGGGCGTGGTGCCGAGCTGGGCGATGGCCTCGCTCAAGACGGCGAATTGGCCGGCTAGCCTAGCGCCCAGATTCGCGGCCTCCATGGCGCCCGGCCCGCCTCCGGTCAGGATGGTGAAACCGGCCTGGGTGAGTTGGGCGGCGAGCCGCGCCGAACCGATATAGGCATCGCTGCCACGTTGCTGGGCATGGCCGCCCATCAGCCCGACGATGCTGGTGGGCGCGATGCCGGTCAATTGCTCGGCCAGCGCGTCGGTGATGGCATGGTCATGCAGCGTCATCGCCAGGGATTCGGCCAGTGGTGTCGGCTCCAGGACGGACCTGGCCCAACCGTAGATCTGGGCGTCGCGGGTTTGTGGGTAGAGCCGTCCGGCCAGTACCGCGTCGTAGAGCTCGGTGGGGGAGTAGAGCATCGCCCGGTAGGGGTTGAATGGCAGATTGGGTAGCCGCGGGAAGATCAGCGCACCGCGTTCCAGCAGGCCGTCCCGGCTCTCGTCCGGCAACTCGCAGCCCAGGAACAGCGCACCATCGACCCGCACTCGGGCTAGGTCCGCGGCTCTGGCCGCCAGATCGACCGACTGTATCACCCAGCCACCGATGTGTTCGGCACCGTCGATGTGGGCATCCCAGTCGGCCAGCGACTCGATCTCCAAAGTCGGTGGATGCACGGTGTTCATCGGTACTCCTCGCCGGCGGTCGCGTGTGCAACTCATCCTAGAGGGCTTGTGGGAATGCCCGATCGGGGTTCGTAAAACGTCTGGGCCGAGACCGCCGGGTCGGGATGCGAGCTACCCGGGCAGTCTCGGCCGGCCGGTTCTGGTGTCAGCCCAGGCGCCGGCTCATTGCGAGTTCAAGGCAGCGGTCGGTGGGGTGCGGGCCGCCCGGATCGCCGGGTACAATCCCGCTAGCGCCCCAATCGCGATTGTGACTCCGAGTCCCAATGCCACCATCAGGGGTGGCAGCGAGTACGGCCAATGGTTCAGAGCAGCCATCACCGCGGTGACGGCGGCACCGATCAGGGCACCTAGCAGGCCACCCAGCCCGGCCAATAACAGCGCCTCGGCCAGGAACTGGGCCAGGATATGCTTGCGCATCGCTCCCAGGGCCCGGCGCAACCCGATCTCGCGGCGACGCTCAAGCACCGAGATGATCATGGTGTTTGCGACCCCGATGCCGCCCACTAGCAGGGCGATCGAACCAACCCCAACCAGCAGAGCAGTGAAGGTCTTGTCTGCGGCATTCTTGGCGGCCAGCGCGTCCGATGGCCTGGAGACCTGCACGGTATTGGGTTGCTGTGGGGCGATGGTGGGCGCGATCAGCTTGCGGACCTGCTCCACTTTGTCGTTCTGGCTGCGTTGGTAGACGGTACTCGGGCGACCATCGTGACCAAACAGCTGGGTGGCGGTCTGCTGCCCGATCAGCGCCGCATTGTCCAATTCGGGGGCCAGGGCCACGGGTTTGAGGATCCCGACCACGGTGAACCAGGTGCCGCCCAGCCAGACCTGGGTACCGGGTTTGACCACCCCGAGTCGTTGCGCGGCATTGGCGCCGAGCACGGTGGCCGGATAGCTGGCGGTGGCCTGGTTCAGCCAGCTGCCGCTGGCCACCTCACCGGCCACGACGTCCAGCAGGGACAGATCCGCTGCCTGGGTGCTGATGCCACCGGTGGCCTCCTTTTCGCTTAGCGAACTGCGGTAGACCGGGGTACCGACCCGCCCGGTGGAACTGACCTGTTGGACCCCGTCGATCAGGCTGAGTTTGCCGACTGAATCGGCTGGTAGCCGGGTGCTCTTGCCCGAGAAGTCCTGGCCGGCAGTGGCGGTGAGCAGGTTGGTGCCCAGGGTGTCCAGCTGGCGGGTCAGATCGGCCCGGCTGGACGAGGACACCCCGACCACGGAGATCATGGCTGCGATCCCGATCGCGATGCCGAGTGCTGACAGGATCGCCCGGGTGGGGCGGGTACGCAGCCCGGTGCCGCCCAGCCGCAGCATGTCGGCGAATCGTAGCCGAGCCAGGCAGATGAGTTCAGTTGGTTTCATGGTCGGCCTCCTGCCGAGCGGAGTCGCTGACGATCCGGCCATCCCGGATGGCCACCCGACGCGGTAGCCGGGCTGCGAGCTCGTTGTCGTGGGTGATGACGATGATGGTGGTGCCCTGGGCATTGAGTTCATGCAGCAATTCCACTATGGATGCCCCGGATACCGAATCGAGATTGCCGGTCGGCTCGTCGGCCAATAGCAGCGGTGGTTCGCCCACCACTGCCCGGGCGATGGCTACCCGCTGCCGTTCGCCACCCGACAGCTGATGGGGGCGGTGCTCTAGGCGATGCTCCAATCCGACCCGGCGCAGCGCGCGAGCGGCTCGTTCCCGCCGTTCGGCGAGCGGCACTCCGACATACAGCAACCCGTCGGCCACGTTGTCCAGTGCCGTGACTCCCTCGGAGAGATGGAATTGCTGGAAGACGAAGCCGATCTGGTGAGCCCGCAGCCCCGACAGCTGGGCGTCGGAGAGCTTGCCGACGTTTACGCCCGCGATCTCCACCACCCCGGAGTCGGGTCGGTCCAGGGTACCGATCAGGTTCAGCAGGGTGGATTTGCCCGACCCGCTTGGCCCGACGATCGCAACGAACTCACCGGCCTGTACCGTGAACGACACCCCGGCGCAGGCCGCTACCGGCGGTTCTCCATAGCTGCGCTGGACATCGCGGACACACAGCAGATCGCTCATCGCTGTGGTACCACCACGCGCTGGCCCTCGCTGATGCCTTCGCCCGAAATCTCGACCCGGCCGGCGGCGAACAGCCCGGTGGTGACTGGCACCTTCTGGGTGGTGCCGTCCTCGTGCACGATCTCGACACCGAATTGGCTTGGGGTGAGGGCAAGCAGGGCACCAACCGGCACCGACAGCACGTTCTCGCGGCGTTCGCTGGGCAGGCCGATGGTCAATGAGGATTCCTGCAACGGCGCGGTCACCGACAGATCGTCGGGGGTGATGGTGATCGGGATCACCCGCTCCTTGTTGTCGCCGCTGCCGGATTTCTCGGTTGGCGTGCCGACCGAGGTTATGGTACCGGTGGTGTTCACCCCGCCGGGTAGCCGCAGGTTGACCTTATTGCCCACCACGGCCAGGTTCTGATCGGCCAGTTTCAGATTGGCGTCTACCACCTGATTGGCGCTGGTCACGTTGTACAAGGCGGCATCGGCGCCCGTCCGGTCGCCCACCCGGGCACTGAGCGTGCCCACCCGGATGTCCCCGTCGGCGAACTGGATGGTCCCCAATGGGATTCTGCCGGTCTGCTCCATGCCCATCGCCTTCTGCCATCTGGTGACCGCGTTGGCAGTGACCCAGTCAAACCGGTTGTCGGGCTCATCGGTGAAGAAGCCGAGGATACGCAGCCCATTCTCCAACTGACGAATATCCTCCCCGTCCTTCATGGAGATGTCGAAATCCCGCCAGGCGGGTATCGTGCCCCCCATCAGATAGGCGGCCCGGTCTGCTACCTGGTAGAGCTTGTCACCGTGGTGCAGCACCGTTCCCGGGGTGGGCAATTGGGTCACCACTCCGTCGAAGGATGACTTCAGGGCACGCGGATCGGAGAACCGCAGGGTGCCACTGGCGCTGGTCTCACCGGCCAGCACACCGCGGGTGATCTGCTCGGTGGCGCCGCTGAATGTGGAACTGGGGGCCGCCTGGGCGGACTTGGGGGGCAGCACCCCCGTGATGGTTCCGGCCCAGGTGCCACCGCCCAGCAGGGCGACCGCTAGTGCCGTGGTGCCCAGTACTCGGCGTCTGGTGAGGACTGGTCGCCGGTTTGCGGATGAATCGTTCACCTCGGTCTCCGCGGTGTTGTCGTAATCTGCCGGCATCACTTGGCCGTTTCCTGATCGGCGAAGCACTTCTCGATCGCCTCCGGCGGCACATCCGGCAGGGTCAGGCCTCGGCCGGGTTCCGGATCGGCAACGTTATAGCCCTGCTCACGCAGGCACTGGGCGGCCTTGACCGACCTCTCATAGATCTCTGGGTCGTTGCCGACAGTGGCTTCTGCTCCGGGCGCGGGGCCGAGCTTGTTGGAGCACTGCTGCACGGCTTCGTTGAAGGCTTCCGGATCCCCTTCGGGCTGGTAGTTCTTTTCTTCGGGGCTGCCGGGGTCGGGCATGTTGAAGCCCGCTTCGCGCATGCACTGGGCAAATTTCAGTGCGTAGGCGTCGACTGCCGAGGCGCTGGCGGTGTCGTTTGATGTTGAACTACCACCTGCGCATCCGGTCAGCAGCCCGGCCAGACAGATTGCTCCGACGGCCAGCGTGGTGGTGATTCCGGTCTTCTTCATGACACTCCTACAACAGAATCCGCGCCGGACCCTCCGTGCGGATGCGGCAAGCCAATCAGAGGAGATGTTGCGACAACGTTCAGGAAAGTCTTTATGTTGCGACAACATCGTGGCGGTATCGTGCCTAAGGGGTGCCGGTTCTCATTGGGTGGAAAGGTGGCTGGCGTGCGGGTGCTGGTGGTCGAGGACGAGAGCTTTCTGGCCGACGCGATCGCGACCGGATTGCGGCGGGCCTCGATGGCCGTGGATGTGGTCAATGACGGGGCGGCGGCTCTCGAACAGGTCGGCTGCAACAGTTACGATGTGGTGATTCTCGACCGTGACCTACCGATCGTCCATGGCGACGAGGTTTGTGCCCGGCTGGCCAGCGAACACCCCGAGGTACGGGTGCTGATGCTCACCGCGGCCCGCAGCCTGGGGGATCGGGTATCGGGTTTTGAGCTGGGCGCCGACGACTACTTGATCAAACCCTTCGAGTTCCCTGAATTGGTGGCCCGGCTGCGCGCCCTGGAAAGACGTAACCAACCCGCCCGCGAACCGGTATTGGAGTCCCATGGCATCAGATTGGATGCCTTTCGTAGGGAGGTCTATCGGGATGGCAGGTTCGTGCGTCTTAGCCCGAAGGAGTTTGCGGTGTTGCAGACTCTGATGAATGCCCGGGGCGGGGTGTTGAGCGCCGAGACGCTGCTCGAGAAGGCTTGGGATGCCAATGCCGACCCGTTCACCAATTCGATCAGAGTGACGATCTCCAATCTGCGCAAGCGGTTGGGTGAGCCCTGGGTGATCCAGACCCTGCCTGGCACCGGCTACCGCTTTGGGGCGGATGATTCCCGTGGTCGTTAGCAGATGCCGCCTGAAGCTTCGGGCCAGGCTGACCCTCAGCTATGCGGGCCTGGTCATCGGCTCCGGGTTGGTGATGATCGGACTGGTTTATCTTTACCTGCGGCTGAACCCTAAACAGTTGGAGTTGCGTCTGCCGCAGCCGGCCGGTGACAGCGGCGCGGAAGCCGTACTGGAACTACAGTCCGGTGTGCTGCTGGAATTCCTCGATGCCTTGTTGATCATCTCACTGGTTGTCCTCGGCATTCTCGGTCTGGTTTCGGGCCTGGTCGGCTGGCTGTTGGCCGGACGCATCCTGGTCCCGTTGAAGGCGATGTCCGCGGCCGCCAGCCGGGCGGCCGCGGGGGATCTCAAGCATCCGCTGGCATTGCAGGGACCTCGCGATGAGGTCCAGGAACTGGCCGACACCTTTGACCGGATGCTGGCCTCGCTGGCCAACTCCCTGGATACCCACCGGCGGTTCGCCGCGAATGCGTCCCACGAACTGCGTACCCCGCTGGCCACCACGCAGACGATGATCGATGTCGCACTGGCCGACCCCGACGCCACGGCAAAGGAGCTTCGGGAACTGGCCATTCGAATCCGGGAAACCAACAGTGCCAATGCCGAGACCATCGATGCGCTGCTGGATCTGGCGCACGCTCAATCGGGCAATCTGATCCGCGAGCCGGTTGACCTGGCAACCCTCACCGGTCAGGTACTCGCCGATCAGGCAGCCCGGACGACGGGCTGGCAGATCGAATCGGAGCTCACCCAGGCCGAGGTCACCGGAGACCCGGTGCTGTTGCGGCAGTTGCTGTCGAACTTGATACGCAACGCCTTGGTGCACGGCTCCGCCGCGCGACCCATCCGGGTTCTCGTGTGCCGGATCGATGGGGCAGCCATGCTGCGGGTCAGCAATCACGGGGAGGTGATCGCGCCCGACCAGGTGGCGATGTTGTGCGAACCCTTCGTCCGGGGACACGGTCGCACGGTCACCAGGGGCAGGGGGCACGGGCTGGGATTGGCCATCGTCGCGGCGATCGTCACCGCTCATGCCGGGGAATTGGACCTAGTGGCCAACCCGGAAGGCGGTTTGACGGTCACCGTCACGCTGCCTGTGACCGGTTGAGCCGTTCGGCGGCCAGTCGGATCCGGTCTGCTGGGACACTGGGTAGATGCGAATTGTGGTGATCGTTGGGGCGAATACTCCGGCCGGCCGGGCAGCGCTGGAGTGTCTAGGCGGGCATCGGGCGGATTTCATCCTGGACGGCTTGGTGGACGAGGGCACCGACCCACGCTGGCTGGCCGAGCAGGTCGTCCGATTCACCCCTTTGCGATTGGGTATCACCGATGACTATGCGGTCAGTCCGGTGCTGGCCGAACGCGCCGAACTGACCCGGGATGCTGGCCTGGTCGATTGGGAATTGCCCGAGTTGATGGTGTGCTCAGGTTCCGGGGCGATCGCCGAGGTAGCCGGATTGCCCGCCGATATCGTGATCGTCTGCCTGCCCGGGATACCGGGACAGATCGCGGTGACCGCCGCGGCGCAGGCCGGTACCGGTCAGATCTGGTGGAGTTGCCCGGCCGGCAAGGAACTCCGGCTGCCCGATGGGGTGCGACAGGTGGCCGGTGGCGAACTACCCGGCCTACTACTGGCGGCGAGATAATCCGGGTCGTTGCGCCATCCCTGGTCGGCCGGCCGGCGGGCCAACCTGGAATCTGGTTCTGCCTGCCGGGCAATTTCGATCCGACTCCGGGCTGGCCTGTTTGCGTTCAAGTACGACTCGGGTCTGATCCCTTTTAGGGAATCGGCTGGTGAGGTTCGAATTGAAGAGAGCGTTCGGATCTGTGAACTGAGGTGCGCGCGGCCACCAGAAGTGGTAGACCTTCAAGTGCACCCGAATCGTGGCCGCTGTCCCCCGTACAGCAGGAGAAAAGCTTGATGTCGATCCAGACTCGCCGGCGCATCATCGCTCTGCTGATGCTACCCACCCTGGTAGCCGGACTCGTCTCAGGGACTCACCATGCGGTGGCCGATGAGAGCCATGTGGTGATAAACGAGGTCTACACTCGTGGCGGCTCGGCTAACCAGCCTTATCAGACCAAGTTCGTCGAGCTTTACAATGGTACCGGCGCACCGATCGACCTCGCCGGGCTGACACTTTCCTATGGCTCGGCGACGAGCAGCACGTCCAGTGCCTCCTGCGAACTGAACGGTACGATAGCGGCCGGCGGATATTTTCTGATCGGTACCGGCAGCAATGGCAGCAATGGGGTACCGCTGGGCGTCGACGTGAGTTGTGCCATCAATCCCTCCGGTACCGGCGGGACGCTGGTTTTGCAGCGGGGCAGCGAGATCGTCGATTTGGTCGGCTATGGCACCGCGGTGCGTAACGAGACCCAGGCGGCCAGCTACCCGGGCAACAATGCCGTCGCCGGTTCGATCAGCCGGACCGATGGGGTGGATACCGGAAACAACGCGGCGGACTTCACTTTCAGCGCCACGCCGAGCCCCACCCCGGCCGCGATCACGCCGAGTCCCACCCCGCAGCCCGCTACGGTGACCATCGCTCAGATCCAGGGCACCGGTGTATCCTCGCCCCTGGTGGGACAGCAGGTGACCACCACCGGCGTGGTAACCGCGGTCTACCCGACTGGTGGTTTCGATGGGTTCTATCTGCAGACACCCGGCACGGGCGGCACCGTCGATGCCACCCCGGGAGCCTCCGACGCAATCTTCGTCCACGGCCATTCCTCGGTGCCCGCCGGGTCCTGCCAGACCGTGACGGGTACCGTCGGCGAGTACAACGGATTGACCGAGCTCACCAACATCACCCCGGTGCCGGCTACCGGTTGTGCGCCGGTAGCCGAAACGCCGCTGGCCACTTTGCCCGATGAAGCGGGCCGCGAAGCCCTGGAGGGCATGCTGGTGCGCCCAGAGGGGCAGTACACCATCACGAACAACTATCAGCTGAACCAGTACGGTCAATTGGGACTGGCCGTTGGCGACGAACCGCTCTACCAGGCCACCGACGTTGTGCCGCCCGGGGCCGAGGCGGAGGCCTATGAGCGGGCGAACCAATCGAGATATATCACTTTGGACGATGGTTCTTCGTGGGACTATCTGCGCAATGCCAAGGCGCAGGCCTCGCCGCTGCCCTATCTCGGCCAGGCTGCTCCGATGCGCACCGGTGCCCGGGTTTCCTTCAAGGCGCCGGTGATCCTGGATTTCCGCTCCCAGTGGAGTTTTCAGCCGGTCAGCCAGATCGTTGGGCACGACGACGCCAGCATTCCCGTGACGGTAACGAACGATCGCCCTACCAGCGCCCCTGCGGTAGGCGGCGATGTGCAGTTGGGCAGTTTCAACGTACTGAACTATTTCACCGATCTAGGCCAGGACGAGTCGGGTTGCGGCTCCTACGACGACCGTGCGGGTAACCCGGTGACCACACGGAATTGCCAGGTACGTGGGGCCTACACCCCAGCGGCATTCGCCGATCAACAAGCTAAACTGGTGTCTGCTATCAACTCGATGGGGGCCGACCTGGTGGCCCTGATGGAGGTCGAGAACTCGGCTGGGATCAGCTATGTATTCCGTGAACGTGACTACACCCTGGGTCAGTTGGTATCTGCCCTGAACGCTGCCGGCGGGCATTGGGCGCTGGCCCCGAGCCCATTGGTCACGCCCTCCAATGAGGACGTCATCCGCACTGCTTTCATCTACAACCCGGAGGTGGTGACTCCGGATGGGTCCGGCGAGATCCTGCTGGATGCCGCCTTCGCCAATGCACGTTATCCGTTCAAGCAGGCCTGGCGTCCGGTCGGCTCGGATGCCGGCTTCACGACGATCGTCAACCATTTCAAGTCGAAGGGTTCCGGCGAGGACGATGGTACCGGGCAGGGCCTGTCCAATCCTTCGCGGGAGGCGCAGGCGCGGGCGTTGACCGCCTGGGCGGCCGGTATCCCGGGTGCGGCCTTCCTGATGGGCGATTTCAATGCCTACAGCAGGGAGACCCCGGTGCAACTCATCGAGCAGGCCGGCTACACGAATCTGGTGCGAGCCGCCGATGCCGGGCAGATCCCCGGTTGGGCTGGCGGTGAGCATTCCACCACTTACCAGTACGGTGGGCGGCTGGGTTCTCTGGACCATGTTTTCGCCAACGGTGCCGGGCTAGCAATGGTCGTTGGCGCCGGTGTCTGGGATATCAACGCCGACGAGGCCGTGGCCATGCAGTATTCGCGACGGAACTACAATGCGGTGGATTTCTACACCACCGATCCTTTCGCCTCCTCGGATCACGATCCCGCGTTGGTGGGATTGCGGATCCAGGGCAACCCGGCGCCCAATCCGTCGCAATCGCCCGGCGGTACCAATCCCGGCACGCCGGACTCGTCGGGTCAGCCCGGAGCGGGGTCGGCGACTGGCCAGCCCGCTCCGGGTGAGGCCGGCAGTGCTTCTGGTGGTGCTATGCCCACTGGCCGGCCGATTCGGCTGCCCAATACCGGCAGCGCCGGGCTGGCCCTGGGCGCTCTGGTGTTCGCGGTCGCGGCCGGCGTGGTGTTGGTGGGCCGCCGGCATAGTTGACCGCGCCCGGTTCGATTGCCTGGCCGCGGGCGCCTGGGCCGGGGTCCGGCTGCCCGGTAACGGATGGCTTCGGTCGCCCGGCCGGGATGGCGCTATTACGCTTTATCTGGATCCACCGATGCTCGCAGCGAGTAGCGGCACTCGGCAGGTGGGTCGGCAGGCGTGGCCCGGCAAAGCGGGTGCGGGATAACCGCACATTCGGCCGGGTATCGTCCCGCCGGCCTGCCGGCCGGGGGCGTGCGGTAGATGATTGTCGGTGGCTCTGCTAGCAGGACGCCGAACGCCGGTGCGTTGAACCGCCTTGCCCCTGCGGGCGGTCGCGGATAACGGATCTGACAAGGAGTAATGAAGGCATGTCGATCAACCTGGGGACACCATCGGCCGCGTCGGCGCGCGTTCTGGCGCCTCGCCGGGCCACTCGTAAGGTGCGGGTCGGCAACCTTTATGTCGGTGGCGATGCCCCGGTCACGGTGCAATCGATGACCACCACGCCGACCAGCAACGTCAACGCCACCCTGCAGCAGATCGCCGAGCTGACCACTGCCGGCTGCGATATCGTCCGGGTGGCGGTACCGAGCCAGGACGATGCCGATGCACTGCCGGCGATCGCGGCCAGGTCGCAGCTCCCGGTGATAGCCGATATCCACTTCCAGCCACGTTATGTGTTCGCGGCGATCTCGGCCGGCTGTGCCGGTGTACGGGTCAATCCGGGCAATATCAAGGCATTCGATGACCGCATCGCGGACATCGCCCGGGCCGCTGCGGATCATGGCACCGCGATCCGGATCGGGGTGAATGCCGGTTCGCTGGACACTCGGTTACGTGCGATGTATGCGCAGGATCCCGCCGGCGCGCTGGTGCAGTCGGCGTTGAATGAGGCGGCCCTGTTCGAAGGGGTCGATTTCCGAGAGTTCGCCATCTCGGTCAAACATCATGATCCGGTGATCATGGTGGATGCCTATCGCAGGCTTTCCCAGGTCTGCGATTACCCACTTCATCTCGGAGTGACCGAGGCCGGCCCGGCATTCCAGGGCACCGTCAAGTCCTCGGTGGCCTTCGGGGCATTGCTTGCGGAAGGCATCGGCGACACAATCAGGGTTTCGTTGTCGGCCCCGCCGGTCGAGGAGGTGAAGGTCGGAATCCAGATCTTGGAATCGTTGAATCTGCGCCCTCGGCAGTTCGAGATCGTCAGTTGCCCAAGTTGTGGCCGGGCGCAGGTGGATGTCTATCGGCTGGCCGAGGAGGTCACCGAGGGCTTGAAGGACATGACGGTGCCGATCCGAGTGGCGGTGATGGGCTGTGTGGTGAACGGACCCGGCGAGGCCCGGGAGGCGGATCTTGGCGTGGCCTCGGGAAACGGGCGCGGCCAGATCTTCGTCAAGGGTGAGGTGATCAAGGTGGTGACCGAGGACGAGATCGTTGCTACCTTGATCGAGGAGGCCAACAGATTGGCCGAGGAGCTGGGACTTGAAAAAGGCCGCCCCGAGATCGTTGTGCCTTGAGCGGGGATATTCGTGTCCTGGATAAACAGGACCTGCCACAGCTCCTGGAGTTGCTACGCACCGACGTGGTAGCGAATCTGTTCGTTGCTTCGAGGGTGGCCACGCTGGGTTTGGAACCGGCTCACCTGGGGTGCTCGGTTTTCGGCTATTTACGGCAGGGCCGCCTGGTGGCGGCCTGTCATCTGGGGGCGAATGTGGTGCCGATCGGCGGCGATCGCGAAGCACTGGCTGCCTTCATCGACGTGATCGGGCCCCGGCGTGATGCTGCATCCATTATGGGACCGGCCGATAGCGTCAACCGGCTGTACGAGGGGCTGTCGCAGCGTTGGCCGGGCTGGCGGCAGGTGCGCGATCTGCGGCCCCGTCAGCCGCTGTTGGTGATCGATGGCGAACCCAAGGTCGAACCGGATCCGCGCGTCCGGTTGATGAATGAGGCTGATTTTGAGTCCTACCTGCCGGCCGCGATCGCCATGTACACCGAGGAGGTGGGCGTCAGCCCACTGGAACCGACCGGTTCCTACCAGCGCTATGTACGCATGCTGCTGCAGATGGGGCGGTCGATGGGGGCCAGAAAGGGCGACCGGGTGTGGTTCAAGTCGGACATCGGATCGGCCTGGGCGGGCGCCTGCCAGGTACAGGGTGTCTGGCTGGATCCCGGACTACGCGGGCGCGGGCTGTCGGCGGCCGCGATGGCGCGGGTGGTGCAGCTGTGCCGGCGGCGTTATCCGGTCGTATCGTTATATGTCAACGACTACAACCTGCGAGCTCGGCGACTCTACGACCGGGTCGGGTTCCGTGTGGTTGGGGAATTCGCCACGGTGCTCTATTGAGAGGCAGCCGCTTGACCGGCCGCGGAAGAGCCGTCAGCCTGCCTAGCCAGGATGGTACCCCGGCGGGGGCATACCAGGCGGTTGGCCGTCGCGGCGCACCGGTTCGGCCGCGCATCGCGGGATCGGGAAGCGAGAGCTAGTCCCTGCGGTGCGGTAACAATCGACTATGGAAATCAGATTGCGGCACAATCCCGCTTTTGCAGTTGCCCGGCTCTTCCTCGCCCCCGGCGAACCCATCAAGATTCAAAGCGGCGCCATGATGGCCCACAGTCCCGGCATCCAGGTGGACGCCAGGATGGAAGGTGGCCTGTTGCAGGGCCTGAAACGGTCGGTGTTGAGCGGGGAGAGCTTGTTCACCACCACGATGACCGCTCCTCCGCAGGGCGGCTGGGTGGATGTCGCCGGCGTGCTGCCCGGCGACATCATGGAATTGGTGGTCCAACCCAATCGACCGTTCTTCATCACCCGAGGATGCTGGCTGGCGAACTCGCATGCGGTGGTCACCGATCCGCGTTGGGGCGGCGCGCAGAACCTGTTCGGTGGCGAAGGCGGTTTTGGTCTGCAGGCCAGCGGCCAGGGCACGGTGGTGCTGAGTGTCTATGGTGCCCTGGACGTCATCGACCTTCAGCCGGGAGAACAGGTGGTGATCGACTCGGGCCATGTCGTCGCCTACGACCTGGGTATGCGGTTCCAACTGCGCCAGGCTGCCAGCGCCCAATTGTGGAAGACGATCAAGTCGGGGGAGGGGTTCGTTTTCGATTTCTATGGCCCGGGGCGGGTATTCCTCCAGTCGCGTAATCCGGCGGCTTTCGAGGCCTATATCCGTTCTCTGGCGCCGAGCAACAGCTGATCTGCGTCCGGTCTCGGTTTCCGGGCGGCCGATGCCGTGATTCACGGTACAGGCCGCCACCCGGATCGGAATCCGGCATACGGGCCGGTTCTCCAGCGATCGTCGTCTGGGACCGGACCGGGGCGGCTGGGCCACCGGCCTGGCCGGAGTCCGGTCACATTTCCTGGCCGGACCGCGCCGGGACACCGGAGGACGGCCGCGGGACCCGGTGGACGATACCGGCGATACCCGCTGCACCGCCTGCACCACGGCGACCTGCGGTTCGGCTGGGCGGCCCGGACGGTTCGCGGCTAACCTTGACGAAGTCGCCTGCACCGAGGAGTATCTGTGATCACCCGAATGAGCCAGCTGTTTGTGCGTACCCTGCGCCAGGATCCGGCCGATGCCGAACTGCCCAGCCATCGGTTGCTGGTACGGGCCGGGTATATCCGGCGGGCGGCGCCGGGCATCTACTCCTGGCTGCCACTCGGGTTGAAGGTGTTGCACAGGATCACCGAGTTATGCCGCGAGGAGATGCAGGCGATCGGCGCCCAGGAGGTACTGTTTCCGGCGCTGCTGCCCAAGGAACCCTATGAGGCCACCAATCGATGGGCCGATTACGGCGACAATCTGTTCCGGCTGGTTGATCGCAAGGGCTCCGATATGCTGCTGGGGCCCACGCATGAGGAGATGTTCACCCTGCTGGTCCAGGATCTGTACCGTTCCTACAAGGACCTGCCACTCGTGCTGTTCCAGATCCAGAGCAAATACCGGGACGAGGCCCGGCCGCGCGCCGGCTTGCTTCGGGGGCGCGAGTTCACCATGAAGGATTCCTATTCCTTCGACATCGATCAGGCCGGATTGGATGAGTCCTATCGCATCCACCGGGATGCCTATATCCGGATCTGCGACCGGCTGGGCATCGACTATGTCATCGTCAACGCCCATTCCGGTGCCATGGGCGGTTCGGCTTCCGAGGAGTTCCTGGCCATCTCGCCTAACGGTGAGGACACTTTCGTGTGTTCTCCAGGCGGATTCGCCGCCAATGTGGAGGCGGTGCGCCGCCCACCGGCCCCCAGCCAGGACATCTCCCTGGCCCCACCGGCGGTTGAGCACGAAACACCCGATTCGCCGACCATCGAAACCCTGGTGGCGAAGGCAAACCTGTTGTTTCCCAGGCCGGATCGGCCCTGGCAGGCCGCAGACACGCTGAAGAATGTGCTGTTCCGGCTGGCCTTCCCGGACGGTCATACCGAGGCTTTGGCTATCGGACTGCCCGGTGACCGGGATGTCGACCCCAAGCGTTTGGCGGCCGCGGTCTCCCCAGCGGTCGCAAAGGTCTTTGACGCCGGGGATTTCCTCGCCCATCCCCGGCTGGTGAAGGGCTATCTGGGGCCAGGTGTTCTGGGGATCGGCCACCTGGCCGAGGGACAGCCCATAGCGGCCGATGCGGTGCGCTATCTGGTGGATCCAGCCGTGGCACCCGGCACCCGCTGGCTCACCGGCGCGGACAGGGCGGGATATCACATCTCCGATTTGACGGTGGGGCGGGACTTCACCCCGGATGGCTACCTGGATGTGGCCGAACTGCGCGAAGGAGACCAGTCTCCGGATGGCTCGGGACCCCTGCAATTGGCCCGAGGCATCGAACTTGGGCATGTTTTCCAGCTGGGCACTAAATATGCCGAGGCGCTCGGGCTGAAGGTCCTGGACGCCAACGGCAAACTGCGGACCGTCGCCATGGGCTCCTATGGTTTCGGGGTCAGCCGGGCGGTCGCCGTGGTGGCCGAGGCGACCTGTGACGAGAAGGGGCTGTGCTGGCCGCGTGCGGTAGCTCCGTACGACGTCGTGATTGTGGTGGCCGGCAAGGGCGACGGGATCGAGCAGACCGCCGAGCGCCTTGCGACCGAACTGGATACCCGGCAGGTTGCGGTGTTGCTGGACGACCGCAAGGCTTCTCCCGGGGTGAAGTTCGCCGACTCCGAACTGCTGGGTATTCCGACGAGTGTGGTCGTGGGCAGGCTGTTGGCCGCGGGCAAGGTGGAGATCCGCGATCGGGCCACTGGAACCGCCCGGGCGGTGCGGGTGGCCGAGGCGGCTGCCGAGATACGGGCCGAGATCGCTGGTTGAACCGCAGCCGGGCGGTGGCCGTTTCCGGCGCAGGCGGTTGACGCTGCCCGGTGGCGCGTTGGGGACCGGCGATCTCAGCCGGAGCGGTCCTCACCCAGCGGACCGGATCATCGTCCGTCGAGCACCCGATCGGCACCCCGCACATTGCTCAGCAGCAGTGGGTCGGGATGGCTGCCCGCCCGCAGCAGGCTGAGGCTGCCATCGACCTCCAGGATCACCGCGGAGATCTCGTCCGGGGTGGTGATCCCTGCCTGGCGGAGCCGGGACCAGACCATGGATTCGTTGAGGTGATAGCGGCGCAGCACCGGGCGATCGAACTGCCCGCCGGCGTACAGCACCACTGCCCGGCGATGCCCGATCAGCCCTGTCCGGCGTCCCGTGCCGAAGAAGCCTTCCAGCGAGATCAGGGTGCCGAGACAGATCAGCCCGCCAAGCAGGGTGACGTTCGGCCCCAGCATGGAACGCCCCACGATGGCGCCCAGGACCAGCGCCACGGCCAGCCCGGTTCCTGATCGATTGGCGAAGATGCGCTGCCCCCAGATCCGTAACGCGCTGGTGAAGGCCAGATACAGCACACAGGATGCCACCAGGATGCCCGCCGCCTGCGGCCAGGTGACGCCGAGTTGATTCCACAGGTCATGCCAGAAGGTCATGGGTACATCGTGGCATCGGCGTTTCCCGGCCCCACCGGCAACCGGCCTACGGGGACGACCGATGATGCTGCCCGGCCGGGCAAGTCGCGCCGGGCGGTTTCCGGCCCGGTCGCGTCGGTGGGCCGGGGTCAAACCCAGCCGGGCCAGTAGGGCAGGGCGACGCCCAGGTCGCGGGCACGCCCGGCCTGGGTGATCATCTGGGCGGTGGCTGTTTCCCGTGCGGTGGCGTCGGTGGCTGCCAGCCGTCCCCAGCCGGTGAGCACCGCATATTCCAGGCGTCCCCAGATCTGGCGGTGCTGGCCCGGATCGCCGGCCTGACCTGGCAGCTCGTATTGCTTGGCAGGCGGATCGGGCTCGGCGCTGGCCTGCCTGAGCTGTGCCGCGGTGGCGTCGCGTTCCTGCATGGCCTGAACCAGGCGGGCGGCGATAGCCGGGTCGTGTTCGCCGCCCCGGGCGCTGCTGCCCAGGATGGTCTGTAGGCCGAAGACCAGCGCGCGCTGATGGCTCAACAGCACCTGGCGTGCCTCATTGGGATTGCCGAGGCTGAACTCGGCCGGTACCGCGGCCCCGACCACCGGGGCAGGACCGAGCCTGGCAGGGTCGGCCTGGGCCAGCGCCAGGCCATGGGTGCGGGCGCTAACCACCTGGGCCACCCAGAATAATGCCATTGGGCTGGTCAGTTCGGCAGTACCGGCAAACTCGGCCGCCTTGGCGGCTAGGAGCGACTCGGCGTCGGCGATCTGTGCCATGGCTATCGCCTGGTTGGCGAATGGCGTCCACCTGAAGGGTGGGGGCGTGGCGAGCGGAGTGTGATTGGCTTGCACACCGCCGAGTGGGTTGGCCTGCAATAGCACGGTCAGATGGGTCTGGTGCAGTTGGGCAAGGGCCCGGCACCAGTCGGCGAATTGGTCTGTCACGTTGGGCAGCTCGGTGGCCGCCATGGTCATCGTCAGCAATCCCTGGGTGAGTTCCGCAGCGGCCAGGCACTGTTCGCTGACGGTCGGGGCCGGCATCGGGGTGCGCTCGGTGCCGGAATCGATCAGAGGGCTGGGAGTGCACGAGACCAGCCAGCCCAATGCGGGTGCCACGGCCGCACCAACCAGGAAATGACGGCGGGAAACTGCGCGCCACCCGGTCGATGCTTCCATGACAGGCACGATACCGCTTCTGCGATGCCTTAGACTTGCCGGATCAGGGCGCAACTCAATCCGACAAGAGGATCACGCATGAACCACGCGGAGCTTGGCGAGCTGCTGACCGGGGTGCTGGCCGGTCATGGGCTGGAACTCGACGATCTTGAGATTGCTCCGGCTGGTCGGCGACGCGTGATCCGGGTGATCGTCGACGGCGATGGTCCCGCCGGCCACGGCCCCGATCTGGATCAGATCTCGGCGGCCACGCGAGCCCTTTCGGCAGCCCTGGATGCCGCCGATGCCATGGGGGAACAGCCCTATACCCTAGAAGTGAGTTCACGCGGCGTGTCTCGCCCACTCACCAGGCCCGAGCATTACCGGCGGAACACCGGCCGGCTGGTGACGATCGTCGATGCGACGGGTCGACAGACCACCGGCCGGATAACCGCAGCCGATGCCCTGGCTGTCACGGTCGAAATCGCGGGCGAATCGCAGACCTACCCCCTTGACCGGATCGCCCGGGCCATAGTGCAGGTGGAGTTCAACCGTCGCCTGGACGATGCCGAAGCCGGACTCGACGACCAGACCGAGGGAGAGTGAACCGATGGATTTTGACCTGACTGTGCTACGCGCCATCGAACACGACAAGGAGATTCCCCTCGACTACCTGCTGAAAGCCCTAGAGGATGCCCTGCTAAACGCCTATGAAAAGACGACCGATGCCCGGCCGGGGGCCCGGGTGGCGATCGATCGCCGGGCTGGCCAGGTTGCGGTGATGGTGCCCGAACTGGATGCCGAGGGCAATGTGGTCGGCGAATACGACGACACGCCCAGCGATTTCGGTCGGGTGGCTGCCGCCACCGCACGGCAGGTGATCTTCCAGCGTCTGCGCGAGCACGAGGACGAACAGAAGTATGGGCGATTCGCGGCCTCGGAAGGTGACATTCTGACCGGGGTGATCCAACAGGATCGCGATTCTCGTACCGTGCGGGTCGATCTGGGCCAGATCGAGGCGATCATGCCGCAGACCGAGCAGGCCCCTGGTGAGGATTATGGCCATGGCAAACGGTTACGGGTCTATGTGGTCAGCGTCCGCAAGGAACTGCGTGGCCCACAAGTGGTGGTCAGCCGCACCCACCCCAATCTGGTCCGCAAGCTGTTCGCAATGGAGGTACCCGAGATCGAGCAGGGCGTCGTCGAGATCAAGGAAATCGCCCGGGAGGCCGGCCACCGGACCAAGATCGCGGTGCACTCCAACCATTCCGACGTCAACGCTAAGGGCGCCTGTATCGGACCGATGGGACAACGGGTGCGGGCTGTCATGCACGAGCTCAACGAGGAGAAGATCGACATCGTTGACTGGGACGCCGATCCCGCCCGCTTCGTGGCCAATGCCCTCAGCCCGGCCAAGGTCACCCAGGTCATGGTGGTGGACGCCAATACCCGTACCGCCCGGGTGATCGTACCCGACTACCAATTGAGCCTGGCTATCGGTCGTGAGGGCCAGAACGCCCGGCTGGCGGCCCGGCTGACCGGTTGGCGCATCGACATCCGACCCGACACCGCGCAGTCGGATGGCGGCTGAGCCGACGGGTGGGCCCGAACGTACCTGTGTGGGATGCCGGCGGGTGGCTCCGGCTCACCAACTGCATCGGTTCGTGCTGGTCGATGGTGTCCTGATCGCCGACCCGGCACGCCGGATGCCCGGTCGGGGGGCCTGGCTGCATGCCATCCTGGGGTGCGTATCCGCGGCCCGCGAACGCGGCGGGTTCGCACGCAGTTTCCGCACCCGGGTGGATGACTCGATACTGGTCGACTGGCTGTCTTGACCAGGTACGACGCTGGCTGTCCGCCACTTCGCCGTGGTGATCGCCGGTCGTCGGCGGGGCCGAGTTGTTCAGTGGGCCACCCAAGGCGGTAAGCTTAGTCCCGCGTGTCCTTCGGGCCGAACCCGAGGAACTCGCCAAGTCCCGACGCTGAGTGCCGCTACGGCGCGTTGAGGCGTGGGCGCGGCCGGGTATCGCCGTGATCACGCGCAGTCAGAAGGTGGGCAGCCGCTCATGACCACTCGATGAGTACGCCGCAATGAGCAACCAGCACAACTAGTGGTCTGGGCAAGGGGCCTGGACCTGAAGGAGATCAGTGGCCAAGGTCCGTGTCTACGAGCTAGCGAAAGAGCTCGGACTGGAAAGCAAGGAACTTCTCAGCACCCTGAAAGAGATGGGCGAGTTTGTCCGCTCGGCGTCCTCGACAATCGAGGCGCCGGTGGTGCGCCGGGTGACTGAACGCATTCGCGCCGCCGAGAAAGGCGATCAGCCTCCCGCGGCGGCTCCCACACCGCAAGCCGGCCGCGGCGCCGCGCCGAAGAAGGCGGCTGCTCCCAAGCAAGCCCGTCCGGCGCCCGGTCGCGCGGCCGGCCCGGTAGCAGCCGGTGGCGCCCAGGTGGGACCACAGGTGGGGCCCCGCCCACAGGCTCCGACGATGCAGTCCGGCGCCCAGGTAGGGTCGCGGCCCAGCGCGCCGAGCGCTCCCAGGCCCGGGGTGCCGGGTCCGCGGTCGGCTGGTGGGCCACGCCCTGGGCCGCGGCCAGCCTCGGCTCCG
>CALHWB010000020.1 GCA_938036835.1 uncultured Propionibacterium sp.
GTGAAGGCCTCGGCGGCGCCGGCGGTGGGCAACACCATCTCGACCGGCACCCCATGACGGGCGGCCAGCGCGGCCCGCGCCGGCCGCGCATCCGGATAGGCCTGCCAGCGCCGTGGCTCGGCGGTCAGTCCGGCCAGCAGCCAGTCCGGCGCGGGCCGCACATTGACAGCCAGATCGACCAGCCCCGGGGCCAGCTCGGCGTCCCCATGATGGCGCAGGTCGCATTCGGCCAGCCGGGACACCCCGGCCGGGACCGGCCAGCCCCGGCCGGACGCGGCGAATTCGGCGGCCGCCCGGGCAAACCGCTGCGCCAACCGGGGAGCCCCAGCCCAGTGCAGATGCTGATAGCAGGCCAGCAGGCTCGCGGTGGCGACGCCCTCCCGGCGGTCGGCGGTCACCTGCCAGGCCTGCTGCGGGCCTGCCGTCCCGGCCAGCGGCGTGGTGGCGGTGCGGTGGAACTCGTGGGAGCGGTACCGCTCCTGCGCCCGGGTGAGCACCGAATCGGCGACCGCGGTGAGCTCCCGATAGCCGAGCACCAGCCGGGGAGTCATCGCCGCCGACAGCGGCACCGCACCCGCCAGATCGGCGCCGTCCAGGGTATGGCAGAGGTACAGCAGCCCGGCGCATTCGGCGACCGTCGGCAGGCCGGCGGCCACCGCCGCCCGCACCTCGGCCAGCAGCGGCCGGTTGGCCGCCAGTTCCCCGGCATAGACCTCGGGAAAGCCGCCCCCAATGTACAGGCCATGGCAGGGCCGGGGCAGCCGATCGGCGGTCAACGGATCGAATTCGACCACCTCACAGCCGGCCGCGGCCAGCAGCTCGGTGTGTTCGGCGTAGCGGAAGGTGAATACCCGGCCGGCGGCGACCGCGATCCGTGGCCGGCCCGGCACCGGACGAACCGCATCGGTGGGCGACCAGGCCTCGGCCGCCAACTCCCCGGCGGACCGGGCGGCGGCCAGGACCGCGGCCAGATCGACGTGGGCGCCCACCAGGCCTGCGGCGGCCTCGACGACCGCCAGGGCACCTTCGCGTTCGGCGGCCGGCACCAGCCCCAGATGCCGGGACGGTACCAGCAGGTCCCGGTTGCGCGGCACCATGCCCAATACCGGCAACCCGAGGCGGGCCAGGGCGTCGCGCAATTCGTCCGCGGCCCGCGGCGAACCGACCCGGTTGCAGATCACCCCGGCCACCCGCGGCGCCTCCGGGTGGGCGGCCAGGCCGTGCGCGGTGGCGGCCAGCGTCCGGGAGACCCCGCTGGCGTCCAGCACCAGCAGCACCGGGGCGGCAATCAGCTCGGCGACATGCGCGGTCGAACCGAAACCAGGCCGGCCCCCGGTCTCACCGAGCCGGCCATCGTACAGGCCCATCACGCCCTCTACGATGGCGATCTCGGCGTCGCGGGCGCCATGGACGAACAGCGGGGCGATGCGTTCCGGACCGCACAGCCAGCAATCCAGGTTGCGGCCGGGCCGGCCGGTGGCCAAGCTGTGATAGCCGGGATCGATGTAGTCGGGGCCGATCTTGAAGCCGGCCACCCGCAACCCGCGCGCCCGCAGGGCGGCCATCAGCCCGATGCCGATGGTAGTCTTGCCCGAGCTGGAATTGGGGGCGGCGATCACCAGTCGCGGAATCATCACCACTCGATCCCGGGCTGGCCCTTAACCCCCCGGTCGAAGGGATGCCTCACCTTGACCACCTCGGACACCAGATCGGCGATGGCGATCAGTTCGGCGGGCGCATTGCGCCCGGTGACCACCACATGCTGATCGCCGGGCCGGCGCCGCAGGGTCTCGACGACCTCCGCCAGGTCAAGCCAGCCCCTGGCGAGCACATGGTTGAGCTCATCCAGCAGATACAGGTCGTAGCGTCCGGCAGCCAGATCGGCACGCACCTGCGCCCAGCCGGCGACGGCCAGTTCTCGCTGGTCGGCGCGCCGCCCGGCCCGGGTAGCGGTGCGCCCCGCCCCCAGGGCCTGCCACTCGATCGGGCCGCCGAGGCCGGTGCGCCGATGCCACTCGTCCAATGCCCGATAGGCCCGCCGCTCCCCCACCGGCCATTTGGCGGCCTTGATGAACTGGTACACCCCGATCGACCAGCCCTGCGCCCAGCCCCGCAACCCCAACCCGAACGCGGCAGTCGACTTCCCCTTGCCGTGACCGGTGTAGACGATCAGCCTGGGCTGGATGCGCGATTCGCGCGCGCCCGGGGCGGTGGCCTCGCCGGCGGGTCCGGCATGCTCACCGGCCGGCTGCCCGGTGGCCGCATCGGC
>CALHWB010000021.1 GCA_938036835.1 uncultured Propionibacterium sp.
GGCCGCGGCCGCCGGCCTGGCCGGGCGCACCGCTGAGGGCTGAGGGCGCACCGGCCGGGATTCCGCCGGCAGCGGCAGCCATCGCCCGACCGGACGCCGGCTCAGTGCGTCATCGACCGGACCGCGTTCACCGCAGCGGTGCGGGCCCTGGCCACCTCGTGCGGGCTGGTGGCCCCCACCGCGCCGATCACCAGATCCCCGGCCAATCCGGTGGCCGGAGTCCAGGCGCTGCTGTCTGCGGCGTCGTCGGCGCGCACGCAGAAGGTACGCTGCTCGTGTGCCCACTTTGCGACCTCGGCATTGGCCTGGGGATCGTCGGTGACCGCCAGCACATACCATGCCCCGGCCAGGTCGGCTTGCTCGATGGGCCGCCGCACCCAGGTCAACCGGCCGGCCGCGGCCAGTTCGGCGATCCGGGGAGCGGCCTCGGGGGCCACCACCTGCACCAGGGCACCGGCAGCCAGCAGCTTGCCGATCCGGCGGGCCGCCAGGATGCCGCCGCCGGCCAGCACCACCTTGCGATCCCGCAGCACCAGGCCGCTGAGATAGACCGGCCAGTGGGCGCCATCGGCATCGCCCATCCGGGCGGCGACCGCCTCGCGGTAGCGGTCGGCCACCACCTGGGCCAGTTCATCGCAGGCACCCAGCACAGCGGCCAGCCGGACCTCGGCGTCCGGGTGCCGTTCGGCCCAGGCCGTCGTCTGCTGGCGAGCCCACTCCGCCAGCCGGCCGGGGAACAGGTAGTGCGGCAGCACCACGATGCGCCGGCCACCGTGGGCGTAGGCCTGATCCAGGGCGGTGCCCAGGTCGGGATCGGCCACCTGGACGAAGCCGTTCACCAGGTCGCCGTAGCCGGCCTCCTCGCGCAGGATCCGGCCCAGCCGGACGTGGTCGGCGTTCGCCTCGGGCACCGAGCAGCCCCGGCCCAGGAAGATCACGGTGGTCTCCTCGGGCGGCCAGTCGCCCTGCGCCGCGGCGATGCGTTCCCGGGCCGCCGCCCGCAGCCGCGGGTCGGGCCCCAGGTGCGGGGTATAGGTCGCCGAGCCACCGGGAACCCGCTGGCGTCCGGCCTTGATGCCTTCGGGAATGTCGTCGCGGACGTGCCCGCCGACGCCGATCATCAGCGGCACCACCACCACGTGCCGATCGGGATCGTTCGCCAACCCATCGGCTACCGCATCCGGAATCGTCGGGGTGTCCAGTTCCACATAGCCGTCCAGCACCCGCACACCGGGTAGCAGCCCGCGGACGCGTTCGACCAGCTTCCGGCATTCCTGCTGGCCCGCTGCCAGCCGGGTGCCATGCGCGGCAATGATCAAAGTACTCATCGGCCCTCCAGCCACTTGTAATCTCTTGGGGTGACCATCACCCGGTCACCCAGGCCCGTCGAGACCATCCGTGTCGTCGACGAACCAACAATCACGATGGAATGCATGTCCACCCAGCCCGGATCGAACTCCGCCAGCGCGGCCACTCGATGGCTCTGGCCGGGTCGGGTGACGTCCTGCACCACGGCCACCGGGGTGCCGGCCGGGCGCTTGGCCGCCAGGATCTCCAAGGCCCGCGGCAGGTGCTCCACCCGCTTGCGGCTACGCGGGTTGTAGAGCGCCACGACGAAATCGCCGTCCGCGGCCGCGCGCAGGCGCTGCTCGATCGACGACCATGGGGTGTGCAGATCCGACAGCGAGATCGTGGCGTGATCGTGACCTAGCGGGGCCCCGAGCAGGGCCGAGGCCGCCAGCTCGGCGGTCACGCCCGGCACGATCTGGACGTCCACGCCGTCGGTGCCCAGTTCCAGGGTTGGGGAAGCCATCGCATAGATCGCCGGGTCGCCCGAGCACACGATGGCCACCTGCCGGCCTTCCCGGGCCTTGTCGATAGCCAGTTTGCCGCGCATCTCCTCGGTGCCCATCCCACTGGCGATGACCTCGGTGCCGGGCCGCAGCAGCCCCCGGATCTGAGCCACGTAGGGCCGGTAGCCGACCACCACCTGCGACTCGGCCAGCACCGCCCGGGCCCGCGGGGTCAGCAGATCGTCGGCGCCCGGGCCCAACCCGACCACCGCGAGCCGGCCGCGCGGCAGCAGCCGTCCGATCGCCAGCGTGGCGTCCGGGCTCTTCTGCTTCTCGACGATCAGTTCGGCGCCATGGGCCAGCACGGAAGCCTCCGCCACGCTCGGGGTCCCGACCGCGGCCACGGGGTGCCGGCTCGGGTTCGGCACCTCGATCGCGGCGAGCCGCTCGGCCGGATAGGTGACGAAGTCAACCCCCAATTCGGCGGCCAATTCGATCAGGGCCGGCTCGTCGGCCTTGGCGGCCACGCTGGTCAGCGCGGCTATCGAGGCGCGAGCCAGGCCCTCGGCGGCGAGACTGGCCTCGACCAATGCCCGCAGGGCGGCGATACCGGCATTGCGATTGCAACCCATGCCGAGCACCAGGCTGCGGGGATGCAGCACCACGGTAGGCAGATCGGTGGGGACGCCGGCCCGGTCGCTGACCAGCACCCGGGCGACCGGATCTCCGGGCGGCGGCAGCTCGCGCACATGGGTGCCCCGGTATGCCAGCCGGGGTACCCCGGGTTCGGTGACGTTCGCGGGCAGGGCGGGCAACGGCCAGGGCCGCTCCCGCACCAGCGCGACCGGCCGGCCATCCAGGATGGCCCGGGTCACCTGGGCGAGTTCGCCCTTGGTGTCCCAGCCCAGGGTGTCCAGGCCGGGCAGGCCCAGCGCATCGGTGGCGGTGGTCAATACCGCGGTCGAGGACAGCCCGGCGGCGAGCCGCCGCGCCAGCTCGTTGGCCCCGCCGGCATGGCCACCGACCAGCGGAATGGCAAAGCGGCCGGCCTCGTCGACCACCACCACGCCGGGGTCGGTCTTCTTGCCGGCCAGCAGCGGTGCGATCAGACGCACGGTGGCCCCCAGGGCAAGGTGGCTGACGATCAGATCGCATTCGGCCCAGGCCTGCCGTAACCCGGCGGCCGCCGAAGCGGTGTAGCGCCGGGTGGTGCCGACGATGCCCTCGATGGCGTCCGCCCGCGCCTGGCTGGCCGGGGTGGTGGCCACCTGGCCGATCACTGGCTCACTCATGCCGGCTCCTGTTCGTCAAGGCGGTTCCCGCCGGAGATCGGCTGCTGTTCGCCGAGCGCGGCGGGATCGTCGGGAGCATGGGCCAATACCAGCACCACATTGGGCTGGGCTATCCCGGTGACCTGCCGGGCCTCCCGCTCCGGCAGCACCCGGACCCGCTCGTCGGCCTCGCCGAGCCGTTCCGCCAGCACATACCAACGGCCCAGCCCGGCCGTGGCGGCCACGATCTGCGGCAACCCCACCCGGGGGTCGGTGAGCAACCCGACCTTGGGGTGGACGCGGCAGGCCGCCAACGCCGCCGCGGGATCGTTGCCATGGGCCGATACCAGCAGGGCGTCGTCCCAGGGCAGCGCCACCGCGGCGAAGGCCAGCTGCAGCGAGCTAGGCGCGGGGATCACCCGGCAGCGCAGCCCGGCCGCCCGTATGCGGCGCACCACCCCGTAGAACAGCGGATCGCCGGAGGCGACCACAACCGCCAGCGCCTGCTCGTCGAGCGCCTGTAGGGCTTCGATCGCCGGCCCGATCCGGCCCAGGACGATGCGTCTGCCGGCCGGCACTCCCAGAGCGTCCAGGTGCCGCTGCCCGCCGACCACCAGCTCGGCGGCCGCGGCATCGCTGCGCAACCGCTCACTGGGGTTGCCGGCGTATCCGTGCACGACGATCATTGCGCGTCCTGCCGGCCGTCTGCACCGCCGCCTGCCGGTGGTTTTACGGTCGGGCGCGTCCGGGGTGGTGTTGTCCGGCGGATGCCCCTCACACTCGGGCGCCGTTCTTCGTGAGTTCCTGCGCGGCCCGCGGGTCGGCCCGGCGATATCCGTGGTGGAATCCCGGGTGGTAGAGGTGGGAGCGTTTAGCCATCGGCGACTCCGCCAGGGCGGGGCCGACCAGGATCACGGTGTGCTTCCAGAGCCTGTGCTGCCGCATCGTTTCCGACAGTTCGCCGAGCCGGCAGCGCAAAACCCGCTGGTCGGGCCAGCTCACCCGGTGGCCGATGATCGCCGGGGTTTCGGGTGGATAGCCGCCGGCCAGCAGTTCTTCCTGCAGCACCCGGTTGCGGGCCGCCGACAGGTACAGCGCCATGGTGGTGCCATGCCGGGCGAACTCGCGCACCCTTTCCCGGGGCGGCATGGGAGTGCGCCCGCCTTCCAGGCGGGTGAGGATCAACGATTGGGCCACCTCGGGCAGGGTCAGTTCCACCTCGGCGGCCGCGGCGCAGGCCGAGAAGGCCGAGACGCCGGGGATCGATTCGTAGGCAAGCCCGATCCGGCGGCAGAGTTCACGCTGTTCCGCGGTGGCCCCGTAGAGGGCCGGATCGCCGGTATGCACCCGGGCCACCAGCAACCCTTCGTCGCGAGCCCGCTCGTACAGCGGGGCGATGTCCTCCAGCGCGGCCGTGGCCGAATCCACCAGCAGCGCATCCGGCCGGCGATTGGCCACGATCTCCGAGCTGACCAGCGAGGACGCCCAGATGACGATGTCTGCTTCGGCGATGGTGCGCGCGCCGCGCAGCGTGATCAGGTCGGCGGAGCCCGGGCCCGCACCCACGAAGACCACCCGCCCGGCACGTGGCTGGGTGGTTTGGTCATCGGCCCGGGTGCGGTCTCTCGGGGCCGGGTACGGGACGCATCCGCTGTCTGCCGCGGCTGCTGGATTCCGGGTCACAGGCGTTCTCCTGTTCCGCTGCGCCGCGCCGGCCACAGCACGCTGGTGAAATAGGGGGCCTTCGTCAGTTCGGAGACCGGCGCGAGCCGCTGGCCGGGCAATCCGACATCGATGCCGGCGATGGCCTCGTCCCCCACCTCGGCCAGGTGGGTGCGCAACTCGCCGAGGTGCCGGCCCGCCTTGTAGACCACGCAGGTATCGACCACCCCGGCCACCTCGACCAGCCGATCGATGCCCTTCTTTAAGGGTACGAGGGCCAGCACCTCGTCTCCCTCGACCAGTGGGACGCGGCTGGCCGCGGCCAGGGCCTGCATGGCGGTGATGCCCGGCACCACGGTCACCTCGACGGTGGGCAGCCGGTCGCGTACCCCGGCGGCCAGATAGCTGAAGGTCGAGTAGACCGAGGGATCCCCGATGGTGGCGAAACCCACCTGCGTGGCGCCTTCGGCGAAGCAGCGCACCACGGCTTCGACGGAGGCTCGCCAGCTTGCCGCTCGCCGGGCGGTGACCCCGCTACGGTCGGCCATCGAGAACGGCACCCGCACGATCCGGCCGGCGACCTCCGGGCAGGCGGCGGTCACCGTGGTTTCCGCGCGGCCGGCGTCCGGTCCGCTGGTCTCGGTGGCCGGCACCAGGATCGCGCTGCACCGCTGCAAGGCCTTGACCGCCTTGACCGTGATCAACTCGGGATCCCCGGGGCCGACTCCGATGCCGACCAGCCGCACAGTGCTCATTCCGCCTCCTCCGCCCCTCCACGAGGGCAGCCTCCAGGATTCCACCGCACCCAAGCGACCGGGCTTATCCCGATCCGGTCTCCGACCGATCGGGCATCACCGTTGCGGGACAGCGCCGGCCTCTCACCGGCTTCGTTGCATGCGGCGTACCGGCCTAGGGATACCGGCCAGCCCAGCATAGCGATGCGGCACGCAACCGGCTAGGGTGACCACCGTGCCGCTTCTAGTCGTCGGGGTCAGCCACCATCAGGCGACCGCCGATCAGCTCACCGAGTTCAGCGTCTGCGCCCGGCAGGCGGTGGCCCCCCTGTGCCGGGAGCCGGGTGTTGCCGGCCTGATCGAATTGGCCACCTGCAATCGGTATGAGCTCTACATCGACACCGACCGCTTTCATTCCACCATGCGGGCCGCGAAGCGGCTGCTGGGCGAGGCTGGTGCCGGCGAACTGATCGAACTGATCGATCCGCTGGCTGCCCGCAACGGCGTAGAGCACCTGCTCAGGGTCGCCTGCGGGCTGGAATCGATGGTGGTGGGCGAACCCGAGGTGGTCGGTCAGGTGCGGGCCGCGCTGGCCGCTCACCCCGAACGGATGACCCCCAGCCTGCGCCGGCTGTTCCAGTTGGCGCTGTCCACCGCCAAATCGATCGCCGCCGATACCCCGTTGGGTGCGGTGGGCCGCAACATGGCCACGGTGGCTCTCGACCTGGTGGAGCGACGTCATGGTTCGCTGGCCGGGCAGCCGGTGCTGCTGTTGGGCACCGGAGCCTATGCCGGAGCGGTCACCGCCGACCTGGGCCGCCGCGGTGCCCGGATTCGCGTGCATTCCGGGTCGGGTCGCGCGACGGTTTTCGCCCGTTCCCATCCGGTGGCGGTGGTCGAGCCGCAGGACCTGGCCGCCGCGCTGGCCTCCTGCGTCCTGGTGGTGTCGTGCAGTGGGCGGGGGGTGCGCACCCTGACCGCGGAGCAGGTGCTGGCGGCCCGGACGCCCGATCGGCCCATCCTGCCGGTGATCGATCTGGCCCTGAGCCGGGACGTCGACCCGCTGCTGGCCGGGGTGGCGCCGGTGGATCTGATCGATCTCGACGAGATCGGGCGGCATGCCCCACCCGAGCAGGCCCAGACCTTGGCGGCCGCCCACCAGGTGGTGCGGCAGGCCGTCGAGCGCTATCTGGAAACCGAACGGGAGAAGCTGGCCGATCCGGCGGTGCGGGCGATGCGCGAGCACGTCAACCGCATCGTCGACAACGAGATCGAGGCCGTCGCCACCCGCGCCACCCCGGAGGTGGCCGCGGCGGTGGCCCGTTCCCTACGGCGAGTGGCCGGTGTCCTGCTGCACACCCCTTCGCTGCGGGCCGCCGAACTGGCCAGGGGCGGCGATCCGGCCGAGGTCACCCGGGCCATCGAGACGGTGTTCGGAGTGGAGGTCGGGAAATGACCGCGCTGCGGCTGGGCACCCGGGGGTCCTTGCTGGCCCGCACCCAATCCGGTTCGGTGGCGGCGGCGCTCGCCGCCGCGAGCGGGCAGCCGGTCGAGCTGGTGCGGATCCGGGCCGAGGGCGACGACACCGCCATCCCACTGGACGCCCCGGTCCGGCCGGGTGCCTTCGTGGCCACGCTGCGCGATGCCCTGCTGGCCGGCGAGGTCGATCTGGTGGTGCACTCGTTTAAGGATTTGCCCAGCGAGCCACTGCCCGGGCTGGTCATCGCGGCGGTTCCGGCGCGCGGCGATCCCCGCGACGCCCTGTGTTCCCGCGATGGCCTGGGTTTGGCGGGGCTGCCGGCCGGCGGCCGGGTGGGCACCTCGAGTCCTCGGCGGGCCGCCGGGCTGCGCAGGATACGGCCCGATCTGGAGGTCGTGCCGATCCGCGGGAATGTCGATACCCGGTTGCGGAAGGTGGCCGAGGGCACGGTGGACGCGGCGGTGCTGGCCCTGGCCGGGCTGGCCAGGCTGGACCGCCGGCATGAGATGACCGAGGCGATCGACCCGCGGGTGCTGGTGCCCGCACCCGCCCAGGGTGCGCTCGCGGTGGAATGCCGCGCGGACGAGCTGACCGGGTTGCTGGGTGTCTTGGACGATCGTTCGAGCCGGCTGGCGGTGACCGCCGAACGAGCCGTGCTGGCCGGCGTGCAGGCCCGGTGCACCACGGCGGTCGGGGCATTGGCCAGTTGGCGGGCGGGCCGGCTGGAGCTGATCGCCCAGCTATCCGGCCACGCCGGTATTGAGTTTGCCTCAGCTTCGGCCACGGCGGCGGTTGCCGCCGAGCCCGACGCGCTGGCGCTGGGCCGGCTGGTGGCCGAGAGACTGCTTGCGGGGGCAGATGACTCGCTTTGATGTGCTGTTGATCAGGCCGGATGGCAATGAGACGGATGCCCGGGCGCTGGCCGGGCAGGGTATCGGCGCGCTCATCGAGCCGCTCCTCAAGATCACCCCGGTGCCGGACGCCAGCGGCCCGCGAGAACTCGCCGATGAGCTAGGCTCACTTGGTGCCGGGGACTGGCTGCTGATCACCTCTCCCCGCACCTGGGGGTGCTGGGCGGAGTCCGTGGCCGGTCTGGCACCGGCGGTGCGGGCCGCCGCGGGCCGTGGCCTGCGGGTCGGCGCCATCGGCCGGGCCACCGCCGCCACGCTGCCCGCGTTGCCCCCCGGAACGG
>CALHWB010000022.1 GCA_938036835.1 uncultured Propionibacterium sp.
CCGCATAGCTGACCTCGTCGCCCTGGGCGGCGCCGAGCACGGCACTGCCCAGGGGAGATTGCGGGCTGAAAACCTGGGTGTCGATATCGCCCAGCCCCAGTATCTCGCGTGACCCCAGCAGGAAGGTGTCGGTGTCTTCGGGATCCCCGAAGAAGGCGATGGTGACCAGGGTACCGACTGCGACCTCGTCGGGGTTGGCGGGTGCGACCCCGACCTGTGCGGTGCGCAGCATCTGTTCAAGCTGCGCGATACGGCCTTCCAGCTGGCCCTGTTCCTCGCGGGCGGCGTGGTAGCCGCCGTTCTCGGACAGATCGCCTTCCTCGCGCGCGGCGGCGATTCTTGCGGATATTGCCGGGCGTCCCGCGGTCTTGAGCTGCGCCAGTTCGGCGGTCAGCTTGTCGAAAGCCTCCCGCGTCAGCCACACCGTCTCCTCATCAGCCATCGCACCAGTCTAGCCGTGCGATGGACGCGGCCGTAGTGGTCGTGGTGGGCCGGGCAGAATGGCCAGCATGGCTGTTCCTGTAACCGCATTGGCTGCCGGCGGCGACCGACTGCGTCTGCTGCATGTGCACGCCCACCCGGATGACGAGTCGAGTAAGGGCGCGGCCACCACCGCCAGATACGTCCATGAGGGGGTGCGTGTGCTGGTGGCCACCTGTACCGGTGGCGAACGCGGTTCGGTGTTGAATCCGAAGATGGATCGCCCCGAGGTGTGGGCCAATATGGCCGAGATCCGGCGGCAGGAGATGACCAGGGCCAGACGGATTCTCGGGGTGGAGCATGTTGCCTTGGGCTATGTGGATTCCGGGTTGCCCGAGGGCGATCCGCCGCCACCATTGCCGGAGGGCTGTTTCGCCTTACTCGACCCGGTGGTCGCGGCCGCTCCGCTGGTGCGGACGATCAGGGGGTTCCGGCCGCACGTGTTGACCACCTATGACGAGCAGGGGGGCTATCCGCATCCGGATCACATCCAGTGCCATCGGGTGAGCGTGGCGGCGTTGAAACTGGCCCGCGATCCTGCCTGGCATCCCGAGCTGGGGCCGGCCTGGACGGTGCCCAAGGTCTACTACCAGTTCGGTTTTCACCGGTTGCGCTATGCCGCCTTGGACGCGGCCATGCACGAGGCCGGGATGGCTTCCCCCTATGCCGAGCGGCTGGCTCGCTGGGATGACCGCAACTATGAGCATCGCATCACCACGCGGGTGCCGTGTGCGGACTATTTCGAGGTCCGCGACGCGGCCTTGCGGGCGCATGCGTCCCAGATCGACCCGGACGGCCACTGGTTTGCCGTGCCTTTGGAAACCCAGCGCCGGGCCTGGCCAACGGAGGATTGGCAGTTGGTCTTCAGCGCGGTGCCTACCGTCTTGCCGGAGGAGGATCTGTTTGCCGGGCTGCGGCCGCAGGCGCCCGGCTGGCCGGATCCCAGCGATTTGTGGGAGATCTGAACTTTCGCATCACTAGGCTATGCACTAGACTATTTAGTGGCCCTATACCCAGTAGGCTGAACACCCCGAAGTATACCCTGTTACCCAAGGAGGCCGGTGTGACTTGGTATGACGAACTGATGGACGACGATGCTCTGGCTCCGCCGCGGTTCGCTGCCGCATCCGGCGGGGCTGCCGACCCCGATGCTTCTACCGGCGATCGGTCCGATTCGCCTGTCGCCGGGCCCGCATCCCCAGACGAGTTGGAGTCCCCGGTCGATTGGACGCCGGAGCAGGGTTTCAGCGACCCGGCGAATGTGGTGCGCGTCTGGTCGGATCCGGAGGGCGGTCTGGCACGTATCCGGTTTTCGTTTAGCTGGCGCAGCAGGCTGGGCGAGCGTTCGCTGGGCGAGGCGGTGACGATCGCCTTCATGTTCATGAACGGCTATCTGCATGTCAACTTGTCACCGTCGCTCGATGAGGGCTTGCCGCCGGTGACCCGTGAGCCGACTCCGGAGCGAGTGGCCGAGATCGGGAGGCGTTTGGCGGCGGTCACGGCCGAGTTGAATCGGCTGGATCCGGCGGAGTTCCCCGGCTACCGAGAGGACTGGGAGCCGGCCATGGGCACCGATTTCGACGACGGCGTGGGGGTCTGGCTGGATCGTCACGGCCGCCCATCGGAGGCCCGTTTCGATGACGACTGGCTGCGTACCGCACGCAGCCGGGAATTGGCAATCGGGGTTATGACCGGCTACCGCAAGGCCTTGGCTGTCTATCGTCCGCCGGTGCGGACCTTGGATCGATCTGGTGAACTGATGGCTGAGTCGCATCGGCTGTTGCGCGAACTGTCTGGCCCGCCGAGGCGGGCGGTGCGTCCGCTGGCCGATGAGTTGATATTGCCGAGACCGGCGGGCATGTCCGGCCGTCCATCTGCCGGGTCGTCGCTGGCTGCGGCCGTGTTTGAAACCAGGAATGGAGACCGATGTGACTAGTATCC
>CALHWB010000023.1 GCA_938036835.1 uncultured Propionibacterium sp.
ATCATCAGTGCGAAACTTGGGGGCATGCGCTACAGGCCCGGCCCCATCGGGGCCGGGCCAGCCGGCGATTCAGGGTTCCGCGAGGCCGCGGATCAGCGGGTCACCCGGCGTCCAGGGCCGCCCTGGCGGCCGCAAACCGGGCGATCGGCACCCTGAAGGGCGAGCAGGATACGTAGTCCAACCCGACGGTCTGGAAGAACCGGATCGAATCCGGGTCGCCGCCGTGCTCACCGCAGACCCCGCACTTCAGCTTCTCGTTAACGCCGTGGCCCTTCTCGACCCCCATCCGGACGAGCTGGCCGACGCCGGCGATGTCGACCGACTCGAATGGGTCGCGGGGCAGGACGCCATCGGTTACATAGCGGGTGAGGAAGCTGTTCTCGGCATCGTCCCGGCTGATACCCAGGACGGTCTGGGTCATGTCATTGGTGCCGAAGCTGAAGAAGTCGGCGTGCCGGGCGATCTCGTCGGCGATCAGGGCCGCCCGGGGCAACTCGATCATGGTGCCGATGGTATAGGGCAGCTCTTTGCCGGCGGCGGCCAGCTCCTCCCGGGCGGTGGTATCGACGATCTCGCGCTGCCTGGCGATCTCGGTTTCCAACCCGACCAGCGGAATCATGATCTCCACGCCGACGGTCTCGCCTTCCCGCTCCAGCACCGCGAGCGCGGCCCGGATGATCGCGCGGGTCTGCATGGCCGGGATCTCCGGGTACAGCATTCCCAGCCGGCAGCCGCGGGTGCCCAGCATCGGATTCAGCTCGTGCAGCTTCTTCACCTGGGCGAGGGTCGCCCTCTCGCGGGCCAACTCGTCGGCATCGCCGCCGGTCAGTTCAAGCTGCTGCACCTTGAGGGCCTGCTCAAGCTGGTTCGGCAGGAATTCGTGCAGCGGCGGATCCAGCAGCCGCACGGTAACCGGCAGCCCCTTCATCGCGGTGAAGATGCCCTCGAAGTCGGCCTGCTGCATCGGCAGGATCTCCTCCAGGGCGGCCGCCCGCTGCTCGTGGTTCTCCGCCAGGATCATCTTGCGCACCGCCGGCAGCCGGTCGGCAGCCATGAACATGTGCTCGGTGCGGCACAGGCCGATCCCCTCGGCACCGAGCTCGCGGGCCTTCGCGGCATCGTCGAAGTTATCGGCGTTGGCGCGCACACCCATCGTCCGCACCTCATCGGCCCAAGTCACCAGGCGCTGGAAATCGGCATTGATGCGCGGCGGAATCAGTTTCAGCGCCTCGCCGAAGACCTCACCCGTGGAACCGTTCAGGGTGATCACATCGCCCTCGGCGAAGACCCGGTCGCCGATGGTCAGCCGCCTGCCCTCGACATCGATCTTGATCGCGGTGGCCCCGGCCACGCAGGGCTTGCCGAAGCCGCGGGCCACCACGGCGGCGTGCGAGGTCATGCCGCCGTGGGCGGTCAGCACGCCCTGGGCGACCAGCACCCCGTGAATGTCATCGGGGGTAGTCTCGTAGCGCACCAGCACCACGGCCTCCCCCTGCTGGCCCCGCGCGGCGGCGGTGTCGGCGTCGAAAACCACCTCGCCGACCGCGGCTCCCGGAGAAGCCGGCAACCCCTTGGTCAGCGGGCGGGCGGTGTTCGACGGATCGATGGCCGGGTGCAGCAGGTGATCGAGCTGGGCCGGCTCGATGCGCCGCAGCGCCTCGGCCTTGTCGATGACGCCCTCGTCCACCAGATCGGAGGCGATCTTGAGCGCGGCGGCGGCGGTGCGTTTTCCGCTGCGGGTCTGCAGCATGTACAGCTTGCGGTTCTCGATGGTGAATTCGAGATCCTGCATGTCCTTGTAGTGGGCCTCTAGACGGGCCATGGTAGCCAGCAATTCCTCATAGGCCTCGGGCAGCACATCGGCCATCTCGGCCAGCCGGCGCGGGGTGCGGATCCCGGCCACCACGTCCTCGCCCTGGGCGTTCACCAGAAACTCGCCGTACAGGCCCCGTTCCCCGGTCGAAGGGTTGCGCGTGAAGCAGACGCCGGTGGCCGAGGTGTCGCCCCGATTGCCAAAGACCATCTGCATGACGTTGACCGCGGTACCCAGATCGCGGGAAATGTTGTTGGCCTTGCGGTACACCTCGGCGCGGGGATTGTCCCAGGAGCGGAACACCGCATCGACGGCGCGATAGAGCTGCTCAACCGGGTCGGTTGTCCAATCCCCGCCCAGGGCATCGTTGGAGATCTGCTTGAACTCGGCGACCAGTTCCTTCAGGTCCTCGGCCGTCAGATCGGTATCGGCCGCGGCACCCCGGGCAGCCTTCTTGGCGCTCAGGGCGTCCTCATACAGTTGCTGGGAGACGCCCTCGACGACCTCGCCATACATCTGGATGAAACGGCGGTAGCAGTCCCAGGCGAAGCGTTCGTTGTTGGCCTCGGCAGCCACCGCCTCGACCGTCTCGTCGCTGATGCCCAGGTTGAGGATGGTGTCCATCATGCCGGGCATCGACACCACGGCGCCCGAACGGACCGACACCAGCAGCGGCTTCTCCTTGCCGCCCAGCCGGCGGCCGGTACGCTCCTCGAAGCGGCGCAGCCCATCGGCGATCTGGGCGCGCAGACCGGCGGGCCATTTCCCATCGCTGTGCATCGATTCGACACAGGCCTGGGTGATCACGGTGAACCCGTCGGGCACTGGGACGCCGAGCCGCATCATCTCGGCAACCCCGGCGCCCTTGCCGCCGAGAATGGGCTTCATGGATGCATCGCCCTCGGCGATGTCGTATACGTACTTTTCAGCCACTGCTGAGTTCTCCTTTGACTAGCCAGATCACCCGGAACGGGTCCGTGACTCGCGGCCGGCCTCCCAAGCGGGAACCGCAAGCAGTATCTATTGTGCCTTTCCGAGCCCAAAGGGCGGAAACCGGCCGGGATGACATGCCAGTTCACCCGAGTCGCCGCCTGTTCCGGCCGGGACCTGGCCTTCGGCGGCCCGGCCCCGCGGGCCACCGGCGTTCGATCCGGAAGAGCCCATCCGGCCCAGCGACACCCCGGTCAAGGGCACATCGCCGCGGCCCGGATATGGCGCTGGCGGTACGCCGCTCGAACGCGAGGCCCCGACCGGCGCGGCACACAGGACCGACCGCCCGGGCCGGGCGGTGGGGACGGCGATTCCCCGGCGAACCGCGGCCGGTCCGGAACCGATCGGCTATTCGCCGGGGGTATCGGCAGGCTCCTCGGCGACGACTTCGACGACCGCCTCCTCCTCGGTGGCCTCGGCCTCACGCTCGGCCCGGGCCTCCTCGACGATGTCCTGGGCGCCCTTGAGGGCACCGATGGCGATCATGGCGATTCCCGCCCCCAAGGCGGCACTGACGATGGCAAGTCTGATCGGATTCGGGAAGATCATGCTCCATGCCTACCCGACGTCCGGCCCGCAGGACTCGTCCATCGGTCAGATCTCTCCCCGGGCATTCCCCGATCGGCGGGTGCGGACCAAACCGAGTTGCTCCGCACCCGGCCCACGGCGGTATCCCCATCCAGGTCCCGGGCCGCGGGCCACCGGGGCCCGGGAAGCATCCCAAAGCCGGCTTCCCCGGCCGACGCCCCAGCGCGGGCCATGAACGCCCGGCCGGCACCGCAAAGGTGCCCATCGGGCCTGCGACGATTGGGCCATGGACCGCGTCGATCGCATCATCCGAGCCAATTCGCCCGACCGGGCCGGGCATCTGTTGGTCGTGGATGCCCCCGAGCTGGTCGAGCCGGCCAGCCGGTTGACCGGACGCGTCAGCGTGTGGTGTGACGACATCCGGGATGCCCGGCGGGTGGCGACCGGGCTGTTGATCGACCGCCTGGACGCCGGCGCCCTCGCCGGGGTGGATCTGGTCTGGTTGCGGCTACCACCCGCGCTGGCTGCCCTGGACGAGTACGCCGCTACGGTGGCGTGCCACGCCCACCGCACCGTGCGGCTGATCGCGGGTGGGCGCAACAAATACCTGACCCGGTCGACGACCGAGGTTCTCGGCCGGCATTTCGCGCAGGTCCGGGGATCCCTGGGCGCCCAGAACTCCCGGGCGTTGCTGGCCAGCGGGCCGATACCGGTTGCCACCGGCTGGCCACGCCGCCGGATACTGCGCGGCGCGGATATCGGCCTGGCCGACGACCTGGTGCAGTGGAGCCACGGCGCCACCTTCGCGGCGGGCCGGCTGGACGCGGGAACCCGACTGCTGATCGCCCAGCTGCCGCTGGTGGCCGAGGCCGGCCGCTACCTGGATCTGGGCTGCGGCTCGGGGGTACTGGCCACCGTGCTGGCCAGAAGACACCCCGGCGCCGAGGTGTTCGCGGTGGACGCGTCCCGAGCGGCGGTCTCGGCCACCCGGCGCACCGCCGCCGGCACCCAGGTGGTCACCAGCTGGGCCGCCGATCTGGCCGGGTTCGGCGCCGGCGAGTTGGATGTGATCGTCTGCAATCCCCCATTTCACCGGGGCACCGCCAAGGATTCCCAACCCGCCCAGGCCATGTTCGCCGAGGCCGCCCGGACGCTGGGTGAGGGCGGCGAGTTCTGGTGCGTGTTCAACTCGCATCTGCCCTGGCGGAATCGACTTGCCCGGTTGATCGGCCCGACCAGCCTGATCGGCCAGGATCGCCGCTACACCGTGACCCGCAGCGTGCGGCGGCTCACCCGGCCCGGCTAACGTCCCAGAACCGGTTCGCCGCCCGAGCGGGCATCGGCGATCCGGGGCTGGTCCGTCCGGTGCGCGGCGCGCCGGACGGGAACGGCCGGGCTGGCCACCGGACGACCACCGCCGTCCCGATTCAGCACGGTGAAATCCGGTTAAACTGCCAGCCATGAACAGCATCCGGGATTGGATTCCGCGTCAACACGGCGCTTGGGCGATGCTGATCGTCCCCTTCGTGACGGGTGCGGTATTGCGGGCCCGCTCGGCCGATCAGGCGGCCTGGCTGGCCCCGATGGGCGGCGCTATCCTGACCGGCTATTTCGGTTTCGACATCCTCACCCGGTGGCTGCACGCCAGGCCCGACCGCCGAAGCCGCTATCGGCGGCAGCTCATCGGCTACGCCTCGGCGACCGTCCTGCTGCTGGCCCTGGTGCTGGCGCTGGGCGGCTGGCGGCTATTGGGCTGGCTGGTGCCGGGGATACCGTTCGGCGCGCTCGCCGTCCGGCTCTCGGCCCGCCGCCGGGATCGCTCGCTGGCCAGCGGATTCGCGACGGTGGCCATGGCGGTGGGATTCGGTCTGGCGGTCCGGTTCCCCAGCCCGGTCGAGTTGATCCGCGCTTGGCCCACGGCCGGCCGGGACGCGATCGTTTTCGGCGCTCTTTTCGGCTACTTCTTCGGCACGGTGTTGCACGTCAAGGCGCTGATCCGCGAACGCGGCCAGCCGGCGGCGCGCCGCCGCACCCTGTTCGGTCACCTGATCCTGACCGGCCTGGCCGTCGTGGCCGCGCTCGCCGGGCTGGCTGCGAATTGGTGGATCGGCTTCTTCGTCCTCGCCACGGCACGCACCTGGTGGTTGACCCGTCCGGCGCTGGTTGGCCGCCTACGGCCGGGCAGGATCGGCATGGTGGAGATCGTCTTGAGCCTGCTTGCCCTGATCATCGCAATCTGCTGAGCCCCGGCGCCGGCTCGCCGCCGGCCGGGAAGCCTCGATTTCATCCTGCCGTCCCGGCCGGTGGCCGTTCGGTTTGCCGGTAGGCTTGGGCCATCGCCGGCAAGGAGGCAGTCATGACCCGCAGCCCACTGAAAACCCTCGGTATCGGCCTGGCCGCCTTGGCCGCCCTGGGCCTGCCCGCCGCCTGTGGCGGTGGCGGCAGCCAGCCCGCGCCGAACGGCACCGTCGGCACCGTCGGCGGTCCCGAAAGCAGCGATTCCCCAGGTACCGGTGCCATCCCCGGCTCCGGCAGCCCAGCGCCCGGCGAGGTGCTGGACGCCAGGACGCTCGCCGAACGGGTGATCGCCGCCATGACCGAATCGGGCGGCTACCGGATGGAGATCGTCTCCACCACGAAATCCGGCGACCAAGTGCACAACGGCTATACGGTCGTGGAATTGGACCTGTCGGATCCCATGCGCCCGCTGTCCCGGGCCACCTCGGAAAACGACGGCCAGACCAGCGAGATGATCCGGATCGGCGCCGACATCTATATCAAGCAACCGGGCAGCCAGACCTACACCCATTCCACGGTCGACGGCGCGTCCAACCCCACAGATATCGGCTTCGATCAGGTCTTCGCTCACGTCCAGGAGGTCAAGCTGGTCGGCCGGGCCGAGACCGCTGGCCAGCAGGTCACCCACTACACCCTGAGCTCGGCGGAACTGATCACCGAACTGTTCGTGGACGACGGGTATCGGATCGTCCACGCGCAGAGCCGGGTGTCCAATGCCCAGGTCGAGACCGATTCGGATATGAAGGTCACCGGCTACGGCAAGCGGTTCGGCATCGAAGCCCCCGACCCGGCCCAGGTGACCGAGGGCTGAGCCCGCCGGGGGCGGCCTGCGAAGGCGGGTCCGGTGGGCGCCCGGTCCCGTCCAGATCGGCGCTCGATGCCGGGTGGCCGGCGGTTTCCCACTAACGTGGTGGTGTGCCCGCTTTCAAACCGTTTCGCGCCATCCGATACGCACCGGCAAGCGATTGGGATGCCGTGCTTGCCCCACCCTATGACGTGCTGTCCGCGGATGACGTTGACCGGCTCAATGCCCGCGATCCGCACAACATCACCTGGATCGACGTGCCGCGCGGCGGCGCCGACCGCTATGCGGCAGCCGGCGAGCGCCTGCGGGCCTGGCTGGCGGCCGGCGTCCTGGTCACAGACCCCGAGCCCGGGTACACGATCTACCGGATGAAACTGACCGATGCCACCGGGCGGCCCCGCACGATCTGCGGGGTGCTCGGCGGTCTCGAGGTGGTGGACGCCGGCGCCGGTGGGGTCTTGCCTCACGAGCGGACCACCCCGAAGGACAGCACCGACCGACTCGATCTGACCATCGCCACCGGCGCCAACCTGTCCCCGGTGTGGGGGCTGTCGCTGGCGTCCGGGCTGACCGCCGCCCTGGCGGCTGGCGGCGAGCCGCTGGCCAGCGTCGAGGTGGACGGTGTCATCCACAGTGTGGAGCGGGTCACCGATCCGGAACGCATCGCAGGGATCGGCGAAATCATCGGCAGCGACGATGTGCTGATCGCCGACGGCCATCACCGCTACGGCATCTCCCGCAGCTATCGCGATCGGGTGCGCGCCGCCACCGGCCGGCGGGACACCGCCGCCGAGTACACCTTGGCCTTCGTCAACGAACTGGTCGATGAGCAGTTGTCCATCGAGGCCATCCATCGCATCTATGCCGGTATCGGCCTAGACCGGCTCAGGGCCGAACTGGCGGGCAGTTTCACCTTCGAGCCCGTGACCGGCGAACTCGGCCCGGCCACCTTGGCGCAGATGGTCCGCGACGAGCGCCTGGTGCTGCTGGACGCTCAAGGCGGCGCCGAATGGCTGGTGCCGCGGCCCGGCGCGTTCGACCGGGTTCGCGCCTTGGATGGCGCCTGGTTGGAGCATGCGTTGGCCGGCAGCGCGGCCCAGGTCGGCTATCAGCACGGCCTGGCCGAGGTGCGTGCGACGCTGGCCGGCGGGACGCACACCGCGGCGGTGCTGATCCGGCCCACCTCGCTGGCGGAGATCCAGCGTACCGCCCGGGAAGGCCTGCTGATGCCTCCGAAGTCCACCTTCTTCACCCCGAAACTGCTGACCGGTCTGGTGATCCGAGCCACCGAGGCGTTACCGCACTGACCGGCCGGCCCGCAGGCCTGTTCGGCCAGGTTCCAGTTGCTGTCGGTTCGGCCGTCCTGCGCCCCGGGCCTCATTCCGGGGCGGTGGCCGATAGCCTTGTAGCGTCCGTACTTACAGGGAGGTAGCAATGGCAGCTCGCATCGCGAACGCGGAATTGGCCAACAAGATCATGGGTGCCGCCGATGCGGCGGCGATGGTCAATCCGGGAGACTCGATCGGTTTCTCCGGATTCACCGGAGCCGGCTATCCGAAGGAGTTCCCGGTGGCGTTGGCGGCGCGAATCAAGGAATTCCACGACCGGGGCGAGGATTTCCGGATCCGCATGTTCACCGGAGCCTCCACCGCCCCCGAATTGGATGGCGCCCTGGCCGAGGCCAACGGCGTCGCCTTCCGGTCCCCCTACCAGTCCGATCCCGGCATGCGCGCCAAGATCAATGCTGGTGACACCCACTACCAGGACATTCACCTGTCGCACACCGCGAAGCTGATGAGCATGGGCTTCTTCGGCAAGCTGGATTTCGCGGTGGTGGAGGCCACCGCCATCACCGGCGAGGGCGATCTGGTGCCCAGTTCGTCGGTGGGCGCCAACCGCACCTACCTGGAAGTCGCCGACAAGATCATCATCGAGGTGAACTCCTGGCAGACCGAGGAACTGTTCGGGCTGCACGACATCTACTACGGCATGGGGATCGGACCGCGGCGCGAACCGATCCCCATCAACCATCCCGGCGATATCGTGGGCCGTCCCACCTTCCAGATCGATCTGAGCAAGGTGGTCGCCGTCGTCCAGACCGATGCCGCGGACCGCAACAGCCCGTTCAAGCCGCTGGACGACGATTCGAAGGCGATCGCCGGTCATCTGCTCGACTTCTTCGACACAGAGGTGGCCGCCGGGCGGATGCCGCAGAATCTGTTCCCATTGCAGTCGGGTGTCGGCAATATCGCCAATGCGGTACTGGCCGGCCTGCTGGATTCCCACTACGAGAACCTGACCAGCTATACCGAGGTGATCCAAGATGGCATGGTCGACCTGATCGATGCCGGGAAGATCACGGTGGCCTCGGGTACCGCCTTTTCGCTGTCTCCGGACATGGCCCATCACATGAACGAGCACGCCCGCGACTACCGCCGCAAAATCATTCTCCGTCCCCAGGATGTCTCGAACCATCCCGAGGTGATCCGGCGGCAACTCGTCATCGCCTGCAATGCCATGATCGAGGCCGACATCTATGGCAATGTGAACTCAACCCACGTGATGGGTACCCGCATGATGAACGGTATCGGCGGTTCGGGAGACTTCTCCCGCAACGCCGGCTATTCGATCTTTGTCAGTCCCTCGGTGGCCAAGAACGGGGCGATCTCGACCATCGTGCCGATGGTCAGCCATCACGACCATACAGAGCACGACACGATGATCCTAATCACCGAGCAGGGGGTGGCCGATATGCGCGGGCTGTCGCCCCGGCAGCGGGCCGAGCAGGTCATCGAAAACTGCGTCCACCCCGATTACAGGGAGCAGTTGCGCGATTACTACGCCCAGGCGCTGAAGGTGAGCAAGGGTATCCAAACCCCGCACGATCTCACCAGGGCGCTTGGCTGGCACCAGCGTTTCCTGGAGACCGGAACCATGAAGGCCTGAGCCCGGTGGGTTCTGCGATACCGTGGCCCCTGCCCATTCGGGTGGGGGCCACGCCCATCCGGGTGGGCGACCCCGCCCGGCACCGGCTCGCTCCGGCCGGGCCAAACCAATTGGCTGCCGACGAGCGGCCTTGGCTTGGGCTCCCGGCCGGGGCAGGCTAGGAGCATGTCCACCACCGTTGACCGTCCCACCCCCATCCGGAACGCCGCTCTGGTGACGGCGATCGCGCTCGCAACGTTGTGGGCGCTGGAATTGCTCGATCTGCCGCTGAACCAGTCGCTCAACCGGTTCGGAGTGCACGCCTGGCGTTTCGAGCGGTTGTGGACGCTGCTGACTGCGCCGCTGACCCATGACGGGCTGTCCCACGTGGCGGCCAACTCACTTCCGCTGCTAGCGCTGGGATTCGTGGTTGCCCTGGGCGGTATTCGCCGCTGGGTACAGGTATCTCTCGCCGGGACGCTGGGGTCGGGCCTGTTCGCGTTCTGCCTCAACACGCCGGGTACGCTGACCGTCGGCGCCTCGGGAGTCGTGTTTGGTTATCTGGGTTACCTGCTGGCCCGGAGCTGGTTCACCCGGTCTGTCCGGCAACTGCTGATAGCCGTGGGGGTGGTGGCCGTCTATGGCGGTCTGCTGCTGGGGGTGCTGCCGATGCGCGCGGGAATCTCCTGGCAGGCCCATCTGGGTGGGCTGGTGGCGGGCGGTCTGATCGCCCGGTGGTTGTCCGCCAGGAGACTCGGCTGAGGGCCGCCCCGGCCGGCGACGACTCGACCGCCGGGCTCTCGGTCCGGGGCTTCGATTTCCCCGGCGGGCACCGCCCGGCAGCCGCCGGCGCCATTCGGGGCCGGACGGCCACAGCGGTGTACCCGGATCCTCCCGGGGCCAGGGTCGCAGGATGTCAGAGCAGCAGTCCCCGCAACTCGGCCACCGTATCGACCACGCCGATGCTCGGCTGGGCCAGCAGGTCCGTGCGGCTACCGGCCCCCCAGGTGACCCCGATCCCGGCCAGCCCGGCAGCGTCCGCCGCCTGCAGATCGACCACCGCGTCCCCCACATAGACCGCCCGGGTAGTCCCGGCGTCGAGGGCGGCCAGCCCGGTGAGCAACGGTTCCGGGTCCGGCTTGTGCCGGCGGGTGTCGTCCATGGCGCAGGCCAGCACCGTCTGGTCGGGGACACCGCCGATGCGCATCGCCGGGATTGCGGTCCGACGCCGTCTCGAGGTCACCACACCGGTCCGCGCTCCCGCAGCGACCAGTTCGGTCAGCAGTTCGGGGATGCCCGGGTAGCGGGTGATCGTCCGGGCCAGGTTGGCATTGTTGTGGTCCAGGTATACCCGCTCCAATTCCGCGGCCCGGCCGGGTGCCTGCTCGGTGAACATATCGGCCAGCGTCCGGCCGATCCAGGGCAGGATCTCCGCCCGGGTGACCGCCCGGCCGGTCACCTCTCGCCATGCGTGGGTGTAGCTGGCCACGATCGCATCGAGGGTGTTCACCAGGGTGCCGTCCAGGTCGAACAGGACGGTGGGCCAGCGCGGGACGGCGGTCATGGCAGACAGCCTAGAGGGTGGCGAGATCGCAGCCGTCCGGACCGTCGGCTGGGATGTGCCTGGGCGCGGCCGCAGGATCCGGGTGGTGCTCGGGGATGGCCTGGCGGACGCGAGGCGCCGGCCGAGGGAACGTCCCGGGGCGGCTAGTGTTGGGGCACAAGGATTCTTCGCTGTTCCGGGCCGGAGGTTTGATGAGCGAACTGGACGAGGCGGCCACTGCGCCCGATGGGGATCGCACGCGCCGATCCACCGATCTGCCGATACCCGCCGCCGACAGCGGGCAGGCCGATCTCGACCGCACCCGGCAGCCCGCGCCCGGCCAGCCCGACGACGACCGCACCCGCATCCGGCGTGCGGAGCCGGCCGCCGCTGCCGGGTTGGGTGCCGCGGTCGCCGATTCCCGGCAGCCCGGCAGCCCAACCGCTGCGCCATCCCATACCGGGCCGGAAGCTGCACCTGGGCCCGTGGCCGGCCCGCCGCCGGTTGCCCGGTTGATGCCGCCGGCACCGGTCATCGAGCGTTCCCGGGTTGCCGAGCAATTCGTCACCCGGACGCCCCCGGCCGGCCAATCGCCTGCCGTGAACATGCCGGCGGGCCGGCCAGCCACCGGTATCCCGGACACCGTCCGATCGGCGGCCGAACCAGCCGCTGCCGGCCGGGAACCGGCCGGGGTGCCGAGGACGCCGGGGGCCGGGACCCGGGGCTCGTCCGACACCGGGCCGGCGCGGCCGGCGGCCGCGCAGGACCAACCGCCACGGCCGCCCGATGATGGCGGCCCGCCGGTCACCGGGATACAACCCGATGACCGATCCGCAGGCGGCGGCCGGCCCGGCGCGGTCACCGCCGCGACGCAACCGGCACCGGCAGAGTTGTTCGGCCCGGCATCCATCGGCGGGCTGGGTGACCAACCCGCCCAGCCGATCGTCAGCCTGCCGCCGATTGACGAGCAGGTGGCCGGCTACCCGATCAGCTCCCGGACCGGCGAGCCGGCCCGGAATTGGGCCATTCTCGCCGCGATGCTGGCCTTCAGCGCCTCCGCGCTGGTCGCCCTGGCCGCCTATTGGCGGTACTGGTGGGTGGCGATTCACATCGACACCTTCGGTTCCTCGGCCAAGCTGATCGAACTGTTCGCGCCTCGGCCGGGTTCTGGCAAATCGGTGGTGTTGGTCTGCGTGCTGGCGGTCATCGGGGCGATCATGACGGCCGGGCCGGCGGTCGCCGGCTACAACGCCTGGCACGGGGCGTCGTTCAGCAGACAGGCTGGCCTGGTGGCCTGCGGCACCAGCCTGCTGGCCTTCTTCGTCCTGCCTGCCGCCTGGCTGGCGCTGCTGTTTGCCGCGGTGGGGGCGGGATTGCTCTGGCTACCGCGGGCGGGGGATTTCCTGGCTGCCTGGCAGGCCTATAGCAATCCAGAGCGACTCGCAATCGAACCCTACGCGCAGGTGCCCTACGGGCCGGCACCGAGGTTTCAATGAGTTCCCGGGTCGATTGGCGAGGGCCGCTGCGGGCCCTGGAGCGCATCGTCCGCGACCGGGTGCGCTACCGCGATCGTCCCCGGCTGCTCGCCGAGGACGCCAGCCATCCCACCGACCGGGGCGTCGACTATGCGGGCTGCCCCAGGATGCGGTTCGCCGAACGCGGCCCGGGCGGTTACGCCTCGGGCGAGGTCGTCTGGACCTGGGTCGCCTACGAGGAGGACCGCCGGCAGGGCAAGGATCGTCCGGTGCTGCTGATCGGATCGGCGCAGGGCTGGTTGCTGGGCCTGCCGGCCACCAGCAAGGACCACGATCGCGATGCCGCCCAGGAGGCCCGCGCGGGCCGCTACTGGTTCGATATCGGCCGCGGCGACTGGGATTCGCGGGGCCGGGAATCCGAGGTGCGGGTGGATCGCATCGTCCGGATCGAGCCCGGCAAGGTGCGGCGGGCCGCCGGCCAGGTCAGCGCCAAGGTGTTCGACCGGGTGGCCGCCGAGGTCCGCCGGCGCCGCGGGCAGTAGCCGGCGCATCCTCGATACCGCCCATCCCTAAGCGGGGCGGTCCTTTAGGCCGGACGCGCGGGCTCGTCTTCGGCGTCGGCGGGCCGGCTGCCGGCCCGGGGCGGCCGAGGGCTGCGCCCGCCCCGGGCTGCTTTGGGCAGTATCCGCATCGCCGGCGAACCGTTCCGTACCTGGTTGGGCGTGGCCTGATCGCGGTCCCCGCATCCGGGTGGGCTGGCGATCCGCGGTTCGCCTGCCGGGACGGCGCCTGGTTCATTGCAGCGCGGTGGCGAAGAACTCCCCCAGCTTGTCGAAGGGGATCAGGTCCGTCCGGTCGTATAGGTCGATATGCCGGGCTCCGGGAACGACCAGCAGCCGGGCATGCCCATCGGTCTTGGTGACCACGTCTTCGCTGAGATACCGGGAGTGCGCCCGTTTGCCGGTGATCAGCAGGATCGGGCGCGGGGCGATATCGGCCAGATTGCGCAGGGACCCGAAGCCGATGTGTGCCCCGGCGCTGGTGAGCGTGAACCCGCCGATCGAGCGCGGATGCCAGCCCCGGTTCCGGCTGGGCACGTAGTACTCGAAGAATTCCCTGGCGATGGGGTCCGCGTCATCGGGAATGTCGGCCGGGAAGGTGGGCTCCAGGGCGGGCTTGCCGGCGTCCACATCGAGCCAGCGTTGTTCGGAGTATTCGGCCAGCGCGGCCCGGCGGGTTCCATCGTCGGCGGAGTGCTGCCAGCCTTCGGCCGCGACACCGGAGATGTCGTACATCGCGCTGGTCGCCACGGCGGCGATCCGCTGATCGACGCTCGCCGCGGATAACGCGAATCCCCCGCTGCCGCAGATGCCCAGCGCGCCGATGCGTCCGCGGTCGATGAAATCGAGGGTGCCGAGGTAGTCGACGCCGGCGCTGAAATCCTCGGCAAAGATCTCTGGGGAGGTGACATGCCTGGGTTGGCCACCGGACTCGCCGTTGAAGGATGGATCGAACGTGAGTACCACGAATCCGCGCTGGGCCAGTTCGTTGGCATAGACTCCCGGGCTCTGCTCCTTTACCCCGCCGTGTGGTGGGCCGGCGACGATCGCGGGATGGGTAGTGTTCCGGTCGAGGTCGGCCGTGGTGTAGAGGTCTGCGGCAATGTCGATGCCGTAGCGGTTCTGGTAGTGCACCGATTCGCGCTGGATGCCGTCGGCGAGCGGGAAGGTGTATCCATCGGGCTGGAGCATGCCGGCTCCTTTCAGTGTTCGGGTTGCGTCCGGGGCCGGGTCAGGGGCGGCGGTATTGCTCGTCGGTGACCGGTTCGCCCCACACGACGGTCTGCCCGGATTCGTCGGTCTCCTGGATGGCGATGTGACTCATGAAACGGTCCGGGGCGGCCCCATGCCGGTGCGGTTCGCCGGGCCCGGCGAACACCACATCACCGGGCCGCAGTTCCTGGCCGCCATCCCGGGTGCCGACCAGGCCAACGCCGTCGGTCACATACAGGGTCCGGCTCTTCGGGTGGGTATGCCATACCGTCCGAGCGCCCGGGCTGAATCGGACATGCCCACAGCCCACCGCGGATTGCGCGCCGGGGTTGCGGATGCCGTCGATGGCCTCCTCGCCGGTGAACCATTCGGCCGGTCCCGGCATCGTCGGCGTCGAATTGGGTGTGAACCTCATGACCTGCCTTCCGTCATAGCTGCTGGTGGCCCGGGCCGGTGGTGCCGGCTGGGGATCGCCAGGCTGCCCGGCGCCTGCGGGCCGGCCTCAGCAGCTCGTCAATTTCAAGGATTGCACAATCCTTAACCACCGATTAGGATTACGCGTTCGTGTCGCGGTGGCTCGGTAGAGCCGGGGGCACCCGCAGCCGACCCGTCCAGCGCCACGCGTGGAGTCCGGGGATGCCGGCCCCGGCAGCGGTTTGCCGCCCGGATGACTGGGGATCGCCCAGCGAACTGGATTCCGGGGGCGGATGCGCTAGACTCGCAACCGCGTCGCCGGCCGGCGAGCATGCGGGCGTAGCTCAATGGTAGAGCGCCAGCTTCCCAAGCTGGATACGCGGGTTCGATTCCCGTCGCCCGCTCCACCTAGCCAGGAGCATGTTGATCCCGTTCTGGGGACCTTGTGGACTTCTCCAAAGTAGCCATTCGGGGAGCCACTGCGTTGCCAAGTGGGGGACTGGGCGTAAGCCCGTTGAGATCCAGCTACACACCCGGGCGATGCACCATTGGGCGAACATGGTGGAGCAGGTGTCGGGGGCGCTCGGAATCAACTACAAGCAAGACGGCCGAGAGGACTTCCAGCTCTGGGCGAAATCACTGTCCAGCATTCTCGAGCACGCCGAACAAGGTTCGGCGGTACCAACTGAGGCTTTGGACGAGTACGGTCGATTGAGGATGAGGATTCAGGCTGGTATCGGAGGGGGTGCTTTGCAATGGCGGTCATCAACAACTGCCTGATCGTCTACGATCGCGCCACGGGGCAACAGCTTTCACTGGAGGAGTTTGGCGGTGACAGCGTGACGGCCGTGCGACGCTACCAGGAGTTGGAGAAGGAGAACCTGGCCAACCCGCGCATGGACATCGTCTTGGTCGGCTCCGATTCGCTGGACACCGTTCGCGTTACGCACGCCAGCTACTTCCAGGAGGGTGTTGCTACGATGGAGCAGATTGAGGCCTACCTGAAAGACTTCGCTGAGGAGTACGTTCCGCAGATCCGGCGCTCTTAAAGGCTGACGATCGGCAACGATGATCCGGTCCAGGTCTGCCTGGGTCGCCGGAGCCACGTAGGGCTTCGGCTCACAGACCTGTGGGGTGCCGGTCTGTTGGTTCGGCTCGACCGTCGATGCCGCGGGGGCGGCGGAACCGCCCTCGGCGGGCGTTGCGGCGGGTACAGTCAGGTGCTTGCTTTCCCTTCCGGGTAGGTTTGTAGTAGTCTGACTTCAGGTTGGAGCACCCCGACACTGCCGGGGGCGAGGCTCTCACCTTTTTGCCTTAGAGCAGGGGTATTTCTTCGAGATGACTCCCGTCAGTGTGGAACACCCAAAGACGCTTGATTGCGTACAGCGATCTGTCGAGATCGCCAAGAAGCGCGGTGTCGAGATGGCCACTCGCGAGGGCGGCGCCCACACCCAGGTGCGCATCGGTGAATCTGTCACCTACGTCCCTCGCCACGCAGAGATCAACGCCAAGCCGATCATGAAGCAGATCGGAGAAGGCAAATGACCACCATCACCGCAATCGCCACCCGCTCGGGGCAGTGGTGGGCCGTCGAGTTCACCAGCCCTGCTGGGCAGCGCTTCACCCAGGCCAGGCGCCTCGACCAGATCCCCGAGATGGCCGCCGACATCTGCGCCATGGACGATGTCAAGGTCGATCACGTCGACGTGACCCCGGTCACCCAGCGCGATGCCCAAGTGGCTGTGGAGCAGTATCGGGAGGCGACCAAGGCCGCCAGCCACCGCTGCCGAGCTATCTGAACGCCAAACGGGACATCCCACTGCCTGCATTCCTCGCGTGCTGTCTCGCGATGGACGCCGACCCGGTCGCGATCTTTGATGCCGCCCAGAAGTCGCTTGAGAAGGACTGACGGGCTCAAGTCAGCCAGCCTGGCGCACTCTGCAAACTCTTCAACGGTCACAACACCCTCAGCTGTGACCGTTGGGGACTCTTTTACCCAATCGTGCTCCAGACGTAGCCCACCACCTAGTCAGGCACCGCTAGTATGACCGTGGGCATACCGATCATGCCCCATGGGTCCGAGCGCGCGACAAGCCGGGAGAGTGAGCGTGAGTTCAGCGATCGCAGCAAACGGGGTCGGCGGTGACTTCAAGTGGCGGTACTGCACCAGCCCGGATCATGTTGAAGCAGCCGTGGACGCTCTCATGAATGCCGTTAAGGCTGCTGAGAGTAGGCTCTGGAACCCGTACAACGAGAGGTACACGCGTGGCTCCTTCCGTAACCGGATTAAGCTGGCAGAGAGGGGAGAGCTAAAGCCTCCAAAGGAGGTGAAGCGCGTCAGGAGTGGCACCCCCGCGTTTGTGCTGTACGAGATCAGATGGTCCGACATCAAAGTTATCGAACGACGTGAAGACGGAATGGAACAAAAACGCATCGATGCTCGTCTCTACTACGCCGAGCCGCCGAACGTCGGGCTAATGCTGCTCGGGTTGCACTGTCACGAGAAGCGTGTAGACGGAACACCTGCAGAGATCCGGGAGTGGCAGGATGCTGAAATCGATAAAGCGGAGAATCTCTACAACGAGGGGATGCGCGACAGATGGGGCGTTCTCGGATAGCGAATGTACGTCATCCAGGAGTTCGTGTTGCGAACAGCGCCCTTCCAGACATAAGGTTTATCTTATGCATGACGAGCCTCTGGAAGTCCTCGACGCGCGAGCCGATGCACTCTTTGAGGACCACACCAATATGATGCGCAACCTCGTACAGATGCGTCACAAGCACAATCTCAAGCAGAGCGTTGTCGCCGAGCGCATGGGCGTGACTCAGCCCTCGGTTTCCCAGTTCGAACGGTATGACGCCAACCCAACCCTTGACACTGTTCGCCGCTACGCAATGGCAGTGGGGGCTCGCGTCTCAACCCGGGTCATCGATGATCTTGCGGGTTATCTACCTAACACTGGCTCCGCGAACCAAGTTAGTATCACCCGCACCAAGACCTCCAGGACGATTCCCTGGGGGTCTACCCCCACCCGCTTAACTACCGCAGCATGAGTGAACCATCCGAGGCGCTGGTCGCACTGGTGCCCAACGTTGAGTTACAGGCCATCTTCTACCGAGAGATTGCGGGCCGCCTGGGGACGGGGCAGCGAGAGGAGCCCGGCCTACCAGAGTTCTCACTCGCGTTCGACCGGAATCAAGAGAACCCTGCACACTTCAGGCTTCACCTCAGATGCGCGATCAGATTCCCGGACGGGGCGGAACTGATCGCCGAGCCCGTTGCCGAGTATGCGATCACGGACCCGGCGCAGGTGCCCATCACCGATGAGTTGATGGTCGAGTACGCCAACGAGGTTGGCGTGATGGCTCTTCTGCCATACCTTCGCCAGACGATCGCGAGCGTCTCGCAGCAGGTATTCGGCACAGCAGTACTCATGCCGATCATGCAGCGAGGTGCGCTGTCGTTCTCCATTGACGCCGCGCCACCGGACAATGCCGACTGACGCACTGCATTCATTGAACACCCACGACTCGAACGCCTGCGCTTCCGGGAGCTTCGAGGAGGCGATCAGCCGGTACAGGTCACCTTCGGCGATGAAGCGCGCTTGCTGCACGCCACCACCGGTATCAAGGGGGTGGCGTTTCGCGACCCCTCGCGGTGCTTGGCCAGCGCATCAGCGGGATTCTGGTAGCCGGATGCGGCGGCGGCATCGCGGCCGCAGAGCATGATCCTGCCCGCATCCTCGATGGTTCGGATCTGCCCGAAGGTCGCGTGGGTGAATGCTCGTAGTCCGGGGTTCATGACCGGCTCTTAAGGCCTCCGGCTATCCCGTGAGGATCAACGCACCATCGCTCATAGCTTCGGCCTGAAAGCCGATCCCGGCAGACTCAACGCCAAGCAGAAGAAGAGCTACTACAACCAAGATCCACTGGTACGAACAGTTCACCGTGCTGCGCAACACCTGCGCCCACCACGGGCGTCTGTGGAATCGCCATCTCACTCAGGTGATGTTTTGCGCCATGAACTCACAAATCTCTAGACGGTGACGTTGTGGTTACGGTGTGCATCGATGGCGACTTCGCCGTGGGTGTGCATGGCGATGTGACGCCCGGCAGCATCCCGCGCCCGGTCCGACGCAGAACCCTTGTGGGGTTTGCGCGGTGTTGGCGGCGGGCAGGAGACCGGCTAGCGCCTTGGCGTCGGCCTCCATCTCTTCGCGTGTGGCTCCCTGCAACCGGGCCGGCCAGCACCGGTGGCAGGTTGCTCACGGCCGCCACCACATGGCGGAGCATCCCCGATCCCCTTTCCGGGTGAGTTGGCCCACCGACGCGGGCGTGAAGAAACCCGCAAGCATGACGCTTGCGGGCGTGTAAGAGACGAAGGACCGAAGACCTGCCCTGACCCGCCGGCCTGTGGGCTGGCGTCCAGCTTTCTACGCATAATGCCTAGCCGTACCAGTCAGGCATAGCGTAGCCTTGGTAAGGCAAGGGTAATAGACCTCGCCAGGCGCTTGACGCCAGAACAGGCGGGAGCATCGCAACCGAGGACGTGATACATGGAGGGCAAATGACGACTAGCATGGTTTTGTTCGATGTGTTTGGTGTTTTGGTCAAACCACAAGTTGACGAAGTCTTTGCGGCACTGGCAAGTTTCTTCAAGCTGCCAGAGGATCGGGTAGCTAAGGCCTATTGGGCGAACCGCTCGGACTACGATCGAGGCATAATTTCTGACTTCGAGTATTGGAATCGAGTATCCAATTCTCTTGACGTTCATCCGCCATCCCCGGAAGAAACCGATTACCTGATAGCTTTAGATCGCGAAAGCTGGAGTGCATCCGATTCTCGGTTGTTGCCCATATTTGATGGATTGACCGGGGCGGGCTTAGAACTAGCTATCCTGTCAAATGCGCCACACTACCAGGCAGATCTGATCAGAGAAGCAGCGTGGGCTAGCGGGTTTCAGCATCTTTTTTTCTCATGCGAGCTAGGGCTGATCAAGCCAGAGCCCCAGATATACGAGAAGGTAGCGACCGAGCTTAAAGTTGACCCGGGGGAAATACTCTTCGTCGATGACAACCCAAAGAACACGACCCCTGCTCGCCAGCTAGGGTTCCAAACTATCGATTTTACAGACCCTGAGTCCTTGCGGCTGGAGTTGATTAGAAACGGGCTTATGGAACCAGTGAGGTTCCCAAAGGATAAGACTCTATCCACGATATCCCGAGAGAGGTCGAAAAGTCACCTGTACTATTCAAGTGGGCCTTTCCGCATAAAGCGCGCACAAGGAGTGTGGGTTTGGGATGCAGATGACAACCGTTATCTAGATTGTTCTGCTGGAACCTTCAATCTGTCTCTCGGATATCAACATCCCGAGATAGTCCGGGTTATTCAGGAGCAGGCGGATGATCTGATCCACGCCACTTCTTCACTACGCGCCGATGTCGTTGACCGATTCGTGGGCACAATAGGCAGCATCACGCCTTGGAGCGACACCTTGGTACACCCGAAGGTCTCATCCGGTTCGGTAGCCAACGAAGGTGCAATTAAGATAGCCCAAAGGGTAACCGGCAGAACTGAAATCGTAAGCCTCTATAGGGCGCATCTTGGTCAGACACTCGCGATGACCGCACTCTCGGGTAACTCCTTCCGCCGGAGACCGCTACAAAGCCTACCGTATATGGGATTTCAAATCATCGAACCATACTGTAGCGGATGCAACCGGCAGCATCCCGAAGATCAATGCATCAACCGATCCATCCGGCAGCTTGAAGACCAGTTAGAGTTTGGTTCCCGAGGGGACCTGGCCGCCGTGATCGTTGAGCCAATCTCTGGAAACGGCGGAAATGTAGTCTATCCGAATGAATTCTTCGCTCAATTGAGACGAGTCGTAGACGAACACGGTGCAAAACTGATTTTTGACGAGATCCAGACAGGCATAGGACGTACCGGGGCGATGCTTGCTGCCGACCACCTTGACGCCAAACCCGATATCATAACATTAGCAAAGGGGCTGGGAGGTTCCGGCGCGCAAGTAGCAACGATTCTTGCTCGCCGCGATTGCAGCGGGTTGCCGGGCGACGGGCATTCTTTCACTTACGGCGCTAACCTACTTGCTCTTGCCGTTGGGCATAGAACGGTAGAAATTGTATCGGATCCATCCTTTCTGGCGCATGTGCGCCTGGCTGGCGTCTATATTATGAATCGCTTATGCAGCATGGGCAATGACTTCAGCGATTACATATCGGACGTGCGTGGCAAAGGCTTGATGATCGGGATCGAATTCAACGCCGGCGACATGGCCAAGACGGTGTCCCTTGTGAACTCACTGGCGGCTGCGGCACCCAAGTACGGCCTCCTTATGCGCACCTCACGGTACGGTAGGGGCAACGTACTCAAGATCCGGCCTGCGCTTAACATTTCGATCTCCGAGGCTCAATACCTGTGCGACCAATTGCATTTGATGTTTAGCAAGGAGCTAACGTGAAACGCCATCTGCTCTCGCTCGCAGAATATGTCCGCAACGGACTGATATCTCTGCCGCAGCCTGCTCGAGGTGCGGGAGGTAATCGTATATCTCCAGGAGGGGACGCCCAATTCGATATAGACGAAACGGCCGAGAGACTTGTTCTTGAAGGAATTCAAAAATATTTTCCAGAAGGTGTTTGCGTCTATACCGAGGACGGGGCCAAGATGCAGATCGGCAATGACGACTCTGTCTTGTTATTGATCGATCCTATCGACGGCACACGCCCAGCAGCGGCCGGGTTCCAACAGGCCATGATCTCTATTGCAACGCTGCCGAATCGCGACGGTACCACACTTGGCGACGTGTCTCATGCGCTGCTAATGAATATTGCAACCGGCTACTGGCTGTACAGTGACTCAGCAGAACACCTCGAGATCTCGTGGGATAGGTATCGCATTCGAGCTCTGGACTCGCCTATTCAGCTTGAGAAGATGTTTTGGAGCTTTGAACTGAACGGGCATCCTATGCACTTGATGAGCGAAGCGCTGGGCGGCCTCGTCGATGCCACCGCAAACACGGGAGGAGTATTCGTATTTAATTCCTGCTCCTATTCGATTGCATCAATCATTTTGGGTCAAACGGACGCTTACGTCGACATCGGCAATCGCATTCTGAAAGATCATCCTTTGACGGAGCCGGCGTTTCGGCAAGTCGGTAGGGGGAATATTCTGCACCTGTTTCCTTACGATATTGCAGCCGCTGTCACTCTCGCTAAGCGTTGCGGTATAGCGATCACCGATGCTTACGGTCAAGGTTTTGAATCGGTCCTTGCTACGGATCTATCTCCGAGCAATCAGCGGTCCTGCGTCGCGGCAGTAAACCCTGAACTCCACGCAACCATATTGGAACACATCAACTTCAACTTGAACGGAGCACCGGATGAAAGCGCTGATACTTAACGATAGACATTCACTACAGTTGGTTGAGAAAACGAAGCCGTCGATCGAGTCCGCTTCCGAAGCCATTTTCCAAGTTGCGTACACGGGCATATGCGGTACCGACAGAAGCGTTCTCGTCGGAAAATTCCCCGCGGACAAGGGAGTGGTGATGGGACACGAGTCGGTTGGTGTCGTAACGGAGGCCGGCGCGGAAGCAAGCGTTACGGTAGGTGACCGCGTTCTGCTCAATCCGACGTTGTATTGCGGATGGTGTTCGCGGTGCCGGCTAGGCAACCAAAATTTCTGTATCAATAAGCGCGGTACGGAGGTTGGTTTGGATATGGACGGTACTTACGCCGAGTACATGAAAGTCGATAGCCGGTACTTGCACACAATCCCCGATTCCATGGCATTTGAAAGAGCCGTATTGATCGAACCTCTTGCTTGTGCATTAAATAACGTTGAAAGAGCTCAGGTGTCTTGCAATGATCGGGTCCTTATCATTGGCGGCGGTCCTATCGGATCATTATGTGCCATGGTGGCTCTCATCAAAGGCGCCGAAGTGACTCTTGCGGAGACCTCAGACGTGCGACGTGAAATGGTTTCCGACTTTTTATCTGGGGTGTCCGTCAGGAAGGCCAGCGTTGTTGCCGAACTATGCACCCCATCTAACATGTACAGCGTAGCAATAGACACCGTAGGCTCATGCTTGACCGAATGCGTGAGCAAACTAGATGTTGGTGGCCGAGCAGTATTGATGGGCTATAACTCAAACGTCCAAACCGCGCTCCGGAATATCGACATAGTCACAAACGCTTGGAGTATCATGGGTGCAGGCGATTTCACACCCGCTATATTTGAGAACGCTCTTTCACTGTCCTCCAGCTTGCCCCTAGAAAAGCTTGTCACGCACGTGTTCCCGCTGGAGTCGTATGCAGAAGCGTTTGCTCTCTTAGGCGTGGGCCAAGGGAACGGTAACTATAACGCTATGAAGGTATTGCTAAGGAGCTAGAATGCTTTCTGTAGAATATCCATACTATCGCGCAAGCGCACAACATTGGAGTCGGGATCTTGCCAGAATAAAGAGTTTGGGAATTAGAGCGGTCAGTTTTTATATCCCGTGGAGCTTTCATGCTCAGTCGGAAGATGTATTTGATTTTCACGGTACAACTCATCCACAGGCTAACCTCACTGCCTTCCTCGAACAGGTTTCTAGTAACGATCTGGAACCAATTGTCAAGGTTGGCCCCTATGTTCACGCCGAACTCAGGTACGGTGGCCTTCCTGAAGGCCTAGTCGGAGCGTCTAGCCCGCTGCAATCACGTACACGTACCATAAGAAGCCAAGACCGGCTTCTTCCGGATCTTTGTGATGCGACATTTAAGGAAGGCTGGTCTAGATGGTTTGACCGCGTATTCAATTATCTGGGAACCACTCATATCGGTACAGCGGGCCTTCATGTACAATTAGGTAATGAGGGATCGGTAGGTGAATTCTCGTTGTTTCTCGACGACGGATCTTTTTTCGAGCGCTGCATTGCCCCAGCATATGAAGCACTTCTTGAAACGGCTCCGAAAGATATCGCTCCCTTTTTCAATCTCTCGATACCGGAGGTACACGTCGACTCAGTACCGTGGGTAGAATGGGAGCGCCGGGTCTCTTTAATGCACGATACCTTTCCTGACGTGCCCCTGACAAGGACTGAATGGGCCGGGAACCCACTCGCCGATTATGCTGCGCTGCAGCGGATCATCCGCTGCGCCGAAATTGGGCTTACGGACGTTGGGGAGGCTAATTGGGGATACACCTGGCGTTCCCCGCTATGGGGAGAACCGGGAAATGCTCTCGGAAACTTTTTACTGGCCTGGGCGCTTGGCGCTAGACGATATAACATATACTCGGCATTTCAGACTTGTCACATTCCAAATAGTTTGAGGATGGAGCCTGCGTTCCTTTGCGAGCATGAGGGGCAGCCTGTGGATCACGAAGGTTGGTATCCTCACGCCGCCCCGCTTCGAGAGGGGGCCTCACATGTTAATCCGCTGATCTTTGATCTGCTCCGCGTCCTAGAGATCAGCGATCATGATCCGGCATTTAGTCCGCAAGCCTGCGCAAGCTTCCGCGAGTCCGTTGACCGTCAAGCGAGTACAGACTTTCACGCGATTGCCCGGCGCGAATCAGACGAAGCCACCGTCATTCCCTTCACTCGATCTGGCAAGGCTCGGAATTTCGCAATAAACCCAGAATCCGAGTTTGCGAACCTTCCCGAACGCTTTTCCAGCCTCGGTGTTGCCCAGTTACCTCCAAAGTCTTATCGTCTGCTATAGGAAGTCGTAGGGGTTGTTATGGCGAACTCGTTTTCGAGGATCCAGGTTGCGGGCTTTCTGCTTTCATTTTTCATGATTGGTGTGGTTCAGGCACTCTACGGCCCACTTCTCGGCAGCTTTATGGGCAGCATGCATATTAGCTATGCGCAAGCCGGATCGTTGCTTGGCGTACATTTTATCGGTGCCCTGTTAGGCGTTTTAGCCTTTCGCCCAGCTGAACGACACGGCTTTAATCCAAGGCTTTTGCTCCGGATTTCATTATCGTGCATGATATTAGGTTCCGCCGGTGTTGCCTGTGCCCCCAACTTCTTCACGCTCTTGATGGCCGACTTTATCTGCGGGCTCGGGTTTGGCGGTATCGACTACGGGCTTAACTATATTTTTTCTTCCGTGTTTCCGGCAAGACGTGCCACGGCAATGCTTAATCTTCTCAATGGCTGCTTCGGAGTCGGTGCAATTGCCGGCCCCGGGCTCGCTCTGCTCGCTGGCTATTCCGTAGTCGGCGCGTTCTTACTGTTTAGCGCCGGCTGTGCAGTGTGTTTCGCACTTCTGCTATCGCTCCCTGCTATCCATCTCGTGCAAGGCGGGGATCGGCCGGATACCGATTTGCGGCATACCCTCGTTTCTGTCAGATCGATTCGAGGTATCGCTATTGTCGCCTTGTTCCTGATTCTTTACATCTTCCATGTTGGCGCAGAAACCGGCATCGGTGGCTGGGGGCAATCGTATCTTGAATGGCGGAGCTATTCGAGCGAATCGGCAACCAATTTCGTCATGGCTTTCTGGCTTGCCATGACGGTCAGTCGTTTTTTGGTAATTCCATTAGCGAAACGCTTCTCCGGCCAACTGATCGTAGGCGTATGTCTTGCAGGTATGACGATTTCGCTGCTCGCGCCTTTGCTGCACGCCTATGACGGTGTGGCGTTTGTGGCCGCAGGCCTTTTTATCGGCCCCATCTTCCCGACGTGCATCCCGTGGCTTAAGGCTTCGCTAGAAGCGAGTGGCGGTGTACTTTCTGTCGTCATTGCCTTATCCATGCTCGGCGGTGTGGTTTTTCCTCCATTGATCGGGGCCTTGATCGCGAATTGGGGCTTCCTATCGATAGCAGTCGTCGTGTTTGTCTTGACCTTGACAATGTTCGTTTCATATTTTGCCTTGCTACGTACAACCAGAGTTGCAACTCGGTAGGTTTGAGGGAGACGGGGTACGAGTTGTCCGACGACCAGGACCGGGAGAATGAATCGTGGGCACTGACTTGAAGCCTAGCTGGGAGACGGCCGAGGTACTGGTGCTGGTGAAGACCTACCCGGCCCCATCCGCCAGACATGGGGAGACGGCCTGCATGGCGGGCGTGCGGCTTGGGTGACAATTAGCAGATACGCGCTGAATTTGCCGCAAGGTTTCCCGGCCTTTAAGCCCATTTCCGTAAATATCATGCCTGCGCTCCCTTTTCTGTGCCCCTTGCCCGCGCTTCCCTCATATATTTTCCTGCATCCGCTTCAAGCTTCCGATAATTTGGATATCCGGACTGATGCGCATCATAAAACCGCTTCAAGCCATCATTCAGCGCCGACATCTCTTCGACTGCATTCAATGCGTGATCGGAGGCGCAAATTTTCCCGATGACTGTCGAACACATCACCTTATATATGAAATAGCACAACCTTCTGTATCTGTCGGAGCGGAAGCCCTTATCCGATTTCGGCAGGATTTCATGCCCTGCGGTTTCAATTGCCTCATACCCTTCGATGTTGGCATCAATGATACGGTTCAGGTATGCTCTGTTGTTCTTGATCTTCTTCAAATTCCCGTCACAGTAGTAGCAGGCAAAGGCTATGGGCACTACAAATGCAGCATGGCACAGCAGATAGTCTTCCATATTAGGCTGATAGGTTGCTTTTATCTTTGAGCCTTCAAAAATTCTCTTTATAAGTGACTCGTTGGAAGGACACTCCTCTATCTGACCGATCATGATCTTTCGTAAAGATATGGACACAACTCTGTCCTTCTCTCTGTGCCCTGCCGCCATATTGAAGCCAAATAAGACGTTCTTACCCTTTAGCTTTCCAGCATACTCCCTAGCAGAGAGGTTGTTGCCAATCAGAACGATATTTTTCGATGCATTTTCAGTCAATATAGGAACAACGCTATCCAGTTGCGTATACCGCATCGCAACGAAGATCGCATCGTATACATCCTCTTGCTTCAGCTCACGGATGATGGGAATGTGGTATTTCCTCTTTCGAAAAGAAAATATCGGAGCAATGATCAGGCCGTCCTTTTCCAGACTATCCGCCCACTCGCCCCTTGCCAATACCGTAACATCCTTGCCGGAGGAATACAGCTCCGCGGCCAGATTTGCGCCAATGACACCCGCGCCGTATACCAGAATCCTCATTCTTCATCCTCTCTCCTGATCACCTTGCAATGTTCTGTCTCGCTGCTGAAAGTTTGCAGAAATCCCCGCAGCTTCAGATGCTCCTGTTTCCAATTCTTAGGGTTCCTAGCGAATCGCTCCGAAAGCGCAGTGTCGTCTACAGTCTTTTCTACGGGAATAGAATCTGTATGATTCTTTGGATCATATCCGTCAGGTGTGACCAATTCACCCTCGCCTCCAGGGTATGCACCGATTCACCCTCTCTTTGTATTCTGTGTACGCCGCACCATATAGATCAAGAAGCCATTTCTCTTCGGTGTATTCTAGCGTTATCGTCATAATTCCCCAGTTGATAAATGGGACAATCAACAGCCATGCATTATGCCACATAAGGCTTATCCCGGTTATCAGGATCCACAATCCGCTATACATGGGATTCCTGACCCAGGCGTAGACACCGTCCGTTTTCAGTTTGTTTTCGGCTATGTTATTGTCCATGTCGGAACGCAGCGCTCCGGTAAACCAGATGAGGATACCTAAAGCAATCAGTATTCCGGCGGCAATCCGAAAAATCAACTTCCATGGACCTGCCAGAATTCCAATCTTCAGCACACAGCAAAAAAGAATGATTCCTGCTATAGTGACAGCTGCCATTACGAAAACAAAGTACGGTCCTATCCCGTAAAGAGGCAGCTTCTGACCGTCCTTAACAAAATCTTTCATGTCGCACTCCTTAGAACAGGCTGCATGCCCAGGCGATTACTGCCGATATGGGAATAACAAGAATGCAAAGACCATAATGAGCCATCCGATGGTACGTGCACTGCGGAGCCGTTATTCCTTTGGTTGTATCACCACCTGAATATCTTTCGGCGCAGATCCAAACATCTTTTTATCCTGCATGAATGCCACTGCTGCCAGAATCATCAGAAACAGACCCGCCATCGGCAGCGTAGCGCATATCAGCGTTATCCTCACACGTTCCTCATCTATAGGCTCCGGCTTTCCCGTGATCGCCCCGATTCGGCACAATAATGTGATACTGTCCTTCAAAATTAGGTAGCGGCGACCCGGACAGCTCAAGCGGTCATGTCGTTCGGTGAGGTCGGGGCTTGCTAGGGCAACATCGGCCCGATGGTCCCGATGGTTGGGTTTCCTAGGTCTCAGCACAACCCTTTCCCGGTTAGACGATGAATCCGCTGCGCCCGGGCTGACCGATTATGCTTGCCCGCGATCTGCGGTCCGACCGAACTCAAGCAGCCCAGTCCCCGAGCGCTCCTTCGAGGGCGCCCAGCGCGGCTTCGATCAGCGGCCAGCGCTCGTCAGGCGGGCAGCCGGCATCCACCCAGCGCAGGCAGGCGACATCCAGAAAACCAAGATAGCCCCATAGCGCGTAGTCGTGGCGGGCGTGCTTGCCCGGTTGCAGCAGATCGGCCAGGCCAGCCACATACTGCTGCCGGGCCTGGGCTCGCAATTCGGCAACCGCCGCCGGCTCCATGCCGGGCCGCCGCAGAGGCAGCGCCCAGGCCTGCGGATGACTGGCGATGTGATCCAGGTAGATCGCGGTGACCGCCTTGAGCCGTTCCCGCGCGGCCAGCCCGGCTGGCAGCCCGGCCAGGCATTGGGCCTGACGGTCGGCCAACTCGGCGATCGCCAACCGCACCACCTCCCCGTAGAGCTCCTCCTTGCTTGTAAAATAGCGGTAGACTAGTGCATTCGACGCCCCGACGGATGCTGCGATGGTGGCTATGGTGACCTCGGGATAGGGCTGGGTGGTGAAGGCTTCGATGGCAGCGGACAAGATGGCGGCCCGGCGCGCACCGGGTGCCAGCCGGCGGCGAGGTTTGCGATCGCTGCGAACCATGTTGACCATCCTAGCGCTATTGAACTAGCATCACTAGAGCACTTGTTGAACGAGAGTCAGTAAGGAGTGACGATGGACTGGGTCAAGCATGCGATCTGGTGGCAGGTATATCCCCTGGGGTTTTGCGGCGCGCCGATCCGCGAACCCGATCCCGCTCCCGGGCCGCGGCTGCGACGCCTGCTGAACTGGTTGGACTATGCGATCTCGCTGGGCTCCTCAGGCCTGCTGCTCGGCCCGATCTTCACCGCCGAAACCCACGGCTATGACACGCTCGACCATTTTGCCATCGACCCCCGGCTGGGCAGCCTGGCCGATTTCGACGACCTGGTGTCCGGTTGCCGGCAACGCGGCCTGCGACTGCTGTTGGACGGAGTGTTCAGCCACGTCGGCGCCCGGCACCCCGACCTACTCCGGGCGCTTCAGGATGGCCCCGGCAGTCCCCAGGCCGCGCTGTTCGACATCGATTGGGACACCCCGGGCGGACCGCGTCCGAGGGTCTTCGAGGGGCACGACTCGCTGGTCCGGCTGAATCACGCCAACGAGCAAACCGTCGCCCAGGTGACGCGGATCATGAACCACTGGCTCGACCGGGGCATCGACGGCTGGCGGCTCGACGCCGCGTACTCGGTGCCCCCCGAGTTCTGGGCGAACGTGCTGCCCAGGGTTCGCGAGCGGCATCCGCAGGCCTGGTTCCTGGGCGAGGTCATCCACGGCGACTATGTGCAGTTCGTGGCCTCCTCTACCGTGGACTCGGTCACCCAATACGAACTGTGGAAGGCGATCTGGTCGGCGATCAAGGATCGCAACCTGTTCGAACTCGATTGGGCCCTGCAACGCCACAACGACTTCCTGACCCACTTCACCCCCAATACCTTCATCGGCAACCATGACGTGTCGCGCATCGCCAGCACCATCGGCCAGGACGCCGCCGTGAGCGCATTGGCCATCCTGCTCACCGTCGGCGGCATTCCCACCATCTATTACGGGGATGAGCAGGGCTATACCGGCCTGAAGGAGGAGCGCCTCGGTGGCGACGACGAGATCCGGCCCCCCTACTGCGATCGCCCTGATCAACTCGCCGATTGGGGCCAGCACGTCTTCCGCGCCCACCAGGAACTGATCGGACTACGCCGCCGCAATGCCTGGCTGACCACCGCCCGCACCGTTCCCCTCCAGGTGGAGAACACCCGTTACCGCTACCGCGTCGCCGCCACCGACGGCGATGCCCACCTGGATGTCGAGATCGATCTCGCCGGCAAGCCAACGGCCACGATTCGCGATCGCTCCGGCGAGATCCTCTGGACCCAGTACCGCTGAGTTCACCCGGCACGGGGTACCCGGCCGCGGACCCGTAAGGCCCGTCGTCTGGGCGATCGGGCAGAACGCGTGCCGGCCGCGTTGGCCAGCCGGCCGCTGCGCTGTGGGCGAAATCGGGACGCGCCACCCGCACCGCGGGACCAAGAATGGATGCATGGCTACCGTTACCTTCGATTCCCAGCCCTTCCGGACCGCCGGCGAGTTGCCGGCTACCGGTCAGCCCGCTCCCGCCTTCGAGCTCGTCGGTTCCGATCTCGGCGCTGTCACCCTGGACCAGTTCGCCGGCAAGCGCGTGGTGCTCAACGTGTTTCCCAGTCTCGACACCCCGGTCTGCGCCACCAGCGTGCGTACCTTCAATCGGCTGGCCGCGGGGCTGGACAACACGGTCGTCCTATCGGTGAGCATGGACCTGCCTTTCGCGCAGGGCCGGTTTTGCACCACCGAAGGCATCGAGAACGTCGTGCCTGCCTCCGCATTCCGGTCTTCCTTCGGCACCGACTACGGCGTCAGGCTGGTCGATGGCCCACTGGCCGGCCTGTTGGCCCGGGCGGTGGTCGTGGTGGATGCCGCGGGACAGGTGATCCACTCCGAACTCGTGCCGGAGATCACCGCCGAACCCGACTATCCGGCCGCCCTCGCCGCCCTCGACTGAATCGGCGTCCTCGCCCGGATCGTCCCCCGTGACGGCCTGACAACGGCCTGATGGTCCTGTTCCGATCCGCTCGGGGCAGGACCATTCGCCGGCCGCCCGGTACACCGCACCCATGCCCCGCCGCTCGACAAGGCAAGGGCCACCGGCCCATGCCATCTGCAACGGATCGAATGGGATAATGGGCTCCATGACCGATCCGGCGCTGCCCAACTTCCAGCAACCACCCGGCGTATCCGCCCAGTCGAGGGTTTCGCATGCCGACCGATCCGAGACCATGGCCATCCTGGACGCCGCTTTTCGCGATGGCCGGCTAAGCCCTGGCGAATACAACCAGCGCAGCGCCCAGACCCGGCAGGCCACCTATCGCGCCGATCTGGAACCGCTGACCGCCGATCTGGTGGTGGTGCAGGACGCCCACCGGGCCGACGAATACTCCCCGGTGCCCGCGGTCGACAGCATACCGGCACCCGTGACATACCCGAACCAGATCCGCGCGCTGATGAGCAGCCAGACCCGGCGGGGTGTCTGGCGGGTGCCCGGCCAACTCGACGTGACCTGTCTGCTGTCGGCCATCAAGCTCGACATGCGCGAGGCGATTTTCGAGACCACCAACGTGATCATCAATCTGAACTTGGTTATGGGCGAACTCAAACTCTGGGTGCCCCAGGGCGTCGAAGTGATCGACCAGAGCCAACCGGTGCTGTCCGAAACCAAGATGCTCGGCATGTCGCCAGCCAGCCCGGAGCGCCCCCGAATCCTGCTGCGCGGACGGCAGATCATGGCCACCACAGTGGTGCGGGGCGCCAAACGCCAGAGCATCGGCGATCGGATTCTCGGGAACCTCTGAGCGAGCACAGCCGAGACGTTCGGTTCCGCCCGGGCCGAGCATATCCCTAGTAGTGTCGGGGATTTCTAGAGTATTCTGTCGTTGTGCCCACACCAGCCGGGTGTGGCAACGATTTGACCCTTCGGATCGATAAGAATTGAGGCATGACCGGGCATCTCGCCCGATCGTACCCAGGAGAAGTCGTGCAAGACCAGAAGAACTCCCTGCTCCACGATGCAGACCGGATTCCCACCAATGATTTCGGCGGGTTGCGCAGCGACTCGTCCGATGAGATTCTCGCGCCTCCGGTGGTGGAGGCCCCACTCAGCGCCCGGCATCGTAGCGGCAGGGGCGGCGCGCTAGGCCCCACCGGCATGATGATGCCCCCGATGATGGCTGGTGGGATGGGCATGGGCGCGGGTGGCGGCGCCCACGCCGCCTCGGCCGCAACAAGCATGCGGGTCACCTCGGCGGGCGGAGTGCTGCCGCCCGGGGCAGGAATGACCGGTGGCGCCACCGCAAGCAGCGTTACGGCCGCGAATGCCGGGGTCAGCAGCGGCGGCTTCGGCGCCGGCACCGGCAGCTTTAGCGCATCCGGCATGGGTGGCTGGTCGCCCAGCAGCGCGCCGCTGCCGGCCAGCGGTCCCGCCGTTTCGACCGGAACCCACGCCGCGGACGGCGCCGATGCGGGCTCCAGCACCCCAGCCACCCTGCCGGATGCCCCGAAGACCCCCAACGACGCTCCCCATGCCGGGCAACCCGATCGGCCGGATGGTCATTTCACCTACGATCCAAACAGTTCCCGCTTCCGGTACGAGGCCTACCCCGAGAACCGCCGGCATGACCCGGGCGACACCACCGGCCCGTACGACCCCTATGACTCGAACGACAGGTACCACATCGGCCAGTCGGGGCGGAACCGCTACCAGGGGTACCCAGGCAGCGACGATTCGAACGGTTACCCAGAACCCAGCGGCGGTGCCCGCCGCACCGGGGCGCTGCAAGCCAGCGGTGTCGACGCGGATGGCTTCGGGGTCCATCTTGCCCAACTGGACGAGGCAGCGGCCAAATGGCATAGCCTGGCCGATCGGCTGACCCGGGTCTGCCAATGGCTGAACGCCGCGATCGCTCAGGCAGGCGATTTTGGCCTGGTGATCCACCCGCAACCCGACTATGCGCAGGCGCATGCCACCGCGCAGGCCCAGGCCAAAGGCAGCGCCGCCGACTTCACCGACACTTCGGGACGGCTAATCCGCACATCTGGGTACTACCGCGAAACCGAGGCCGCCAATACCAAGGCCTCCAGCAGGATCGGATCTCGCGGATGAACAGTCAGCCAGTCATCGACCGTTTCCGGCATGACCATGACCCCGTAGGGAAATCGTCGATCGATGAGGATCTCATCGGCAATCTGTATACCGCGCAGCTGTTCGACCAGGCCTTCGACCTGCTTTATACGCATCTGGCCACTGCGATCCGACTCGATGAGGAGGAACTCCAGAACGCAATGCGTGCCCTGCGCCGCAATCGCGAGCTGAACTCCTCCGGTATCGAGCAGTGGTGGGACAAGATCAAGCACGACGCCAACGACGCCTGGAACGAACTGCTGCTCACCTACCGGACCGATTTCGCGCCCTCGGTGGAGATTCCGCAGGCCCTGCTACGCACCAAGGTGCCGATCTGGGACGAGACGCTGCACGAGTTGTCCGAGATCCAGGAGCTGATGGGCGAGTTGACGGTGGATCAGGCCTGGCAGGGCAATGGCGCGGCCAACTACCGCAGCGCCCTGCCGGCAAAGGAGTTCGGCGTCGCCCAGACCATCGCGCTGGCCGCCAACGCGCGCCTGGGTGTGGAGGCGGTGGCCTTGATCCAGGCCACTATCGACCAGGCCCTGTACGGTACGATCTTGAATCATTACTTCCGGATGTATGACCAGGTCAACCGGGCGGCCAGGACGCAGTGGAGCCGCAGCGGGCTGGGGCGTTCGCTCATCAGACGCAGCCGGTACTGCGGCCCGCAACAGCTCTTCTGCCGCACCGGCTACGTCACCGGGCGGTTCCAGGAGTTGACCCAGTACATTCGCAAGCTGTGCGATCCGGCCACCTCGGACTGGGCTAAGACCTCCCAAGAGGTCTCCGCTAGGCTCGGCACCGCGACTTGGGAAACGCGAACCGGTCGCGTATCGCACGTAGCCGGATACAGCTCCTCTGCTGAAATCAACCGGCACAACGCGGCTGACGGCGATTCCGCCGGGTTCGGGGCAAAGGGGCATGACTGGCTGGTTGATTGACGAGGACGATACCGAATATCCCAGCGCGGGTACTCAAGGATTCCGTTATGACCACACGCGGTCCAGGCGGCTGGACGAGTCCGTCAACGACGAGTCCGGCGATGATGCGCCGGACTCGCAGTTCGAGTCGTCGCCGGAGGATGCTACGGGTTGGGCCCCGGACTTCGATGACCCCGATTGGACGCCGGAATCGGGGTTCGCGGATCCTACCGATGCGGTCCGTATCTGGGGTGACGAGGACGGCAACCTGACGCGGTTCCGGTTGGCCATCGGCTGGCAGAACAAGCTGCGGGTGGAGGAGCTAGGGCAGGTGCTGAGCGAATGCTTCGAGACGATGGACGCCTACTTCCACCCGGATACCGAGATTCCCGCCCCACCCGAACCCGAGCCCGATCCTGCCGGGACGGCGATGAGCTGGGCATATCTGCGATCCATTCGCGATCGCCAGGCCGAGCTGATGACCAGGGCGAACACGATGGGCCCCGACCGGCCGTCCGGCTGGTCGGGGGTCCAAGCGGTCGGGGACGATTGGGACGATTCGGTGGCTGTCCGATTGAATGTGCTGGGCTACCCGATAGCCGTGGCCTTCGTCCCGGGCTGGCTGCGGGAGGCGTCCAACCACGACATCACCAGCGGGGTCATGGGCGCCTATCGCAAGGCTCGCAGCCGCTTCATCCCTCCCGATCCGGTCTGGAGCGAACACATGCTGGCCGGTATCGAGGCGCGACGCCTAACCCTAGGCGTTCATCGGGCCATGCGGGGCGGGTTGCAGTCGTGAATCAGCCTCCTGCAGGTCCGGGGCCCGGGTGGCGCCGGCCGGATTCACCGGATTCAGGGGTGCGCCTGCCGCGCATGCCAGGCCGAGGCGACCATGTCGGTCAGGCTATGCCGCATCCGCCAATCGAGGTCTCGGGCGGCCGCGTCCCCGTCGGCCACGATACGGGCGGGATCGCCGGGTCGCCGAGCAGCGATCTCCGGGGTGAATTCGATGCCGGTGACCTCACGAATGGCGGTCATAATCTCGGCCACGCTCGACCCGGTGCCGCTGCCCAGATTGTAGGCCGGCAGCAGCCGGCGTCCCGCGGTCATGGCCTGCGCCGCCGCCACATGCGAAATCGCCAGGTCGGCCACATGCACATAGTCGCGCACACAGGTACCGTCGGGCGTCGGATAGTCATCGCCGAAGATCCTGGGGGTACGACCGGCCAGCAGCGCGTCGAAGACGATCGGGAACAGATTGTGCGGGCTGGTGTCGTAGAGCTCATCCGTCCCGGAACCCACCACATTGAAGTAGCGCAGGTTGGTATAGCGCCATTCGGGATCGACCGGCACCATGTCGGCTGCCAGCCATTCGCCGATCAGTTTCGACTGGCCATAGGGCGATTCGGGGCTGGTCCGGGTCTGCTCTGTGACCAGGTCGGTGTCGGGGGTACCGTACACCGAGGCCGAACTGGAAAAGACGTAGTGGTGGACGCCTTCGGTCTGCATGGCGCGTAGCAGCGAGACCGTGCCGGCGACGTTTTGGTCGTAGGTGTGCAACGGTTCCCGGACGCTCACCCCGGCATATTTGAATCCGGCGACGTGCACCACGCCGGTGCAGGCGTGCTCGCGCAGCGTCCGGGCGACCAGACCGGTGTCCAGGATGGATCCGCTCACGTTGGCGACCCCAGCCGGCACGAATCCGGCGTGCCCACTGGACAGGTCATCCAGCACGATCGGTTCGATGCCGGCTGCCAGAAAGGCCCGCACGATGTGCGCTCCGATATATCCGGCACCGCCGGTGACCAGCCAACTCATGGGTTCTGGGTCCTCTCTTGCGATTCAGGTTTGGCCAGCAGCCTAGTGGGGACGCCCGGTACGTCACCAGCAGCACTCGCGGCGCCCATTCGCCGACCGGACCACCGGTTGTGCCAGACCATGGCAAGGTATCCAGCCCCGATCGCTACTATGGCATCATGAACGCGATTGTTCCAGTGTTGGGCATCGACATCGGCGGATCGGGTATCAAGGGAGCACCGGTCGATCTGGCCACCGGCAAGCCGATCTCCGAGCGGCTACGCATCCCAACCCCCAAAAAGTCCACCCCGCAGGCCTGCGCCGAGGTGGTAGCCAAGATTGTCGCCCACTTTGCCTCGGCCATCGGGGACGGGCCGGTCGGTGTCGCGGTACCGGCGCCGGTGGTGCACGGGGTGGTACCGATGATGGCCAACCTGGATTCCAGCTGGGTGGACACCAATGCCGACGAATTGTTCACCAAGGAACTGGGCCGCCCGGTCACGCTGGTGAACGATGCCGATGCCGCCGGCCTGGCCGAGGTCTTGTTCGGCGCCGCGAAGGGCAATCTGGGGGTGGTCATTGTGACCACCCTGGGCACCGGGATCGGTAGCGCGGTGGTCCACAACGGCCGCCTGCTGCCGAACACCGAACTGGGTCACCTGGAAATCGACGGCCGCGACGCCGAAACCCGCGCCTCGGCCAGAGCGAAGTCACGTGAGAAACTGAGCTACAAACGCTGGACGACGCGTCTCCAGGCCTACTATGCGGCCCTGGAGCGGTTGTTCTGGCCAGACCTGTTCGTGGTGGGCGGCGGGGTGTCCAAGTGCCACGATAAGTTCCTTCCGCTACTCAAGCTGCGCACCCCGATCGTCCCGGCCAAGCTGCTGAACCAGGCGGGGATCGTCGGCGCCGCCGCGGTGGCCGCCCGCTCGGGTGGGACCGCCAGCGCGATGGCCAGCCAGCTGGACGCCTAGCCCGGCCCGGTCAGACCGCCGGGGCTTCGTCCAAGAACCGATGCCCCGGCGCAAACCGGCCGGTCCGCCCGGCCCCGGTACCGGTCAGGCGCATGGGCGGCTGCCCGCGCGGGCCGCGTTTCCCGGCCCGCATCGGCGGGCGTCTCGATGAGCGGAGATCGCATGGCTTATGAGCCGCCGCTTGGACCGGAGTTCACATCCGATCGGGCGCCTCGATACCCAGCAGTTCCAGACCCTTGGCCAGCACCAGCCGAGTGGCTGCCACCAGGGCCAGGCGGGAGGCACGCACCGCACCCGCGCTCTGCAACACCTTGCATTTCTCGTAGAAGGTGGAGAATGCGGTGGCCAATTCGAAAAGATAGATGCACAGCTTGTGGGGAGTCAACTCGTCGGCCACCAACTGCACCGTTTCGCCGAACCTGGTCAGGCAGAGCGCCAACTGTTGTTCGGCCGGGTCGTCGAGTTCGGTCACCCGGCTCCACGCCAGCCCCCGGGCCGTGGCCTCTCCCAGGATGCCTGCGCAGCGGCTGTGGGCATACTGCAGATAGGGCCCGGTATCGCCCTGGGTCTTGGCCATCCGCTCGGCATCGAAGACATAGTCCTTTTGTAGGCTGTTCGACAGATCGGCGTACTTGATCGCCGCGATGGCTATCTGCGGTGCGGCGTGTTCCTCGGCGGCATCCAGCAACGAATCCAGACTGACGGCGCCGCCATCGCGAGTACGGATCGGAGTGCCGTTGACCCCCAGCACCATGCCGAACCCGACATGCTCGGCTTGTACCGTGTCCGGCAGATAGCCGGCCAGCCGGGCCACCGCGAACGCCAGATGGAAATGCCGGGCCTGCCTGGCGTCGGTCACGTAGATGATTCGGTCGACGTGCAGTTGCTCGACCCGGTATTTGATCGCGGCCACGTCGGTGGAGTCGTAACCGAATCCGCCGGCGGAATTGCGGATGATCGCGGGTGCGTCGAAACCATCGGCGAAAACCACCAGGGCGCCCCGATCGGATCTGGCGATCCCCCGAGCCGCTAGGTCCTCGGCGATCCCGGGTAGGGCGGCGTTATAGCTCGATTCCCCATCCACGTCGGCATCGGTCAGTAGCACGTTCAGGCGAGCGTAGGTGCGGTTGAACCCGGCCAACGAGATCTCGATCAGCCGACGCCAGTCGGCCAGGGTTTGAGCATCGCCGGACTGTAGGGCGACCACCCGTTTGCGCGCCCGTTCGGCAAACTGCGGGTCTCGCTCAAGACGCTGGTTGGCCCGCCGATAAAGGGCTTCGGCACCCGCCAGATCGAGGCTGGCCAGATCCAGTCCCTCGTCGGCCACCTGCTCTATCAGCATGCCGAACTGGCGCCCCCAGTCACCGATGTGGTTCTGGGCGATCACCCGATGCCCCAACGCGGTCAATACCCGGTTAAAGCAGTCGCCGATGATGGTCGAACGCAGGTGACCGACGTGCATCTGCTTAGCCACATTGGGCGAGGAATAGTCGATGACCACCACCTGGGGATCCGTCGCCGGTACGATGCCCGACCGCGGATCGGCAAGTTGGTCGTTCACGGTGGCGGCCAGCACGTCGGTGCGCAGCCTGAGGTTGATGAATCCCGGGCCGGCGATCTCCGGCGGCTCGCACAGATCGGCTACCTGTAGCCGGTCGACGATCCGCTGGGCGATCTGCCGCGGCTGGCCGCCGGACTGTTTGGCCAACCGCAAGGCCACATTCGATTGGAAGTGCCCGAACTGGGGTTTGGTGGCCGACCGTAGTTCGGGATCGATTCCCGCGACGGCTTGGATGCGCTGGGCCAACTGAACGGGCAATGAAGACATGCCGATCATTCTGGCATGTTTCAACAAGCAACCACGACGCAGCCTGGCGCCACACCGATCGGTTGTGGCCTCCGCCGGCCGGGCCGGCGGCAGACCGGCCAGGGGAATCACCAGACCGGATGGTTCACCGGGATGCCATGGCGTCCGATGCCCCGGTAGGTCCAGCCCGCCTGGATCCAGCGTTCGGGATCCAGTGCATTGCGCCCATCGATGATGTTTGCGGTACGCACCAGGCCACGCAGTCCGACCGGGTCAAGCTCCACGTACTCGCGCCATTCGGTCAGCAACAGCACCAGATCGGCATCGGTCACGGCCTCGGTCACGGTGTCCGCCACCTGCAGGTTGGGGCGTTTCGCGCGCAGCGCACCCGCCGCGGCCGGGTCGGCGATGACCAGCCGGGCGCCTCGAGCCCAGATCTGCTGGGCGATCTCCAGGGCAGGCGAATCGCGCAGGTCGTCGCTGTTCGGTTTGAAGGCTGCCCCGAGCACCGCCACCTTGCGCCCCACAAAGCTATCGCCCAGCATCCGGGCGGCCAGCGCCACTGCCTTGTCCCGCTGGCGCCGGTTGATGGCGTCCACCTCGCGCAATAAGGTGCGGGCTTCGTCCACCCCCAGCTCGCCGGCGCGAGCCATGGCCGCCCGGATGTCCTTCGGCAGGCAACCGCCGCCGAAGCCCACGCCGGCGTGCAGGAACCTGCGTCCGATGCGTTCGTCGTGGCCGATGGCCTCGGCGAGCTGGGTGATGTCGGCGCCGGTGGCATCGCACAACCCGGCCATCGCATTGATGAAACTGATCTTGGTGGCCAGGAAGCTGTTGGCAGCCACCTTTACCAGTTCGGCGGTGGGGTGATTGGTCAGCAGCCGAGGTATCCCGGCCGCCAGCAGCCCGGCATAGCATTCGTCCAGGATTCGCTGCCCGATCCCGGCCCGGGCCCGGTCGGCGGGCAGCCCATAGACGATCCGGTCGGGTGCCAGCGTGTCGGCCACCGCGAAACCCTCCCGCAGGAACTCGGGATTCCACACCACGATGAACTGCCGGCCGGCGGCATCACAGGTCCGCTGGATGCGTTCCGCCGTGCCCACCGGCACCGTCGATTTGCCTGCGACGACCACTGGATGGCTGGTGGTATCGGCGTGGGCGATCAGGGTATCCACCGCCGCTTGCAGGAAGCCGAGATCGGCGCCATGCTGGCCGGCAAGCTGTGGCGTCCCGACGGCGATGAAGTGGATCTCGGCCTGCCGGCCGGCTCCGGGATCGGTGGTGAACCGCAGCCGGCCGGCCGCCAGCTGCGCGGTGAGCAGTTCGCCGAACCCCGGTTCGTAGAAGGGTGGATCGCCCGCGTTCAGCGCCGCCACCTTGGCCGGGTCCACGTCCAGCCCGATCACGCCATGCCCCAGGCTGGCCATGCAGGCTGCATGTACCGCACCCAGGTAGCCGCAGCCTATTACCGATATATCCACAGGCTCAGGGTAGCGGGGCCATCCCGGACCGCCGTTCTCATTGGCCGGTTTGCCGGCAGATCCGCCGCTGGCCATCCGGGCGGCCCATTCGGAAGGCACAATGAGTGCTAACCCAGGCACGGCAGTAACCGGAGGTGAACATGAGCTTGTGGGAAGACGAGAGCCTAGACGACCAGTACCTGGCCCCAGGGAGTGGTATCCCCGACGGGGACGACGAACTCGCCGAAGATCAAGCGGTTGATCCCAATACCTGGCGGCCGGAGGACGGCTTTCCCGATCAGGAGAATGCCGTCCGGGTGTGGGGCACCCCCGAGGGCGAACTGACCAAGGTCAGGATCTCGCTGAGTTGGCGCGAGAAACTGGGCATCGACGGCCTGTCCAGGGCATTCGGGATCTGCTTCATGATGATGAACAACTACTACGCGCCCCCGATGGACATCGGACTGTCCGATCCCGGCGCGCCAAGGGTTACCGAGCAGCTCACCGCCGAATCCCTGGACAAGTACCGCCACGACCGCGATGAGCTCCGGGCCAGGCTGGCGCAGTTGCCTGCGGATATGCCAGCCAGCAGCTGGCGGGGCGGCACCACGCAGGGATCGGACTTCGAGGACGGCGTGATAGTCCAGTTGGACGTGTCCGGCAGGGTGGAGGCGGCCCTGTTCGACCCCACCTGGTTGAAGACCAAACCATCGGCGGGCAGCATTACCCGCGGCGTGATGGCGGCATACCGCCGCGCCCTGCGCAAGCACCAGCCACCACAGCTGGAAGAAACCGAGCGGGGCCGATTGCAGCGTGAACTGCTGCGAGTCAACGACCGATTCTTCCAGATGATGGCCAACGGCGTGCCCTTCCCATGGCGCAACTAGTTGGGAGTTGACCTCCTCGCGGAGGATGATTACAGCAGCGATTCCCCAGAGCACATCTGAATTTGACGAGGAGTTCGACAATGTCTGACCTTCCGTATGGCAGCCCAGAAGATCTGGCCCGCCGCGCTACTCGTCGAGCCGCCGAAAGCGGCTCGGCCGGATACACCGCAGCCAGCGACGACGAGTTGAACCAGTTGGAGATCGACGAAGGGCTGATGAACCCCTCCAGCAAACGCGGTGGGGCCAAAGCCGGCGCGGGCGGCATGATGCCCCCGATGATGATGGGTGCCGGCCGCGGCGGCATGGGCGGCGCCGACCCGCGGGTTGGCGGCGGATCTGGAGTGGGGAGCGCCGGCGGCGTGGGATCGGTGGGCGGCGTGCTGCCGCCCGGCACATATGGCGGCGCCGGAACCGGCGCCTCGGGGATCGGGGCAGGCGGCGCCCCGGGGATCGGGGCAGGCGGCGGGCCGGGACTGGGCTCGTTAGGTGGCGGTTCCATCGGTGGCACGCTGCCGTCGTCGCATTTCGGCACCTCGGCCGCGGATGGCTCCTCTTCGTCCCCTTCTAGGATCAACCCGTCGACTGGACTGCCCTGGTCGCCCGCCGACCCCAACTACCCGGGCGGCAGCAACCCCTACAACCCCGGAGCATCGGCCCCCACCGTCCCCAACTACCCGGGCGGCAGCAACCCCTACAACCCCGGGACATCGGCCCCCACCGTCCCCAACTACCCGGGCGGCAGCAACCCCTACAACCCCGGGACATCGGCCCCCACCGTCCCCAACTACCCGGGCGGCAGCAACCCCTACAACCCCG
>CALHWB010000024.1 GCA_938036835.1 uncultured Propionibacterium sp.
GGCCCGGCGGGTGCCGTTCCGGGCGCGGGCCCGGCGGGCGCCCAGGGCCAGCAGCCAGGCGGCGTCCGGCTCGTGATCCAGGACGCCACCGATCGGATCGTCCACCATGGGTTGGCGCACCGGATCGTCCCAGGGCTGCTGGATGTCGTCGACCACTCGCAGGGCAAACCACACCTGGACGCAGGCCCGCCCGAGCACCGCCACCCAGTACATCCATTCCGAGCCGGTGCCCAATCCCAGCAGGCCCTGCAGGAAACCCCAGATCGCCACGTAGTAGACCAGCTCGGCAGCCGTCCAGAGCGCGACATCGAGCAGCACCGGCCGCGCCAGCACCACCAAGGGCAGCAGCCAGAGCACATATTGCGGCGAGTAGACCTTGTTGAACACCAGGAAGACGATCAGCAGCAGCACCGCCACCTGGGCGAGCCGGGGACGGCGCGGGGCCGTCAGCACCAGCCAGGCCACCGCGCAGCCGCCGGCGGCCATGCACAGGAAGGCGATCGCCGAGACCGCGGGCACCTGCAGCTGCACCAGGGTGAGCACATACCAGATCGATCCGAGATCGGCGCCGCGATCGGCGTTCTTCAGCCAGAATTCCGACCAGCCCGGCCAGGCGGTCAGCATCGGCGGCAGATTCACCGCCAGCCAGGTCAGCCCCGCGGCGACCCACACCTTGGTTAGGTCGCGATAGCGGTCGCAGCGCACGCACAGCATTGTGATCGCGATCAGCACCAGGATCGGGTAGAATTTGGCGGCGAAGGCCAGCCCCAGCACCCCGCCGGCCGCGAGCGGTTGGCGACGCGTCCAGACCAGCAGGCCCAGCGAGGTCAGGAAGACCACCAGCAGATCCCAGTTGATCAGCCCATTGGCCATCACCACCGGGGAGGCCGCGATCAGCACCGCGTCCCAGCTGCGGGCCGGATCGGCCGGCCGTTCGCCTCGGCGACCGCGAGCCAACCGCAGATGGGTCCACACCGTGCCGAGGAACAGGCAGCCCAGCAACACCGCGGTGATCTGGAAGAAGATCTGCGAGGCCGCCACCTGGTCGGCATAGCTCGCCTCCGGCCCCACCTGGCCGCCGAACACGCCGGTCAGCCAGCGGGCAAAGGACATCAGGTAGCCGATCAGCACCGGATACTCCAGCGGTACCTCGGTGTAGAGTCCGGCGCCGGTGCTGATCCCGCGGCCCAGATAGAGCGTGGGGATATCGCTGTAGCACAGCCGCATGAACTGGTCGGGGAAGTGCTCGCCGATCGGCCGGCAGGGAATCTGGCGCACCATCACGATCAGCCAGGTGATGGTGGCCGCGGCGAAGGCCCAGGTCGTCGGATCGAACCAACGGCCACGGCGGATCCCGCGCGGCCCGATCGGGCCGCCCACCCGGTAGCTGAACATGGCAGGGCTGATCACCCAGCCATTCTGCCGCACGCCCGGGCGCCCGGACGACCGGCGCCCGGCGGCGTGGTTCATCGCCATCCGCGGTGGGGGCGGGCAGGACGGCTCGGCTGGTGCGCGACCGGCCCGCGGGGACGCGACCCGGCCACCGGCTGGGCGAAAAGACCGCTGCTCATCGTCCCCCTTCCGCCGGCCGGTCGCCTCCTTCGACGGTGGTCCCGGGGTTGCCGGGTGGCATGCTGCTTTGCAGCGGTGGCTCGCTCGGCGGCTGGGTCACCAATGTGGTTGACGGTGCCGGTCCGCTGTTGGTTGGGGCCACCGCCGAGGTGGCCGGCTGGGTGGCGGTCTCGCTCGGCGGCTGCGTGGGTGTCTCGGGGGTCGGGGCCGAGGTTGGGGTTTCCGGCGACATGCTGGCGGTATCCCGCACCGTCGGCTGGATATTGGCCGGCGGGTCGAAGGCGTCGTAGGGCGTGCCCGCCACGGCCACCGCCATGTAGCGGTTCCACACCTGGGTCGGGTAGCCGGCGCCGTAGAAGGTGCCCCAGCCCGGGGGCGCGTAGGCGTCTAGGTTTTCGTTGCCGGTGTCGCCGGCCACCATCACCACCGCGGTGGCGATGTGCCTGGTGTAACCGACCAGCCAGCCGGCCCGGGTGATCTGCCGGGTGGCGCCGTCCTGGCCGCTGGCGATGCCTTCGGTACCGGTCTTGCCCGCGACGGGACGGCCATCGACCGCATCGACCGAGGAGGCCTCCATCACACCCGACATCGCATAGGTCAGGTCGCGGGAGACCGCGTCCTCGATGGTTCGCACACCCTGGGTGTCGCCGGAATAGACCACATTGCCGTTGGCGTCGCGCACCTCGGCGACCACATGGGTTTCGTTGCGGGTGCCCTTGTTCGCCAGGGTGGCGAAACCGGTTGCGTTGTTCAGCGGGCTGACCTCCCCTTCGCCGAGCACCAGCCGATCGCCCTGCTCCTGCCAGGACGGATGCTCGGGGATGCCGGCATCGTTGGCTGCCTTGATCACCGCCTTGTTGCCTTCCGGGATCCTGGAGACCATGTCGACGAAGGCGGTGTTGACCGAATTGTGGATCGCCTTCTGCAAGGTGATGGGCCCGTACTGGGCACCCGAGTCGTTGTGCACCGGGACCATGTCGCCCGGCGGGGTGTAGGTGTCGCCCTCCAGCATCGAGCTCAGGCCGAAACCGTTGCGCAGCCCGGCCACCGCACCCCAGACCTTGTAGGTGGAGGCGGCGTACCGCGGTGTGGTGGCCCAGTTACGCGAGTTCGCCACGAAATCCGGCCCCCCGTACAGCGCCAGCACCGCACCGGTACCCACCTCGATGGATGCCAGCCCGACATGCAGTTGGCTCGGGTCGGGCTGCTGGGCGTTGCCGTTGGCGTCCAGGATCAGCATGCCGTTCTCGTCCCGCAGCGCAGCGGCGTTCTCGGCCGCTTCGGCGGTCACCGACTGGGCGGCGTCGATGGCTGCCTGCTGCATGCGCGCATCGAAGGTGGTGGTGATGTTCCACCCGCTGCCGTGGATCTGGGTTTCGGTGAACCCTCTGGCCTGCAGTTCCTCGGTGGCCATCTGGATGAGGAAGCCATTCGGGCCGCCGTAGACGTTGTCTATCCGGTATTCGGGGAAGGCCGGCAGGTGATTGTAGAACTGGTCGTGCTCGGCCTGGGTGATCGCCCCCATCGGGCTGAGCATCCCGTCCAGGGTGTAGTTGTAGCGTTCCAGCAGCCGCTGCTGGGCTTCGGCGCCGTTGGCCGGATCGAACATGGATGGGCTGTTGACCACCGAGGCCAGCACGGCGGCCTGCCCGACGGAAAGGTCTTTCGCGTCCACCTGGAAGAAGGCCTGGGCGGCGGCTTGGATGCCGTAGGCGCCGCGGCCGAAGTAGACCGTGTTCAGGTAGCCGGCCAGCACCGCCTCCTTGGATTCGGCCTTGTTCATCTTGATCGCCAGCGCCACCTCGGTGAGTTTGCGGGTCAGGGTCTGGTCGCTGGTCAGGTAGCGGATCTTGATGAACTGCTGGGTGATAGTGGAACCGGACTGGACGTTCTTGCCTTGGACGATCCGGACCAGGGCGCGTCCCATGCCCTTGAAATCGACCCCGCTGTTCGTCCAGAAGGTGCGGTCCTCGGCGGCCACGATGGCGTCCTTGGCGATCTGGGGCATCTCGGCATAGTCGAGGTCGGTGCGGTTCTGCACCGAGAGTTGCCCAAGCTGGGTGGTGCCGTCGCGGAAGTACAGCGTCGAGGTCTGGGTGAGGAAGTCCGCATTGGGTTCGGGTAGCTTGGCCTGCTGATAGAAGACGTAGGCGCCGACGGTGCCGATCAGGATCATGGCCAGCCCGAGGATCAGCACGCCCCGCACCAACCGGCCGAGCAGGCCGCGGCGGCTGCCCTTGCGGCCGCGCCGTGAACCGCCGCGGCCACCCGACCCGGCGGCATTGGTGCGCCGGGATGGCTTGTGGGCGGCGGATCTCGAATCGGTGTCCCGGCTGCGCCCGAGGGATGCTCCGCGGTCCGACCCGGAGGCCCGCCCGGCCGCGCCGTGGCTCCTCGAACTGGCGGCCCGCACCGACGCGGCCCGTTGCGACGCGGCTCGGTAGCTATCCGAGCTGTCGAGCTGCGAGGCTCGCCGGGGCCGGCCGCCGGGCTCTTCACCGCGCTGGGCGCGCCTGGGACGGTCGTAGTCAGCCATAGATGTCCTCAGCTGTCTGCTGCCGGCGAGGCGGCTTGCGGCGCAGGCCGTCGCCGAGCAGGAAGGTCTCGATCAGATGGTTCCAGCCACAGTCCGGGCAGACCTCGACCACCCGGACCTTGAACTCCCCGAACTCGGTTTCCATCTCCAACAGTTCCACGGTCGATTTGATCCGTCCCGAATACTGCCCGAGTTGGTCGCCGAAAACATAGTTCAGCACAATCAGACGACTCGATGCGCAGACGGGGCAATCTCGCTGGGCCAGCGTCCCGTGGTGTAGGGCCGAGCGCACCAGGAGCGGATCGGCATCGCACGGGTTCAGCCCGTTCAGCACCGACTGGGGCCGACGCATCGCCTCGAGGGTGGCGCGCCGTTGCAGGGCGTGGCTCATCCACTCGCGTCGGGTGCGGTAGGGCGCCGGAACCATGCCCACCAGCCTAGGCCTGCGAGCCAAGATTTCGCCCAGGGTTGCCCCCGGATTGGGGATGCAGCGCGAAACTTCCGGCGGCCACCGGGTGGCCTTCGCAACGATTCCACCGGTGATCGCCGATGGTGTTCGAGCGGCCCGAGCGCGATGGGGTTGCCGGTTGCCCCGGACGTTTCGCGGCCCGGCCGGCCGTCAAGGTCCTGGGGTGCACCGCGGCATAACCGCTACCGGATTGTCGGCGGCCGATGCCGGGGTGCGCCTCATGGCATCCGGCTGGGACGATGGGCCGGGCTGTCCAACCGGCCGTTTTGCACCGGTCGGGCAGCCGAGTAGGATGAGCAGGCCCGCAGGGGTATCGGGGCATTAGCTCAGTTGGTAGAGCGACGGCTTTGCAAGCCGTAGGTCAGGGGTTCGAGCCCCCTATGCTCCACCATCGCGGTCTCGATCAAGCCAGCGACCTGACGGTCACGGACCGTGCTAGTGCTAGGCGCTCACTCTTCGTGGATGCCTATACGCAACTGGCTTCGACTGCTCGGCAGGTCGATCTCGCGCTGGTTGCCGAACTCAAACACAATATGCGTGATGTTTGCGTGAGCCTAGCGATATCGGCATTTGACCCGACTTGGCTTATTTAGTGTCGTGGTTGGGTATCGCGGATGACGTCGAGCCAGGTTTGGGCGCCGCGGGGCCGCCGGACTCGCCCCAGCATCCTCGTTCATCGAGGACATCGACACTCACTCTCGGACCAGCCAGACCCCCGCAATATGATCTGATCCAAACCCCGAAACGCGACACAATCCCTGACGCAAGACAATAAGCATGACCAGGGTTACGCTGCCCGCGCCAGGTCTTATCGCCAGACGTGCCCGCTGCATAGGTAGTGGCACAGCCGCGCCAGCAGGGTGCTGGGGCGCCAGTCGAACAGGACCTGTGCGAGCTAGCTCTCACGGGTGATGGTGTTACGCACCCGGCCAAGGCCACCGCAGAGATTGCAACAGTCCCCGGGCTTGACTGGCCTGTAGGTCAGCACGGCTGCGCTGTCACTGCCGTGTTGCCCGCTTACCACCTCAGACCGAGGTCGTCGAGTTGACAGAACGTGGTCAGGTCAGGAGGCTTATTCACAGAATCCCGAAGATGATTCCAGTGATGGCGTCGAGTGTGGCTTGAAATGTTGAGTACGGTCGGCGGTATATGGTATTGAAGATGCGCCAGGTTTTGAGGTGGGCGATGGTTCGTTCTATGGGTCATCGGATGTGGTTGATGCGTTTGTTGTGGTGTTCTTCGGACTCGGTTAGCTGCTAGCCGAGGTGCGTTCTGATTGGGGTGTGGAGTCCGCGGCCGATGTTGCCTTTGTCGGCAATGATATTCTCGGCGCTCAGGTGGTCGAGGATTTTGTGGATGTCGAACGCTTTGACGTCGTGGACGCTGCCCTTCAGTGTGGGGGAGATCCACTGGAGGTTGCCGTCTGCGTCGGTGATGGATTCGGATGTTGACGCCACTGTGGTGATGCTTGCCTGAGAGAGGCCCTTCTCGGCCTTCCAGTCTCAACAGGGCAGGAGCGTGCCGTCAACCAGTAGGAGGCAGGTGTCCTTGGGTACCTGCTCCAGGGTGGGGCGCTCCTCTAGGAGACAGTCGACCACAAGATCGGTGACGGCGACGGATGGCCCGGCTGATTGTTGATTGAGATACCCCATGGCTCTCAGCCAATTCAGCCTGAACACGATTTCGTTTTAGGTACTTCAACGTCACATCCAACGCTCCCGCGATTCCCAGAATCGTTGGAAAATGAACACTAGACCCCTTTATCCCTTATCTGACAGCCCCTGCCCCGCTACGGGGCGCTGCTCGGGGACAATCGGACGCAGCATGGTCACGCTGGCAGCTCAATTGGACGTTCTTTCGTGATGCGCAAAAATCCAACCGTGCAGCAATGCCGGGAGCCGTGAACTGGCGGAACGTTGCTGCTTCTTGAGAGCCTTGACTACCCGCGTGGCAGTCATCATTTGTAGCTGTTCGCTGCTTCCGAAACTGAATCCCGCGAACGTTGCGGTGCCTGTAGATGTCATATATCCCTGTTCAGCGGGAGCGGCTTGGGTAAGGAGATCGGTGAACTGCTGCAGGGTATAGGCGGACGCGTATTGACTTCTCAAGTACATGCGCTCCTCATCACTGATGGAGTGCGACAGCCCCAACTCGAGGTCGTCGACATTGATGTCGACAATGTACATCAACCCCCGTGGCGACAGTTGTTGCACGGCGTGGGCGAGTAGGTCTGAGGTTCTTGTCCATAGCCCGAGAGTCAGGTGTATCAAGATGGCGTCGAATGGCCCCCTGGGTGCTCCCTCATGGTGAAGGAGGCGCGCCAGTGGGAGGATTTGGCGTGCGTGAGCAATTGCCTCTGTCGCCGTGTCTGTGCCAGTCAAGGAGATGCCGGGATCGTTTTTGGCTATATGGGAGAGGAGAAGTCCTTCGCCGCAGCCGATATCAAGGAGACTTCTGGGGAGAGAACCGTTGAGCGTTTGGTATCTGCTGAGGAGGAAGGCGGCCGACAATTCAGCGGTCGCTGTTGTCTCTCGATAATCATGCCTGGAGCTGACTAGTCTGGACTGTGGATTATCGAACCAGTCTTGCGCTTCGGCTTGGTCGTTGCGTGATGGGTTCATTGGGCTACCAGATATCCTGCGAGAGTGGGGGTGGTCCGCCTCCAGCTCCCACGTCCTTTATGGGTTCGAGAAGGGCTAATGCAAGATTGTGAGCTATATGAACCGCGATTGCCGCGACCAGACCACTCATGACCATTGCCCCCAGGTGATGGTCGTGAACAGAGCGATGTATGCCAGACCGGCCGTGCGCGCGTTCCGCCGGTAATGCAGTGCAATGAAGACCGCTGCGGAAGCCGCGATGGATGCAAGGCTCGGAATTCCCCAGTGTGCTAGCAGGAGCGGAGCGGCTGCCCGCCACAGGACCTCTTCACCAGCGGCGGCGGCTGGGAGCGTCGAGAGAACTGTGCTATGACGCCTTACTCGGATGCCTCGGCTAGATCCCCACCACACCGCGCACGGGAGCAAGATGGCAAGTCCTGCCCACACTGGAATAAGCAGCGGATGACTAACCCACGTGGCATCGACGATTACAGCAGGCAGGGCCAGTGCGGCCGCTGACGTTGTGGCAAGGTCATAGTGGCGCTGAGCTGTGATTCGCGATCTTGCTCCCCACGGACCCGGTATTTTCATTTTCGCGACGGCTGCAATCTGTGCTGGCTCAGTGAGGTGCAATGTCAGCCCGGCAGCCGCGAGGACCATATTCATCTGTCGCCGGGTACTCCGGCTATGAACGCGTACAGCGGTGCGGTATCAACTCCATTGTGATGTCCGATCAGTTGGGTTAGTTCATTGTCGATGAACCCGCCGAATGGCCGGCCACCGAGCGAGATCGCTGGCGCTATCAGGCTCAGGTTCTGCATGATGTGACCGGCGTCAAGGAAGACGAAGCGTCCCGAGCGGGGCCCGTACTTGAAGCGGTTTCGCCAGAAGCTGGCGGAGAGTACAATGGTGACGGCGGAAGAGGACACCATTTCTTCTTGCAACAGCGCCCGGGCGAGAGATTCGTCGTCGAAGTCCGCGAGACGGACGAGGCACGTTCGGTAGGGGTCGTAGTGGTAGACGCCGTGACCCAAATCGCTGACACGGCTCGCAAAGACGTAGATGTCGATTGGGTAGAGCGCCCCGCCGGAAGGCACTCGGCGGCGCAGTCCTTCGGGACGGTTCGTAACCCCGTAGCTGAAGTCCAGCATGGTAGAGAGCTGGGTGAATGTCATCTCCTGGCCGGTAAAGCGGTGAACACTTCGCCGCTCGTCTGCCGCCTGTTGAAGACTCATGTCTGGGGTCAATGGCGTTGGGAGTTGTGTCGTCGGCAGATCATCGAATTTTTTCCCGGCGCGGGTGGCGATCACCTGCAATGCCGGCGAGCGTGTCAGTCGGCTAATACCTGGGGCATCCCACGCCATCGAGGCTCGATATACTTTGGTGGCCTCGAACCAGTTCTCTGTCGGGTCATCGTAGGACAGGAGTTCGTTCCCATAGACCACGTCGACGAGGTTAGTTGCGTGACGTTCCAGTTCACTCATTAGGTTTGTCCTTCCTGTTTCGTCATTCACGGGAACGGGTGGGGTGTTTGATTTAATTGCTCGACTTCGAACGGTTGCTGGCATAGGCCGAGTCGATGGGCATGGGCAAGGAGACGCTGACCACCCATGAAACGGGCTGCATAGGAAGCGTCCAAGGGTCGCAGGCCGGTCGCCAGCGTCTTGACGACGTGTGCCCCTGCTTCGCGGATGTCCGGGCTGGTTAGATCGAACGTAATGATTCGATGGCCTTGTTGAGTCAGATGTTTCACAAGACTCTGCCAGAGTCTGTCTGGCTGTCTGTCATCGAAGGACGGCAACTCTGCTACGTCGCGGCGATCAGGGTTCGCGGTAAGGAAGTCGGCTTCAGCCACGAGGGCGGTTCCGGCGTAAAGACGGATGTGGTCTTCAAAGGTGCGTAGCGTTTCAGGCAGATTCGTGGTGTCGCGGATCGTTCTGCCATCTCGCTGTTCGGTTTTCATCCAAGTCCTGGTGTACATCGCTTCTGTTGCCGCTTTGATACAGGCACGTTCCACGGTCGCTGCGCTGGCGGCACCGATCGCGAAGGGCGCAAGCATCGAAGTACGGCTGCGCACTACTGCGAGCACCGCTGGGACACCAGTAAAGATCGACATGTCTACGAGGTGAATGTCTAGGCCGGTTGGCGCGAAGTGCCGTTTCACGTAGTTGTGCAGGACAGGGCTTGAGGTGACTTCGATTTGTGGCAGGCTCAGCCTGTTGTACCAGGTGAGCATGAAGCCATCCCGTTCGACCACTTCGAATAGGCCCGAAAGTGCTGCTTCGATGTGTGTGATTCCGCAGGCGAGCCCGTTGCTTGTAGCATAGCCGATGGCGGGTTCGTTGCGCCATTGACCGGCCATGTGGATCAGTTGCGCTGGTGCCCACACGGCTGCTCCTGTGGTGGCGTCATTTCCTTGCCGCCACCACAGCGGTAGGTCGTCAGTCCAAGGCTCATAACTGAATTCCGGGTTGTCGTATTGGTGGTCTGCGAACATCTCGAAATCGTCGGGGCCTAGTAGATCCAACTCTCGCCTTAGGTCGTAGCCAGTACCGTGTCGAACGGTCGCGGAATCGATCGGCGCGTAGGCGGCGCTGTATCGTTCTACGGTTTCGCCAATCGCGGCGAGACGGGCGCTAGTCAGATCAGGT
>CALHWB010000025.1 GCA_938036835.1 uncultured Propionibacterium sp.
AGTTTTTTATACGCTGATCTGTCGTAATTTGCTTGCTTAGCATATTGATATTTTAAGGCTTCGTCCGGCGCCAGTGAGCGGCACCGGACGAAGCCGACGTGCCGCCTGAGCCGGCAGCCATGATCGCCGCCACCAGATCGGCCTTGCGCATCGCCGCGCCGCCCTTGATACCCAGTCTGCTGGCGATCTTCTTCAGCTCGGGGAGCAGCAGCGAGGCAAGCTCCGACCTAGATGCCGAGGTGGATTCGGTCACTGGATTCCTTTCCATGGTGCTGCCCCCGCAGCACCGGTATTTCGCATTCGCCCAACGGCAATACGCGGAAGAGTGGGTTGTCGCCCGCCCCGGCCGGCATGTCCTGCCACCCACAGCACAGCAACTGATCATGCTGCGTGAACTGGTGGCCAACGTCCGGCCAAGGACGAATGCTCCTGTTGCCCAGGCGCGTCTCGACTGTTGACCGCCTTGCAGATGCAACGCTAGCAAACAAGAGGTCAGAAATGCGACTGGTTGCTAATCAGCGGCCCCGAATGTCGCGGCTGGCCCGTTCGAAGGCGGTTTGTAGTTCGGGATAGCTGGTTGCCGCGGGAAACCACGGGAACTCCGCCAAGACTCGCTGCGGGGCTCGGAAGAGTATCCCGGCCTCCGCCTGACCAAGCATCGAGGTGTCGTTGTAGGAATCCCCAACCGCGATACAGGCGAAGTTGAGTTGCTGAAAGGCCCGCACCGCCGCGCGCTTCTGATCCGGCATCCGCAGGCGATAGCCGGTGATCCGGCCGTCGCCGGAGACCTCTAGCCGATGGCACAACAACGTGGGACGGCCAAGCTGGGCCATCAACGGATCGGCGAACTGATAGAACGTGTCCGACAGGATCACCACCTGATAGCGCGCCCGCAACCAATCGAGAAACTCCGGCGCCCCAGGTAGCGGGCTCATCGTGGCGATCACCGCCTGGATATCTGCCAGCCCGAGGCCATGGGCGGCCAGCACCCGCAGGCGATGTGCCATCAACTCGGCATAGTCCGAGATATCCCGGGTAGTGAGCCGCAATTCGTCGATGCCGCTGGCCTCGGCGACATCGATCCAGATCTCGGGGACGAGCACACCCTCCAGATCCAGACAGGCCAGTTCCATCATTTGCCTTCCACGCGCATGAAACGCACTCGATCCAATACCTGGGGGCTCGCCTGCAAGGTGGCCACACAAGCCAGCAGGTCTGCTTCGCCAGCGACATGCGTCATCAGCCCCAGCTCGGCCAGCTGGCCGGCCTCCGACCGGTTCGATTCGGCCGAGGCCTGCTGGACGGTTTGCACCGAGACTCCGTGTTCGGCGAAGATGCCGGCCACGGCGGCCAACACACCGGGTTGATCGCGCACCAACAGACGCAGGTAATAGCGGGTCCTGACCGCATCCATGGGCGCCACCTGACGGTGGGCGTACAGCGATTGCGCCGGCCCGGATACCCCCCGGTCGCGGTTGCGGGCCACCGTGACCAGATCGCCGATCACCGCGCTGGCAGTGGGTGCTCCCCCGGCTCCTGGCCCCATGAACATCAACCGGCCCGCCGCGGCGGCCACGACGAAAATCGCGTTGTGAGCACCCGAGACCGTGGCCAGCGGGTGATTGTTGGGCACCATCGCGGGATGCACCCGGACGCTGATCCGGTCGTCGGCCAATACCTGTGCCACCGCCAGCAGCTTGACCACGCAGTTCAATTCAGCGGCGGCCTGGATGTCCTTTGGCTGCACCTGGGTGATTCCCTCGATGTACACCTGATCCCCCGCCACCTGGGTGTGGAAGGCGAGGCTGGCCAGGATGGCCGCCTTGGCGCCGGCATCCAGTCCGGCCACATCGGCGGTGGGATCGGCCTCGGCGTAGCCGAGTTCCTGCGCCTGGGAAAGCGCGGTGGCGTAATCCATGCCCTCGGTGGTCATCTTGTCCAGGATGTAATTGGTGGTGCCGTTGACGATACCCATCACCACCTGGATGGCATCCCCCACCAGCGATTCGCGCAGCGGCCGGATGATCGGGATCGCGCCAGCGACCGCAGCCTCGTAGTACAGATCGACCCCCGCCGCGGCCGCGGCAGCCGCAAGTTGCTCTCCCTCGGTAGCCAGTAGCGCCTTGTTCGCGGTGACCACCGAGGCGCCGTGGGCGATCGCGGAACGGATCAGGGACCCGGCTGGCTCAATACCCCCGATGAGCTCGATAAGCACGTCCAGATCGCCGCGGGCGACCAGCGCTGCGGAATCCGCGGTGAACAGGTTGGCCGGCAGCCCTGGCCTGGGACGGTTGGCATCGCGAATCGCGATCCCGACCAGTTCGAGTCGGCGGCCGGTTCGCGCCGCAAGATCGGCCCCCTGCTCAAGGATGAGCCGGGCCACCTGACTGCCCACCGTCCCACAACCTAGAATCGCCACCTTCAGCGGCTGCTCGGTCATCTGTGCTCCTTGTCCGATCACTGGCCGACATCCAGGGTAAGCATGTCATCCACGGTCTCGCGACGCAGTAGCTCGAACAGCCGGCCATCACGCACCGCCACTACTGGGGGCCGCGGGGTGTGATTGTAGTTGCTAGCCATCGAACGGGAATAGGCGCCCGACGCCGGGACGGCGATCAGGTCCCCGGGACGAATATCGCCGGGCAACTGGACATCACGCACCAAGATGTCGCCGCCCTCGCAATGTTTCCCTACCACCCGGCACAGCGCCGGCAGGACCGTCGAAACCCGATTTGCTAGTACCGCCGAGTAGTCGGCCGCGTACAGCGCCGGGCGGATGTTATCGCTCATCCCACCGTCCACGCTGACATAGACCCGCTGCAGGCCGCCCTCCAGATCAACCTGCTTCACGGTGCCCACGGTATAGACCGCCATAGTGCTCGGCCCCACGATTGCCCTGCCCGGTTCGATCGCCAGCCGGGGCAGCAGCAACTGCTGAGCGCGGGCCTCCGCGGCGACGATATCGCGCAGTCTACGGGAGAGTTCATCCGGGGTCGCCGGGTTGTCCCCCGTCGTGTAGGCGATACCGAACCCACCGCCCAGATCCAGCTCGGGCAGTTGCTCCCCGGTCTCGGCGAAGAAGCGGGCCAGCAGCCGGATGGTGCGCCGGGCGGCCACCTCGAAGCCCCCGGTGTCGAATATCTGGGAACCGATGTGGGAGTGGATGCCCAACAAGGTGCAGTACTCGCTGGCGTGACAACGCAGCATGGCATTCAACGCCCGGCCGTTGACCAATGAGAAACCAAACTTCTGATCCTCATGTGCGGTGGCGATGTACTCGTGGGTGTGTGCTTCCACCCCCGGTGTTACCCGCACCAGTACTCGGGCACGCCAGCCATTGGCCGCACACAGCCGCTCGATCCGATCGATCTCATCCGACGAATCAACATTGATCCGCCCCACCCCGGCCGCTAGCCCGGCGGCCAATTCCTCGTTCGACTTGTTGTTGCCATGCATGCCGATCCGCCTGGCTGGAAAGCCAGCCCGCAACGCGACCTCCAGTTCGCCCCCCGAGCAGACATCCAGGTTCAACCCGTCCTCGGCTATCCAGCGTGCGATGGTACGAGTCAGAAAGGCCTTGCCGGCATAGTAGACGTCCCAACCTGTGAAGGCCTCCCGGAAGGCTGCCGCCCGAGCCCGGAAATCGGCCTCGTCCAGCAGATAGACCGGCGAGCCGACCTCCTGGATGACCTGAGCCAGATCCACGCCGGCCACCTCTACCATGCCTTCGGCATTGCGGCGCACCGATTGGCTCCACAGCCGCCGATCCAGGGCATTGACATCCGAGAGCTGCCTGGATCGGGGCAAACCCGCGGCCACTTCGGCGTGGATTGCGCCAGCAACATGCATGTGGGTCACGGACACCGATTCTCCCAGAACCAACCGGAGAGGACCAACCGGGCCGCGCGGCAGGTCTCGGCCATACCCGGTGATTGCCCGCATCCGGCATAGCGACTTTCATCGAACGGGTCACGGATGCTAGCCTGTTGGCTGCCTGCAGGCCGGCAACGGCCCTGCCCCCGTAGCTCAGGGGATAGAGCACCGCCCTCCGGAGGCGGGAGCAGAGGTTCGAATCCTCTCGGGGGCGCTGGAGATATCGAAAGGTTCGCGATGGGCGGCTCCCTCACCCCTCGCCCGATTCGAAAGCACAGTCCGAAGGCGCTCAGTGATAGGGCGACCCGATCGCGCCAGCCGGAGCGACTGCGCCGGTTGGCGCACCTGTGCCTGCGCGTCTTTCACGAGCAGGACCTGAACAGCCGGCGTGCCTTGTTGCTGATCTGGGCGGGAACTCGGTTGATCGTGCTTCTCGTGTGGGGATTGTTCACTCCGGAAACCCAAGGCGATGTGGTCTACTACTTTCAGCACATCGACGCCCTGGGCGAGATCGGGCCGCGGGCTACCATGCCCGAGTACCCGACGCCGGTGCTCTGGCTGCTGATGATTCCTTGGGTCCTGGGGCTGGGCAGCCAGCAGGGCTATGTGATCGCCTTCGTTTTGCTCATGCTGGCGTTGGACGCCGGATTCAGCCTGGGGCTATGGCATCTGGGTGGCCGGTTGCGTGCCCACGCCATCATGTTCTGGAGCCTGTTCGTGGCCACAATCGGCCCGACCGCATATCTGCGTTTCGATCTGGTCACCTCGATCCTGGCCGGTGGCAGTCTGCTAATGCTGGTTTCCCGCCGACCGGCCGGAGCCGGCGTGCTCGCTGGGGTGGGAGCCGCGATCAAGCTGTGGCCGGCGCTGCTGTGGCCCGCATTGGCCGGCCGGCCGCCGGCCCGGATCCGCAGGCGCACCAGCATGGGATTCTGGTCTGCCGGGACGCTGCTGGCCGTAACCAGTTGGCTGTGGGCCGGCTGGGATCGACTAGTTTCACCGTTGACTTGGCAGCAGGGCCGCGGGCTACAGGTGGAATCGGTCTGGGCCACCGTGCCCATGTTGCTGCGCGCCCTGGGCCTGGGTGATTACGCGGTTACCATTTCGCGCTATCAGGCCTTCGAGATATACGGCTATGCCGTACCGTTCTGGACCCGGATGGCAAGCTTGGCCACCCTGCTGGGCATGATCGGTCTGCTGGTCGCATTCGTGTCGTGGTGGCGGCGGGCAAACATCGACCCGCTGGGTGCCATGGCCTTAATCCTGCTGGTGATCCTGGTGATGATAGTCACCAACAAGACCCTCAGCCCCCAATACATGATCTGGCTCGGCGGGCCAGTCGCAGCCGGCTTCGTCCTGCTGGGTCGCCGGTTACCCACAACGCGAGATTATCCCCGCGAACGCCGCCGACTGTGGGTCGTCGCAGTTTGGCTGCTTGCCCTCACGCTGGCCACCTGGCTGGTATTCCCGATCGGCTACGACCCCCTAGTTCGCGACTACTGGCTGGCTCAATGGCTGCGGCTACCGATAACCCTGATCCTGGTGGCCCGTAATCTCGGCATCTGCGCCCTGCTGGCATATGTGGTTGGCTGGGTAATCGACTTGCTGAATCTGTTGCCGGCCAAGCCCAGGAGCAGCCGATCGGAGGATGGATGACCCAGACCCCCCCGCCGCATGTGCGGGCAACCGCAGCCCGGCGTCCGCCGGAAACCGATGCCTGGTTCGTCGCGGTATGGCTGGTGTCCAGAACCCTGATGGCCTGGCTCTGGGCCAATCAGGAAACCTTCATCGACCACGATGTGCGCTATTACCTGGGGCAGTTGAACCACAACGGCCTAGGCCAGGCCCTGATCGAATACCCGACCCCGATCACCCTGCTGCTGGCCGGGCTTCGCCTGCTAGCCGGTCCCTCCGAGGAGGTATTCCTGTTCGTCTTTGTCCTGCTGATGCTCGCTCTGGACGGCCTGGCCACCTTCTGGCTGTGGACGGGGTTGTCACGATGGGCAGCCGGGTACTGGTTAGCCTTCACCTTCCTGGTTGGCTCCCTGATCTGGTTCCGAATCGACCTGATCCCCGCGGTCGCCGTGCTGGCCGGGCTGATCTGGGTGACCAGGCGGCCGCTTATGGCCGGCAGCGCCATCGCCATAGGCGCCGCCGCCAAGCTGTGGCCGGCGATGCTGATCATCCCAATGCTCGGCTCAAGCCCACGCGCACGGCGACGGGGGCTCGGGTTCGTCATCGTCGGGGGCGTTCTCGGAATCGGCTCGCTGGCCGGCTTCGGCTGGCAGCGATCAACCTCACCGTTAACCTGGCAGTCCGACCGTGGTCTCCAGATCGAATCGCTGGCAGCCACCTGGCCCATGATCAGACATGCCTTCGCCCCCGAACCGGATTTCTACACCCAGCTTTCCGAATACAACGCCTGGGAGATCTATGGTCCCGGGGTGGCCCGGTGGCAGCAACTCGCCGACCACGCGATGATCGGCGCATTGACCCTTGCCCTGCTTCTGGGATGGTTGATCGGCCTGGGGGGTGCCGGGCTACCCGGGCACCGCTGCGCACAGGCCAACTCCGCCGGCGCCGCCAGGCGGCGCACCCACGCCATCGTGCTGGCCACCATCGCACTGATCTGTGCGGTCATCGTCGCCAACAAGACCTTCAGCCCGCAATATGTCATCTGGCTGACCGGCCCCTTGGCGCTGCTGGTTGCTCTCCCGCTGCAGGTCGAGCATCGCCGGCAGGCCCGGTTGCTGGCACTCCTGGGTCTGGTGACCGCCGCATTGACTCATCTCGTTTTCCCGCTGAACTATGCCGGATTGATTGCCATGCGAGCCGAGGCCGGCGCTACCTTGTTGCTGGTGGGACGCAATCTGATCGTTGTCGCCATGACCATTCTCAGCATATTGTGGGCATTGCGTGCCGCATGGCTTGTCGGGCTGCCCGAGCCGGAGCAAACCCAGCCACCCCCGAACTGATCGCATCGATTCGGCGAGGCCTTGTTGACGTTTTATTGAAGTATCCCGACGGCCCTCCCACGGGACGAACATCCCCGGTAGAGTTTTCACCACGATCGATTCCGGAAGGGGCGAAGTGGCCCTCGGCCATGCCACACATGTCAAGCATTGACGAGTTCGGCGCAAACGACTGGCTCATTGAAGAGATCCGCGAGCGCTATCGACAAGACCCCGGCTCGGTTGACCAGAGTTGGGTCGACTACTTCACCAACCATCCGCTCGGCGGTACCTCCGCGCCGGCCACCGGCGGTACTTCCGAGGCGGCCACGGCCGGTCGGTCGCAGGCCGTAGGCACCGCGATGTCCCAGCCTGGAACCACCGGGAAGGTGGCGCGTCATGACCCCACCGACAGCACTCGACCGACCGTCGAACCGCTGGAGAACCGGCGGGAGGCCCCCAGCCACCCCGGCACATCGGGTGGGCTAGGCCCGCAGATACCCAATCCATTCGATCGACCGCGACCGCCCATGGCCGAGGCCAATCGGGTTACCCTCAAAGGGCCCCAGATGCGCACCGCGCGCAATATGGATCAGTCCCTGGCCATTCCAACCGCAACCTCGGTGCGCCAGGTACCGATGAAACTGGCGATCGAGAACCGGGCCACGATCAACAACTTCTTGCGCCGCAGCCGCGGTGGCAAGGTCAGTTTCACCCACATAATAGGTTTCGCCATGGTGCAGGCGATCAAGGCCCACCCGGGCATGAACTGCTCCTACGAACAGGTCGCTGGCCGCCCGGTCCTCATCGAACACCCGGGTGTCAACCTGGGTATCGCAATCGACGTGGTCAACAAGGGCGTCCGGACCCTGATGGTGCCAAACATCAAGGCCAGCGAAGACCTCAACTTCGCCCAATTCTTCGCCGGCTACGAGGTTCTGGTTCGCAAGGCACGCGAGGGCAAATTGGTTGCCGATGACCTGGCCGGCACGACGGTCAGCCTCACCAACCCCGGCGGAATCGGCACCAGTATGTCGGTTCCGCGGCTGATGCCCGGGCAGGGCTGCATCCTCGGGGTGGGCGCTATCGGTTACACCGCCGATTTCGAGGGCACCAGTCAGGTGAGCCTGACTCAAATGGGCGTCAGCAAGGTAACCACCCTGACCTCCACCTACGACCATCGCATCATCCAGGGCGCTCAGTCGGGCGAGTTCCTCCGGCAGATCCACCGCCTGCTGCTGGGGGCCGATGATTTCTACGAGCAGATCTTCGAGGCGCTGCGCATCCCCTACCCACCTACCAAGTGGGCGGCCGATATCCCGATCAACCGCAGCCATCAACTCGGCAAACAGGCTCGGGTCGCCAATCTGATCGATGCCTACCGGACCCACGGCCATTTGCAGGCCAACGTCGACCCGCTGGAATACCGCATGCGCTCCTACCCTGAGCTGAGCCTGGAAACCCACGGCCTCACGTTGTGGGACCTGGACCGGGAGTTCCCACTCGGCTGGTTCGCCGGCAAGGAGGAGAACTTCCTGACCCTGCGCGAGGCGATCGATATCCTGCGGGACTCGTATACCCACACCATCGGTGTGGAATATATGCACATCCAGGATTCCGAGCAACGTCGCTGGCTACAGGAACGCATTGAGGCACCGCATCGAGCCCGGCCACGTGAGGAGCACCTGCGCATTCTCGACCAGTTGAGCGAGGCCGAGGTATTCGAGACCTTCCTACAGACCAAGTATGTCGGACAGACCAGGTTTTCCCTGGAAGGTGCGGAATCGGCGATCGTCATTCTGGCCGCATTATGCGAACAGGCCGCCGACAATGGCATCGCCGAGGTGGCGATCGGCATGCCGCACCGTGGCCGGCTGAACGTATTGACCAATATCGTCGGCAAGCTTTACTCGCAGATCTTCCGCGAGTTCGACAATCGTGCCGACGACGGCGAGGTGATCTCAGGCGATGTGAAATATCATCTTGGCGCCGAAGGCGAATACACCGCAGCCAGTGGGCGTACGGTAGCCACCTCGGTGGCTGCGAATCCCTCACATCTGGAGGCTGTCGATCCGGTTCTGGAGGGGATCGTCCGGGCGAAGAACGATCGGCTGGCGGCTCCCGGCGAGTATCCGGTGCTGCCCCTGCTGATGCATGGCGATGCCTCGTTCGCCGGCCAGGGTGTGGTCTATGAAACCCTGCAGATGAGCCAGTTACGTGCCTATCGCAATGGCGGCACGATCCATCTGGTGGTGAACAATCAGATCGGCTTCACCACCGGACCAACCGAGGCACGCAGTTCGGTCTACGCAACAGATGTGGCCAAGGCCATCCAGGCACCGATTCTGCACGTGAACGGGGACGATCCCGATGCCTGCGTGCAGGCTGCCCAGATCGCTTTCCAGTTCAGGCAGCGGTTCGGCAAGGATGTCGTGATCGACATGCTGTGCTATCGCCGTCGCGGGCACAACGAGGGCGACGAACCGAGTTTCACCCAGCCGCTGATGTACAAGCTGATCGACAAAAAACGCCCCGTGCGCAAGCTGTACACCGAGCAGTTGATCGGTCGTGGCGACATTTCCATTGAAGACGCCGAAGCTGCCGTCAACCGGTTCCGCGAACGTCTTGAAGAAGTGTTCGGCAACGTCCGCGATCCCGATATCCCGATGGAACCCGATGAGTACCGGCTACTGCCGGTCTATCCGACCAAGGCCAAGATGAAGATCGGCACGGCCACCACCGAGGCCGAGATGGCCAAGGTGGCTCGGGTATATTCGCAACTGCCCGAGGGGTTCAGCGTGCATCCCAAGGTGGCCCCGCAGTTAGATCGGCGAGCAAGGTCCATCCTGACCGGTCCCATCGACTGGGCCACAGCCGAACTGCTCGCTTTCGGCACCCTGCTGATGGAGGGACACCCGGTCCGGCTGGTCGGCCAGGATGCCCGCCGGGGCACCTTCTCACAACGATTCGGAGCGATTGTCGATCGCCTCACCAACGAGGCATGGGTGCCGTTGAAGCATCTGACCAGCGATCAGGCGTCCTTCGACATCTACGACTCGTTCCTCAGCGAGTACGCGGCGTTGGGATTCGAATATGGCTATTCGGTGGCTGCGCCGGAGGCCCTGGTGTGTTGGGAAGCCCAATATGGTGACTTCTCCAACGGAGGCCAGATAATCAGCGATGAGTTCATCGCATCGGGGTTCGCCAAATGGACCCAGAAGTCGGGTGTGGTCCTGATGCTGCCGCATGGCTATGAAGGCGCCGGCCCCGATCACTCCAGTGCCCGGATCGAGCGTTTCCTGCAGATGTGTTCCGGGGACAACATGGCCATCTGCCAGCCATCCACCCCGGCGAGCCATTTTCATCTGTTGAGACAGCATGTCCAGGTCAACTGGCACCGTCCGCTGATCATCGCCACCCCGAAGTCGATGCTGCGCAACAAGTTGGCCATCTCCCAGCCGGTTGACTTCACCACCGGCAAATGGCGGCCGGTGTTGGGCGATCCCTCGATAGCCGACCCCAGCAAGGTCCGGCGTATCCTGCTGTGTTCGGGCAAGATCCGTTGGGAGTTGGTACGCGAGCGGGATCGTCTTGAACTCGGCGGTCAGGTGGCCATCATCTCCCTGGAGCGGCTGTTCCCGCATCCCAGTTCCGAGTTGGCGGCCGAGTTGGCTCGGTATCCGCAGATCGCCGATATCCGTTGGGTGCAAGACGAGCCGATCAACCACGGTCCGTGGGAGTTCTTGGCGACCCGCTTCTGGCCGGTAATGTCTGAACTCCTGGACAACGAGTTCCTGCCGAGGGTGTTCTCCAGGCCCAGCGCGGCGGCGGCCTCGACCGGGTCGAAGGTGGTTCACGTGCTCGAAGAGGATCAACTGCTGGACGCCGCGCTCACCGAACCGTGAGCCAATCCCGGATAGAACTCACTGCAATAATCTATAGATAGCGTTTCCCTTTACCCAGAGTTGCCCTATCATGGCAAGGCTGTCTGGCGGGAATTTGACCGCCCAGCGCAGGAGAAGGAGTCACCGCCCATGGACTGGCGCCATCGCGCAGCTTGCCTGACCGAGGATCCCGAGTTGTTCTTCCCGATCGGCAATACCGGTCCTGCTCTGGCGCAGGTTGAAGAGGCCAAGAAGGTCTGCCGACGCTGCGAGGTCCGCGAGGAGTGCCTCACCTGGGCGTTGGAAGCCGGCCAGGATCATGGTGTGTGGGGGGGCATGTCCGAGGACGAACGCCGTGCCATGAAGCGGCGCGCTTCCCGGCAGCGCCTGCGCAATGGCTGATCCATAGTAGCCTGCGCAATGGCCGAAGGGCCGGGCACCAGCACGGTGCAACTGTGCTGTTATCCCTGCCAGACCGGGACGACCGCTGATTCTCATGCGGCAACCCGCCGGCCTTGGCCGACCCGGATCGGTCAGTCCCCATTCGGCCAGGAAACCTCTACCCGGGCGGTGGCACCCGAGCCGGGGTTGTTGGTCAACTCGAACTTACCGCCGGCATCACGCACCAGGGTTGACACTATGGATAAGCCAAGACTCGCCGCACTCGCCAGTTCGAAACCGGCGGGCAGGCCAGCACCATCGTCTACCACCTCCAGGGTCAGTCCGGTGGAGGTACGTTGCGGGCGGATCAACACCTCGCCGTTACTGGCCTGTAGGCCGTGCTCAATGGCGTTCTGGCACAATTCGGTCATCACCAGTGACAGCGAGGTCGCCATGTCTCCCGGCAATTGGCCGAAGGAACCCTCCCGCCGCGCCCTGATCCGACCGCCCGGGGAAGCGACATCCCCCACCATCAGCAGGATCTGATCCGCGATGTCGTCGAAATCGACGCGATCATTGAAACTGCGGGACAAGATCTCATGCACCGCGGCAATCGACTGGACGCGGCGTTGGGCATCGCGTAGCGCATCACGTCCCTCAGACGAATGCATCCGCCGCGATTGCAACCGCAACAAAGCCGCCACCGTTTGCAGGTTGTTCTTGACCCGATGGTGGATCTCGCGGATCGTGGCATCCTTGTTGATCAACTGCCGCTCCCGTTCTACCAGGATGGTCACGTCCCGGCAAAGCACCAAGATGGCCGCCGGTTCCCCACCACGGGTCAGTGGCAGCACTCGCAGCCGCACGCTCGCCTGGGGTTGTTCTATAGTCAGTTCCCACACCGTGGCAGCGCCGGCCGGATCTCCCAAGCCACGTTCCTGCCGATAGGCGGCCGCCAGTTCTGGAACCATCTGATCGACGTCGTCTCCGATCAGGTCCCCGGGTATTCCCAGTCGGCGCAGGCAACTGATGGCGTTCGGACTGGCATAGGTGACCAGGCCATCGGTGTCGATCCACAACAACCCGTCCCCCACCTTCGGGCTGACGGTGAGATCGCTGGGTGGATCCAATGGAAAACTACCGCGGGTGAGCATCTCGCTGAGTGTGTCGGCTACCGCAAGATAGGTATCCTCCAATGCCCCAGGGGCTCGAACCCCCATCCGGTTGGTATGCCGTTCGACGACCGCGATGCAGTGCCCGTTCCGATGCACCGGTATCGCCCAGACATCCACCGGGATGCCAGCATCCAGATTGTTCTCGCTGGTATGGCAGATCTCCCGGCTCAGCCAGGCCGTGGTTACCAAGGATTCGGGATCGTAGGCGATGTCATCGCCGATGACATCCTCCTCCAATGCGGTCGGGCCGGTCGTCGGCCGGATCTGGGCAGCCGCCCAGAACACGTTCTCGTCGTCCGCATCGGGCAGCCACAGCACGAGATCGGAGAAGCTCGTATCGGCCAGCAGGTGCCATTCCCGCACCAGTGCGGCCAACCACGCGTCATCCTCCGGAGCCAACCTGGTGTGTCGGCGAAGTGCCTCGGGCAACCGCAACATGGTTCCCACCATAGTGGCGCCCGACCGGCGGCCATGCTCGGCCGACCACCGATGAGACCCCACTCCGGCGGCGTCACGATCGCCCGGTTTGGGTTACGCGGGCCAGTTTTGGCACAATGGGCGATCGCGCGGTACGCGCATCGACTACCCCCGTAAAACCGGGGAGAGCTGGAGGATCAAGATGGGTAAGGGTGGTCGCAGGCGTCGCGCCCGTCGCAAGAGCAGCGCCAATCACGGCAAGCGTCCCAACGCCTGAGCATCCGTCCAACCGGCGGCGAACGGGCAGGCCTGCCCGGGCACATCACCGCTAGGAACGACCACCGCCCCGAGCGGCGGCTGGTGCTGGACCGGCCGGCGGGCCATCCGGGATCTTCGATCGCAGCGGACCCGCGGGCCGGTCAGTTCCCCATGGGGGCTGACCTGGTCAGCGGGAGCGCCTGCGGGCGGTGACTCGCATGCTCGACACCCGAACCCGCAACTGCTCCGGCGCTGCCGCGGCTCCTCCGGAGCAACGCTTCACCAGCGCACCGATCAACTCCTCTATGTCGAAATTGTCCATGCAAGATTCGCAGGCCATCAGATGACGTCTGATCTCATCGGCATCGGCTTCGGGCAACTCGCCGTGCAGAAAGGCATGGGCATTCGCCAACGCCCAGCGGCAGTGCTCCTCCGGCCCGTCAGGATACGATAGCTCATTCATCAGTCCTGCCCCTGGCCAATGCCCTGCTCGGCGGCATGCCGGGCCAGTTGGCGGCGCAACTGGGCGCGGCCGCGATTGAGCCGCGACATCACGGTGCCGATCGGCGTGCCCATTATCTCGGCAATCTCCTTATAGGAGAACCCCTCCACATCGGCCAGCAACACTGCGGTGCGGAAATCGGCCGACAGCGAGTCCAGCGCCTCGGTAACCGCCGAGTCCGGCATCCGGTCGAGTGCCTGCCGCTCTGCCGATGGCAGCCCTACCGAGGTATGGGAGGCAGCCCGGGCAAGCTGCCAGTCCTCCACATCGGTAGCCGAACTGGTCTGGGGCTGGCGCTGTGCCTTGCGGTAGGAATTGATGTAGGCATTGGTCAAGATCCGGTACAGCCAGGCCTTCAGGTTGGTTCCGGGAGTGAATTGCTCAAAGGAACCGAACGCCTTGGCGTAGGTTTCCTGCACCACATCCTCGGCGTCGGCCGGATTCCGGGTCATCCGCAGCGCGGCACCGTATAGCTGATCGAGATAGCCTACGGCGTCCCGTTCGAATCGTGCCGTACGCTCGGAATCGCTTTCGGTGGCACGTATGTCGGTGCTCGGTGTGGTCATCGCCTCATAGATTAGCGAATCGGACCGTACCCGATGGTGACCGCCACGGCCGGCGGCACCAGCCCGGCGGGGTAGCGTGCTGGTCGATTGCATGCCAGTATCAACCGCGCAGGCCGGCCGACTATTCCCGGCGGCTTCGTCAAACTGGACGGAACCGGCCGACGGCATCCGCAGCAGGTCAGCCGGTGGGTAGCGGCGTCACCAACTCGGGACCGTCATTGCCAACCCGGTTCACCCGGGTGGATACCGCATGGGCCAGCATCTGACCGGGCTCGGGGACGCTAGCCAGCGCGGCCGCAGCGACCGGATCGGTCAGTTCCGGATCCAGCCAGGCCGCCCAGTTCTGTGGGGCTACCTGAACCGGCATCCGGTCATGCAATCTGCCGAATTCATCGGTGGCGGTAGCAGTCAGGATCGCGCAACTGGCCAGCCAGTTTCCCCGGCCGCCCGAGGCGGTGGGATCGCGCCAGAACTCGTAGATTCCGGCCATCGCCATGATGCCGCTGACCGGGTGGATGTAGAAGGGTTGTTTGTAGCTGCGGCCTGCCAGTTGAGTCGGGTACCACTCGTAATAGCCATCGGCCGGCAGTAGGCAGCGGCGAGCGGCAAATGCACGCCGAAAGGCTGGTCTACGCGCGACGGTCTCAAAACGAGCGTTGATCATCCGAGCGGCCCCAGCGGTCGTCCTCGACCAGCCGGGGATCAATCCCCACCGCAGGCCGGCCAACCGCCGGATCCGCCCACCGGCCGCCGTCCGTTCCAGGACCGCCGGCACCCGATCGGTAGGCGCGATGTTCCAGCGTGGCCTGTCCCAATCGGCAAACCCGGCGGCATCGGCCTGGTCAACCTCGAAGATCTCGATCAACTGGTCAGGACGGGTTGATGCGGCATAGCGTCCACACATGCGGTCAGATTAGCCCGGATGACCGCCGTCCCCACCGGCCCCAGGCCGGTACCCACCATCATGCGATCACCGCCCGGCGGCTGTGCGCGGCCCAGCGGGTGTGGATCTTGCGAGTTTTCTGCCGGAGTGTTCGCGTCAGGGTCAGCACTCGGGTAGTAATGGACTATGTCATTGTTGCGCTTTGTCGGCCGGCTCCTGTACGCCACATACTTCGTATCCGACGGATATCAATTGCTGACCCGGCCCGACCAGCATGTCGACAAACTCGCGCCCACTCTCGACCGGGTGGTGCCGAGCATCCAGGCCTGGCTACCACCGGATGCTGCCGATCGAGTACCCGAGGACGCCCGCACCTGGACCAGGTTGCTCGGAGTGACCCAGATTCTCGGCGGTCTCGCCTACGCCATCGGAATCGGTCGTCGGACGGGAGCCCTCCTGCTAACCACGGCCAGCGTCCCCCGGCTGATCGCTGCCGCCGAGGATCGGCACTCGGGTGAACTGCTGACCCGCCTCGCCCTGCTCGGCGCCGGAATCGTGGCCACTCAAGACACCCACGGACGCCCCGGTCTCGCCTGGCGTGCCGAGCAATCCCGCCGCGCCCTGGAGCAACGCACCGCGGCGTCCGGCAGGGATCTGCAGCGGGCCGGGAAGGGCGCCAGGAAAACCGCGAAAGCCATGGGCAAGGGGGCCCGCAAAACCGCCAAGGTGGTGGATAAGGTCGTCGCCAAGGCAAATCGGCGAATGAAGGAGGTGCTCAACTGAGCATCCCCGCTTGGTCTGCCCCGCTGGCCAGATCACCATTGGATGCAGTTTGTCCCTTGCCAGGATCAAAGTCCGAGTCCAGCCGGGCCCTGGTATTGGCGGCGCTGGCCGGCGGCCAGTCACTGCTGACCGGCTTATCCACAGGACGAGACACCAATCTCATGATGCGTGCCCTCAACGGGTTGGGGGTCGCTTTCACCCGGTTACCCGCCGCGGGCGGATCTACGGCGCTGCGAGTGAGGCCATCGGCACGGCTTCATCCGGTGCCTGCGGGCATCGACTGTGGGCTGGCCGGCACCGTGATGCGCTTCGTCCCGGCAGTTGCCGCCCTCGCTCGCGGCCGGACCGCCTTCTTCGGCGATCCCCGAGCCACGGAACGCCCCATCGCTCCCCTATTGACCGCCCTCGCCCAACTCGGTGTCCGGGCCAGCGGATCGCGATTACCGTTCACGCTTACCGCGCCCGGCCGGTTGGGCGGTCCCGAGGTGACGATCGACGCATCGGCCTCCAGCCAGTTCGTCAGCGCACTGCTGTTGCTTGCCCCGCGCCTGCCGAACGGTATCCGGCTCCGGCATGTGGGCATGCACCTACCGTCGCTGCCGCATATTCAAATGACCGTGACAATGTTGCGGGCACGAGGTGTCCGGGTGGACGACAGCCTCCCGGGCCAGTGGCTGGTGACCCCGGGCCCGATCGCCGCCCTAGATCAGCCGATTCAGCCAGACCTCACCAATGCCGCAGTCTTCCTGGCAGCCGGAGTGCTCAGTGGCGGCCGGGTGGGGATACCGGGCTGGCCGCGACAGACCGACCAGCCGGGAGATCACTTCCGCGACATCCTCCACCTAATGGGGGCCCGGGTGGAATTCACCGGTGATGTGCTGTTCGCTAGCGGCACCGGTCCACTGCGGGGCGCCAGCTTAGATCTGTCCCGGGCCAGCGAGTTGACTCCGGTGGTCGCCGCGCTGGCCGGTTTCGCCAGCGGCACGACGACCATCACCGGAATCGGGCACATCCGTGGTCACGAGACCGATCGCCTAACGGCCATCGCCGCCGAGCTGGGCAGCCTAGGGGTGCCCATCCGAGAGACCTCCGACGGGCTGGTGATCTCCGGCAAGCCAGCCAACCGGCTGCGCCCCACCCGGACGCTGCACAGCCATGGCGATCATCGCCTGGCCCATCTGGCCGCGCTGACCGGGCTGCTGGTTCCCGGGGTCAGGCTCGACGATATCGGCTGCGTAGCCAAAACCATGCCCGACTTCACCGAACGCTGGCAGGCCATGCTAGACCAATCCATCGGGCCGGCGCGGTGACCAGCCGGCACGCGATCGATCGTTACGCCCATCTGGATCACGACGATTTTGCCCGGCCCGCCAAGCGTTCCCGGCCGCGTACCAAGGATCGGCCCGACTATTCGCAGGCCGCAGCCGGCCGGGTGATCACGGTCGATCGCGGACGCTATCGCTGCCAGTTGCTGGAATCCGGAACCATGGTGACCGCCACGAAGGCCCGGCGGCTCGGCCGTAAATCGGTGATCGTGGGAGATCTGGTGCACATCGTGGGCGAGCTTTCCGGCGCAGCCGGCACGTTGGTGCGCATAGTGGCCGTGGAGCCACGCCGCACGGTACTGCGCCGAACCTCCGATGACATCAACGCCACCGAGCGTCCCGTGGTCGCCAACGCCGATCAGTTGATGATCGTGACCGCGCTGGCCGATCCCTCGCCTCGCCCCGGCATGATCGACCGGCTGCTGGTGGCCGCCTACGATGCCGGCATCGAACCGCTGCTGTGCCTGACAAAGGCCGACCTGGCCAGTCCTAACGAGCTGACCGCCTGGTTTGCACCGCTGGGCCTGCCGATCGTGGTCACCAGGCCGGATAGTTCTCTGGAGGCGGTACACGGGCTGCTGATCGGTCATGTTACGGCACTGGTTGGCCACTCCGGAGTAGGCAAATCGACCCTGATCAATCGGCTGGTGCCGGGTGCCGGCCGCTCCACGGGTGAGGTGAACGAGGTCACCGGGCGGGGCCGGCATACCTCCACATCGGCGGTTGCGCTCCGACTACCCGATGACGATGGCTGGGTGATCGATACGCCTGGGATACGAGGCTTCGGCCTCAGCCATGTTGCCGACGACACGGTGCTGGCTGCCTTCCACGACCTCGCCGAATTCACCCTCGCCTGTCCACGCGGCTGCCGTCACCTCCTTGAGGAAACCGAGTGCGGTTTGACCGCAGCGGCCGCCAGCGGCGCCCTGAGCGAGTCCCGGCTGGCCTCCTTCCGGCGCATCATCGGTGCCGTCGGTGCAACCCGGGCCGGCCCGGCCAGATAATCTTGTGGCCATGGCCTCCTATACCGACGACCTAAGACTGGCCCATCTACTGGCCGACAACGCCGATTCCATAACCGAGAGCCGATTCAAGGCCCAGGATCTGCGTATCGAAACCAAGACGGACCACACGATGGTCTCGGATGCCGATCGCGCGGTCGAGGAATCCATCCGTAAGACGCTGACCATCACCCGGCCTCGCGATGCCGTCCATGGGGAGGAATACTCCGATACCGGGCACGGCCCAAGACGCTGGGTCATCGACCCAATCGATGGCACCGCGAACTTCGTTCGCGGTCTGCCGGTCTGGGCGACGCTGATCGCCCTGCTGATCGGCGACCAGGTGCGGCTGGGAGTGGTCAGTGCACCGTTGCTCGGGCGTCGCTGGTGGGCTTCGGAAGGCGAGGGCGCCTTCACCGGCAAGACACTTCTGAAAGCCACCCCAATACACGTCTCGGGGGTCAGGCGGATTCCAGATGCCTTCATGTCCTATTCATCCATCGACGGCTGGATCAGCGGCGGTCGCGGTCAGGGCTTCGTCGATTTGCTGCGCGATTCCGGCAGGACTCGCGCCTTCGGGGATTTCTGGAGTCATCTGCTGGTTGCCGAAGGCGCGGTCGATTATGCCTGCGAACCCGAGCTAGAGCTGCATGACAAGGCGGCCCTGGACGTAATCGTTCGCGAGGCCGGCGGCCGGTTCACCGACCTTGATGGCGTGCCGGGCCCGTACGGCCCGGGTGCGATATCCAGCAATGGGCTGTTGCACGACGAGCTGGTTACCAGGCTGGCTCCGGGGGCGGCTCAGCAGGAGTTCGAGGACACCATCGGTATCCCGCGACCGGGCTCGGACGTCCGGTGAGGGGCCAAAGCTCGGCCGGGCGCCGAACCGTTCGTCGGCTGGGCGCCTTGGCCGGCGGGGTGCTGTTGCTGGCCGCCTGTACATCGGCCCCCGCGAATCCCCAGTCCAGCGCTCCGCCACCACCCCGGGAATTGCCCAGGAGCATCCGGGCGGAGATCACCTTCGAGTCCTACCGGCTGAGCGCTCCGGGCCCGGAGGCGGATGCCCTACGCGGTATCATTGCCGATTTCATGACCGAGCACCCCAACATCACCGTGCGATTGCGGGTGCCCGAACCGGACGACACCGTCCCCGGCGCGGCCAGCCTGGCGGCCGCGGCCGCCGATGGCGACCCACCGGATGTCGCCGACGTGATGATGGCCGGCAAATTCCACGCTATAGACGAACTCGGCGCGGTGAACCTGAACAAGCTGTTCAACGGCATGGGGCCCGTGGACGATGTGCTACGCGGCGACTACGGGATCGTTGAGCAGGCGCGCTGGCTCGGATTTGGTGTCGAAGATCCCTACGGGCTGCCCTTCCAGATCAGTACCCCAGTGCTGTGGTACAACCGGGATGCGCTGGCCGATGCCGGTCTGGGAACCGATGTCAATCTGACCACCTGGCAGGCGGTGCACGAGACGGCGCGGGTCTTATCGGAGCGCGCCGGCCGGCCGGCGCTCGGCATTACCTGCCTGGCGGCGGGTCCTTCACCATGCCTTTCCGGACTGATCGAGTCTGCCGGGGGCGGGCTGCTTGCCCCCGGATCCCAACGGCTCACTTTCGACAGTCCGGAGACGATTGCCGCCGTGGAGCAGATCGCCGAGCTCAACGACGACGATGTCCTGGCCACCGGTAACCAGACGGAGCTGCTGGCCGGTTTCGCCGCCGGCGAATTTCCCCTGCTGTTAGCCAGCTCTACCGCCGAGCCGGCACTATTCGAAGCCGCGCAACGGCAGGGCTGGGCATTGGCCAATACCCGGATGCCGGCCTTCGGCCATCGTCCCACCAGTCCCACTGCCGACGCCTCGTTGCTGATGATGTTCGCTGCCGAGCGTAACAAGCGCAGCGCGGCTTGGATGCTGATGCGGTATCTGACCGACTCGAATACCCAAGAGGAGTTCATCGTCCAATTGGGTTACCTGCCGATCCGTCCGGGCATGCTGGGCGAGGGGCAACCGCTTTACACCTGGGGCCAGGAAAACCCCTATTTACAAGCTAATTTAGCCCAGTCCGCCCAAATGGTAGCACCACCGGTCTACCCGGGAGCCCGGTTCGCCCAGATCGACGCGGTGCTGGATGATGCGGTGCGCGAAGTGGTGTTCGGGCATGCCGCGGCCGCGGACCGGCTATCCGCTGCGCAGCGGGAGGCCACCCGATTGATTCGCTGATTGACCGGGACACGTCGCAGGATCGCGCCTGAACCCGCAAGACGTGCGGCGGTCAAAGGACACGGCTGCGGATCGTATCCGGGATCTGCGCGAGTTCCTGCGGCAGCCCGGGAGAGGCAGCGGTCACGTCGGTGACCACATAGCCGAGTTCGCCGGTGGTGCTCAACGTTTGAAAGGCGATGTTGGCTTGGTGGGCGCTGAGCACGTTGGTCAGTCTGGCCAACACACCGGGTACGTTGCGGTGCAGATGCACCACCCGGCACCCCTGCTGGGCCGGCACCTGCACTTGAGGCAGATTGACGCTCATCACCGTGGAACCGCTGGACACATAGTCCACCAGCTTGCCAGCCACGAAGCGCCCAATATCGAACTGAGCCTCCTGGGTGGAGCCGCCGACATGTGGGGTCAGAATGACATTCGGAATCCCCTGTAGTTCGTGGGCGAATCCGTCGCCAGCCGTGCGGGGCTCGGAGCGGAACACATCCACCGCGGCACCGGCGATATGACCGGAACGCAGATGCCTGGCCAAGGCCTGGGTATCGACCACGAACCCCCGCGACAGATTCAGGAACAGCGAGCGGGGCCGCATGCTGGCGAACTCCGGTTCGCCGAAGAAACTCGCATTTTCGGGACGCCCATCGACATGCAGGCTGATGGTCTCGGCCGCGGCCAATAGCTCAGGCAGGCTGTCAACACGCTTGGCGTTGCCGAGGGCGAGACGGTCAACCACGTCGTAGAACAGCACTCGCATCCCCCAGGATTCGGCCAGTACCGACAGTTGGGAACCGATGTTGCCATAGCCGACCAACCCCAGGGTGCGACCGCGCACCTCGTGGGACCCGGCGGCCGACTTGTCCCACACCCCGGCATGCATCTGGGCGTTTTTATCCGTCAGATGCCTGGCCATCACCACGATCTCGGCCATGGCCAGCTCGACCACACTGCGGGTATTGGAATAGGGGGCGTTGAAGCAGGCCACTCCCCTGCGCGCCGCGGCGTCCAGATCGATCTGGTTGGTACCGATACAGAAAGCCCCGATCGCAAGCAATCGGTCTCCTCGCGCCGCGAGGACCCGTTCGGTGACCTGGGTTCGCGAACGAATCCCGAGCAGATCCACCTCGACGAGCGCCTCGATCAGCTCTTCTTCGCCCAATGCCCCGCGCCGGTTGTCCACCTCGTAGCCCGCTTCGGTGAGGATCCGGATCGCCTCGGGGTGGATGTTCTCCAATAGCAGCGCTTTCACGGGACCGCATTCTAGTCAGCGTCGGCGATTGCTCCAGGTAGTCGTCTTCCCGGCCCGGCACCCGCTGGGGAGCAGCCATCGGTCCGCGGGCATCATCGGCCGAAACGGATCTGGGGTACCGCAGCCAGCAGCTCACGGGTATAGGGGTGCTGCGGATCCCGATAGACCTGCTCGATGGAACCGGCTTCCACGATGCCGCCTTGGCGCAAAACCACCACCCGATCGCATAGATGCCGCACCACGGCTAGATCGTGACTGACGAGCAGCAGCGTCAGGCCGTGCCCGGCAACCAGATCCAGGATCAGGTTCAGCACCTGGGCCCGGACACTGACGTCCAGGGCAGAGACGGCCTCGTCGGCGATCAGCACTCGCGGGTTGGGGGCCAACGCTCGGGCGATCGCGATCCGTTGGCGCTGGCCCCCGCTGAACTCGTGTGGAAACCGCCGGGCGTCACCGGGCTCCAAACCCACCTGGGTTAGTACCTCCGCCAATCGGGTACGCGGCTCCGGGCGGGGCAGGCCACGCCAGATCCGGGATCGCAGCGGCTCGGTGATCGCGTGCCCGATGCTGCGCCTGGGGTCGAGCGAACTTCGCGGATCCTGGAAGACCATCTGGACGTTGCGGCGCAGCGTGGCCAGTTCGGCCTCCCGGCGTCCGACTATCGATTTCCCCAGGAACTGGATTTCGCCGCTGGTAGGTGCCAGCAAAGCCAACAGCATCCGCACCAGCGTGGACTTCCCGGAACCGGACTCCCCGACGATGCCCAGTCGTTGCCCGGCCGGGATACGTAGATCGATGCCGTCCACCGCCCGGACCAGGCTGGTGCCACGGCCGAACAATCGTGTCAGGCCGTGTACCGCGAAGACGGTCTCGTCATCGCTCATGGTTGCCGCCCGTCCCAGAAATCCTCCAGCACCGGCAGTCTGCTGCCCGGCCGGGCCGCTGCCAGGTTGGCCGTGGCGATCAGCCCACGGGTATAGGGGTGGGTTGGACGATTGAGTATCCGGTTAAGGGGGCCCTCTTCTACGATGCGGCCGCGATACATCACCAGTAACCGCTCACAGATCTGGCTGACCACCGCAAGGTCGTGACTGATAAACAGCATTCCGGCACCTGCCTCGGTCAGCGCAGCCTCAAGCTGACCGAGTACCCGAGCCTGGACGGTGACGTCCAAGGCAGTCGTCGATTCATCGCAGATCAGCAGGTCGGGCGTGTTGATCAATGCCATGGCGATCAGCAGGCGTTGTCGCTGGCCGCCCGATAGTTGATGCGGGTAGCTGTCGGCGACTCGCTGGGCGTCACGGATGCCGACCGCCTGTAGCATCTCCAGCACCCGGACGCGGGCCCGACCAGGCGCGGCTCCCTCATGCAGCCGCAATACCTCGGCCACCTGCCGGCCGGCCACCATCGTGGGATCCAGGGCAGTCATCGGTTCCTGGAAGATCATCGAGATCTGTTCGCCGCGCAGTCTCGCGTACTGCCTGTCGGCCAGTCCGACCAGTTCCCGGCCGCCCCAGCGGACCGATCCCCTGACCCGGGCGGTGTCGCTGAGCAATCCCATGATGGCCAGCGCGGTGACCGATTTGCCGGAACCGGATTCACCGATCAAACCGACCCTCTCCAGCGGGCCGATTTCGAAACTGACCCCGCTGATGGCGGGCCGCGGACGGCGCCCGAAATGCACCGTCAGCTCCTGAACCTCCAGTCTGGCAGTCAACCCGACACCTCCCGCAGCGTCGGATCGAGCAATTCGCGCAGCCCATCGCCCAACAGATTGAATCCCAGCACGGCCAGCGCGATGCAAAGTCCCGGCCATAGGGCCTGGTTCGGATCGGAGTAGAGATAGGGCTGCGCGTCGAAAATCATTCGTCCCCAGGTTGGCGTGGTGGGTGGCGTGCCCAGGCCAAGATAGCTCAGCGACGCTTCGGCCAGGATCGCCAGGCCGAAGCTCACCGAAGCCTGCACCAGCACCACCGGTGACACGTTCGGCAGGACATGACCGACAGCGATCCCTGCGCGGCTGGTGCCGGCCGCCCGGGCCGCCAGAATGTAGTCCTGGCTGAGCACCTGGAGCGCCGAGCTGCGCACCACCCTGGTGAATGCGGGCATCGACGAAATCCCGATCGCGATCATCGCGGTCAGCGTCGACCCCCGACCGCGGGCGGCCGCCAGCAGGATCGCCAGCAGCAGAGCCGGGAAGGCATAGACGATGTCTATCGCCCGCATCAGCAATCTGCCCCGCCAGCCCCGGCTGAGTGCGGCGATAATGCCCAGCGGGACGCCGAGCAGCGCGCCGATACCCACCGCGACCACGCCTACCAGCAGGCAGCTACGGGCGCCGATGAGGATCCGGGCGAAGATGTCCTGCCCGAAACCGTCGGTGCCCAGCAGGTGCCGCAAGCCGGGCGGTGCCAACCGTTCGGGACTCACCTGGGTCGGTGGGTAGGGAACCCAGCAGGCCGACAACAGGGCCAGGCCGACGATCAGCCCGACCATGAGCACGCCGGGCCACCATGTGCGACGCAGTCTCATGGCCGCTCCCTGATGCCGCCGCGGGCGCGCAGCCTGGGATCGATCAGGGTGTAGGCCAGATCGACCAGTAGATTGATCACCAGCACCAAGGTGACCAGCAGCATCACTACGGTCTGGATCACCGGCAGATCGCGGGCAGCCACTACCTGGAGCAGATACTGGCCCAAACCTGGCAGCACGAACACCGACTCGACCACGATTGCCCCGACGAGCAAGGCGGCCAACTGTAATCCGGTCACCGTGACCAGTTCGAGCGCGGCATTGCGCATCCCGTGACGCAACAGCCCCGGCCAGCGCCGCCAGCCGATGGCGCGGGCGGTACGGAAATAGTCGGTTTGCAGTATCCCGATGAAACCCGAACGCACATAGCGCATCAGCACGGCGCTTTGCGCCATAGCCAGGGTGACCGCCGGCAGGATCAGGTGGGTCAGCCAGCCGGTGATCGATTGGGCCGGATCGGTATAGCCGTTGGCCGGTAGCCAGCGGAGGCGCACCCCCACCAGCAGGCTCAGCGCTATACCGACCACGAAGACCGGGAAGGCCATACCCAGTTGACTTAGCCCGGACAGCACGATCCCGTCCACACGATGGCGGCGCATGGCCTGGTACATGCCCAGGGGCAGGGCGATCAGCAGCGCCAGGACCATGCCGAATGACACCAGCCAACTGGTCACCGCCAGCTTCTGGGCGATCAGCGGGCCAATGGCTTGCCTGGTCAGCGCCGAGTTCCCCAGCTGCCCGGTGAGCAGGCCAGTGAGCCAGTCCAGATAGCGCGCCCAGATGGGACGGTTCAGGCCGAGTTGATCGCGCATCGCGGCGATCGATTCGGGGGTCGCGTTCGGCCCCAAGATCACCCCGGCGACATCGCCGGGCAGCAGATTGAGTAACCCGAAGACAACCACGGAAGCGACCAGCAGGCTAGCCAGAAAGGCAGCCAGCCTGCCGATCACCATGCGTAGCTGGTTGGGCAGCACGATCAGTTGGGCGGCGCGTAGGTTCCGGTCAAGTCGAAGCTCAGGCTTGGTGCGTTGGCGTCCACTCCTTCCACGTCCGATTTGGTGACGACCAGGTTGGGCAGCAACCACAAGAACCCGGCGGCGGCGTCCTCGGCAAGGATCCTGGCCGCCTGCTGGAGCAGCGCGATCTGCTCCCTATCGGTAGGGGCGGCGTCGGCTCGGGTAACCAGATCGGTGAAGCTCGGGTTGTTGTAATGCCAGTAGTAGTCGGGATTGGCGAAATTGACGATATCCCGGGTTTCGACATGCGCCACAATGGTCATGTCGTAGTTGGACTTGCGCATCACCTCTTCGATCCAGGTGGCGGGGAATTCCAGCTCATCGACCTGGACGGTGATCCCGACCTGGGCGAGTTGACTCGCAATATAGGTCGCCGCCGGAGGCGCATAGGGCAGGTTGGGAACGCGCAGCCGCAGCGTCAGCTCGCCGGGCGCATACCCAGCCTCCGTCAACAAGGCCCTGGCGCGGTCCGGATCGTAGGTGTTGACACCGCTGAGGTCCTCATACCAGGGGTCGGTGGGCGGCACCATCGACCCGATCAGCGGACCTTTGCCACCCCATACCGCGTCCCGCAGCGCGGCCCGATCGATGCCAGCCAGGACCGCCTGGCGAACCCGGACATCCTGCAATGCCGGCTGTCGATGATTGAAACCCAGCACCACCTCCGCGGTGGTGACGCCCTCCAGCACCTTGAACCGGTCGTCGCGGAATTGATCCAGGGCTTGCGGGGCGGCCACATTTGAAACCACATCCAGGCTGCCGGACAGCATGGCCGCATTCATCGCGTTCGCATCGGTGAAGTATTTGAAGGTTACTCCGGCCAACCGGCTGGCCGCCCCCCAGTATTCCGGATTGCGGGCAAGGACGACCTCGTCTCCCGGCACCCATTGGCTCAGCACGAACGGACCCGACCCGGCCGGTTGGCTGGCGATCCGGTCGAGCCCGGCCGGATCGTAGATGATCCCCGCGGTCTGCGCCATCGCGTAGAGCCAACTGTGCGAGGGGCGTTTCAGCACGAACTCGACGGTGTCGTCGTCAACCGCTCGGATGCTGTCCACGGGCGACATGCGGGTTTTCAGCACCGGGAGCACGGCCGGATCGCTTATGATGCGTTCGATCGAGGTCACCACCGCGGCCGCATCGACCGGTGTGCCGCTGGCGAATCTCGCCTGGGGCCGCAGTTTGAAGGTGTAGGTCAAACCGTCGGGGGTTACCTGCCATTCCGAGGCCAGCAGCGGGGAAAGTTTGCCATCGCCGTCGATCTTCAGCAGTGTCTCGTAGACGTTGTAGAGCAGCGCCTGCGGAATAGCGGCGGCATCGTTGGTGGATGGATCCATCGAGTTGGGGGCCACCGACGCGCCGACCATCAGTTGGCGGTCGTGCGGCTGGGTCTCGCCGCCCGAACAGCCCGATAGCAGCAGACCGAACACACTGAGCAATGCGATACCAGCAGCCCGCAGGTGATTCGAGGTCATCTTCGCTCCCTGGTTCCCAGTAGTCGAACAAGCCGAGTCTAAACAGCCCGACCGCCTTGGCCACAGCCGCCCTTGGCCTTGAGCGCCAGCCGTCGAATAATCCTCTGCTCACAGCGGAACCGGCTTGTGATCGACGCGCCTACGCCGGCTGCGTCTCGGATCCGGTTTGGTTCTCCACACCAGACGAGCTATAGTTTTGGAAAGCGACGCGGGGTGGAGCAGCTCGGTAGCTCGCTGGGCTCATAACCCAGAGGTCACAGGTTCAAATCCTGTCCCCGCTACCGGTAAACGGCCCGGCCCAAG
>CALHWB010000026.1 GCA_938036835.1 uncultured Propionibacterium sp.
GGGTGACCGCCTCAAGCGCGTCGGACTGGCCATGGGCCCAGTCGTAGGTTGGGTAGATCACCCAGGTGTCCCGGGTGCGGTGGTGGTGGCCGCGGCGGATCCGGTAGAGCACCGGATCACGCATCTGCATGTTCTCGTGATTCATGTCGATCCGGGCCCGCAGCACCCGGGAGCCGTCGGCGAACTCACCGGCGCGCATCCGCCGGAACAGATCCAGGTTCTCCGCGGCACCGCGCCCACGGTAGGGCGATTCGATGCCCGGCCTGCCGTAGCCACCACGCTGGGCCGAGATCGTCTCGCCGTCCTGATCGTCCACATAGGCCTTGCCGGCCCGGATCAGCAGTTCGGCCCACTGGTAGAGCCGTTCGAAATAGTCGGACGCGTACACCACCGCTTCGGGCTCGAACCCCAGCCAGCGCACATCGCCGATTATGGAATCGACATACTCGGTGTTCTCGGTGTCGGGGTTCGTGTCGTCGAAGCGCAGCTTGCAGCTACCGCCGAACTGCTCGGCGATGCCGAAGTCTACGGTGATGGCCTTGGCGTGCCCGATATGCAGGTAGCCGTTGGGTTCGGGTGGGAACCGGGTCTGGACCCGGCCCGCATAGCGGCCCTCGGCGTTATCCCGACGGATGATATCGCTGATGAAATCCCCGGCCGCCGACGCGTTCTGGCTCATGGCGACCGAGTCTAGCCGGGCCCGGGGCGGGCATCAGTCGCGACCGCGACGGTTCTGCTCCCGGTCCGCCCCGGTCAGGCCGTTGATGGCACCCGAGACCACCGAGACGATGATCGATCCCAGGAAGGCGGCCGGCCAGCCGGAGACCTGGAAATCGACGCCGAACCGGCCACACAGCCACGCGGTCAGCATCAGCATCGCCGCGTTGACCACCAGCAGGAAGACCCCCAGGGTCAGCAGGATCAGGCAACTCGACAGCCCCTTTGCGATCGGCTTGACGAAGGTGTTCACCAGCCCGATCACGATCGAGATCAGGGCGAGTGTGCCGAGCTGGCCGACGGCGGAGTTGTCGGCGGCCGCCGAGCCGCCCACGACGATGCCGGGCACCAGCCAGGCAGCCACCCAGACGGCAACCATGGTCGCAGCCATTCTCAGCAGGAGGCTCATACGCCCCTGTCTACCAGTTCGATGCCGGCCATTCACCGGGCGCCGCCCGATACCCGGGATGGCTCCGGGTTTGGCCCACCCGGCGCGGGCCGCCAGCGCCCGCGGCAGGCGATAGCCTTACGGACCCGCCAGCATCCCGTCACCGGCCCCGCGGACGCCGGCACCCGGCGCTGGCACCGGCCAGGCCTCGAGGCCGGGTTTCGGCCGCACAGCTAACATGATGCCAAGTCCGGGAGGTACCAGTGAACGAGCAGGATCCATATCCAGGCCAGGAGGTGGCGTTCTACGACACGGTGCCCACCCCCGAAGCGGGATTGGCCCGCCGCCGCGACCCGGCCGACTCGCCGTACCGCGGAAGGGCCGGCCCCGGCCGGGCTCCCTCGCTGGGCTTGACCATGACTCTGCTGGCCATACTGCTCATCGCCTCGCTGGTGGTCCTGGTGTCCGGCCTGGCGATGGTCCAGGAGATCGATGCTGCCCGGGTGATCAGCCTCACCATCATCGGGTTGGGGGGCGGCCTACTGGTCTGGCATATGCGCGCGCTGTTCATGGGCAGCGGACGACGCAGCGCCCTGCTCAGCCCATGGCCGTGGACCGGGCTATTGGTGGTGGCGGCGTTCGGCATGGTGCTCGGTTTCGCGCTGTTCGACATGCTCACCGCCATCCGCAGCCCGGCACGGATCGCCCTGCTGGCGGCCGGGCTCATCGGCACGCTCACCGGATTGACCGGTTTCGTGCGCGACGCCGAACTGCGGGACCGCAAGGTGGCCGAGCCCGCCGCTGCGGACGCCCCGGCCATCGTCCAGCCCGAGCCCGTGCCCGAACAGCCACCGGTCTACTTCGATCCCACCGGCCGCGAGGACGAGCTGCGGCCGATCACCAACCGGGCACGCCGCAGCGGCGGAGCCGATGCCGCCCTGTGGGAGGAACCCGCTTTCGAACAACCCGAGCCGATTCGCCGGGCCCGGCGTGCCGCCGACTGATCGACGCTCCCTGCCAGACGCCACGCTCCAGCGAGAGCACGCCCGCGCCCCCACTGGAACCGGGCCGCGCCGGTGGGCTAGGGTCGGATGGCCATGCTTCCTCCCCGACAGCGATCCCCACGCCCCACCGCCGGCGCAGTCACCGGCCGGTCACCGGCCCGGTGCGGCCGCCGCGAGCCCAACCGGTGAGCCAGTCCGCCTTCGACCGGCTGTCGCCGGCCTTCCCGCAGCGCGCTCCCTGGGGGACCTCCGCCCGGCTGCGCGCCTGGCAGGCCGCGGCGCTGGAACGCTATCTGGCCAGCGCGCCCACCGACTTCCTGGCCGTGGCGACCCCGGGCGCCGGCAAGACAACGTTCGCGCTCCGGCTGGCCGCCGAGTTGCTGCACACCCGGGTGGTGCGCCGGCTGATCGTGGTCGTCCCCACCGAGCACCTCAAGACCCAGTGGGCCGAGGCTGCCGCCCGGGTGGGCATCCAGCTCGATCCCGGCGGCACCGGCAATCGGCGCGGCCGATCCCGTCAATACGACGGTGTGGCGGTCACCTATGCCGGGGTCGCGGTGCGCGCCTGGCACTATGAGGCGCTCACGGTGCAGACCGATGCGCTGGTCGTCTTCGACGAGATCCACCATGCCGGCGACTCGCGAAGCTGGGGAGACGCCATCGCGCAGGCCTTCCGCTTCGCGAAGCGTCGCTTGGCGCTGACCGGCACCCCGTTCCGCAGCGACGCCAACCCGATTCCGTTCGTCGACTATGCCGAGGGCCCCGACGGCACGCTGGTCAGCCGCGCCGACCACGTCTATGGCTATGCCGAGGCGTTGCGCGACCATGTGGTGCGTCCGGTGGTGTTCATGAACTATGGCGGGCCGATGCGCTGGCGGACCTCGGCCGGCGACGAGATCGCCGCGAATCTGGGCGAGGCCATGACGCGTGAGCTGACCGCGCAGGCCTGGCGCAGCGCCCTGGATCCGAAGGGCGAATGGATCTGTTCGGTGCTGCGCGCCGCCGATCTCCGGTTGACCGAGGTGCGTCGGCACATCCCAGATGCCGGCGGCCTGGTGATCTCCAGCAACCGGACGGCGGCCAGGGCCTATTCCCGGATCCTAATGGAGTTGACGCACACCCGTCCCACCCTGGTGCTCTCGGACGATGCCGCCGCCAGCAAGCGGATCGCCGAGTTCGCCACCGGCACCGAACGCTGGATGGTGGCGGTTCGGATGGTCTCAGAGGGTGTGGATGTGCCCCGCCTGGCGGTCGGGGTCTATGCGACCGCCACGGCCACACCGCTATTCTTCGCCCAGGCGGTGGGACGTTTCGTCCGCGCCCGGCGGCGCGGCGAGTTGGCGACCGTCTTCCTGCCCACGGTGCCGATCATCCTGGCCCATGCCGCGAGCCTGGAACGGCAACGCGACCACGTGCTCGGGAAACCCAGACCGGCCGGCCCGGTGGATATCTGGGCGGAGACCGAGGCCCTGCTGGAGCGGGCCAATGGCACCCAGGCCGCCAGCGCGGACCTGTTGAACCAGTTCGAGACGCTCTCGGCCGAGGCGCAATTCGATCATGTCCTGTTCGACTCCCAGGCCTACGGCATGCATGCCGCCCCAACCAGTCGGGACGAGGAGGAGTATCTGGGGTTGCCCGGCCTGCTGGAACCCGAGCAGGTGACTCGCCTGCTGACCGAACGGCAGCGCCGGCAGGTGCGCCGTCACGAGCGGGAGCGGCCCGGCCCGGGCGGTGCGCTGCACGAGACCCTGGCCCGGCAGCGGAAGGAACTCAACTCGCTGGTCGCCCAGTACGCCCGCAGCCAGGGCCGTCCGCACTCCCATGTGCATGCCGGGCTGCGGCGCGAATGCGGTGGACCACCGGTGGCCCGGGCCACCACCGAGCAGTTGGCGGCCCGGATCCGTACCATCAAACGCTGGCTGGGGCGCTGACCGGCCCGACCCCGCCCCGCCATCGCCGCCACGGATGACGGCCCGGTACCGGCTGCCGGGTGCGGCACCATCCGGCGGCCGGACTCACAGCGAATCGCCGAAGTCGGCCCGGAACTGGGCCACCAACCGCGCGGGCCAGCCGGTGACCGGGGCGAGCCGGCCGTAGAAGAACCGCAGGATCTCGGGTTCCTCCTGCCAGGCCAGGCCACCGATCAACGCCCGATTCTGGTATAGCCAGTCGATCCGGTCGATGGCGTAGTTCACCTGCGACAGGGTGAACACCCGCCGGGGCAGGGCCAGCCGCACCAATTCCATATCGGCCAGCGGTTCGGTGCCATCGGCCTCGCGGGCCTCGCTCATCGTCCCGCGTTCCATGCCGCGTACCCCAGACGCGATGAACAGCGCCGAGGCCAGCGCGGCCGCCGGGTACTGGGTCTGCGGCAGATGATCGCAGAACCGCTTCGCGTCCAGGTGGGCGCCTAGCCCGCCGGGCGGGGTGATCACCGGAATGTGGCGATGGCCGAGCTCGTTGACCAGATACTCGATGAACTGCGGACCCTGATTGATCATGTCCTCGTCCATGGTCTCTTCCAGGCCGACGGTGATCGCCTCCATCTCGCGCACCGACATGCCGCCATAGGTCAAGAAACCCTCGAACATCGGCACATAGCCCCGCATCCGCTTGTACATCTGCTCATCGCGGATGCAGATACCGCCGCCGCGACCGAAACCGAGCTTGCGGGCCGAGAAGTAGACGATGTCGCAAGCATCGGCCATGGCCCGGGTGATCTCGCGAATGCCGGCGGCCGCCCAGGCGGTCTCGCGGGTCTTGATGAAGTGCAGGTTGTCGGCGAGCAGCGAGGCGTCCAGTACCAGCGGAATGCCATTGGCCCGGCACACCGTGGAGACCTCGGTCAGGTTCGCCAGCGAAAAGGGCTGCCCGCCGATCAGGTTGGTGCCAGCCTCCATGCGGACGAAGCTGATCGATTCTGCCCCCTCGGCGGCGATGAACCGCCGCAACCGGGCCACGTCGAGATCGCCTTTGAAGGGCTCGGTGCTGACCACCTCGAGACCGGCCGGGCGGATCAGTTCCAGCACCCTGCCGCCGTGCACGCCGATGTGTTGTTTGGTCGTGGTGAAATGGTAGTTCATCGGCACCCAGGTGCCGGGGCGCACCAGCGAGATGGCCAGGATGTTCTCGGCCGCCCGGCCCTGGTGGGTGGGCAGGAAGAATGGCATGCCGAAGATCTCGACGATCTTGTCGAACAGCCGGGTGTAGGTGGCCGAACCGGCATAGGCGTCGTCCGCGGTGAACATCGCGGCCTGCTGATCCTGGCTCATCGCGTTGACGCCCGAATCGGTGAGCATGTCCAAGAAGACGTCGCGGTTTTGCAGCAGGAAGGTGTTGTGGCCCGCGGCATCGATGGCCGCCAGGCGTTGCTCGATGGGCAACAGCGTGAGTTTCTGGATGATGCGCACCTTATGCATCTCGAGCGGAAACTGCTGGCCGGCAAAGAACCTCACCTTGGACATCGGGACACTCCTCAACGTCTTTATCGAACGCCTTTTGGACGCCCATCCTTGCATGGCCGATGACCGGCCACCGGCTTGGCCGCGCTTCGAGACCGCCGCGGCATCCCGGGTGGGCGGCCGGTCACGGCCGGGCGGCCATGGGCGGATCCGACCGCCCGAAGCGTGCCGGCCCGCGGGGGCAATCATGCCCTGGAGGGATTCGCATCCGGGTTGAGCTTGCCCGTAGTGTGTGTCTGAGGAGGAACGAGATGTCGGATGGCAATAGCCGGGTACGCCAGCCCGGGCAGGTATTGTGGCTGACACTGGGTGCCGGGCTGTTGAGCCTCGTGATAGCCGGCCTGGCCGGTTGGTTCGGGCAGTTTGTGTTTCTCGCGGGTTACGTGGTGACCTGGTTGCCTTCGATGACCTATGGGCATTTCGCTGGGCGTCCGACCCGCAGGACCGGCCCGGTACTGGCCGCGATGCTGATCGTGCTGGTGCCCCTCGCCTGGTTGGCCACCCTGTTTGGCCGGACCGTGCGCGACCTGCCGGGCGATTCCCTGGGCGAGCAGGTAGCCGCCTATTTCGCCGCGCTGGCTGCCCTAGCGAATGACCCATCCCGGGCCTCCCGCCAGTTGCTGCTGGTGACCGTCTGCTTCGCCCTGTTCGGACTGTTGGGTGCTGTTCCACTGATCCGGGCCGCTTTCAGCCGCAAGGACGACGACCGTCCGCCGGCCCAGCCGCAGCCGGCCGCTATGCCACCGGGCGGCGCTTGGGGTGCTGCCGGTGTGGCCGCCCCCGGCCAGCAGCCCGCCCCCGGCCAGCAGCCTTGGCAGCCAGCCGGCCCGGCCGGGCAGCCGGTGCAGTCCTGGGGTCAGCAGGCCGGCGCGCCGGGGCCGTCCGGGGTGACCCCGTATCCCAACCAGGCCCTCGGCGCTCCCGGCCAGGGGTTCGATCCCGCCGCCGGCCAGGGGTTCGATCCCGCCGCCGGGCAGGGCCTGGGTACGCCGCCCGGCGGCCGGCCGGTCCAGCCCCCGCCATCGCCCGAACGGCAGGCGAACCAATCCGGTCAGTCATTCCAGCCGCCGGCCCCCGATGCCACCCGGCCGGCCGATCGCGACTGACCGGAGGCGACTCGCGTTGCCCGTAACTGGCCCGGGCAACGAGTAACGAGCTATCGTCGGGTCATGACACAGACTCGTACCCCCACCGCGACCGACCGGTTGGCCGAGCAGTACTTTGCCGCGGAGATCACTCAAAGTCCCCTGCTTGCCACCTATCTCGGTTTGCCGGAAGGCCAGGATCGCTATGACGACCTGTCCCCTGCGGGGCTGGCGGCAGGCGCCGAACTGGCCGAGCGGACGCTACGGGCCGCCGCCGGGCTGACACCCATCGATGCGGTGGACGAGGTCACCCTGGCCGTGCTGCGCGAACGCCTCGGGCTGCGATTGGAAACCCATGCCGCCGGGGCCGATCTGCTCAGCCTCAATGGCATCGCCAGCGGGTTACACGAACTGCAAGAAATCCACGACCTGATGCCGCAGTCCTCCGATGAGGATTGGGCGCTCATCGCCCGCCGGCTGCGCCGGCTGCCATCGGCCATCGACGGCTGGTTCGCCGCCCAGCGCGCCGCCATCGACGCCGGCCTCGCGCCGGCCGCCCGGCAGGTGACCAACCTGATCGAGCAGTGCCGCGGCTGGTCGGCCCCAAACGGCTATTTCGCCGCCCTGGGCCGTGCCGCCGGGCAGCGTCCCGAGGCGCTGGCGAAGGACCTGGAGACCGGCATCCTGACCGCCGAGCAGGCCTTCGACCGGGCAGCCGATCGGCTCGCCGAGCAGATCGGTCCACAGGCTACCGAGGTGGACGCGGTGGGCCGCGACCGCTACCTGTTGGCGTCCCGATTCTTCCTGGGCACCACCATCGACATCGATCAGACCTATGAGTGGGGATTGGCCGAGGTGGCCCGCGTCCGGGCGGAGATGCAGGCCACCGCGGAGCAGATCAAGCCCGGCGCGAGCGTCCGCGAGGCCCAGCAGGCTCTGGAGGCCGATCCTCGCTACCGGCTGCATGGCACCGCGGCGCTACGCGAATGGATGCAGGAACATGCCGACGAGGCGGTCGCCGCGATGGTCCAGGGCGGGCATTTCGCCATTCCCGAGGCCTTCCGGCGCATCGAGTGCCGGATCGCCGACACCAACAGCGGCTGTATCTATTACAGCCAGCCCAGCAATGACCTGTCCCGGCCCGGACGGATGTGGTGGTCGGTGCCCCAGGGCGTCACCGACTTCGGCACCTGGCGGGAGCTGACCACCGTCTACCACGAGGGAGTGCCCGGTCACCACCTGCAACATGTCATCGCGATGGCCAACCCCGATCTCAACGACTGGCGGCGCAACGGTATCTGGATCTCCGGCCACTGCGAGGGCTGGGCGCTGTATGCCGAACGGCTGATGGCCGAACTCGGTTTTCACACCGATCCGGGCAATCTGATGGGCCTGCTCGACGCCCAGGCGCTGCGTGCGGTGCGCGTGGTGCTGGATCTAGGTGTCCACTGCGAGTTGCCGGCGCCGGAGGAGGTCGGCGGTGGCCGATGGGACTTCGACAAGGCCTGGCAGTACTTCAACAGGTATGTGTCGATGGAGCCGGCCAGCGCCCGGTTCGAGGTGCTGCGCTATTTCGGCTGGGCGGGTCAGGCCCCCAGCTATCGCATCGGCGAGCGGTGTTGGCTGGAGCTTCGTGCGGAGGTACAGCGCCGTCAGGGTGCCGGCTTCTCGCTGGCTCACTTCCATCAGACCGCCCTGGAACTGGGCGCTGTGGGTCTCGACACCCTTCGCGAGGCGGTGCTGGCCGCCTACGATTCCGCCGGGGCCGGGCAAACCGCGCCCCGCTGAGGTTTCGGCGCGGGCTCCACGGTCTCGGTTTGGGCGACCGGGCAGCACCCCGGCTCATCCAGCGCTGCGCGGGCTCCGGGCCGTGATCGCCGGGATGCTCGTGGCGATCGCCGATGCGGCCGAGGACGCGGCGGCGCCGCATACCCCGGCCCGGCCGAGCCGGGCGTCCTGCTTGGGCATGCCCGCGGACGATGCCGTCGGCCGGCGGGACCGAACCCACGGTGGCCGTCGCGTCCCGGGTGGCAGCCGTGCGCCAGCCACCGAAATGTGCGCTTGATCACAATTCCATATAGCTCGCCGGCTGCCGGGCCGCCGATGGCTATGGTTCTGCCAGCAGGAGGGGACGACGCGGTCATCCTCGATCCACTGGAAACCAGGCGTTTCCCGTGAATATGTGATGCCCAAGGCCAGAAAGGCGCGAGAAATGAGTTCGCAGGCGGACAGATCCGCACCCGGGGAGCAGCCATCCGGCGGCACGACGACGGCCGGAGCATTGGGGGCACTACGCAGAATCCTGCGGGCGCTGGATCTCTCCTTGAAGGCACTGGTGGTGATCGCGCTGGTGTTTATGGTCGCATTCGTCTTCTTGAACGCGTTCCTGCGCTATGTCTTCCATTCGGGTCTCACCTGGTCGGAGGAGGCAGCGCGCTACCTGTTCGTCTGGGTGGTGTTCCTCGGCGCGATCGTGGCCACCCATGAACGCGGGCATCTGGCGGTCGATGTGCTGACGGCCAGGTTTGCCTGGCTCGGCCGCCGGATAGTGCTGATCTCGTCCAACATCGTGTTCATCGCGATGCTGGGGTTCCTCATCGACGGGCTGCTGGGATTGATGACGTTGAACGCCGGCGTGCCCGCCCCGGTGACCGGGATCCCACGCAACACCATGTACGCGGCCGGGCTGGTCTCCTGCGTCACGATCATCGCCATCCTGGTGGTCCAGACGGTGACCCTGGGATTCCTGGGGGGCTTGGAGAAACAAGTCGACCGGGCCGAGGCTGCGCTGGAGACGGTCGGATGATCTGGCTGTTCCTGGGGGTCCTGTTCCTCTTCCTGGCTTTCAACACCCCGGTAGCGGCCGCCATGCTGGTGGCCGGCAGCGTCGTGCTGGCCTACCTGGGCCTGTTCAACACCCAGGTGCTCGCCGAGAACATGGTTAACGGGGCGAACAACTTTGCCTTGATGGCGATCCCGTTCTTCATCCTGACCGGGGAGATCATGAACGCCGGCGGCGTGTCCCGGCGCATCGTCGATTTCGCCAGTTCCATGGTCGGTCATATCCGCGGCGGCCTGGGCTATGTGACGGTGATCACCGGCATCATCTTTGCCGGCATCTCCGGCTCAGCGGTCGCGGATACCGCGGCACTCGGGGCGATTCTCATCCCGATGATGACATCCAAGGGATACCGGGTGGAGAAGGCCACGGCACTGGTCGGTTCCACCGGGATCATCGGCACCGTCATCCCGCCCAGCATCCCGATGATCCTGTTCGGCGTCATCAGTGGGGTGTCGGTGACCGGGATGTTCATGTCCGGCATCGTCCCGGGCGTGATCATGGGCCTGTCGATCATGGTGCTGTGGCGGGTGCTGACCAGCCGCGAGCAGATGACCAGGCTTCCCCGGGCCAGCGCCGCCGACCGGCTCCGCAGCCTGCGGTCGGCCGGGTTGGCGTTGATCCTGCCGTTGATCATCATCGTCGGGCTGCGCGGTGGCGTGTTCACCCCAACCGAGGCGGGTGTGGTGGCTGCCGTGTACGCCTTCCTGATCAGCCTGGTCTATCGGGAGCTGACCCCACGCAAAATGGTCGAGGTGCTCATCCAGACCGCCAAGACCACCGGCGTGGTGCTTTTCCTGGCCGCCGCCGCGATGGTCTCCGCCTATGCCATCACCGTCGCGCAGATCCCTGCCGAACTGGCCGATACCCTGCTGGGCGTCACCACCAACAAGACGCTGATGATGCTCATCATCATGGCCTTCCTGTTCCTGGTCGGCTGCGTGATGGACATGACCCCGGCCATCCTGATCTTCGGCCCGGTGCTGCTGCCGGTGGTCACCGCGATCGGCATAGACCCCATCTACTTCGGCGTGTTGATGGTCATCAACCTTTCGGTTGGCCTGATCACTCCGCCGGTCGGCACCGTGCTCTATGTGGGCTGCGGCATATCGAAGATCAGCATCGTGCAGCTCAGCAAGGCAATTTGGCCGTATTTCACCTTGTATTTCTGCCTATTGCTGCTGCTGGCCGGCTTCCCGCAGATCATCACCATGCCCGGCAACCTGCTGCGGTGAACAGCCACCCGGAGACCCCTAAAGTGATTCGAAGGAGAACCCAATGAAGAGAAGGACCTTCCTGTTCGGCGCCACGGCGACCGCGATCGCGGCCACCACGGTGGCCTGCAGTGGGCGAAACGGCGGCGGCGCGACACCGGGTGGTGGCTCGTTGAAGACCATCCGGGTCGGCCACTACTTCAACGAGAACCACCCCAACCACAAGGCCCTGATCGAGGTGTTCAAACCCGAGGTCGAGCAGGGCAGCAATGGCGAGATAAAGGTACAGGTCTTCCCGAACAGCCAACTGGGCGACGAGGAGGCCATGAGCAACGGGGTACGCAACGGCAGCCTTGAGATGGCGGTGCCGGGCATGTTGCTCGCCAATGCGGACCGCAAACTTGGCCTGGCCGAGTTCCCCTTCCTCTTCAACGACTACGAGCACGCGCGTAAGGCACTGGACGGGAACACCGGGAAGTTCATCGCCGATGCCTGCACCGGCCTGGGCATCAAACATCTTGGCTGGTCGCTCAACGGGCTGCGGGTGGTCTCCGCCAACCGGGCGATCACCAAGATGGACGACTTCCGTGGTTTCCGGCTGCGGATGCCGAACGTGCCGGTCTACATCATGTGCGGTGAGGCCATGGGGGCCACGGTCACCCCGATGGCGATCACCGAGATCTTCACCGCACTCGAACAGGGCGTCATCGACGGCCAGGAGAACCCCTACCTGACCGTGCTGGCCAATGGCTGGTACGAGGTGCAGTCGCACATGATCGAGACCTATCACCTGCTCAGCCCGAACATGTACCTGTTCAACCTGCGGTTGTTCGACAGCCTGGACGCCGATACCCAGAACCTGATCGCCGCTGCCGCCGACAAGTCGTCCCGGCACGCTTGGCAGGATTCGGTCGAGCAGGAAAAGACGGTCAAATCCGATCTGGAAAGCCATGGGATGCAGATCGTCGTTCCGGACGAGACCTTCAAGTCCGATCTGCATGCCGCGATGGATACCGTCTACGACAAGCTCAATGCGGAGTTCGATTGGGCCGGCGAGCAGATCGAGGTAGCGAAGTCCTATGCATAGCGGGTGACGATGTGCCCGGCCGGCTCGGGTGGTGGCATCCCCGGGGAGGGTCCGGGCCCTGGGCCGGTTGCAGCCGACGATCCGGTGCGGGGTTCACGGCTCGGGCTGCGGCCGGCCCGTTCGCGTGCGGCCCGGGCCGGCCGCCGAATTGTCGGTGGCCAGGCCCGCCGCAACCAGGACCGCGAGGATGCTGTCGGCAGCCGTCTGGCATGGTTTCCGGCCATCCGGCAACAGCGGCGCAGCGGCGAAATAGCCACCGGGGCCGGTATGCCGCAGCAGCGGTATGGTGATGACCCGTAGGCGGCCGTCCCGGCGGGCTCGATTCCATTCCGAATTGCGGAAGACCGGCCAGCGTCTTGGGAAGAGGACATTGCCCACCGCCTGCACCCGGTCGGCTGCTCCCCGCAGATGCCAGATCTGTTTGGCTCGGTCCAGCCCCGGATCGCTGGACAGGATACCGGCCATCGACAGCACCCGCACATCCATCCCCAGGGCAGCCAGATACCAGGCGGCCCCCGCCGCGATCTGGGCGCCGCC
>CALHWB010000027.1 GCA_938036835.1 uncultured Propionibacterium sp.
CCTCGTCCCGGACGGGGGCCCGCCCGGGACGAGGCGCCGCCAGGCGATCGGGCGGGTGGCCGGCGGTGATTGGCTGGTTGCAGGTGCTCGGGGTCGTGTCGATCGTGTTCGGGACGTCCCTCACGCTGATCACCGCGATCGGTATGGTGCGGTTGCGGAGCCTGTTCTCCCGGATGCATGCAGCCACCAAACCCCAGGTGCTGGGTTTGGTGTCGATGTGTCTGGGGCTGGCGCTGGTGATGCAGAACCGTCAGGTAACCGCCACCGCGGTGCTGGTGGTGGCGATGCAGTTCGTCGTGGCCCCGATCTCGGCCCATATGCTCGGCCGGGCTGCCTATCGGCTGGGGCGGATCGACCGGGCGGCGATAGTCGTGGACGAATACGCCGAGGATATCGCGCGCGCCGCGCAGCGGATGGCCGAGCAGCCCGAGGACACCACCGTCAGCCAACCGGCGGTGTCTGATGGCTGGTTGCCTGCCCGGTGGCCCTGGTCACGCCCGGCCGGCCGGGATTGAACCTGCCCGGCCCGTGGGCGGCTACTTCCAAAGGGTGGCGATCATGAACGAGGATGCGATCAGACCGAGCCCGATCAGGTAGTTCCAGTTGCCGAGATTCTTCATTACCGGGACCTGGTAGCCGGCGATGTAGAAGACCAGCAGCCAGAGCACGCCCAGCAGGCCAACCGGGATGAACACCCACGGTACCCAGTCGCGGCTGCCGGACGACAGCCGGGCACGTGCCTTGGCCTGCTGCCTGGACTTGGCGGTCTCGGCCTTTCGCTTGGCGACCTTCTTGGTGGCGGCCTCCCTGCGGACCTTTGATTCGGGCACTACGGCGCTCCTCATGATAGCGGTGGCCAAATCGGCCACCAACCAAGTATGGCCGGTGGGGCTCGCGCTGCCAAAGTCGGTCCGGTCGCCGCGACGGAACCGGCCGGCAGCCCGGCTGGGGGTTGTGCCGGCCAGGCCGGTGCCGGGTGGGCGTGCCCGGCCGTGGTTCCCGGCCCCGCGGGTAGTGTGGGGGCATGGCCACCGAACCGGAGACACCCACCCCCGCATCCGATGCCGCGGGTGTCGCGGAAGCGGCAGCGGCTTCCGCGGATCCGGCCGGCCAGCCCACCCGGGCGGCCGG
>CALHWB010000028.1 GCA_938036835.1 uncultured Propionibacterium sp.
CGGGCGACCCGGCGGTGGTGGTCCATCCGCAGTTCACCGAGCCCGAGGCGGCCCTGCGGGCCGCCGGGCGCCGGGTGCGGCGCCTGCTGCTGCGTCCCGAGGAGGGCTTCCGGCTGGCCGCCGGGCGAGTCGGCGCCGATGCCCGGCTGGTGCTGGTCGGCAACCCGACCAATCCAACCGGGGTGCTGCATCCGGCGGCCGAGCTGCGCCGGCTGGTGCGGCCCGGCCGGGTGGTCGTGGTCGATGAGGCCTTCATGGATTTCGTGCCCGGCCAGCGGGAATCGTTGATCGCCGGGCAGCTGGCCGGCCTGCTGGTGGTGCGTTCGCTGACCAAGCTGTGGGGTATCCCGGGGCTGCGGGCCGGCTACCTGGTCGGCGATCCGGAGTTGATCGCCCGGCTGGCACGGGACCGGGCGCCCTGGGCGGTGAGCACCCCGGCGCTGGACGCCATGGTGGCCTGCTGCTCGCGTCAGGCGCTGGCTGCCGTCCCGCAGCTGCTCGCCGAGGTGGCGCGCGAGCGGGCGGTGCTGGTTGCCGAGTTGGCCGCCGCCGGGTTCGAGGTGGTGCCCGCCGCGGCCGCACCGTTCGTGCTGGTGTCGGTGGCCGGGCTGGGCGCCCGGGTACCCGAGGCCCTGGCCGAGGCCGGTTTCGCGGTGCGCAGTTGTGCCTCCTTCCCGGGGCTGGGCTCCGAATGGTTGCGACTGGCCGTCCGGGACGCCGACACCACCAGGAGGTTCGTCCGCGCCCTGGTGGGTCTGCGGCGGTAGCCGGCCGGTCGCCGGTTGGCTGGCGTGCCGGATGCGCCTGCGCGGCGAGGTGCCGCTCGCGGCCTCGATCCGGTTCGCGGCGGTGACCTCATTTGTGCAGTTGACGCGGTGTCCGGCGGGTGGCAACGGGTTAGAATTGCTGGGTCATCCCACCCTGCCGTAGGCGGGCGGCATCCCCTGAATACCCGACTGGTCGAGGAGGACCGACGTATGGCACTCAATTGGATAGGTTCTGCAGAACACAATCGCTGGCTCGCCGGCGAGACCCACGCCCTGCTGCGCTATGCGCGTGGGGCTGCCGTGCCCAGCGGGTTCGGCTGGCTCGGTGCGGACGGTACCGTGGATGCCGCGCATCCGGTCGAACTGTGGATCACCGGCCGGATGACCTTCGTCTTCTCGATCGGGACGTTGCTGGGCATCCCGGATTGTAGCCGGTTCGCCGACCACGGCGTCCGGGCCTTGAGCCGGGCGTTGCGGGACGACCGGCACGGCGGCTGGTGGAGCGCGGTCGGTCACCAGGTGGACGCGCAAGGTCACGCCGAGCCCAGTGATCCCGGTTCCCGCAAGGAGTGCTACCAGCATGCGTTCGTGCTGCTGGCGGCCGCCAATGCGGTCGCTGCCGATCGTCCCGGGGCGGACGAACTGCTGGCCGATGCGCTGGCCGTCCAGGACGAACACTGGTGGGACGGCGAATACCGGATGCCGGTCGAGTCCTATGCGGCCGACTTCACCGACCCCGAGGACTACCGCGGCATCAACGCCGCCATGCATACCGTCGAGGCCTATCTGGTGACCGCCGATGTCACCGGCGATACGAAGTGGTTGCAACGTGCCGTGCAGATCATCGATTTCGGGGTCAACCGGCAGGCCCGGGCCAATGGCTGGCGGCTGCCGGAACACTACGACACCAGTTGGCGGCCCCGGCCCGACTACAACGCCGATCGGCCCGCCCATCCCTTCCGGCCCTACGGGGTGACTCCCGGGCATGGGCTCGAATGGTCCCGGTTGGTTGTGCAGGCCCGGGCCGCGCTGGCCGCCCACGGGCTGCCGGTGCCCGGCTGGCTGCTGCCCGCCGCCGAAGAGCTGTTCAACCGCGCCCGCACCGATGGCTGGTTCGTGGATGGGGCGCCCGGTTTTGTCTACACCACCGACTTCGCCGGCAGGCCCATCGTGGGCGAGCGGATGCACTGGGTGGCTGCCGAGGGCGTTTCGGCCGCGGCAGCGATCCGCCGTGCCCTGCTGGATGCCGGCTCGGCCCCGGATGCGGTCGCCGGATACGGCCGCTGGTATCGCGAATGGCTGGACTATTGCGCGCAATACCTGATCGAGGCTCCCGGGGTGTGGACGCATGAACTCGACGCCGCCAACCGGCCCTCGACCCGCACCTGGGCCGGTCATCCCGATGTCTACCATGCCTTGCAGGCCACGCTGATGAGCCGGCTGCCGGTGTGGCCTGCGATGGGCCCGGCCCTGGCCCGGGGGCTGCTGGACGCCGGCTGAGCCGGATCCTCCCCGGGAGCGGGTGGACACATTGTTGATCGCCGGCCGGGTGCGGTAGGCTCTCACGCCGTGAGGATCGGCAACTGCGTATGCGACACCAGCCGCGGTTTCCCGATGCCCATGTGCTGTTGGGGCATGTGCGCCTGACAGCACGGACCCGATCGCTCCTCGCCCGAGTCGCAGCGATCCTGTCCAGCACGCGGATCGCTGCGGACCGTGCCGTTGGGCCCAGACCTACCGATATCCGAAGAAGAGAGACGCGCTATGCGAATTCGCAGCCTGTTGACCGGTGCCGTGGCGCTGACCACGCTGGTCACGCTGACCGCCTGCGGCGGCAGCACATCTGGATCCGGCTCCGATGCGGTTTCCTCCGCACCGCTCCGGGTGATGGCCGATGTCATTCCGCACGCCGAATTGATCGAGCGGGCCACCGAATTGGGGCTGCTGGGCGATGTCAAGGTCCAGGTGACCGAGATTTCCGGTGGGGTGGACCCAAACCAGTTGGTGAATGCCGGTGACCTGGACGCCAACTTCTTCCAGCATGTGCCCTACCTGGATGACTGGAATGCCAAGCACGAGGGTTCGGATCTGGTACCGGTCGCGACCGTGCACGTCGAGCCGCTGGGCCTGTATTCCAAGAAGGTCACGGCGCTGAGCGATGTGCCCCAGAACGCGAAGGTCGCCATTCCCGCCGATGCCACCAATCAGGCTCGGGCGTTGTTCCTGCTTAAGGATGCCGGCCTGCTGGGACTCGACGTGAACGCGGGCGATCCCAGCCTGGACTACTCTCAGGTGACCGAGGCCAATGTCAACGAGAACCCGAGGAATCTTTCCTTCGTCAAGATCGACCGGCCGCAGCTGGCCGCATCCCTGGCCGATCCGGGGGTGACCCTTTCCATAGTGAACGGCAACTATGCGCTGGAGGCCGGGTTGGTGCCCGCCAACGATGCGCTGTTCCTGGAGGTCGCCGAGGGTAATCCATACGCCAACGTGCTGGTGGTCAAGCAGGCCTTGAAGGCCGATCCGCGGGTGCAGGCGCTAGCCAAGGCCCTGGAATCCCCGGGGCTCGCCACCTGGATCACCGAGCACTACCAGGGTTCCGTGCTGCCGGCCAAGGGGTGACCGGTTCGATGATCACCGTCGCCAACCTGACCAAGGTCTACGACACGGGGCCGAAGGCCGTGACGGCCGTGCAGGATGTCTGCCTGCATGTGTCGTCCGGCCAGGTCTTCGGCATTCTGGGCCGCAGCGGCGCCGGCAAGACCACCCTGATGCGCTGCCTCACCGCCTTGGAACGGCCCACCTCGGGTGTGGTCGAGGTGGCTGGCGTGGAGCTGACGGCGCTGAACCGCCGCGAGCTGCGTGCCGCCCGGTACCGGATGGGCATGATCTTCCAGCATTTCAACCTGCTGAATGCCCGCACCGCGGCCGGCAATGTCGCCTTCCCGCTGGAGATCCAGGGCGTCCCGGCCGCCGCCCGGGCCAGGCGGGTCGCCGAATTGCTGGAAATGGTGGGCCTGGCCGATCGGGCAGGTTCCTATCCGTCCCAGCTTTCGGGTGGGCAGAAGCAGCGGGTGGGTATCGCCCGCGCGCTGGCGGCGGATCCGCAGGTGCTGTTCTGCGACGAGGCCACTAGCGCCCTGGATCCGGCCACCACCGAACAGATCCTGGAACTGCTGTTCCGGATCAATCGGGCGACCGGGGTCACGATGGTGTTGATCACCCACGAATCCGAGGTGGTGCGGCGCATCTGCGATGCGGCTGCCCTGATGGCCGATGGCCGCATCGTGGAGCAGGGGGCGCTGTTGGATGTGCTGGTTCGACCGGAGTCCGGATTGGCCGATATCCTGCTGCCGACCGGGGATCCCAGCCTGGACGCGGACCATCGCTCGGTGGTGCTCACCTTTACCGGGGAACACACTTCGGAACCCGTCATATCGGGTTTGACTAGGAATTTCGGATTGGATGTCTCGATTCTGGGTGGTTCGGTCGACCAGATAGCCGGCCGCAAGGTCGGTCGCCTGCGGGTTTCGTTGTCGCACCCCGGCGGGCAGTTCGATCATGCGGCGGTGCGCCGCTACCTGACCGAGCGGGAGGTGAGCGCCCAACTGTGAACGAGAAGACCGCAATCGACTATCTGCCCGATCTGCTGGCTGCGCTGGGCGAGACCGGCATCATGACCGGGGGATCGTTCGTCGTGGTGCTGGTCTTTGGGCTGGCCATCGGGGTGCTGCTGCGCATCACCGCGCCTGACGGGCCGCGGCCCAGCGCGGTGGTCTATCAGGTGGTGGGCGTGGTGGTGAATGCCGGGCGATCGCTGCCTTTCCTGATTTTGATGATCGCGTTGATTCCCGTGACCCGCTGGATCGCGGGCACCGCCTATGGCCCGGCGCCGGCGATCGTTCCGTTGTCGGTGGGGGCGATTCCCTTCTATGCCCGCGTGGTGGAGGCCGCCTTGCGGGAGGTGTCGCCCGGTAAGGTGGAGGCCGCGCAGGTGATGGGGGCCACCAACGCCCAGATCGTCTGGAAGGTGTTGTTGCCAGAATCGTTGCCCGGTCTGATCTCGGGGGCCACCTTGACGCTGGTGACCCTGATCGGCTATTCGACCTTTGCCGGTGCGCTGGGCGGCGGCGGCATCGGCGATTTCGCTATCCGGGTCGGATATCAACGGTTCATCGGCTCGGCCCTGCTGATGGCCTTGGTGGCGTTGATCGTCTTGGTGCAGATGGTGCAATCGATCGGTGATGCCATCGTCAATCGGATGTCCCACCGGCGTGGTTGAGGCGGGTCAGGATTGCCGGCGAACCCTGCCGGTGCGAAGCTTGATTAGTCGCCCGCAGGTGGGCACCCCCCTTGACGAGGAGTCTTGATGCGAACCGAGTTCGGCGCCTGGCGCGCTACCTACACCCATGGCCGCTGGGTCGTGCTTTCCGGGCCGACGTCCATGGTCATCATGCAACCGGCGCCGCCGGCGGCCACCAACCTCGTCAACCGGCTGTGGGAGAAGCTGCTGAAGGCCGTGTCGATCACCGAGATCAGCGCCGAACTGGCCGGCGCGGGACTGGATTCGATGCCCAATCTGGCGGTCTTCTTCTGGGACGACGAACAGTTGCATTGCCTGCTGCGGGGCTCGGTTCGCGTGCTGGCGGCCGAATCCGGGGAGCAGCTGGCCATCGGTTCGGGTGCCCACACCTGGTATGAGGTCAGCCTGACCGCCAGGCAGGTCTATGTTCCGCTGGACGATGTCGATCCCCGGCAGCTGCTGCAGCTGCCGCTGGTGGTGGGGGCCGTCACCGCCTCGGCGGTCTATCTGGATGCCGTCGAGGCCGAGCCACGGCCTGCGACGGCTGAGCCGGCCGCCGCCGTCTCCGACGAGGGGGTACCTCAGGGATTGGAGGAACCGAATTCTTCCGATGAGGATGCCCCGGCCAGCATCGGTGGTTTCTACGGTGAGATCCATACCCCGGATGCGGCGCCTCCGGTGGCCGCACCGGCAGTTCCGTTGGCTGCGGCGCGCGCGGCGATGACCGACGATGAGGGGGACGAGGAGCAGCCCGCGGCGCCCGACCGAGCGGCTGCCGAGGAACCCGGCGAGGATGGGAGGCCGTCGGCGGTTGCCGCCGCGGCTAGCGGCGAGGCGTCTGCCCCGCCGGGGGGCGAGGGCGATTCCGCTGCCGGCTCCGAGGTCGCCGATGGCGAGGATCAGGCCTTCGAGTTCGTGGAACCGGCGGCGTTGTTTCAGTTCGATGACGCCGAACCGGCCGAGCCGGATGCTCCGGTGGCCGGTGCCGGGCGGCAGGAGGACCCGACCGGTGGTGCACCGGTCGCCGGGCCGCCCGCTATCCCGGAGCCGGTACCCGGTCGGCCCGCCTTCGCAACCGGAGAACCGGCCGATCGGTTCGCTGCGGGGCAGCCCGAACCGACCCAGGTGCTAGACAACATCCCGCCTTACGCGCCGGGCCAGGCGCCGGGGTCGGTGGCGCTCGCGGTGTCCTTCGGTCAGGGCGCCAGCGGCACCACTGGCCCCTGGGGCGCCCAGGGGTTCGTGGCCGGCCTGCCCGCCCGCCCGAGCGGTGCGGGCGCGGCGG
>CALHWB010000029.1 GCA_938036835.1 uncultured Propionibacterium sp.
CCGAGGACGGCGGGGCGGCAGCCGCCGAGCCGGCATCGATCGGCGAACCGCAGGCCGGCGCCGGGACGCCCGCCGAACCGGAATCACAACCCGGCGGCGAGGCAGCCGCGGCCCCCGAAACCCGGCCAGACCCCAAGACCCCAGCGGTCCCCGAACCGCAACCCGACGGCGAGCCACCCGCCGCAGCCGAGGCAGCCGCGGCCCCCGAAACCCGGCCAGACCCCGAGACCCCAGCGGTCCCCGAACCGCAACCCGGCGGCGGGCCGGCCGCAGCCGCTGACACGCCAGCGGCCTCGGAGGTTGCGAACGAATCGACGGCAGCCGCGGCCGATGAGGATGCCGGGCAGGCTAGCCCCCCGCAGGGGCGGCTGTTCGGTACGGCACCGATCGCACCGACCTATTCCGAGGATCCGACGTTCCCGGGGGTTAGGGTGCTCAACGATTTCTCCTTCACCGCGCAGGACCCGGACGGCAAGCAGACCGATACCACCGGGCCCGGGGCGGCCGCGGATATCCCCGGGAGCGAAACCACCGAGATCGCCGAGGACAAACCCAAGCCCGATGCAGGCAATCCGGTAAAGGATACCGAGGTTGACATCGTGACCCGGATAACCCGCGGGGTCACCGAACTCTACGACCGGCTGGCGGACAAGGACGCAGACCGGGACAAGGACGCAGACCGATCGACGGACAAGGACGAACGCGGCTGAGGCGATCACCGGCAGCCGGCTGCTGGGCCGCGTCGATCGTGGTTTCCCGACCGGCACCAGCGCGCCGCTGCCGGCGCGTCCCTAGAAGTCAAGCTCGTCGGAATAGGACTTCGGATCCTCGATCGGCTCGATATGGGCCGACACCCGCAGGCCGGGCACCGCCGCGACCAGGTCGTCAATGATCTGCTCGGTCAGGTCATGCCCTCGCTGCACATCCCAATGCCCGGGCACCAGGACGTGCAGGTCCATGAACTTGCGATTGCCCGCCTGCCGGGTGCGCACCGCGTGAAAGTCGATTCGGCCCGGCTGGCGGCGAGCGGCCAGCACCCGGTTCAGGCGCTCGCTCACGGCGCTGTCCAGGGCGGTGTCCATCAACCCGGATACCGAGTCGCGAATCAGAATGAATCCGGTCCACAGTATGTTGAGCCCGGCAAGCAACGCAACGATGGGATCGAGCAACGGCTGCCGGGTAATGGCCACTAACCCCACCCCGACCAGCACCGCTGCCGAGGTGACCACGTCGGTCATCAGGTGCTTGCCGTCGGCAGCCAGCGTGGCCGAGTCGTACTGCCGGCCCTTGCGGATCAGCAGTGCACCGACGCCCCCATTGATCAGCGAGGCAATCACCGAGATCACCAGGCCGGTACCGAGTTGCTCGGGCAACCGGGGTCTGATCAGGCGTTCAACGGCTGTGACGATGATGAGGGCCGCCGCTAGGAAGACCATCACGCCCTCCACGGCCGCCGAGAAATACTCGGCCTTGCTGTGGCCGTAGGGATGCCGTTCATCGGGTGGTCGGATCGAAACCTTGAGCGCGATCAGCGCCACCACCGCGGCAACCAGGTTGACCAGCGATTCGGCCGCGTCCGAAAGCAGGCCAACCGAGCCGGTGAGCACCGCCGCCCCGGTTTTCAGCCCGATGGTGAGCCCGGCGGCGCCGATCGACCACCAAGCGAATCGGCTCAGATCGGGCGGTGCGGCGTAGCGCAGACTGGGCCGACCGGAAAGGTTCTCGTCCACAGCTCAAGTATCCCGGCTCGGCCGGTGGGTCCGGTCCATCGGCGAGATCATGGGACGCCCCACCGGGTCAAGCCCTGTCCGATCCACGAGGCCAGCGTGAGAGCCTCTGGCCGGCTGTCACCCGGTGTCGCCGGCCACGAACTGCGGGATTCGGGTGGCCACCGCGGGTGGTCTCGGGATCCGGCCCGGGGCAGGGGCGACCGGGCCGGTGGTTCGTGCGGCGATGTGGGCCGAGGTAGTCTGTGACATCGTTTGTGGCCCCTTGGGTACTGGCCCGCATCGGGTATGGCCGATCTATCCGTAGCGGGTGCCGGCGGCCGGCCGGCACCGGCAGACTGGACACGGCCGAACCGAATCAGGAGAAAACCCGATGCCCGCACCGCGCGAATACGATCTGTCCACCATTTCCGCCACCGTCATCGTCACCAGTGACCGCGTGCTCGCCGGAGAACGCCGGGATAGTTCCGGTCCGGCGTGCGCCAGCCGGCTCGCAGCGGCCGGGCTGACCGCGATCGAAACCGTGGTCGTGGCAGAGGGCCACCGGCCGGTGGCGACGGCCATTCGAGCCGCCTTGGCCCGCGGCGATCGTTTCGTGATCGTCCTGGGTGGCAGCGGATTCGGCCCGGGCAATGAGGCGCCCGAGGTCGTCCGCTCGGTGATCGCGGTCGAGATTCCCGGCATCGCCGAACAGATCCGCGCCCACGGTCTGGCCCACACCCTACTGTCGCCGCTGTCCCGGGAAGTGGCCGGCATCACCGCCCGCGATGCTGCGGGCGCGCTGGTGGTCGCCTCGCCCGGATCGACCGGTGGCATGAATGACACGCTGGACGTCCTGATCCCGCTGCTGGGGTCGATCTACGCCCAACTCGCCGAGCGGTGAACCCGGCGCATCCCCGCGGCCGGCCGCTCAGCCCGCCCAGCTGCCCGGATCGGCCGCTGCCGGCCCCAGCCGGGCGGCCCACCAGGCGAGATCGGCAAAACTGTCGATATCCCGGCAGTCCTCCGCTGCCGCAGGTACCTCGACCAGATCGAGGACGCGCAGCGTCCGGCCGACGCCGCGGTTGCGCAATTCCCCGGCCGCAGCCAGCACCCTGGTCAACGAGGGCAACCGGTAACAGGCCTGCAGATACTGGCGGAACGGCACCGGTTCGCCGCCGTGGATCACCGCGCCATCATGGGCGGGCGCCGCGTCCAGCGCCTGCACCAGGCGCACCGCCAACCGGCCCATGCCCGGACTGTCGACGGCGCAGACCAGCACCCGGGCCGTCGGATCGGTCACGTTGAGGGCGGCCAGGCCCGCACCGATGCCCGCCAACGGGCCACCGCCAGGCGGCTGCTCCAGGGTACGGATCGCCCCGTCGGGTATCGTCACGTTCTCCGGGGCAACCACCACCCGGCGGCCGGCGACCACGCCGGCCAGACCCGACCAGACGAGGTCGAGCAACCGCCGCCCGCCAAGTTCGAGATCCGCCTTGACACGCCGCCCAAGACGTTCGCCGGCGCCCCCGGCGACGATCACCGCATGCACCTGTCGATCTGGATAGCACCCGCCGGCCATGACCCGAGCATGCCTCGGCCGGCCAAGCGACGCGCCACCGCCGGCCGGGCCGCGAATGAATATGCACGGCTCCAACCCGCGCAAGCTAGGGTGCTGCCATGCCAGATCGCGTCGCGCCCGTGGCCGGCGGCCTGCTGCGCGACCAGTTGGGGCGCATCGCCCGCGACCTGCGGGTTTCGTTGACCGATCGCTGCAATCTGCGCTGTAGCTATTGCATGCCTCCCGAGGGGCTGGCCTGGTTACCCGATGAACAGACCCTGACCGATGCCGAAGTGCTGCGGTTGTGCACCATCGCCGTGCGGCGGCTGGGTATCCGCAAGATCCGCTTCACCGGTGGCGAACCCCTGTTGCGCCGCGGCCTGGCAGACATCGTCGCCGGCTGTGCCGGGCTGATCACCGACGAGGGAACCCCACCCGACCTGGCGCTGACCACCAATGGGCTCGGTCTGGCCCATCGGGCCCAGACGCTGGCGGCTGCCGGGCTGCGGCGGGTCAACATCTCCCTGGACACCCTCGACCCCGCGCATTTCCGGCAGATCACCCACCGGGATCGGCTGCCCGATGTGCTGGCCGGCATAGCCGCAGCCAGGGCCTCCGGCCTGGCACCGATCAAGGTCAACGCCGTGGTGGTGCGCGGGGTGAACGATGCGGACGCGGCCGATCTGCTCGACTTCTGCCTGGCATCGGGCATCGAGCTGCGTTTCATCGAGCAGATGCCCATCGGCCCGCCCCACTCCTGGAGCCGTCGCCGGCTGGTCACCCGGGCCGACCTGCTCGACCTGCTGGGCGCCCGGCACCGGCTCACCCCGGTAGCCCGGCAGGACCCCGCCGCCCCGGCGCGGCTGTGGTATATCGACGGCGACCCCAGCCGCACGGTCGGCATCGTCGCCTCGGTCAGCGCACCCTTCTGCGCCGCCTGCAACCGAACCCGGCTGACCAGCGACGGGCAGATCCGCAGCTGCCTGTTCTCCACCACCGAGACCGACCTGCGAACTCCCTTGCGGGCCGGGGCCGGCGAGCAGGCGTTGGCCGATCTGTGGCGCGCCGCCATGTGGCCCAAGCCCATAGCCCATGGCCTGGACGAAACCACCTTTGCGACACCCTCACGCATCATGAGCCGAATCGGCGGCTGAGAGCACACAGCGAAGAATTAACCTGTTAGGCTCCCTGCTAAATAGGGATACAGCGATCAGTGCCCCTTACCGACACCCGAGGAGCATCCGCGATGAGCGCGCGTGGACACGTCCTGACAGATTGGCACCCCGAGGACATCGCGCATTGGGACGGCAAACTGGCATGGCGTACGCTCGCCGTGACCACCTATTCGATGGTCATCGCGTTCTGCGTGTGGTTCCTACCGAGCACCATCGCGCCCAAGCTCAATTCCATCGGTTTCGAGTTGTCCAGGGGCCAGCTCTACTGGCTGGCCGCGACGCCGGGGCTGTCCTGCGGGATCGTCCGGTTCGTCTACATGTTCCTGCCGCCGCTGGTAGGCACCCGAAGGCTCGTGGCGTGGAGTTCGGTGCTGTATGTGCTACCGATGCTCGGCTGGTTCTTCGCCGTGCAGAGCCCAGACACCGGCTTCTCGGTGCTGTTGGGGCTGGCTTTCGCCTGCGGTATCGGCGGGGGCTCTTTCTCCGGCTACATGCCGAGCACCGGATACTTCTTCCCCAAGCGTCTGCAGGGCACCGCGTTGGGTATCCAGGCCGGCATCGGCAACCTGGGCATGTCCATCATCCAGCTCATCGGCCCGCTGCTGATGGGCTTCGGATTGTTCGGCATCACCTGGATCGCCCCGGAGCAGAGCGCCAACGGCAGCCTGTGGGTGCACAACGCGGCGGTCTTCTTCGTTCCCTGGAGCATCTCGGCGGCCATCCTGGCCTTCCTCGTCCTGAAGGACGTGCCGGTGACCGCGAACATCCGCCAGCAGATCGACATCTTCGCCAACCCCGATACCTGGTTCATGACCCTGCTGTACATCATGACCTTCGGCATGTTCAGCGGCTTCAGCGCCTCGTTCGCGCTGTTGATCAACAATTCCTACGGTGCCAGCAGCCCCTTCGCCGGCCGGGGGGCGGCGCTGCCCAACGGCGCCGCCTTCGCCTTCCTCGGCCCGCTGATCGGTTCGCTGGTTCGCGTGGCCTGGGGCCCGCTGTGCGACCGGTTCGGCGGGGCGATCTGGACCTTCGTTTCCGGAATCGGCATGGCCGTGACCCTGGGCTGGGCCGCGCTGTTCCTCAACCCGACCGACCCGGGCCAGTTCCCCGGGTTCCTGGCGGCCATGCTGGCGATGTTCTTCTTCGCCGGCATCGGCAATGCCGGCACCTTCAAGCAGATGCCCATGATCATGCCTAACCGGCAGGCCGGTGGGGCGATCGGGTTCACCGCGGCGATCGCCAGTTTCGGCCCGTTCCTGATCGGGGTGGCGCTGTCGGGGATACCAGCCGCCGTCTGGTTCTCGGTCTGCGCCGGCTATGCGCTGATCTGCTCGGCCATCTGCTGGCTGCGCTACGCCCGGCCGGGCGCCCCGCTGCCCGGCTGACCAGTCCCCCGACCACATCCAGGCCATCCGTACCGGTCTCCAGGAGGCAACATGACCACCGACCACAGCTCCCCAAAGACCACCCCGGCCAAGACACCCACCGATGTCTTGTTCCGGATGGGCTCGTGGCTGCGGCGGGGCACCGCCAGCCCGGACACCCGCCAGCTGTTCCTCACCGGCGGGCGCGAGGCCGATGCGTTCTATCGCCAGCGCTGGAGTTACGACAAGGTGGTGCGCTCCACCCACGGGGTGAACTGCACGGGCTCGTGTTCCTGGAAGGTGTATGTCAAGGACGGCATCATCACCTGGGAGTCCCAGCAAACCGATTACCCCACCACCGGCCCGAACATGCCCGAGTATGAACCCCGCGGCTGCCCGCGGGGTGCGGCCTTCAGTTGGTATGAGTACTCCCCCACCCGCATCAAGTACCCCTATGTGCGTTCAGCGCTGTTGGACGCCTACCGCGAGGCCCGGGCGAGATCGGGCGATCCGGTGCTGGCTTGGGGCGATGTGGTTGCCGATCCGGTGCGTTCCGGGGCATACAAGCAGGCCCGCGGCCGGGGCGGCATGGTGCGGGTCAGCTGGGAGGAGGCCACCGAGATCATCGCGGCCGCCTACGTGCACACCATCAAACGGTTCGGCCCCGATCGGATCGCCGGGTTCTCGGTGATCCCGGCGATGAGCATGATCTCCTATGGCGCCGGCTCGCGTTTCCACGAGTTGATCGGGGCGACCATGCTGTCGTTCTACGACTGGTATGCCGATCTGCCGCCGGCCAGCCCGCAGGTATTCGGCGATCAGACCGATGTCCCGGAATCGGGTGACTGGTTCAACGCCCAGTACCTGATCATGTGGGGTTCCAATGTGCCGGTCACCCGCACCCCCGACGCCCACTTCATGGCCGAGGCACGCTACCACGGGCAGAAGGTCGTGGTCGTCTCACCGGACTTTGCCGACAACACCAAGTTCGCCGACGACTGGCTGCGCGTCCACCCGGGCACCGACGGTGCCCTGGCGATGGCCATGGGGCATGTGATCCTTTCGGAGTTCCACGTCGAACGCCGCGAACCGTTCTTCCTCGACTACATGAAACACTTCTCCGACGCGCCCTTCCTGGTGGAACTGGATGACTACCGGCCGGCCACCCCCGAGGCAGCCGAACTGGCCGGTCAGCGTCCCGCCCGGGTGCCCGGCAAGTTCGTCACCGCCGCCCGGATGCCCGAGGTCAAGCTGGCCCGCACCGAACACGCCGCCTTCCGCCCGCTGGTGCTGGACGCCGACGGCAGCGTCCGGGATCCCGGCGGCACCCTGGCGGACCGCTTCGGCGAGCAGGGTGTGGGCCATTGGAACCTCACCCTGGATGGCGTCGACCCGGTGATGAGCCTGCTGGACACCGACGATTGGGAACCGGCCGAGATTCTGCTGCCGCGCTTCGACCTGCCGGCCAGGCCGGACCAGTCCAGCGCCGGAGCCGGGGTGGTACGCCGGGGCGTCCCGGCCCGCCGGATCAACGGCAAGCTGGTCACCACCGTCTACGACATCCTGCTGGCCCAATATGCGGTGGCCCGGCCCGGGCTGCCCGGCGATTGGCCAACCGGCTATGCCGACGCCGCCACCCCCGGCACCCCGGCCTGGCAGGAGGAACTCACCGGGGTGGCCGCGGGCGCAGCCGAGAAGATCGGCCGGGAATTCGCCCTCAACGCCATCGAATCGGGGGGCCGATCCATGATCTTGATGGGGGCCGGCACCAACCACTACTTCCACTCCGATGAGATCTACCGCACCTTCCTGGCGCTGCTGACGATGTGCGGCACCCAGGGCGTCAATGGCGGCGGCTGGGCGCACTATGTGGGGCAGGAGAAGGTCCGTCCGATCACCGGCTGGTCACAGTACGCCATGGCACTGGACTGGCAGCGGCCCCCCCGGCAGATGATCTCCACCGGCTGGTACTACCTGACCACCGATCAATGGCGCTACGACGGTGCACGGGCAGACAAGATGGCCAATCCGCTGGGATCGGGCCGGCTCGCCGGCAAGACCGTGGCCGACTGCCTGGTCGAATCCGCCCAGCGCGGCTGGATGCCCAGCTATCCGACCTTCGACCGTTCCCCGCTGGAGCTGGGCCGGCAGGCCATCGAGGCCGGTCAAACCCCGGCAGAGTATGTGGCGGCCGAGCTGGCAGCGGGCCGGCTGCATTTCGCGGCCGAGGATCCCGACGCGGCCGCGAACATTCCCCGGATCTTGGCGAACTGGCGCACCAATCTGCTGGGTTCCTCGGCGAAGGGTACGGAGTTCTTCCTGCGCCACATGCTGGGTGCCGGCAATGACGTGAACGCCGAGGAATTGCCCGAGGGCAACCGGCCGAGATCGATGACCTGGCGCGATGAGCCCCCACCCGGCAAGCTCGACCTGATGTGGACGGCCGATTTCCGCAATACCTCCACCACCCTGCACTCCGATGTGGTGCTGCCCGCGGCGACCTGGTATGAGAAACACGACCTGTCCAGTACCGACATGCACCCGTTCATGCATTCGTTCAACGCGGCGGTCGACCCGCCCTGGCAGGCCCGCACCGATTTCGAGATCTTCCAGTCGCTGGCGCGGCTGGTCAGCGAGTTGGCTGCGCAGCATCTGGGCACCCAGTTGGACGTGCTGGCCGCTCCCCTGAACCACGACACTCCCGATGCCCTGGCCACCCCCGGTGGTGTGGTGCCCGGGGAGAACTCCTGGCAGCCCGGGGTCACCATGCCCAAGATTGTGGGGATTGAGCGGGACTACACCCTGATCGGTCACAAGTTCGACACCCTCGGGCCGCTGGCCGACGGTGCGGGGATGCCGGCCAAGGGTATTCTGCTGCGGCCCGGCAAGGAGGTGCAGCAGCTTGGCGAGTTGAACGGCCGGGCCGCACCCGGCTCCGGTCCCGGCGCGGGCCGGCCGCTGGTCGACACCGACATCAAGGCCGCCGATGCCGTCTTGCTGCTGTCGGGCACCACGAACGGCCGGCTGGCAACCGAAGGCTTCCGTACCCTGGAGAGGCGCACCGGCACCGCAATGGCCGCCCTGGCCGAAGGCGACGAGGAGAAGCGCATCAGTTTCGCCGACACCGTCCACCAGCCGCGGTCGGTGATCACCTCACCCGAATGGTCCGGTTCCGAACATGGCGGCCGGCGCTACTCGGCCTTCGTCCAGAATGTCGAATGCCACAAGCCCTGGCACACCCTCACCGGAAGACCCCAGTTCTACCTCGACCACGATTGGATGCAGGACATCGGCGAATCGCTACCGATCTTCCGGCCGCCGCTAGACATGGCGCATCTCTACGGGGAACACCCGGTCGGGCAGGTGAGCCAGGCTCCCGAGGGCACCGCCGAGGTGGCCGTGCGGTATCTGACGATCCACAACAAATGGGCGATCCACTCCCAGTATTACGACAACCCGCACATGCTCACCCTGGGCCGGGGCGGTCAGACCATCTGGCTGAGCCCGCAGGACGCGGCGAAGATCGGGGCGATCGACAACGAGTGGGTGGAGGCCCACAACCGCAACGGCATCGTCGTTGCCCGCGCGATCGTCTCGCACCGCATCCCGGAGGGCACCGTGTTCATGCACCACGCCCAGGAACGCACCATGAACACCCCGCTGACCGAACGATCCGGGCGCCGGGGCGGGATCCACAATTCGCTGACCCGGATCGCCATCAAACCGACCCACCTGATCGGCGGCTACGCGCAGTTTTCCTATGCATTCAACTACTACGGTCCCACCGGCAATCAGCGGGACGAGGTCACCTTGATCCGCCGGCGCAGCCAGGAGGTGCGGTTCTGATGAAGGTCATGGCACAGCTAGCGATGGTCATGAACCTGGACAAGTGCATCGGCTGCCACACCTGCTCGGTCACCTGCA
>CALHWB010000030.1 GCA_938036835.1 uncultured Propionibacterium sp.
CCGGGGCAGCCGCCGGTTGTGCCGCGGGCCGGAACGGCGCGGTGCCCGCCGGCGGTGCCGGCAGATTGGGTGCCACGCTCGTGGCGGCGGTGCTTGCGTCGGGCTGCCGTCCGCTGACTGGACGCGCGGCGGCATCGGAGCGGGGCGGGAACCGCCCAGCGAAGGCGCTAGGGGTCGGTTCCGGGCGCGCTGACTCAGACATGAGGTCTCCTCAACAGGCTGCTGCCAGCATACGTGGTTGTTGGCTCGCCGCCGTCTGGCCCATGGCAAGGGCTCGACTGCCGACTGGGGCCGATGCCGAACGCCTACACCGTCAGCCGCAGCGTGACCTCAGCGGAAGGCGGCCTGCCGGCCGATGGTGCCCACGAGCGCCTGCCGATAGGCGGGGCTGCTGACCCGTTCGTATTCGGCGCGGGCCGCAGCGCTGCGAGCGGCCAGATTCAACCGGTCACCCACCAGGGAGTTCTCCGGCGCGCCGGAAAACTCCCGCAGGCGTGCCAGCACCCGTTCCTGATGGCTGACGTCGCCGGCCTGCTTGGCGTCGAGCCGGGCCGCATACCAATCGCTGGCCAAAATGGCCTCGCGGGTGAACTGCCGACGGAACTCGGCATCGTCCAAGGCCAGGCCCTCGCCGGTGCGACCGTTGACCATGATCTCCAGCAGACCCCGCAACGGGGGAACGGCCAGTTCGACGCCACCATCGTTGAAATACGCCTGGGCCACACGCTGATGCGTGGTGACGATGACCGCCATCGATTCGGCGAAGATCGCCTCGTCCTGCAGTTCGGGCCGCAGCATCTCCTCGGTGAACACGACATCGGGATGCAGGAAGATGCGTCCGAAATAGGTGCTTGCGAAGCGCGCGTTGATACGGTATCCCAGCCGGGAGGCCAGCACCGGTCGTCCCTGGAACTCGTAATCGGTCAGCCGGTCCAGGTAGCCATCGGCTATCAGGTTGGCGGCCAGGCGTTCCTGCGGCCACATCCTGCTGAACAGCTCGGGCACCAGCATCGAGATGTCGTGGTCCACGCGCACCTTGGGCCCGATATAGCCGGCCGAGCTCAGCCAGCCGTCATAGCCGGTCAGCGCGTAGGCCAGGAAATTGTTGTTCAGGTCGACGATCGGGGCGATCGCGTTGAACGGTCCCTTGGTCAGCGCGCCTTCCGATCCGGCGCCGGTGGTGGAGGGCGACTTGCCGGTCATGGAGGAAATGAACTCCATGAACAGCTCCGGCAGTTCCATGTAGTGCAGCGGGTTGTAGACACACAGCGGCGGGACGCCCTCCTCCTTCGGATTGTTGCGCCGGCCGGCCGCCACCACATCCACCGGCAGCGGAGCGAATCGGTCGCTGGGCAGCTTGCGTACCAGGTGACTCGCCAGGTCGGCTGCCGCGGTGGCCTCCGGGTTGGCGATATCGGGACGAACCTGCAAATAGCGCGGATTCCTGGAGCGTTTACCCCCGACCAGTCGCGGCTGATCGGAGGCGATCCAGAACCTGGGCGAGGTTTCCGCCTGGCTGGCCACCTTGCGGACCAGCTCCGCCATCGGCTCGGTGTACTCGCTGAAGGCCTGGGCGTTCTCCATCAGTTCCAGGGCGTCGGCGCGTTGCAGCGGCTCGAAGTTGGAGATGAAGGTGCCCGGCCGCGACAGATCCTGCTCGGCCTGTTTGTCGTAACCGCGGTGGATGGCATCGTCGGGCCGCTGGAAGAGCAGCTGCTCGCAATTCTGAACGTATTTGCGTGGCAGCCCCCGCTGATTGTCGAAGCCGGCGGGGGCCTGCTCGAACGGCGGGGCGACTGTCGAGGCTGTGATGTCGTCCTCGGTCTGCACCTTGATCGCGGGGCTGAAGTCCGGTCGCAGGGTGAACAACCGCCAGGAGCCGTCCGGCTGGAAGCCGACCCGCAGCTGGTTGGCGATGATCTTGTCGCCCTCCAGGCGCACGGCATTGCCCGGGCGGCCGTTCATGGTGCCCACACTGAAGTGGCTGCGCCAGTCATCGCCCCATTCGGGTTTGTAATAGCGCTTGACGGTGAACAGGATCTCTTTCACCTGGGCCGGGATGGCACGCAGGAAGTGGTTGTAGTCGTCGGTGTATTCGCCGCTCGGGGTGAGCAGCTTGATGACCGAGCCCAGGGAACGCCGCGGCGACAGGATCGGGCGGCGGTCCTTGCCATTGCGCGCCTGATCGACATATCGATCCGAGTAGTCCGAATCCAGCAGCCGCTGGACCTGGCGGATATCGTCGTCGAAATCCGCGGCGTAGGCGTTGTCGAACACGAAGGCGTCCGAGATCGACTTGCTGATCTCCGACTTCCCGCCGCCGGACACGGTGGCCGGCTTGTGACAGCTGGTGGATATCGGCGAAACCCCGATCAGGTGCCATTGGGTGACGTCCAGTTCCCGATGCTTGGCGTAGACCCGGTAGCCATTCGGGGTGATGTAGACCTTACCGGCCAGCAACTTGATGGTCTGGGTCCCGCCGGTCTCGGCCGGCCAGCTCACCGTCTGCTCGCGCATCGAATAGCTGGCCCCACCGGGTACCAGAACCAGATGCGGGTGCAGTCGGTCCAGGGCGTGGCCCTCGGGCTGGGGGTCGAAACGATCCGGCTCACGGGCCAGCACCTCGGCGATGGTGTAGTCGGCCGGGGTGTAGTCATCGTGGAAGTCCTGGCCCAGGTTGTAGGCGGGGAATACCTGGGCGCCGCCGGAATGCTCCTCTTCCGCGCAGCCCAGCAGGTTGGCCGCATAGGAAAGCTGGGTCTTGACCTCCTTCTTGCAGTAGCCGAAATAGTTGTCGGCGATGACGGTGACCATCACGCCACGTTCGTCGCGGGCACAGCATTTGAAGGCCTTGCCGTCGTTGTAGAGCTCGTCTGCGCGCCGCCAGCATTGGCCATCGCGGCGTTCGCGTTCGGTGGCCTCGTCCCAGGGCGGCAGTCCCAATGACTTCTTGGTCATCTTGGTCAGGTGTGGGGCCAGCACGACGCAGCCGGTATGCCCTGACCATCCGGTCGGGTCCAGTGCGGCATCGTTCTGGGGCAGTTGGGGGTCGCCGGCATTGCCGAAGATGGCTTCGACGAAGTCGAGATTGCACACCAGTCCGCCGGGCACGATGAAGCGGGTCTCCATGGTCCGGGCGGGGCCCTGCCCGGGCACCGCCGGCACCACCAGCGGCCGCATCAGCAGGGAGACGAAGCAGGCCGCCGGTGTGGCCTGGTTCGCGGTGAAGGGCAGCACCATGTCGTCGTGTGGGGGCTGGAAGGCTAGTTCCAGCAACCGGGCAAAGACCTCCTTGCGAACCGCGATCTTGTCGTCGGGAATCGGCAAACCGCCCTGGGCGACGTGGAACACCCCGGCGGTGGTGCGGCGGTCGTTGGCCGGGTTGTGCAGCACGCCATTGGCCAATCGGTAGCTGGCCAGTAGGGGGGAGCGGAATTCGTCCCCATCGGCGGGCAGGCTCAGCCCACGGGCCAGCCCCGCCTGGTCCAGGATCAGGGTCTGGCGGGGCAGCTGCGGCTTCACCGGCGAGTCGGCGAGATAGTCGTCCAGGAAGTCCTGAATGCGCTGGTCGGCGGGGCATAGTCGATCCGATAACCGGCGTGAGAGTTCTCGCTGGCGGGCCAGCAGCGGTTCCACGAGGCCAATCTCGCCATCACCGGTGGTGGGACGCGGGAGTTCGAGTAGTGCCAGGCGCAGATTGATCGCAGCGGTCAAGTTCTCGTTACCCATGACACCAGTCTCACAGATCGATACCGGGCCGGCCCGGCGGGCCGGCAAATTGGCCGGCAATGGTGGCGGCCCGGTAACCGTCCGGGGCAACGAACGGTGCCGAGTGGGTGTTCGAGGCGCCGGGCGGCCCGGTCGGCCGAAGCCAGGCGGCTCCTGGGGGATCCGGCACCGGCTGCCGGCGGTTGCGGACGGTGGCGTGGGTCACCGAATTACGCGACTGTAGTTCAAATGCGCGAGTTGCCGTTTGCCGGCGGATGGGCGAACAATGGTGCCCACGGCGCGGCAAGCGCCGGTGAGCATGAGGCAGGATGCGCTGGCGGGGGCCCACCTCTCGCCACGTCGGTAGGGTGACGGGCCGGCGGGATCCTGCAAGTGTTCATGGTGGCCGGAAGCGTCACACCATCTTCGGTACACCTGGGCCCCGGAGTCTCCCCGATTCCGGGGCCCAATTGCCACATCCGCTCCGGCCCTTCCCCTCCCCATGGGTTTGCGGTCCCCCGACCCGTCGTCAACTAAAGTAGATTGAAGGGTCGTTTGGTGGCAACTGGGCACGACGGTCATGGCAACCGGGTTGCCAAAGCGGTTCGATTCCCGGCCCTCCCGGGTCTGGCCGGTAGTCACATGCCGAGCCGGGCCTGTTTCAGCGGCCGCACCCGGGCCTCCTCGCCGACGAACTCCAGTTCGGCCACCCGGCCGCGGCCGGTCAGCCACAGCACCAGTTCCTGGGCCTCGCCTCGGACGGTGACCGGTTGCCGGCCGGTGACCACCGCCGCGAGCTCCCGGCCACGGCGCCCGTCCACGACGCGCTGCAACAGCACCCCGCAACCCGGCCGGCGCAGTCTGCGGCTGGCCAGCCAGATGGCGGTGCTCCACAACCAATCATCCTGGTCCCGGGAGAGCACCCGAGGACGCACCCGGCCCCGCCCGGCCCGGCGTAGGTCTTCGTGATGGACGAAGAATTCCAGCGAATCGGCCCAGGTGGCCAGCCGGGTGGTTCGCCACGGACTCCGCCGCCTCGGGCCCCGCCGGATCAAGGCCACCAACTCGTCGAAATCGTGCCGCGAGCGCAGCCTCGCCATGGCTTGGCGCGTCCGGGCCGCGAGCCCCGGCACCAGAATGCCCAGCGCCGCCAGCGAGCAGGATTCCCGGATCAGCAGATGGCAGGCCAGGTCGTGGGCGTCCCAGCCTTCGCACAGGGTGGGGGCGTCGGGGCCGGCTGCGGCGAGCAGTTCGCATAGTTCGCGGCGTTCGCTGGCGGCTAGGTCCGGGGTCATGGCTCGAGGCTAACCCAACCGGGCGGTGGGCGGCGCTCGCGGACGGCAATCCCGCGCGGTCAGGCACGTACCCCATGATTCGAAAACGATCGTTTTTGCACCGGTTGGCGGTATGTCGTGTGATCCGCGTAGGTTGGCGACGAAAGGGCAGTCAAAACCCCCACCGAAACCAGTGATAGATCGTTTTCGGCTGAGCCGGTAGGCTGGTAGTGAGATGAAAGGAGGCAGGCCATGGCTGAGGTGACAGCGACTCGCGTGCGGTTCCGCGACGTCAAGCCCTATGACGTGCCCGCGTCGCTCGACGAGTTGCGCGGGCCCTATGACGGGCCCATCGACCTGCCTCACTCTGTGCGCTGGCAGGCTGATCGGCTCGGTGTGGATGTGTCGAACCTGGGCTGGCGTCGTATGGCCTACCAGGCGTTGCTCGCCGAGGGGACTGCTGACGAGCAGGGCCGCTTGATGAACCGGGATCGGCTCATCGAGACGTGGCCGATCCTGAATATGGACCCGCACGTGCGCGCCTTGTGGGAGGGACGGTTCCCCCGGCTTCGGGTGGCTGTGTGAGCGGTGACCAGGAGGAGCAGCGGCGCATCGCGCGTCTTGCCCTAGAGGCCGCTGGTGACGAGGCCGGATTCGCCTTGGCCGGTTCGGGTGCGATCCGTGAGCATGGGTTGATCGACCGGCCGACAGAGGACGTGGACCTGTTCACCGTCCAGCAAGCCGAAACTCGGTTCGGTACGTCGCTTGACCGGATTATCGCCGCGCTGCGTGCAGTTGGCTATACCGTGGAGACCCGTCGCCGCCAGGATACGTTCGCCCAACTCACCATCGTCAGTGCGCAAGGGCACAGCACTGGCATGGACCTGGGCGTGGACTGGCGGGCTCACCCGCCTGTGCGGCTGGAGGTCGGGCCCGTGCTGGCCAGGGTCTACGGTCTGACGGCCAGTCAGCTCGACGATGTGAAGACGCGCACCAAGGCGTGGGCGGCAAGCATTCGCGGCCGAGCCCGGCGGGAGAGTATCCGCAGCGGTCTGCACGAGCGCATTGAGCGGGAGGTGGAACGTCGTCGAGCGGAATCGCGCGGTGACGACGAGCCGCACCGAGGTGGCCCTGTGGGGCGGGGGAGCCGATGACTATCGTCGGGTACGCGCGTGTATCCACGCGCGAGCAGAACCCGGCCGCTCAGGAGGCCGAGTTGCGCGCGGCCGGGGCAGAGCGTGTGTTCGTCGATCACGGTGAGTCCAGCCGTGCGGCCGGCCGGCCGCAGTGGCTGGCGTGCCGGGACTATCTGCGTGGCGGTGACACGCTGGTGTTCAGGGCGCTGGACCGGCTGGCCGGAAGCGAGGTCATGGCCATCGAGATCGTTCACGACCTGATCGGGCGGGGCGTGAGTATCAGGAGTCTGACGGGGCCGGCGTTGAGCATCGACACGTCGAGTCCGATGGGCCAGGCCATCGTGGGGATCATGGCGGTGTTCGCTCGGTTGCGGGTGGACACGATCCGGGAGAACACCCGGAGGGGCCTGGCCTACGCGCGGGCTCAGGGGAGGGTCGGTGGCCGTCCCACCGTCATGGGTCCGGAGCGGACCGGCGCTGCCTTGCGTATGAAGGCGCAGGGTCAGAGCAACGCGCATATCGCCACCGTGCTCGGTGTGAGCACGTCGTCGGTACGCCGAGCGCTCGTCCGAGCCCAGAGTGCCCCTTCGTTCCGATAGCTGCCTCCTGGTGTGTGGAGGGTCGCGGTCAAGGGTGCCGCTTGCGGCATCGCGTAGCGCCCTTGACGGCGACTCGGAGTGCACCATCCTGATGGCATCGGGACGAAGGGTCATCCCGGAATCGCTTTGAGCGCTGGCCCATGGATCATTGATGGACCGCTCGGGCCGGAGAGCGGCGCAACGCGCTGCGCCGAGGCTCCAGAGGGTGCCTTCCGCAACTCTCGGGCACGACCAGCCAAGAAGCGTTACGCTCCAGTAACCATCGGTGACATGCCACAACCCAAGCCCCGATATTGAAGGGTAAACGATGTCCACGAGTACCCCCACCGGATTCGAGACCATCGTGAACACAACCATCGCATTGGCGGCGTGACTGCAACTGTCACTTATCCGTGTGGCGGTCCGATCCCCTACGTCTTGATCCGTATCGAGAGAAGGCTCAGTAGTGATCCAGAGCAGAAGCGCTCTAAACCTTATTACAGTTCTTTCGGTTTCCTTCCTTATCTCTGGAATAGTCGGACTCTGCATTTGGGTGAAATCATACGTTTTCCCATCAAATCGCTAGAAAGCGCCTGGGGCATATCCGTTCCAACCGGATTAACCATTGTCGAGTGGCATGCAAAAGCCGGATTCCATGGAGATGGACTGCGGATGAAAGCACTCAGGCCATCTGCGAACTCCTCGCTTGAGGGCAGCTTCTTTGACGTGAGTCAAATGAGCGAATCCGATCTAACCCAAGACGAAATTAACTTGGTGACCGGCATCGACGATTTGTTTCATCCTAAAAACCGCCTCGATCTTTCCCCCGCGGGTTTGAAAAAGATATCGATCGCACCGAAGGGGCCTGGCAAGAGATCGGGCGACACCTTGCTATGTTTATTCGATCCAGCCGAAAACCGATTCTACATCTACGAAGGGCGTGCGTAGCCTTGAAAACCTCTTCAATCGCATTAATCTAATATTATGGCTATGTTGTCTACGGTAGTGCTATCGCCGGCGGTTTCGGCGGCACCCAATGGCTGGTCAACTGGCCGCCGCCGAAGAAAGCATAGCCTCAGTAGAAAGTGAACTTGAGGCGAATCGCTCGAGCGTTGTCTCCGATTCTGGGCACAGGACTATAAGTTTTCGGCGGGCCTTTTGGCGCGCGCCGGGAGAAGCGACGACTCTAATTCTACTTACTACCCCATATTCCACTCACGAGTTGAAACATCGCCGGTCTTCCAAAGAATCAAAAATGGCCCCCACCCGGCCAGCGGATCTGACGCTTTTCTAAACGAAGGAGATCCGGCACGAAGAGATCTGTACTATGCTATTCATAGATTCGGCTGGCGCAAGCCTAATAGCATGGTTGTCGTCATATCGGATAGGTACGATTTTGTGTTCGGCCTAGATTATACGGGAATCGCAGGAACCGCCGTCAATGCAATGGCTATGGCGCAAGCGCTAGGGGTAGTAGTCATCCCAGCTATGAAAGACGTGCCGGCGGGCCATCGGCCCTGAACGCGACGGCGGATTGCTTCGCACGCCTGATCCTCCGTCAGGTTCGTGCCGAGCCTGCCGGTCAAGGGCGGAGCGCAGCCCCGGGCCGGTGACCTGGTGGCCGGCATCGGCACAACTCGGTTTCGGATATGAGTTCCGGCCGATGCGTTCCCGCCGCACAGCGCGAGAACCCCGGCCCCGTGTCCCGCTGCCCAGAAACGATCGGGTGGTCTCGGCCGGTTCGCCGGGCGGTTCGCTCCGGCCGGCCGGGACCGCGAGTCCGGCCGCGCCCGGTGCCCGTAGCGCCTAGGCTGTGGGAGTTCCCAGTGGATGGCTATTGGAGAGAACATGAATCTGGAGAAGGTCATCTTTGGCTTCTTCGTCACGCTGGCGGCAGCCCTCAACTTCGGGTTCTGGACTGGACCGATCGACAGCATCCACGCGCACAACGGGGCCGAGTTGGCGGCCGCGCTGGTCATCAGCCTGATCGCCACCCTGCTCAAGTTCGGTGACCGGACCCAGCTCGGCGCGGTGCATCTGGCCACCAGCATGGTAGCCGATCTGCAGTTGGTGATCGCCGCCGTGATCTGGGTGTGGGCCCAGCAGGCGTCCCCGGCCGGCATGACGCCGGCCCACATGGCGGTGGTGGTCTCGATGTCCGGGGGCGCCCTGCTCGCGAATGTGGTCTCGGTGGTTTTGATGGTCAGCGAGATCGTGCAGATCCGTCGTTGAGCCCAAGATGGAACCACCAAGCACGCCCCAGCCGCGCCAGGCGATGATGAGCGACGTCTTCTACCTCGTCCTGCGCCGGATGAGGTTTCCGTTGCTGCTTATCATCGCCGTCTATTCCTGCTGCACCATCGTGTTGGCCATGATCCCCGGCATCGATCCGGCCACCGGGCAGCCCGGCCCCCCGATGAGTGTCTTTGAGGCCTTCTACGTGGTCAGCTATACCTCCACCACCATCGGGTTCGGTGAGGTGCCGCACCCCTACAGCTCCGCCCAGCGGATGTGGATGACGTTCACCATCTACGTGTCGGTCTCGGCCTGGTCGTATTCGCTGTTCAACGTGATCGCCCTGCTCCAGGATCGCGGTTTCCAGAACGCCGTCCGCATGGCCGGTTTCGCCCGGCTGGTGGATCAGATCCGCGAGCCCTTCTACATCGTCTGCGGGGCGGGCGAAACCGGCCGACTGGTCTCGCATGGCCTCGATCATCTGGGGTTGCGGTTCGTGTCGATCGAGATCGACCCCGATCGGCTACAGCAGATCCGGCTGGACGAGTTCGGTGTCGATCCCCCCACGGTGCAGGCCGATGCCGCCGAACCCACCGTATTGGTGCAGGCCGGCCTGCTGAACCCAAGATGCAAGGGCGTGGTGGCCCTGACCGACAACGACGTCACCAACCTGGCCATCGCGGTGAGCGTCCGGCTCCTGGCGCCCCGGGTGGCGATGCTGGCCAGGATCCGCAACGATGAAACCGAGACCCACATCGGGGTATTCGGCGGCGATCTGGTGGTGAATCCCTTCGAACGGTTCGCCGACTACCTGACCGCGGCGATCAATTCGCCCAATCGCTACCGGCTGCGCGAGATCATGACCGGGCTGCCGGGCGAACCGATCAGGCCGATCAAGCAGCCGCCGGTGGGGCACTGGATCATTTGCGGCCACGGCCGGTTCGGCAAGGCCGTATCGGTGGCCATGCGGGCCGCCGGCATGTCGGTCAGCGTGATCGACGTCAGCCATTACAACGAGGACGGGGTCGACGTGCTGGGCACCGGCACCAGCTCGGACGAACTGCGTGCCGCAGGCATCGAACGGGCAGTGGGCCTGGTGACCGCGAACGCCTCCGACGCCAAGAACCTGGCCATCGCGGTGACCGCGCGGGCGCTCAACCACGACATCTATATCGTCAACCGGCAGAATCAACTGTCCAACGCCTCGCTGTTCGCCGCCTTCCCCCAGGAATTGCTGATGGTGCCCAGCAAGATCGTGGCCGAGGAGTTCCTGGTTCGCATCACCACCCCGATGATGAACCGCTTCCTGCGGCTGATTCCCCAGCACAATGAGGCCGACTGTGCCAGGATCTATGACCGGCTGGCCAGGCTGCATCCGGGGCGTCACCCGGAGGTGTGGGACATGGCCATCACCCCGGCCCGCACCAAGGCGCTGTGCGAGGTGGTGTGCGCGGGAGGCCAGTTCACCGTGGCCCACCTCAAGGCGGACCCCCTGAATCGAGGCCGGCGGCTGGGGCTGATGGTGATGCTGGTGCGGCGCAAGAACAAGAACATCCAGTTGCCCGGCGACGATTTCGTGTTCCAGCCCGACGATCGGGTGCTGCTGGCCGGATCGCCGACCGCCAAGCACCTGCTGGAGCTGACCCTGCGCAATGCCAATGCGCTCAACTATGTGCTCACCGGGCAGGAGAGCAACGGCGGCTATCTATGGCGCTGGCTGACCAGGCGCAATCCACCCAAGGTGGTGCCGCTCCCGGAGGCCACCGAGATCGTGGAATTGGCCGAAGAGCCCGACTCGTGGGGATGAGCCGGGACCGATGGGTGGCGGACCGGAACCGCCGGGCGGCCCAACGGCATGCCGGCCCCGGCCCGCTCGCCCCCGGATCGTGGCCGGGCATGGCCCGGAGACCACCGACGAGACCATGGGCGGGAGCGGTCCGCCGGTCGCCGGCGCGGCGGTGCTGGAGTAGTCTCGCCGCAGCACCCCCGGCACGACCGGCCACGATTCGCGAAGGAGTGGGGGATGGATCCAGGCTGGTGGCTGATGATCTTGGGCGCCATGCTCATCGGGATGGCCAAGACCAGCTTCGGCGGGCTGGGTGCGGTGGCCGTGGCGCTGTTCGCCTTCACCCTGCCCACCAGGGAATCGACTGCGGCTGCCCTGCTGTTGCTGATCGTCGGCGACGTCGTGGCCGTGCTGCGCTACCGGCGCAATGCCGACTGGGGGCTGTTGCGGGGCCTGCTGCCCGCCGTGATCCCGGGCATCCTGATCGGTGCCGGATTCATCTGGGCCGTAGACGACCTGATGCTGCGCCGGGCCATTGGGGTGCTGTTGATGTGCTCGGTGCTGATCCAACTGGCGATCACGGTGCGCAGCGACCGCAAGACCGGCGGCGGGCCGGCCCGGCCGGCGCGCGCGCTGACGGTCGCCGCGGGCGTGGCGGCCGGCTTCACCACCATGGCCGCCAACGCGGCCGGCCCGGTGATGGCGGTCTATCTGCAATTGTCCCGGGTCGAGAAGCTGCGTTTCTTGGGCACCTCGGCCTGGTTCTATCTGATCGTCAACCTGAGCAAGACCCCCCTGACCGGCACGCTGGGCCTGTTCACCGGGCAGGTGCTGCGTGTCGCCGCCCTGCTCGTCCCGGTCGTGCTGGTGGGGGCCGTGATCGGCATCGGGTTGGTGGGCCGCATCCAACAGCGCGCCTTTGACATCTTCACCCTGCTGGCCTCCGCGCTGGCCGCCGCGGCATTGATCGTGCGATGAGAAAGGAACCGGACCCGATGAGCTTTCCCACGGCGGCGATGGGGTTCTATCGCGAGTTGCGCCAGGACAACACCCGGGAGTTCTGGGCGGCCAACAAACACCGCTATGAAACCGAGGTCCGCGGGCCGGTGAGCGAGCTAGGCGCGCTGCTGAGGGACGAATTCGGCGGCGTGCACGTCTTCCGGCCCTACCGCAACCTGCGTTTTCATCGCGATCAGCCACCCTACAAGGTGCATCAGGGCGCATACGTGGCCACCGCCCCGGCCTGCGGGTGGTATCTGGAGATCAATGCCGACGAGTTCATCGCGGGCGCTGGCTTCTACCATGCCGACCCCGGGCCACTCGCCAGGCTGCGGGCGCTGATCGACACCGAACGGGGTGGGCGCCGGCTGGCCGGTTTGTGCGCCGGGCTGACCGCCACCGGCTGGCAGCTGTGCGGCGACCGGGTGCAGACCGCGCCCCGCGGCTACCCGCAGGACCATCCCAGGATCGAACTGCTGCGGCACAAGACGCTGTGGGTGGCCCATGAGGTCGAACCCGGGTATTCGGGGGTGCCGGCGGTGGCCGGACGAGTCGCCGAACTGTGGCGCGAGGCCCGGCCGCTGCTCGACTGGCTCAGCCCGGTCCTGGCCGACTGAAACTGCCCGGGGCCGGCCTTTGGGCACACCGGAGACCGGCCCGCCCGGTTCACTGAACCCGCTTGTAGGGAGTGTATCCGTGGGTTGGGATCGGTTCGCAGGCGAGGATCGCCACGCCATGCGCCGGCAACTCCAGGTCGAGGGTGGCGCGGTAGTTCTGGTATCGCTGCCCGGTCAGCAGGTCTATCAGGCCGGCTAGATCCATCAGTTTCGAATCCGGCAGCAAGACGGTCTCGCGGACCGGGTGATCTGCGGGATTGGCCAGGACGAACACCGCCTCGGCGATCCGGTCGGTGTGCCGCTGGAAACCCAATAGCCGGTCGGTGACCAGCCAGCGCAGATCGCCGACCCGCAGGCTGCGATGCCGCTTGCGCAGGTCCAGCAGCTTGCGGTACCAGCCCAATACCGGGTTGGTGTCGTCGGCCAGATCCCAGCGCATCGGCGCCCGGTTCTCCGGGTCTGCGCCGCCGGTTTGGCCCAACTCGCTGCCGTAGTAGAGATTCACGCTGCCGGGCAGGGTGAACTGTAGGACGCTGGCCAGCCGCCGGGCTGCGGGGTCGGCGATGGTGTCGGTGATCCGGGGTACATCGTGGTTGTCCAGATACAACCAGCTCTTCAGCATGTGCTCGTAGTCGGCATCGGCATAGACGCGAGTCAGCATCCGCTGGGCCTGCGCCGCGCCGATGCGTCCGTTGGCCAGTTGCAGGACTATCTCGCGGACACAGAAGTGCAGGATCGCATCCAGCTCGGGGAACCATTCCGCGGGATAGTTGCAGATCTCGCCGAGCACCAGCGAACCCGGTTTGGTTTCGTGGGCTGCGGCGGTCAACTCGCCCAGATAGCGCATGCCCAGCTCGAAGGCCACATCGAGCCGCCAGCCGTCGGCACCATCGCGCAGCCAGCTGCGCACCACCGCGTCTGGGCCGGCCCAGATGTGCTCGCGCACCTGCGGGTGTTCGATGACCAGTTCGGGTAGGTTTATCGCATTGGCCCAGGTCCGGGCACCGCCCGGCAGGTCGGGGGAGAAGTCGAACCAGCCCCGGGTGGGGGCGGCCGGGTCGGCCAGGGCCTGCTGGAAGGCGGGCGACTGGCGCCCCATATGGTTGAATACCCCGTCGAGTACCAGTCGCATGCCGCGCCCGTGCAAGTCGGCGGCCAACTCACGCAGATCCTCGCGGGTGCCGAATTCCGGCCGCACCCGCTGGTAGTCGAGGCCGTCATAGCCGTGATTGGCCCAGGCCAGGTGGATCGGGCATAGGTAGACCACCTCGACGCCCAACCGGTGCAGGTAGTCCAGGCGGGTGCGCAGGCTGGCCAGGTCACCGCCCCAGAAGTCGAGTTCATGGCTCCAAACCGCATGGTCCGGTAGATAGCTGCCCTTGACGGGCAGTTCATCCCAGGCGCGCAGCCGTTTCGGTGCCGGATAGCGGTCGGCCTTCGCGGCCAGATCGGTGCTGGGTGCGAACCGGTCTACCAGGATCTGATAGACGATGGCACCGTTGCGCCAATCCGCCTCGCGGTCCTGGTAGCGTCCGGCAACCGCTTGGTCATGGGAATTCGCGTAGTCGGGGTGCATGGCAGCATTCTAGAGTCGTCTGCTGGCCGTGACCCTGGAAATCGCCCACCGATCGTCTCGTCGGCCACCTCGGCCCGAGCCCGGCCGGCGGGCCGGTGTTGCCGGACGATTTGCCACCCGGCTTGCGGAGCGGCTTGAAGGCTGCTCTATGCTCGGGAACGTGCCGCCCGGATCGTCTCGTCCAAACATCGTTATCTGGCTAACTCTGATCGTGGCTGTGCTGGCCAGTGGCTGCTCGGCCCATGATCGGCAGGCCGCGTCCAGCCCGACGCCGTCGGCCGCCACGGCCACCTCGCCGACCGGTTCGCCGCCGGCCGCCAGCGGCTCGGCGACACCGAGCGTCACATCGCCCAGTCCGACGCCGAGCGCGTCCAGCCACATCGTGGCCACGCCCGATGACACCCGGCCCTTCAGCGAACCCAGGCCGCTGGCTCAGGATCTCACCTATGGCATGGAATCCCCGCTTGTCCGGGAGTTGCAGGTGCGTCTCAAGCAGGCCAGATATCTGGCGGTGCTCGATGTGACCGGTAAGTTCGGCGACCAGACGCAGTCTGCGGTCCTCGGTTTCCAGCGGGACAAGGGGTTGCCGACGACCGGTGTCGTCGGCCAGCTGACCTGGGATGCGCTGCTGCCGATGACGCACGAACCGACCGCGGACGAACTGAACAACACCGACGTCGGTCCCTGGTATACCGGCCCCAGCCATCCCGGTTATGTGATGGAGATCCAGCACCGGCTCACCCAGATCGGGGGCTATTCCGGGCCGATCGATGGCGCCTACAACCAGCCCACCCGGGATGCCATCTCGGCTTTCCGGGTTGGTGAGGGCCTGGCTGCCGGCGAGGTGATGGACGAGCGGGCCTGGAAGCGGCTGGTGGCCAAGTCGCGCAATCCGCGCTATGCCGAACTGTTCACCGAGCCACCGCTCGATCTGGGATTGGCCCAGAACCTGGACCAGCGCTGTCTGACCGGCAGGGTGGTGTGCATCTCGAAGGAGCAGAAACTGCTCAGCCTGGTCGTGGATGGCCAGGTCCTGCTGACCAGGGAGTCCCGGTTCGCTCGGCCCGGCTATGACACCCCGGTCGGGGACTACCGGGTGTGGCATATGGACAATGAGACGGTGTCGGTGATCTTCGGGGAGCGCACCCCGATGCCCTATGCCGTGTTCTTCAACCGCGATATCGCCATCCACTTCTCCGACGACTTCGCCGACCGTGGCTATGACTCGGGCTCGCATGGTTGCTCTCAGCTCAGGGACTACCGGGCGGCCAAATGGCTGTATGAGCAGTTGGCGCTCGGCGACCGGGTCGTCGTCTACTGATCCTGCCCGATACCGCCGGTATGCATCCCGGCCGGCCCATCTGGTGTCCCCCGTAACGCGTTCTGCTTGATCCGGGCTGGGCCCGGTGGCCGGCGGTGGGATACCGGCCGGCTAGCGGGTGCGCGGCATCGTCCGGGATCGCGTGACCCGCCGGCCGACGGCTCTCGTACCGGCCGGCGGGCAGGCCGACTTGGCGATGGCAATCCAAGACCCCCTGGCCCGGTTCGCCCGCCTGCCCCGGTGGGGAGCCGGTAACCGGGTGACGCCGATCCGGGGTGGGCCAATTAGTCGCCAGGCTTTAGACGATATGCCGGGCTGACGATCGATTGGTCTGTTCGCCAACCATCGCCGGGCAATCGGGCCAAGCTTGGAATACCGGACAAGGAGGACCCATGGAACCGTTGACCCAGGATCAGCTCAAGGCCCAGGCCGGGCGAGCAGCCATTGCCCACGTCACCCCCGGCAGCGTCATCGGAGTGGGGACCGGCTCAACGGTCCGGTATTTCATCGAGGCGCTGGGTGAGATGCCCGAACCGGTGGCCGGCGCGGTATCCAGTTCGACGCGTTCGACCGCGCTGCTAACCGAGTTGGGCATTCCGGTGCTGGACGCCAACCAGGTCGAGCGGCTCGATATCTATGTCGATGGCGCCGATGAGATCGACCCGGATGGTTTCCTGATCAAGGGTGGGGGCGGCGCGCTCACGCGGGAGAAGATCGTGGCCGGGTTGGCTGAGCAGTTCGTATGCATCGTGGACGAGTCGAAATGCGTCGATACGCTGGGCACCTTTCCGCTGCCGGTCGAGGTGATCCCGATGGCGGCGACCGCCATCGCGGCCAGATTCGCCTCCGATCGGCTCGGTGCGCCCGGCGAGGCGGTGCTGCGCCGCAACCCGGACGGTTCGATCCACGTCACCGACAACGGCCAGCACATCCTGGACGTGCACGGGTTACGCATCGGCGATCCGCTGGCCGCCGAGCAGTTGATCAACAACTGGCCCGGGGTGGTGACGGTCGGCATCTTCGGCTTCCAGAAGGCCACCGTGCGGTTGCTGGGCACCCAGTCCGGGGTGCAGACCACCGTCTACTGAACCCGCAGGCCACGGCTGGCCGTCGCGGGCCTGGGCTGGGGACGCCCCGGGCCGTGCCGCCTGCCGGCCGATGCCGGCAAACCAAAGGGCCTGGCCCCGAGGCGTGGTTCCAGACCCTTTCGATGCCCGCGGGCATCCCGGCGGAGGATACGGGATTTGAACCCGTGAGGGCGTGAACCCAACTCGCTTTCCAAGCGAGCGCCATAGGCCGCTAGGCGAATCCTCCGTGGGGCATCCTAGCGGCTGTCGCGCCCGGGGCGCCAGATCGCGATCGGACGTGCCGTCCGGTTCCGGGTTCGTTGTTCCGGCATCCGGTCCGGCTGTCTGGGGGCGGACATGCCTCCGACCTGCCGGGATAGAATAAGGCCGTCGCTATCAGGAGTCTTGCGCGCAGGTGCGTGAGGTCAGGAGGTCAACGTGGCTGACAAATACGAAACCAGGGGCCGTTGGGTGGTCGGCACCGATGGCTCGCTTCGCTCCGAGAAGGCCATCATGTGGGCGGCCAGGCACCTGTCCGAACGCAACGAGCCGGTGCCGTTGCTGATCATCCACGCGATCCCCGCGGTTCCGGTCCCCACCCGCAGCGAGGCCTTCGAGGCGCTTCAGCAGGGTACCGAATACCAGGAGATGGTGGATACCAAGGCCCACCGGATCGTGGCGGAGGTCGCCGAGCGGGTCCGTCAGCAGTTTCCCGGCCTGGTGGTGGAGACCGCGGTCGCCGCCGGGCACCCGGCCGATCTGCTGGCCCTGGCCGGCCGGGACGCCGACCAGGTGATCGTCGGGGCACGTGGCGTCGGCGCACCGGCCCTGGTGAAGATGCTGGGCGGGGTGACCGATCACGTGGTACGCACCGCGCAGGGATCGGTCGCGGTCGTCCCGGATCAGGCGGAGGACCGGCCGGGTGCACCGGTCGTGGTCGGGCTGGACGATTCCCCGCAGGGCCGGCTCGCGATCGCCCGGGCCTTCCAGGCCGCTTCGCTGCGTGGCGTGCCACTGATCGCGATAACCGCCTGGGACTACGGTCCATACACTGCAACCGATGCCGAGGTGTGGGCCTACAGCATCAACGAGATGTCCGAGATGATGACCAGTGCGGCCGAGGAACTCATCGCCAAGAAGGTTGCCGAGTTCCCCGACGTCGAGGTGACGATCAAGCCGGTGCGCGGGCGTCCCGAGAATGCCCTCATCGACGCCTCCCGGGAGGCCGGGCTGGTGGTGATCGGGTCGAAGGGCCGCGGCGGGTTCGCCAGTCTGCTGCTTGGTTCCACCAGCCGGCATGTGCTGCGCGAAGCCTTCTGCCCGGTCGTGGTGACCAGGGCGGTGGCCGGCTGGCAGGATCAGTCCGGCCGTAACGCGAACTAGCCGAGCAGCGCAACCGGCCTACTACCGGCCGGGACTTTGCCCGTCTCCGGGAGCTTCTCGGCCGGCCCTGGTAGTCGTACCGGCCGGGGCCGCAAATCCCGCAATGTGGCTTTGACCGCGGCGGATGGGCATAGAATTGGGCAATCGCGGGTTGGCGTGGTGTTGGGGTCGGGCATCGGATGGTAGGAGGCCATGATGACTGCCGAATTGCAAACCGCTGGCCGGATCGTGGTCGGCACCGATGGGTCGAACCGGGCCGGCAAGGCCGTCGACTGGGCTGCCGAGCAAGCGGCCGCCAGGGGGCTGCCGTTGCTGATCTTGCGGGTGGTCCCCGAACTGCCGCTGCCCGGGCGGACGGCGGCCGCAGCCGCGGTTCATCACGGCAGCGACTATCTGGCCGATTTCATGGCGGCGGCCCAGCGCCGGGTGGACGAGGCCGCCGACCGCGTCCGGGCCAGGTACCCCGATCTGGCGGTGACCGCACGGGTCGTGCAGGGCCACGACTCCAGCGTATTGGCCGCGGCCTCGCGGGATGCCGCTCAGGTGGTGGTGGGGGCGAGGGGCCAGAACGCCCCGCTCGCGGTGCGCCTGCTCGGTGGGGTAGCCGATGCGGTCACCGCGCATGCCCACGGCCCGGTGGCGGTGATCAGCGATTTCGCCGAGGACCGGCCCGATGCTCCGGTGGTCGTCGGCGTTGACGATTCGCCGGAGGCGCGTGCCGCCGCGCGGATCGCATTCGAGGCCGCCCGCCTGCGCAAGGTGCCGGTGCTGGCGATCCATGCCTGGGATTTCGGGCCCTATGACGCATTCGATGCCGACATCTGGGAACGGTCGATGACCGAGATCACCGCCAGTTTCACCGCATTGGTCGAACGGGTGCTGACCGGACTGCGAACCGGATTTCCCGACGTCGAGGCGCGGATCAGCGTGGTGCGGGGCCGCCCCGATAATGCCATCGTGGCGGCCTCGAAGCAGGCCGGGCTGGTGGTGGTCGGTTCGCGTGGCCGGGGTGGTTTCGCCGGCCTGCTGCTCGGCTCCACCAGCCGGCATGTGCTGCGGGATGCCTTCGCCCCGGTCATCGTGACCCGCGCCTGAGGTCCGACCCCCGGGCGTTGGGTGCGCTGGTGCCCTCGGTCGGTTGTGGTTCCCGCCGGTTGGCTTTCGGATCGTGGCCGTGCGTACAATGATCGTCAGGTCCCCTGCGCGGCGGTACCTCGCCCAACCCCCCCAGGGCCGGAAGGCAGCAAGGGTAAGCGAGCTCTTCCGGGTGCGCGGGGGGCCCCGTTGCTTTCCGGCGCCGAGCGCTGCGCGACCGGTTTTCCCCCTACCGACGGTTGGGGGATCGGACGCGCGATCGAGGTCCTGGGTTGCCGGGTTCCGCTAGCTGTGCAATCCGTCGGCGGCTCGGCATAGGCTTGACGGGTGGACGACGCGTTGGATTTCGGCGAGCCCGATCTGGAAGCCGCCTCTGCGGCGGAGCCGCTGGACCGCCAGGACGGGCCGGGCCTATTCGACGTGCCGTTGCCCGGCCCCGAGCCGGCCTGCGATATCGCCGCAGCCAATGGTGAGATCGCCGATCGCCTGCCGGCGGCTGCCGACCGTCAGCCCCCAGCGGCTGAGCCCGGCAGGCCCAGGGCCAGGGATGGCCGGAAGGCGCCAAGGACAACCCGGGCTCCGCGTGGCACCCGGCGGCAGGCGGCCGCCAAGAAAGCCGGTGAGCCGGCCGCCGGCAGCGATGCCGGGCCGGCGGCCGCCACCATCCCGGCCGCCGCGGGCGAGGAGCCGCAGCAGCCGGTGCCTGCCGAGAACCCTGCGCCGCCCGATTCGCCGGCCGGTGGGGATGGGCCGCCGGTTGCCGGAAATCCCACATCGACCGCGGAGGCACCGGGCTCGCCCGAGTCCCCGGCTGCCGGGCAGGACCCGCCCGGACAGCGCCCGGCCATGCCATTGGCGCTTTATCGCCGTTATCGCCCCGATACCTTCGCCGAGGTGATCGGTCAGGAACACGTGACCGAACCGTTGTGCCGGGCGATAGCGAACAACAAGGTGAATCACGCCTATCTGTTCAGCGGCCCCCGGGGTTGCGGCAAGACGACCAGCGCCAGGATCCTGGCCCGTTGCCTGAACTGTGCCGAGGGCCCCACCCCGACCCCCTGTGGGGTTTGCGATTCCTGCCGCGCGTTGGCCACCGGCGGGCCGGGGAGCATCGATGTGATCGAGATCGATGCCGCCTCCCATGGCCGGGTGGACGATGCCCGGGAACTGCGCGAGGGGGTCTACTTCGCGCCGGTCTCTTCCCGCTACAAGATCTACATCATCGATGAGGCCCACATGGTGACCAAGGAGGGTTTCAATGCCCTGCTCAAGGTCGTGGAGGAACCCCCGGAGCATGTGAAGTTCATCTTCGCGACCACCGAACCCGATAAGGTCATCGGCACCATCAAGTCGCGGACGCATCACTATCCCTTCCGGCTGGTGCCGCCCCGCACCCTGATCGACTATCTGGAACGGATCTGCGCCGAGGAGGGGGTTGAGGTCGAGCGCGGCGTGTTGCCCCTGGTGGTGCGGGCGGGGGCCGGCTCGGTGCGCGATTCGTTGTCGGTGCTGGACCAGTTGCTGGGTGCGGCCAGCCGGCAACTGGTCGGCTATGCCCATGCCGCCGCGCTGCTTGGCTACACCCCGGATGCCCTGCTCGACGAGATCGTGGACGCCTTCGCGGCCGGGGACGGCAGGGGAGTGTTCGCGACCATCGACAAGGTGATCGAGGTCGGCCAGGATCCCCGAAGGTTCGCCGAGGACCTGTTGACCCGGATCCGGGATCTGGTGATCGTGGCCCAGGTGCCCGATGCCATCGGCTCGGGATTGATCGAGGTGGCTGACGATCAGGCCGAGCGGCTCACCGCGCAGGCGGCGGCATTGGGCGCTGGGGAACTGACTCGCGCAGCGGAGGTCATCGCCACCGGGCTGGTGGCGATGCGGGGCACGACCGCGCCCCGGCTGCACCTGGAATTGATCTGTGCCCGGGTGTTGCTGCCCACCGCCGACCGGGACGGCCGGGGCCTGCATGCCAGACTCGATCGGTTGGAACGCCGACTGGACATGCCCGGTCTGTTGCCGGGGCGCGGCCGGCCCGAGGCCCCGGCCCCTCGCGACTGGGACGACGACCCGGAGGCGACCGGCCGGCACGATCCGGTGTCCCGGGGCGTCGCCCCGGGGCGTCCGGGATCCGGTCAGGCGGACGAACGGTTCGCGGGCGGTCAGCCTAGTCTCAAATAGAGAAAGCATCCGCCGCCGTCATTGACGCCACCATTATTCAGACC
>CALHWB010000031.1 GCA_938036835.1 uncultured Propionibacterium sp.
ATGACCACCGGCGACGAATTGGCCGCCCCGGGCGAGCCGCTGCTGCCCGGTCAGATCCCGGACTCCAATGGGGTGTTGCTGGGCGGGTTGATCTGCCAGGCCGGGGCAGACCTGGTGACGGCCGCGCGGATCGGGGACGACCCGCAGACGCTGCGCACGGCGCTGGCCGACTGCCCCCAGGTCGATCTGGTGCTCACCGCGGGCGGGATCTCCGCGGGAGCATACGAGGTGGTGCGGCTGGCCCTGGCCGGGCCCGGCATGCGATTCCATCGGGTGACTCAGCAACCCGGTGGCCCTCAGGGAGCCGGCCTGGCTAGCGTGGCCGGCCGCGAGGTGCCGGTGCTGTGCCTGCCGGGCAATCCGGTCGGCGTGTTCGTCTCCTTCCACGTCTATGCGGCCGGGCTGATCGCGGTGCTGGCCGGCCGGGCGGAGACCACCGAGCCGGTCCGGCAGCCGGTCCGCGCCGGGCAGGGCTGGGCGTCCCCACCGGCCAAGACGCAGTTCATCCCGGTTGCCCGGCAGCCGGATGGCCGGGTGGTGCCGATCCACCGGCTCGGTTCCGGCTCCCACCTGGTGGCCTCCCTGCCGCAGGCCGACGGCCTGGCGATCGTTCCGGCCGGGGCCGGCCAGGTCGCCCCCGGAGACCGGCTCGAATTCATCCCTACCCGCGGGGCGCCGCAATGACCGGGCAGCCGGATGCTACGCCCGGCCCGGACGGCCGGCCCAACGGGACCGCGCCGCGATCGGAACCGGCATCCCGGCCGCCCCTGCCGGGTTGGCCGCCGCATCTGGATTCCGCGGGGACCGCCCACATGGTGGATGTGACCGGCAAGCAGCCCACGGTTCGCCAGGCCACCGCCCGGGCACGCATCGACTGTTCACCCGAGGTGCTGCAGGCATTGCGCACCGGCAGTATCCCGAAGGGGGATGCGCTCGCCGTCGCCCGGATAGCGGGGATCCAGGCCGCCAAACGCACCCCGGAGTTGCTGCCGCTGGCCCACGTCATCGGCGTCCACGGCTGCGAAGTGGACCTGCGGATCGAGCCCGATCATGTCGCGGTGCAGGCGACGGTGCGCACGGCCGACCGCACCGGCGTCGAGATGGAGGCCCTGACCGCGGTCACGGTGGCCGCGCTGGCCGTGGTCGATATGGTCAAGGGTGTGGATCGCATGGTCGTGATCCGGGAGGCGATGTTGGTTGCCAAATCGGGCGGCCGGGCCGGGCAGTGGACCCGGCCGGGAAGCTGATGCCGGCCGTGCCCGAGGTGTTACCCGATCGTGCCGAGGTATCCCGGCCGGCGGCAGGCAGCCTCATCGGGGTGCTTCTCGCCGGCCGCCTGGCCCAGCACATGAGCCGCCAGCGGGCCGAGCACGGCCACGGCATCCCGCACCCCGCCAGGTGATCCCGGCGCGTTGACCACCAGCACGGCATCATCGTCCCTGCTGGTCAGGCCGGCGAGGCCACGGCTCAGGCAGGCGGCCGGGGTGTGCGGCTCGCCCCGGCGGCGGATCGCGTCGGCCAGCCCGTCCAGGCGGACGGCCAGCAGCGGTTCGGTGGCCTCCGGAGTGAAATCGCGGGGACCGGCACCGGTGCCACCGGTGGTGAACACCAATCGGGCGCCCTGGGCAAGCGCCGCCCGGATGGCGTCCCGCACGCTTGCGATGCCGTCCGGTACCACCGTCACCCGGTCTACCTCGATGCCATGGCCGGCCAACAGCTCGACGGCCAACGGCCCGGACCGGTCTTCGGCTTCGCCGCGCGAACAGCGATCGGATACGGTGATCACGCGCGCCGGGATGGCCTGCATCTTCGACCTCCTGTGCCGAGTGTCTGGTCTCGCCGGGTGGGTGTGGTCCGGCAACCGGATGCCCGGTGCCGGACCTGCTGCGGTCACGCCCTGGGCTGTGGGTCTGCCCTGGTCCGTGAGCCCGCCCCGCATCGCGGGACGATACCGCGGCACGGGCCCGGCCTGCCGCAGCGATCCCCGCCCCGGCGGATCCACGATGAGGCTAGTCGGTCTGCCCCGTCGGCGGGTGTCCAGCAGTCGAACGCCGGTTGCGGATGGCAATTTAGCAAGATTAACATTGCCTAATTGACACTCGAATGTCGGTTTTCGTGGAGGTCGGAAGCATCATGTCCTGTCAGGTGATGTCGGCAAGCAACAAGGGTCGATGCGAGCGCCCCGAGCCGGCCGGCATACCGCTGCCCGACCATGGCCGCCGCCCGGGGCACCCCAATGGGGCACTCCGGTTGGTTGGCCGCTACCGAACCGCCGGGCCGTCGGCCAGCACGCCCCAGCAGCAAGCCGAGATCGCCGGGCAGCCGCCGGTCCGGCAGGACGCGTCCGGTAGCCGGATCGGTTACACCGAGTTGTTGGACGAACTGCGCGCCCGGAATCCCACGGTCGCCCAGGCAGCGGCGAACGTCCTGGCGGGTATGTCGATGCTGGGTACCTCCGGGGTGCCCGAGCAGTGGCTTTACCGGGTGGTGCGCAGTCGGCGGGCCGCCCGCAGCGCCTTGGCCGAGCTGCGCGACAAGCGACTGCTCAACCCGGTGGCCGGCGGCCCCTCGGTGGGGCTCGATCCCCTGGTGGGCCAGGTGATCCGGGCCGATCAGTCGACCGCAACCGTCCTACCGGACGAGGTGACGGCTGCCTTGACGATCCTGTCCAATGTGGCGATCGACGACACCGATCCCGGGCAGCGGCGGGAGACTCACGGGTTGCTTGCCCGGCAGCTGGCCGAGATCCGCACCCAGCCGCAGGCCCGGCGGCTCGGCATGGATCCCCGATTGCTGCCCCTGGTGCTGCGAGCGGCCTGGCAGGCCAGCCAGTTGGGCGATCCGCACACCGTACTCGCCCTGTCCGGGTACACCGCCACGCTGCGACGCCGCCTGGGCGCTACAGATCCCAGGGTTTTGGCGTTCGACAATCTCATCGCCTTCGCCCATCGCTCGGCGGGCGATCCGATCCAGGCGATACAACTGTATGAGCCCTTGCTGGCCGCCGCGCAACGACAGCTGGGATCGCACGATGCGTTGGTGATCAGCATCCGTCGTGGTCTCCGGGCCGCCCGGCAGGCTGCCAATCACCTGGTGGGTACCGTCGAATTGCTCGGCACCGGTATCGCCCGCCTGGACGAGCGGGAGCTTGCCCCGCAGGGACGGCTGGCCGGGTGACCGGCGGCCGCCGCCGGGTACGCCTGCCGAACCGGTAGCGGTGGGCTGGGCAAGGCTGCCAGCGCCGGAGCGCTTCGATAGCTCACGCGTCCCCGGCGGCCCGAACGGAACCAGAGCGGCGGCCCGCGATGGGTTACCTCCCGGCGTGCAGTTCGACCAGTACCACCTCTGGCCGGTTGTTCACTCGGACTGGAAAGGTGCTGTTGCCCAGGCCCCGGCTTACCACCATGCGGGTATCGCCCTGCTCGTAGAGTCCAGCATCGTAGCGTGGGAAGAGCCCCTGGTCGGGTGCGACGACACCACCGACGAAAGGAATACGGAACTGTCCGCCGTGGGCATGCCCGCTGAGCACCAGGTCGATGCCGTGTGCCACATAGCTGGGGAATTGCTCCGGCCGGTGCGCGAGCAGGATCGTGAAGTCAGCCCCCGGTTCGATGCCGGCCAACTCGGCATTCGTGATGGCAGCGGGATCGGACGCATAGGGCTCGGCCCGCTCGGGATCGTCGATGCCGAGCAGGGCGATGCGCTCGCCGTTGCTGCTCAACGTGACCGCCTGGTTGTGCAGCACCGTCACGCCGGCAGCGAGCAGTCGCTTTTCAAGGACCGCATAGTCGCTGCCCAACCATGCCTCGTGGTTGCCCATGATGAAGTAGCACGGCGCCAGTTGGGCAGCCCGTAGCGCGAATACCGTGGCCACATCGATGTTGGTGTGGTTTAGATCCACCAGATCGCCGGTGATGGCGATCGCATCGGGCCGTTCGGCTCGCAGGATGCCGATGAGGCGTTCGTTGTACGCGCCGAATTCGGCATTGTGCAGGTCAGATACCTGGGCGATCGTGAAACCGTCGAACGCGGCCGGCAGCCTGGCCGACTCGACAAGGATGCGAGTCGTGCCGATCGTCAGGTTCCCCCACAGCAGCCACCCGATGAGACCGGCAATCAGCGCAGGCACCGCGAGCGGCACGACGTTGCGTCCACCCCGGCCGCGTTCCTCCGGGCTTCGAGCTTCACCCAACTTGTTGCCTCCCTAGCTATGGTGCCGGGTGGTCTGTGGTATCCGTCGCCTCCGGGCAGATCGTGGCGCCGGGACCGACCTCGGCCATGTGCGGCCCTCACCGGGGTGGACGGTGTAGGCCCGGGAACCCATCGTCCCACCGACCACCGGGTTACTCCAATTCGGACGACGGTCGCGAGCTGTCAGCAGGCCGTCGACGATCGGACGCAGGCACGATAGGGTGTCCGTGTGCAGATCAACCCCCGAATACTGCTTGTGATGCTGGCCGCGGCCCTGACCTCCTGCGGGCCCGGCACGGCACCGATGACCGTTGAACAGGTTCCTCCGCCGCGGCCGGCCATCGCCGGAATCACCGTCGATTCGATCGAGCAGTTGGATGCCGTCGCCGCCGCGGTTGACAAGCTCTCCGCAGAGGTCACCGTGCGCCTGGTGTTCGATCCGAGGATGGACCCCGGATATTACGCCACGGCGGTCGACCGGCTCGGCGAGCATGCCAATCTGATGGGTGAACTGCTCGATTCCGAGGCCATGACGCTGCTGGATGCCGACGGGGTCCGGGAACGCGCCAATGCCTATCTGACGGCGTTCTCCGACAAGATCGCCATCTGGGAGATCGGCAACGAATTGAACGGCAAATGGGTGGGCGATTCCCCGGCCGAGATCGACGCCAAGGCGTTGGCCGCCTTCGAGGTGGTCAAGCAGCACGGCGGCAGCACCGCGATAACCCTCAACTATTGGTCGTCGCCCGACTGCTATGACCATCCTTGGGAGCAGACCGTACCCTTCGCCCAACAGCTACCTGACAAGCTGAAATCCGAGGTAGACTATCTGCTGCTCAGTGTCTACGAGACCGCCTGCGACCCCCCGCAACAGCCATCCGCCCAGGATCTGGCCGGCACCTTGACCGAGCTGGGACGAATCTTTCCCCAGGCCTATCTCGGCATCGGCGAGATAGGTGCGCAGGCCAGTCAGGATGGCCCGAAGATCAAGGACCCGACCATGGCGGAGCGTCAGCGGATCGCCGAGCGCTACCTGGGTATGCACCGGGAGTTGCGGTCTCGGGTGGGCAGCCGGTTCGTGGGCGGCTACTTCTGGTGGTATTTCTGCCGGGACGCCGTGCCCTACGACCGGCCCGGCAATCTGTGGCCAACCCTGGACAGGCTGCTCACCGAGTTGCAGCGCTGACCCCGGCGGGTGGCGCGGCGAATCGGATCGTCCGGGTCTTCCCGGAATGGGCGAACTGGCGGGTGCGCCGCCCGAGCGGCTGACCCATCGCCGGCATACGGTGCCATGATGGCGCGAGCAGCGAGAAGGATTGGTAAATGGTCTTCATGCGACAGGCGAACCTGATCATCGGCGTCTGCTTCATCTGCCTGGGGCTACCGGCCGGGGCACTGTTCACGACGCTGGCGGTGCTGTTGGGCGATCTCCGTCTTCTGCTCGGCCCCTGCATCGGGCTGCTGTTCGCCACCATCGGGATCTGCCTGTTGACCAGTGCCATCAAGCAATCTCGCCGCGAGCGCCGGCTGGTGGCTACCGGACGCCCGGTTCAGTGCAAGTTGGTCAGTTTCCTGCAAACCAGCTTGTACATCAGCAATCAACATCTGGTTCGGGCGGTCGTCCTGAGTCCCGAGGGCCGCACCTACCGGTCGGTGGGTTTCAATCCGAGAAACCTGTACCTACAGATCGGCCAGCCAATCGTCGCCTTCGTCGATCCGGCTGACCCGGACGATGTCTGGGTGGATGTGTATCCAACGGGACGAGGCTGACCGGCGGTATCCGACACGCCTAGAACGCGGCCTGGCGGCATCGATCGATTGACGCCGGCACCGGCCCGCTGGGCGGGATGCGCAGAGCGGCCGGGAATCGCCAGCAGGTCACACCGACTCCCGAAACACTAGGGGATTCACCGGTGCACCGAGTCGCGGCTCACGGCCTTCGGCTCGCCGTGGGCAAGGCAGCCACTGGCGAATCTGTATCGACCCGATCGGGGGCTTACCTCCGCCATGTACCCATTTTCTGCTGCTATCAGGTATTCTCAGATCTGATACAGGTCTGGCGGCGTCCTTAGGGACGATGCCCGCCGGGCACGGCTATCCGTTGGGCAGGTGCCGCACCGGCCCGACTCATCGGTAGCCTACAAGGCAATACATCACCATCGGTAAACGAAGATTGGGCAGATTATGCATAAGGCCGCCTGGCTAGCGCCTCTTCTACTCGTCATCGCGTTGGCGAGTTGCATCCCCAACCCGACCCTGGATTCTCAGAATCCGGCACCCATCAGTACCCCGTCGAGCAACCGGCCGCAGCCCAGCACGCAGTCGAGACAGCCCCAGCCGCCGTCCCCAAGCGTCAGCAAACCAGCCGGCGACCAGTCGTCTTCCCCGGCCGCCGACCAGGCTCCCGGACACTCAGCCCAGGCGCCTGAGGCGCCCGCCGCCAGCGCATCGAATACTCCGACCGGGCAGCGCCAGGGCTCGAACGATTCAACTGTGCAGGCCCCGGCAGCGCAGAACCCCGTGAACCCGGCCCAGCAGGCCCCGGCCATTCAGGAATCCGCCGCGCCGGCCCAGGATGTGCCCGCCGACGATGGCCACGTGAATGGCAATCGGGCGCCCGCGCCCCAGGCCCCGTCCGATGACCCGCAACCCCCCGGCGGTCAGACGCCCGCACCCCAGGCCCCGTCCGATGACCCGCAACCCCCCGGCGGTCAGACGCCCGCACCCCAGGCCTCGTCCGATAGCCCGCAACCCCCCGGCGGTCAGACTTTCGCCCCGGCCGCGCCACTCACCAAATCCTGCCTGGCTAGCCAACCGGCCGGGTTCTCCGTCCAGGTCAAGGACGCCGACTTCGGCGCGGTGGGCGATGGCCAGACCGACGACACCCAGGCCATTCAGCGGGCCATCGACAAGGTGGCCGGATCCGGCGGTGGCACGGTATACATCCCGTCGGGCACCTATCTGATCAATCCGATCGCCCACAGAACGGTGCAGGGCCTGGTGATGAAGAACAATGTCACGCTGAGACTGGCCGACGATGCGGTGCTGAAGGCGATCCCCACCTGGGCAACCCACTACTCGCTGATCTCGTTCATCGATGTCCAGAACGCAAACCTCATCGGCGGCACCCTGATTGGCGAACGCAACGAACACACCGGCCGGGGTGGCGAATGGGGCCACGGAGTCAATATCCAATCCGGTCACGATGTGGTCATCGAGAATGTCGTGTCTAGGGACTTCTGGGGCGATGGCTTCTACATCGGCCAGTCCTGGGAAAATAGGGACACCCACAGCATTAGGGTCTGGCTGTGCAATGTCACCGCCGACAACAACCGTCGCCAGGGGCTGTCGATCGTGGACGGTCAGAACATTCACGTCTTGAATTCGACCTTCACCAACACCAACGGCATCAGCCCGCAGGCCGGCGTGGACATCGAACCCGAGGCGGGCAATCTGGTCGACGATGTGGAGATCAGAGACTCGAAGATCGCCGGAAACAGCGGCGACGGCATCGTGTTGACCACCGGGCAGGGCAAAGACAAGATCTCCCATGTGCGGATCGAGAACAACCAGGTGCTGAACAACCGGAATGGCATCATGGTGCACCGGGCGGTCAACTGCCAGGTCCGCAACAACACGATCCGCAACGCCGGCAACAACACAAACATGGCCTACCCCATGACCCTGCACCTGTTCGCCGAGACATCCGGCATCAAGGTCGAGGGCAATACCCATATCGGCGGCAAGACCGTGAACGCGGGCCAGGACAACGAGTTTTCCGACGCCCGCACCTTGGCGGGCGCCTATATTCGGGGCACCTTGGCGGTCGGTCAGACCCTGTACGCCGAACTGTTGGACACCGACGGCGTGCCCTCGGACGTCAGCTATCAGTGGTACGCCAACGGGGTGGCGATTGCCGGGGCCACCTCGGCCAGCTACCAGCTGACGGATGCCGATGCCGGCAAGGAGATCACGGTGACCGCGGTCTTCGCCGACCGGGCGGGCAACGGTGAGGAGGCCACCAGCGCCTCCTCGGCGAGGGTCGTCCGCTAGGCCCAGGGACCAGGGGTTTATGGCGGGGGGGTCGCGTCGCGGCCGCCCCGCCGCTCGCATGCCGGGGCTGGGCGCCCTCGCCCGCCGGCCCGATCGCCGGGAGATCAGCCGCAACGCAGCCATGATGCCCACGCGATCGGGTGCCGCGTCGAATGGCCTGCCCGAGTTCGCGAAAGCCACACCCGGTGCTTAACGATCGGGTATCGCCGGGCCGTGGCAGCCGGCCGAGGCCGACCCGTTCAGCCGAGTGCCGGATAGTCGATATAGCCGCTGGCGCCACCGGTGTAGAAGGTGCCCTGGTCTGCCGGGTTTTCGGGCCGGTCGGCCCGCCAGCGCGCCACCAGGTCGGGGTTGGCGATGACGGCCCGGCCGACGCCCACCGCGTCCGCCAGGTTTCCGTCCAAGATCCGGCGGGCCTCGGCGCGAGTGGTCGGGACGGCGAATCCGGTGTTGACGATCAGCGGTGCCCCCGACAGGCGCCGGATCTCCTGCACCAGCGAGCTGTCGGGTGCCTGGTGGAGGATGTCGATGAATGCCAGCCCCAGCGGCGCGATGGCCTGCGCCCAGGTGGTGTAGGTCTCCCGGGTGGCCTGCTGGTCGGTTTCGTCCATGCCCTGAACCAGATGCTCGGGAGAGATCCGGATTCCGGTGCGCTCGGCGCCCACCGCCTCGGCGACCGCCCGGGTCACCTCGATCGCGAACCTGGCCCGTTTCGCCGGTGTGCCGCCCCAGTCGTCGGTGCGCAGGTTGGCGGCCGGCGAGCAGAACTGGTGGATCAGGTACCCGTTGGCGCCGTGCAGTTCGACCGCGTCCATTCCGGCGTCCAGCGCGCGCCGCGCACCGGCCACGAACTGGTCGATGACCATCGGGATCTCGGCGGCGGTCAGTTCGTGTGCCGTGGGTGCGGCGGTCTTGCCCGTTGGGATGCGTGCGGGGCCCGGAGCCGCGGTGGCGCTGGCGGAGACGATACGGCCGGTGCCGGTGACGTCGGGATGCGAGACCCGGCCGCCGTGCATCACCTGCATGGCGATCCGGCCGCCGGCGGCGTGCACCGCATCGGCGATTCGCGCCCAGCCCCGCACCTGTTCGGGGGTTTCGATACCCGGCTGCCCCAGCCAGGTCCGGCCCGCCAGCACCGGCCAGGTGCCCTCGGTGACGATCAACCCCATAGCCGCCCGCTGACGGTAGTACTCGGCCATCAGGTCATTGGGGATGCCCCGGTCGCCGGCCCGCAGCCGGGTGAGCGGGGCCATCACCAAACGGTTGGGCAGATCCAGGGCACCCAACCGGACGGGGGTGAACAGCTTGTCTGTCATGGGTATGGCGCCTCCTGCCGATCGGCCGATCCTTCTCTTCAAGGTTAGAGCCTGTTTCGCGATTCTCGTGCCGGCCGCGGCGTCTCGGGCCGCGCGACCCGCCGGCCCCGTCCCACCCGCGGGGCAGGGTTTCCGGGGCAGGCCCTGGCACCCGTCGCCACGACGCCGGCGGCCAGCCACCGGCAGGTTCATCGTGGGCCGCCTTGCAGATAGGCCAATACGGCGAGCACTCGCCGGTTTCCCGGCCGGCCGGAGATCCGTAGTTTGTCGAAGACCGAGCCGAGGTGTTTCACCACGGCCCCCTCCGATAGGTGCAGCTGCGCGGCGATGCCGGGGTTCGTGGCCCCGGTGGCCACCAGCCGCAGCACGTCGATTTCCCGGTCGGAGAGCACCGCCAGCGGATCGTTGCCGCGGCGGGTGACCGCCATCACCTTCTGGTCTACGACGATGCCGCCGGCGGCGATGGTTTCCAAGGCGGTGAGGAAGTCGGAGATGTGGGCGATACGGTCCTTGAGCAGGTAGCCGGCGCCGCCCACGGTGGGTTCGGTGGTGGCGTCCAGCAGGCGTTCGAGGTATTCCGCGCCGAGATACTGCGACAGCAGCAGCACCGGTAGCCCGGGCCGGCGCTGCCGGATCCGGATGGCTGCCCGCAGGCCGTCGTCGGTATGCCCGGGCGGCATGCGCACATCGGCGATCAGCAGATCCGGTGGTTCGGCCAGCCGGTCGATGGCGGTCTCGATTTCGGGGGCGGTGGCCGCGGATGCCACGATCTGGTGGCCGGCGCGGGCCAGCAGTGCCGCCAGCCCGTCCCGCATCAAGACGGCGTCCTCGGCCAGCATGATCCTCATGGCGTCAGTCTGCCCGGGCGGCGGACGACCAGGCGGGTTGGCCCGCCGGGTGGGCTGACGATCTCCAGGGTGGCGTCCAGGCTGGCGGCGCGGGCCAGCATGCCGAGGACGCCACCGCCGTTGGGGTCTACCCCGCCGATGCCGTCGTCCGCGATGCTCAGTTCCAGCCCGGCGCGGTCGTGTCGTGCCCGGATCCTCAGATGCTGGGCCCGGGAGTGTTTCAGGGCATTGGCGATGGCTTCGGACGCGATCAGGTACAGGCTGGTCTCTACGGCGGGGGTGAACCGCGGCAGGTCGCAGTCGATCGTGGTCGCCAGGGGCAGATCGGCGGTCAGCGCCCGCAGGGCGGGGCCGAGCCCCTGGTCGGTGAGGCGGCGTGGCACCAGGCCCTGCGCGACCGCGCGCAGGGCGTCCATGCCGAGATCTAGTTGTTCCCGGATCTCGTCCAAGACGGCCAGCAGCGGCGCCCGGGTTTCGGGCGGCAGGTGTTGCAGTTCGAGTTCCAGCGATCCCAGGCGCAGACCCGCCGCGCTGAGGTGCAGCTGGGCGCCGTCGTGGAGCTGGCGTTCCAGGGCACGCCGTTCGAGCGCGATCTGATCCTGGGTACGAACCGTGGCCTGGGACAGCGACGTCACCTGCCGCTGCAAGTGTTCGGGATCCGGCCCGAGCAGGACGCCGGCCAGCCTGGCCAGGGCGTTCGCTACTACGGTGGCCACCCACAGCAGCAGCGCCAGCACCGCCAGCCCGACGAGCACCGCGAGGGCCTGCTGCGGCGGACTGGCGAGCACGAGACCGGGCAGCCGGATCGGGCCGGTCAATGCCACCGTCAGGGGTGCGAACAGCGTGACCGCCAGCACCGCCCAGGCGCCGGAGCCGCACAGGGTCGCCAGCATTGCGGTCACCGCGGTGCCGAACACCTGGACCAGTTCGCGCCAGGTCACCGTTGTTCGTCCCGCAGGCGCGATGCGCGGTTGCCCGGCGAGCATCACCAGCCGGCGCTCGACCCGGCACCAGGCCAGCGCCCAGGCCGGCAGCAGGACGACGGTCGGTGACACGATGACGGTCAGCCAGCCCGCCACCGTCTGGGCCAGCAGGTATGCCAGGCTCGTCCACGGCCAGCGGGTGAGCAGAAGCCGCCCTGGTTTGGTCAGCAGCCCCGGATTCACCCGGCAATCCTAGGCAGCCGCTGGCGGGCCGTCGATCGACCGCCGGCACCGGTGGGGTTTCCCCTACCCGGCTGTGGGGAGTTCCCCACCGGGCTTCGGAGCTTGACGGCATGGTGTGAGCCGCCGCCGCGGGCTGGAATCGATGACGGGCGCCGACCGTTCAGGTCGCCGGCGTCCGCTCGATGTCTGGGAGGAAGACCCGCATGTACCCACCGGCCGCGCTGGAGGCGCACGCCTTGACCAAGTCGTTTTCGTTGCCGGGCGGTGGCAGCGTCGAGGTGCTGCACCAGTTGACCTGTCGGATTCCCGCGGGGCGGTTGACCGCGGTGGTGGGGGCCAGCGGTTCGGGTAAGTCCACCGCGCTGCTGTGCCTGTCGGGTTTGGAGCCGGCGACCAGCGGCACGGTCAGCGTCCTGGGCCAGCGGCTCGCCGGGCTGCCGAGGGCCGCGGTGGCCAGGCTCTACCGGGATCGGATCGGTTTCGTCTTCCAGTCCTACAATCTGGTGCCCTATCTCACCGTGGCGGAGAATGTTGCCTTGTCGGATGCGCTTGCCGGGCGGCGGATCGACCGGGACCGGGTACACGAGACCCTGGCCGGCCTCGGTCTGTCGGCCCATCGGGATGCGCTGACCACCACCTTGTCGGGTGGCGAGCAGCAGCGGGTGGCGCTGGCCCGCGTGCTGTACCGGCGTCCCGAACTCGTCTTCGCCGACGAGCCGACCGGCGCCTTGGATTCGCGCAGCGCCCAGTTCGTCCTGGATCGCCTGCATGAACTGGCCGGCCGGGGGCACACGGTCGTGCTGGTCACCCACGATCTGACGGCGGCCGCCCGGGCCGATTCGGTCATTGTGCTGCGCGATGGCCGGATCGTCGAGCACCGTGGCCGCAGCACAACCGCCCAGTTGCTCGCCGTCACCACCGCGGGAGGTTCCCGATGATCCGCTATGCGTTGCGTGGGCTGCGCAGTCAATGGACCGCCTGGCTGGGCACCTACACGATTCTGGCGCTGGCGGCGGGGCTGGTCTACATCTGTCTGGCGCATCGCTACACCGTGACCCGCCCGGCGGTTGTCGCCGAGGCACACGGCCTGGGCGTCGCCCAGCGCGAACTCGAACTGAGTGGCGTGGTGGTCTCCGTCTTCACCGCGCTGGTTGTCGTGCCGGTGGTGGCCGTGGTGGGACGCTCCGGTGTTCAGGCGCTGCGCACCACCTGGGCCCAGTGGCGGCTGGCCGGTGCCCTGCCACGCCAGGTGGGCGCCACGGTGATCGTCACGGTTTCGCTGGTTGCCGTGGTGTCGGCGCTGCCCGGGCTGCTGCTCGGCGGGGTGGCCGCCCAGCCGGTATCCGACCTGCTGACCCAGATGGCCGCCCAGCGGATGGGTCCCATAGCCGTCGAGCACAGCCCGCTGGTGATGCTGGCCGGTATCGCAGCGGTCGTCCTGGTCGCGGCCTTGGGGGCAGTCGGTCCCGCGTACACGGCGGCGACGGTGCCGGCCGTCACCGCCTTACGCGAACCGTGCGGCGGTAGACCGCCGATGCCGGCCGGGCGCTGGGCGATCGCGGTGGGTTGGCTGCTGTTGTGTGGCCTGCATGCGGTGGGCTGGGTGGTCACCGGCCCGGTCGGAATAGGCGGTATGCTGCCCACCAACGATGGCCAGGCCGCCGGGTCGGCGCTGCTGCTCGGTGTCTGGGCGGTTATCGCGGCTCCCGCGATCATGCCCGCTATTCAGCGGGTGGTCACGGCCCCGCTGGGACGCGCCGGCGCCACCGCCAGCATCGCCCGGCGTTCTGCGGTTTGGCGTGGCGAGCTGGGAGCCAACGCGCTCGGCCTGCTGACCTTGGGCTTCACCTTCGGTGCGGCGTTGTTGTCGTCCCTGCAAACCAGCCGGGCGGCCGTCCGGGCGGCCGGGGATCCCGGCGCCTTCAACCTGATCGACAGCTACGTCCTGTCCTCGATCATGGCCCTGTTCGCGGTCTGGAGCGCGGTGGCCGTTATCGCGCTGGCCAGCAGATCCCGCGAACGGGAGTTCGCGATGTTGCGCTGCGCGGGCAGCACCCCCGACCGGCTGCTGCGGCAGGTAGCGGTCGAGGCCGCCTGCCATGTCGGCACCGCGCTGCTGACCGCGCTGGTTCCTACCGCCGTCGCCGTCCTGGGCGAGGCCTGGTTTCTGTGGCGTGCCGGGTTGGCGTTCACTCCGCGATTCGCGTGGTGGCAGATGCTCGCGGTCGCTGCGGTAGCCTATGTCGTTCTCGCCGGGACGCTGCTGCTGCCGGGTCGCCGGGCATTGCGCATGCCGGTGAATATCGCCCTGGCACCCGAGTAGTGGCCGCTGGCAGAGGGTAACCGGGTGGTGGGCGGGCCGGCTGCCGGTGTTGCCAGCAACTGAGCCCGCGCCCCGCCCGGCTCCCGTACCCGGCCCGGTACCGGTGTCTGGTGGGTGAACCGGCGGCCTATCCGGTGACTACGGCGTGGAAGTTGCGGATGGGCAGGTTGGGGTAGGTGCCGACCG
>CALHWB010000032.1 GCA_938036835.1 uncultured Propionibacterium sp.
GGCCGCCGGGGGCGTCCGCTGGCGGCCAGCGCATCGACCCGGCGCGGCAGCCGCAGGATGCCCCGGACCGGGCGGCGCCCACGATCGGCGCGGGTGGTGCGGCGGTCGATCCGGACGAGACCGTTTCGCGTACTGCGCAGGCCGCTGCCGGGGCCGGCGAGGATCCGGACCGGACGGTTCCCAGAGCCGGGACGTCAACCCAGTCGGCTGCCTGGTCGCCTGCCGATGCAGGAGCGGCCGCTGGCTCGGTACCCTCCCAGGAGACCGGCCGGCGGCATACGCTGCCCCCGGTGCCGGTCAAATCCAGGGGGCGGCACACTCGTCGGCACCGTGCCCGGTCGGGTGCCACGCCCGTTCGACGAAGCTCACCCGCGGGGCAGGCCGCCGGGCCGGGCGCGGCAGAGCGGGTGGGCGTTCAACCGCCGGCCGGCCCAGGCGGGTCTGGGGCTGCTATGGGTTCGGCCGGCATCTCGCAGTCGGATCGGCCGGCCGTCCCGGCTTCGCCGCCGCCCGCCACCGAGCCCGGGCCGCCGCAGCACCGATCGGGCGCCGCCGGCCCGGCCGTGCCGGATCCGGCGGCCGTGCCAGGCGGGTCGGACGATGCGGATCGTACCGTGCGGGTGCCGAAGGACCCGGACCGGACGGTTTTCCGTCCGGCATCGGGTGCTACCGCGGTACCGGGTGCCCGGGTGGCTCGCCGCCGCCGGGAGAACGATCTGAGCCTGTGGGACGACTATGGCGTGACCGAGTTGACCACGCCGGCGTTGGACGACGAGACCACCTGGCGGGTACGGCTGGCCCAGATGCTGGGGGCCAGCACGCTGCCGTTGGCCCGGGTGCTCGCGGTAGCCGGTGTCATGCTGGTCACTCTGCTGCTGCTGGCCACCTTGACTAATCGCCTGATGGCCCTGGACACGTGGATTTCGGCCACTTCGGTGGCGACGCCGGCCAGCAGCCAGGCCCCGGCGTCCGGCGAGCCGGCTTCCCCCAGCGGTGAACCGGCGCCCGAATCGAGCGCTGCCGCGCCCGCGCAGACGCCCAGCATGCTGCCGGGCGCCAAGGAGTGCAACCCGGGGGTGTGGGCTGGGCCCAGGACCTCCTGCGAGCTGGCTAACGAGGTCGCCACCAAGGTGGCTCCCAAGATCGCCGAACCCGTGGTGATCAAGGCCTTCAGCACTCGGACCGAGCGCGAATACCGCCTTGAGTGCGTGCCACACGAGGGCATCACCTGTACCGGTTTGGACGGCGTGGAGATCTACGTCTGGTTGGTCACCCAGGGGTAGGCCCGGCCCGTCCGGCGGGGTTGTCGCCGGGCAGCCGGTATCGCCGGCCCCAATCTGGCGCAATCGCGGCTGCCGGGCCGGATGCGTACTAGCCTGAACCCGATGCTGCTTGCCCTGTTGATCTCCCTGCTGGCTGGCCTGGCGACCTCGGTCGGCGGGCTGATCGCGGTGCGGGAGGCGATTCCGCGCCGTAGCTCGCTGGCGGTGGCTCTTGCCTTCGCGGCCGGGGCGATGGTGCTGATCTCCTTGATCCAGATCGTGCCGTTGGGTATCGAATACCTACAGGCCAGTGGCGCGGATGGCCGCAGCGCCCAGACGGTGGTCTGGGTGAGCTTCTTCGCCGGGATCGGTGTGGTGCTGGCCATCGACCGGGTGCTGCCGAGCAGCCTGAACCCGAACGAGATGGAGGGCGCCGAGGACGACATAACCGAATACAACACCGCGGTCACTCGCCGGATCATGCGTTCGGGGCTGCTCACCGCGCTGGTGCTTGCCCTGCACAATCTGCCCGAGGGAATGGCCACCTTCCTGACCACCTATCAGGATCCCCGGGTGGGGTTGACCTTGGCGGTCGCAATCACCATCCACAATGTGCCCGAGGGCATCGCGGTGGCTGCCCCCGTCTACGCGGCCACCGGTTCCAAACGCCGCGCCTTGTGGTGGGCTACCGCCTCCGGCATGGCCGAACCCTTCGGCGGTCTGCTGGCGGCTGCGCTGGTCAGATGGGTGTTGCCCGATCAATTCTTCGGGGTTTTCTATGGCGTGGTCGCGGGCATGATGATCTTTTTGGCGCTCGATGAGTTGCTGCCCGGCTCGTGGCGCTACCAGACCGACAAGCACCAAACCGTCTACGGCATCCTGATCGGTATGGCGGTGATGGCGCTCAGCTTCGTGCTGTTCGCCATTTGAGGCCTGCCAGGGCAGTGGTTAGCCCGGGGCCCGGCGGGGGAGCGCCTACTGGGCCGCCGGCCGTGCCCGTGCCGGCGATTCGAGCGCCTCGCGATCGCCTCGATCCGGCGTGGCGCGCACCTCGTCCGAGGTTCAGCAGGGCCGTACCGCCACCGCCAGATCGCGGGTGATGGCCTGATCGACGCGGTGGGCGAACTCCCGCCAGGCGCCTTCGTCGCGCACCTGTAGGCCCGCGCCTGCCAGCAGTTCGATCAATACCGGGCGTGCCACGGTGACGGTATTCCAGGCAATGCCTAGCGCACCACCCGGTTTGAGCTGGCTGGCCCATACGCCGATGGCCCGGGTCAGCAGGCCGAGCGGGGAACGGTCCCGCTGCCGGCCCGCGGCGTCCTGGCGGTGGGGTCCGCCGCGGCCGGTCCGGGCGCGCCCGGCGGACTCGGCGCCGTGCGCCACCCCGTAGGGGGCATCGGTGACGATGGCGTCGAATCGCCGGCGGCCGAACAGCGCCGCCGAGTCGGCGGCATCCCCGCTGAACACGGTGAGGTTCAGGCTGGGCAGCCCGGGCCTGGCAGGTCGTTCGCTGGTGGCCTCGCCCAGCCGCACCCCGACGTCGAGCCGGCGTCCCAGGCTGCGGCCATCCCGCCTTACCGGGCTGATCTGGGCGGTGTGTTTCAACCGTTTGGCGCGCAGATAGGTTTTCAGATAGCCTGCCAGCGCGTCCAGTGCCCGCTCGTCGGCCTCCACTCCGTAGCCGTGGTGACCGGCCAGCCAGGCGGCCAATAGGGTGGTGCCGCGGCCAGCGAGTGGATCCAGCACGCTCAGGGGGCCGGGCCGGGAGATCTGGGAGAGGGTGAGATGCAACAGCATTCGGGTGAAGGCTTCGTTGGTTTTGCCCTGATATTTGGGGATCGTCAGCAGATCGTCGTCGAACAGCCGCAATCCGGGCAGCGTTAGGGGCCGCAGCAGGTCGCCGACTCGTTCGAAGCTGACCAATTGGGCCGATTGCGCGGCCAGCACCAGCTCGTCTACCTCATCGGCTTGCCACGTCACGGCCGGGGCGCCGGCCAGCCGCGCCGGGCCGATGAGGTTGGCGAACGGCGCGGTGACGGCGAGTTCGGCCGCCGCCAGCGTGGCCACGGCCTGCCGGTAGACGCGATTGGCGGATGGATCGAGCAGGGTCACATAGTGCGGCACCTGCTCATCGTGGCATAGGCCGATGGGCGCGGGTCCCGCCGAGGCGCGCCTGGAACCCGCGCGGTCGTCTCGGCCGGCTCCCACCGGGCGACGGCTGGGCGGGCTGCCCCCGACCCGGCGAGCCGCAGCTGAGACCGCTGAATACCCTTGTCAAGTGGCAAAGGGTCGTCCGATAGCGAAGTGTTTAGGTTATGCTAGCCTGTTGGGTATGACTACCGTCGTCGAACGTTTATGCGAGCGTTGTCTGGGCACCTATCAGGCGGATGCGGACTCCCATTGCCTGGCGATGGGGGAGCTGGCGATCGGCCAGCCCGGCACCGTGGTCGGGTTTCGCGATCGGGCCGACATGACCGTGGCTCGGCGGTTGTTCGATCTCGGCTTCGCCGTGGGGGTGAGCGTGCAGTTGGTACGCAAGGCGCCGTTGCGCGATCCCCTGATCTTCCGGGTCGGCAGCAGCGAGATGCTGCTGCGCCGCACGGAAGCCGATCTGATCATGGTGAAGGTCGCCTGATGGGGCACTCGCATGGTGGCGACACCCTGACGGTGGCGGCCGGCGCCCGCCGTGTCGCGCTGGTCGGCAACCCCAATGCCGGGAAATCGACCCTGTTCAATGCCTTGACCGGGATGAACGCCAAGGTGGCCAATTATCCCGGGGTGACGGTGAGCAAATATGTTGGCCAGGTAGTGGTCGATGGGCAGCACTTCGCGATCGAGGATCTGCCCGGCTCCTATTCGCTGGATCCGATCAGCCCGGATGAGCAGGTGGTGGCCGAGGCCCTGGACCTGGATACCGAGCACCGGCCGGATGCCGTCGTGGTGGTGCTGGACGCCACCAGCCTGCAGCGCAGCCTGGGTCTGCTGGCCCAGGTACAGCAGCTGGAGTTGCCTACTCTCGCCGTGCTCACCTTCAGCGACGAACTGGCCCGCCGCCAGGGCAGTGTCGATGTCGCCGCCCTCAGCCAGGCCGTCGGCCAGCGGGTCTGCGTGGTGACGGGGGGCAACCGCGCCCAACTGAATGACCTCAAGCAGGCGCTCTGCGAATACGCCGACTGGTCCCGGCCGGCCATTCCAGCCCCTACGGCTCCCGATCTGGTGACCGGCTGGATTCATTCGGTGCTGGAGGCGGCCAAATACCAGGTCCCCGATGTGGATGCGCGTACCCGGCGGATCGATGCCGTGCTGCTGCATCCGGTTTTCGGAACGGTTATCTTCTTCGTCACCATGGCGGTCTTCTTCCAGGTGATCTTCACCGTTGCCGAGCCGATCAAGGGCTGGATAGAGGCCCTGTTCGACTGGCTGTCCGGGTTGGTCACCGACAATGTCGGTATCGATTGGCTGTCCGGATTGCTCGCCAATGGCCTGATCGCCGGAGTGGGCGGGGTATTGACCTTCCTGCCCCAGATCGCGTTGCTGTTCGCGATGATCAGCCTGCTTGAGGCCAGTGGCTACATGTCGCGGGCGGCTTTCTTGATGGACCGGGTAATGGGCCGGGCCGGGCTTGAGGGGCGGGCCTTCGTGGCGATGCTGTCCTCGGTGGCCTGTGCGGTGCCCGGCATCATGGCCACCCGGACGCTGCCCTCGGCGCGCGACCGGCTAGCCACCATGATGACCGCCCCGCTGATGACCTGCTCGGCTCGGCTGCCGGTGTACGCCTTGCTTATCGCCATGCTGGTGCCCGAGGACGTGTCTTGGGGGCCGATCGGCTTGCAAGGTTTGGTGATGTTCGGCATGTACCTGCTGGGCGCGGTGGTCACCATGCTGGCGGCGTGGGTTTTCAAGCATGTGCTGCGCGGCAAGGGCCCGGCCCTGCCCTTCTACATGGAGATGCCTTCCTACCGGATCCCGACGCTCCGCGAGGTGGGCCGGGCGGTCTGGGACGCCTCCTGGAACTTCATTCAGCGAGTGGGTGGCATCATCCTGGCGCTGTCGCTGTTGCTGTGGGCATTGCTGGCGCTTCCGGTGGTCTCGGAGGATCAACTAGCCCAGGCCGGGATCGATCCGGCCGATGAGGCGGCCGTGGCCACCTACCAGTTGGACAATTCGATCGCCGCCGGTATCGGTAAGGCCATCCAGCCGGTCTTCGAGCCGTTGGGTTTCGACTGGCGGATCACCGTCGGCCTGCTGGGCGCGATGGGGGCCCGTGAGGTGTTCGTGGCCACGCTGGGCCAGGTGGCCGCCGCAGCGGATCCGGAGGATCCTCAGGCGAATCTGGAGGAGATGACCTGGGGGCCGGGGCCGCATGAGGGCCAGCAGCTGTTCACCCCGAGCGTGATCGTCGCCTTGTTGGTCTATTTTGCCTTTGCGTTGCAATGCACCTCGACGATTGCGATGCTGCGCCGCGAATCGGGCAGTTGGAAGTGGCCCGCCATCGCCTTCGGCTATATGACCGCGTTGGCCTGGTTGATGGCGTTGTTCGCAAAGCTGATAGCCGGTGCCCTGGTGGGCTGAGGTGGCGCCCATGGCGGTGGTGATGCATACCGAGGCCCTGCCCGACGATCCGACCGGGTTGCGGTGGGTGCTGCCGGCCGGGCTGCCCGGGACCGGGCGCCTGCTGGCGGCCCCCGGCGAGTTCGGCGCCCTGCTTGCCGATGGGCGCATCGTCCGGGCGATGGCCGAACCCCGAGCCCTGTGGATCTGGCAGCCGCCGGAATTGGATTGGTCGCAGACCGGCGCCGGTGTGCGCGACGCCTTGATCGGTGCGCTTGCCGATCCGGCCGGATGGTCGTTCGAGGCCGCCGAGGACGAGTTGCTGGAGTTGGTCACTCGCGACGTGATCACTCGCACCTTGGGGCCCTATATCGACTCGCATGGCGGCCAGATCACGTTCGTCCGGGCCGCCGCCGGCGAGGTTGTCCTGCAACTGAGCGGGGCCTGCGCGCACTGCTCGGTGGCCGGGATGACATTGCATGACCGTATCCAGACGACGATCTGTGAGCGGTTGGATGCCGCCATCAGCGTCCAGGAGGCCGATGGCGGCTGCGGGGAGCGTACCGGCAGGCCCGTCTGGTGGCCCAGATTGCGGCGCTGATCGCCCCGGCGGTCCTACGCGGCCACCGGATGGGTGTGCTCAATCGGCCGCTTGTCGCCGTGGGCATGCCGACCGGGGTATCGGGCGCCGCGGTTTGCTGCCCGGCGCGCCGCTAGCCGGCTGGCTGGGCGCCGGGCAGATCGGCCGGCGGCTCAGGCCAGATCGACCTTGTGGTGCTCGTACGGGGTGCCTTTGGCCCGTGCGATGGAGGCCCGGATTTCGGCCTCGGCCGCCTCCCGGCCGACCCAGGTCGCCCCCTCGACCGATTTGCCCGGCTCCAGGTCCTTGTAAACGGTGAAGAAGTGTTCTATCTCCAGCAGCATGAACTGGGGGAGCTCTGCCAGATCGTCCAGATAGTTGCGCCGGGTATCGGCGGTCGGGATACACAGCACCTTGTCATCCCCGCCCATCTCGTCCTGCATCTGGAACATCGCCACCGCGCGGCATTCGATCAGGCAACCCGGGAAGGTGGGTTCGGCGACGATGACCATGGCATCTAGCGGGTCGCCATCCTCACCCAGAGTTCCCTCGATGAACCCGTAGTCATACGGGTATTGCGTGGAGGTGAATAGGGTGCGGTCAAGTCGGATGCGACCGGTGTTGTGGTCCATCTCGTACTTGTTCTTCGTGCCGCGCGGGATTTCCACCGTCATATCGAAGGTGATGCCTACTCGCGGGTCGACATCCACTTTGCGGAACTCGTCGATCACCTGAACCGTCCTTAGGATGGGAATCACTAAAGACAGGTTATCGGTTCGGGAGGGTTCTGGTGGCACCGGATGCACAGGATGGCGGAATCCGGCGTGTTCGCCGGTGGCCAGCCTGGCTGGCCTGGGGGGTTTGCCTGGTCTTGCTGGCTGGTTCGGCGTGGTACGTCAGCGGTCCACTGGCGGTGCAGCGGGGCTGGCTGATCGAGGGCGGGGAAGCCACCGTGGATCCCGAGCTGATCGCTGGTATCCATCCCGATCCGGCGAATCTGGGGGCCGGGGTGGCAGATCCAGCCCGGATACCATCGGCCGCCGCAGCCGATCGGGGACGCGTCGGTGCCGCGCTGGCCGCCACCCCGCCGGATCTGCCCGGCAGCTATTCGGGCGCGGTCGCGGATCTGGGTGGCGGCGGGCTGCTGTACGACCTGGATTCCGGGCGGCCGATGATCCCCGCGTCCACCCTCAAGGTGATGACCGGTCTGGCTGTATTGGACACGCTGGGCGCGGATGCCACCTTCACCACCCGGGTCGTGCTGGCGGGCAGCGACCACGTGGTCCTGGTCGGCGGTGGGGATCCGATGCTGGCCAGTACGGCCGGCAGCCACCCCTACCACGAGGAACTCGCACTGCCCAGCACCGAGGCCCTGGCGGTGCAGACCGCCGAGAGGCTGCGTTCGCAGGGCATCGCCCGGGTGACGGTCGGCTATGACGACAGCCTGTTCGCCCAGGACAGCTGGCATGCCACCTGGCCGGCGGGGGATCGGACTTTCGTCGCCCCGATCACGGCGTTGTCGGTGGATGGCGGGGCCGCCGCCCAGGAACTGACCTCGCCTTCGGTGCCGGCGGCTCAGACCTTCGCCGATCAGTTGCGGCAGGCGGGCATCGAGGTGGCCGGGACGCCGGCACCGGCACCGGCGGGCGGGGGAGCCGAATTGGCTTCGGTCGATTCCGCGCCACTCGGGCTGATCGTCCAACAGCTGCTGGTGCACTCCGATAACTATCTGGCCGAGATGCTGCTGCGCCAGCTGGCGATCGCCGAAGGCCAGCCGGCCACCTTCGCGGGCGGGGCCGGCGCACTCACCGCCCGGCTGACGGCGCTGGGGTTGTGGTATCCCGGCCAGCAGATCGTCGATGGTTCCGGGCTGTCCACCGACAATCGGCTGACCACGATGGCGCTGATCGGTGGTTTGCAGCTTGCGGCGGAGCGTTCCGAATTGGGCTGGTTGCTGGCCGGGCTGCCGGTGGGCTGTGCCACGGGGACGCTCGCCAATCGCTTCACCGACGAGGCCAGCGCGGCCGGCCGTGGCCAGGTGCGGGCCAAAACCGGCACCCTGGACCGGGTTTCCGCGCTGGCCGGGTACACCACGACCAGCGATGGGGGGCTGCTGGCATTCGCCTTTGTCGGTAACGATTTACCGGCCGATCGTGATGTGCGGCCCTGGTTCGATCATGTCGGTGCCGCCCTGGCCGGGTGCGACTGTGTGGCCTGATCGTTTCGCCGGGGGCCGGGCCGGATGCCCGACCCGGGTTTGCACCGGGTGCCCGGGTGGCCGGTTGGCCGCTGCATAGGCTGGTCTGCATGTCAGGTTTGCCGTGGATCGACTGGGTGCTAGCCGAACGGGTAGGCACCGCCTGGGTGCCACCCGGCCCGGTGGCACACCGTGACGAACGCGCCCAATTGGTGCGCGAGTTGCGGGCCGCCGCCGCCCGGGCACCGGCGATCGTCGGTGCCGTTGCGCAATTGCCCGACACCGGCTGTTGCCGGGAGCTGGTGGTGGATCGAGCCAGGCTGGTGCGGGCGAACCTGCAAAGCGCGCGCAGCATGCTGACCGCTGCCGGTTCGTTGCCCGAGCAGCCGCCCGGTGGTGGGCCGGCGCTGGCTGCGGGCCGGGGACGAGGGGTTGCGCTGGGGGCGGTGCTTGCATTCCTCGGTTCTCGGATCCTGGGGCAATTCGACCCGTTCGCGGCAACACCCACGCTGTTGCTTTCGGCACCCTCGATCATGGCCGTGGAACGCCAGTTCGGGGTGGTGCCCAGCGATTTCCGGATGTGGGTGGTGCTGCATGAGCAGACCCATCGGGTGCAATTCGCGGCCGCGCCTTGGCTGCGCGAACTGCTGGGGGATCAGGTGCGCGCGCTGGTGACCGCGGCCGATGGCGGCTGGTGGCGGGATCTGGCCGATCAAGCGGCTGGGCTGCTGCGGGCTCGGCGGGCCGGCCGGCCGTTGAGTCTCAGCCTGGTGCAGGCGGTCTCGGCGCCCGAACAGGCCGCCGCGCTGGACCGGATAACCGCGGTGATGTCGCTGCTAGAGGGCCATGCCGATGTGATGATGGATCGTGCGGGTGTCGGGGTGATTCCCAGCCTGTGGACGATCAGGTCCCGGTTCAACGCCAGACGGGCGCGCGGTGGGGCGGCGAGCCTGCTGGGCAGGCTGCTGGGTATGGACGCCAAATTGCAGCAGTATGCGGACGGGGCGCGATTCTGCCGTACGGTGCTGCGCCGGGGCGGGCTGCCGGTCTTGAACCGGGTTTTCTCCGGCCCGGAGGCGATACCCAGCCTGACCGAGCTGCTCGACCCCGACCGGTGGCTGCGCCGGATCGATGCCGATGGCCAGGCGTGAACTCAGTCCCGCCTGCCTGGTGGTGGTGCAGGCCGCGGCCGCGGCGCCGGCCGGCGGCGGGGTGCTGGTGGCCTGCTCGGGGGGCGCCGACTCGCTGGCGCTCACCGCCGCGGTCGCCCATCTGAACCGGCGCGCCGGACGTTTCGACGGCACACCCCAGGTGGTGGTGGTCGATCATGGCATTCAGGCCGGTTCGGGCGATGTGGCCGCCCGGGTTGCCGACGGTGTGGCCCGGCTCGGGCTGCCGGCGCGGGTGATCCGGGTCGAGGTGCCCGGGCATTGCCCGGATGGCCTGGAGGCTGCCGCCCGGGATGCGCGATACCGGGGCCTGGCGGCCGCGGCGCTACCCGGGAGCACCGTGTGGCTTGGCCACACCCTGGATGACCAGGCCGAGACCGTGCTGCTGGGATTGGCCCGGGGCTCGGGCATCCGCTCGCTGGCGGGCATGGCTGCCCAGGTATACATCGATGGGGTGCGGTTCGTCCGGCCGCTGCTGCAGGTGCGCCGGAGGCTGACCGCCCGGGCGTGTGCCGACTGGGAATTGCCGGTCTGGCAGGATCCGATGAACGCGGACACCAGGTTTTCGCGGGTGCGGGTGCGGGAACGGGTATTGCCGATGCTGGAGGCCGAGCTCGGCCCGGGGATCGCCGAGGCCTTGGCCCGGACTGCCCAGTTGGCACGCGGCGACGCCGACGAGCTGGACCGTCAGGCCGCCCGATGGCTGCCGGCCGCTGGCCGGCCGCTGCCGGTGGGCGTCGTGACCGGATTGCCGGCGGCCCTGGCCGGACGCGTGCTGCGCGGCTGGCTGGTCGGCAACGGAGTCGGCCAGCCTAACCATCGGCATTTGCAGGCCGTGTGGGCCCTGGTAACCGATTGGCATGGCCAGGCGGGTGTGGATCTGCCCGGTGGCCGGCGAGCCTGCCGAATGGCCGGGCAGTTGCGGGTGCTGACGGCCGTGTCGGGCTAGGGTTGAGCCGTGGACTCCACGGATATCGCCGCCGATCTCGCTCATGTGCTGCTCACCCGCGATCAGTTGGCTGCCCGGGTCGCCGAACTCGCCCAACAGATCGACACCGACTATGCCGGCAGGGAACCGCTGATGGTGGGTGTGTTGAACGGCGCCATGATGGTGATGAGCGATCTGACGCGGGCCATGAGGTCGCATTGCACCGTCGACTGGATGGCCATCTCTTCGTACGGCTCAGGGACGAAGAGTTCGGGTGTGGTACGCATCTTGAAGGACCTGACCACCGATATCGGCGGCCGCGATGTGTTGATCGTGGAGGACATCGTGGATACCGGGCTCACGCTCAGCTATCTGATCCAGAATCTGCAATCGCGCCGCCCGGCCAGTCTGGCCGTGCTGACCATGTTCCGTAAGCCCGAGGCCATGACCACCGAGATCGACCTGTGCTATGTCGGTTTCGACATCCCCAACGAGTTCGTCGTGGGCTACGGCCTGGACTATGCCGGACGCTACCGGAACCTCACCGATGTGGGGACGCTGGCTCCGCACGTCTACACCTGAGCCGGGGCTCCTGCGCGGCCGTGAGGTACCCCGGCCGTCCCTTGCCCTCGGGCGGCCATACCCGAGCCGGGTTTCCTACGGTATCGCGTCGGCTACGGGTTCCGCCGCCAGCTGCCGGCCCCTTTTGGCAACCGGAAATCAATGGCCTGTAACGACCCCGCCGGCCCGTATGGTTAGCCCCAATTGGTGAGTATCAATGCAAGTAGGAGAGCAGATGAGCAATCACGGACGAAAACGCCGGCCGGTCCGGGTGAGTGTGGTCTTGGCCGCGGTGGCGGCAGCGATGTTGCTGCTGGCCGGCTGCGGCGGAGGCGGTTCGCAGACCTCGGGCACGCAGACTGCCCCGGCCACCGGCCAGACTGACTTCAAGGCCCTGGAGGTGGGGCAATGCCTCCGGTTCGTGGCCGTGTCCGGCGAGACTCCGGACGCCAATGGCGATATCTCGGTCACCCATGAGGTGGTGGACTGTGCGCTGACCGGGCAGTTCAAGTATTTGGTCACCCACAGCTTCGACGGCGAGGCCCAGTGCCCGAACAACGAGTATTCGACCTATTATCAGCGGAATTTGCTGGGCGGCAAGTCCAAGTCGTTCTGCGTGGCACCGGTTTTCGAAGCGGGTTCCTGCTACCGCAACAACGATCTGCAAGATCCGGAGGTTATCGCCTGCACGGATTCTCGGCGGGAATTCATGGTCGAATCGGTGTCCGACGGGATTGATCCCGCGAGTTGCAGCGTCCCCGAGCAGGCGATCGTCATTCCCGAGCCGGCTCCCGGCAAGGTTTACTGCTTGACGGCCTAGCCGCAGCGTTTAGCTCCCGGCCGGCCGGCATCGATCGCGGAATCGGTGGTTCCTGGGCCGGCCGGGTTGTATTCTGCCCGGGTATGATTCTCTCGGTTGCAGATTCCGGTGGTTGAGGAGTTCCAAGCGGTTCCCGGGATCGCATTGCGGGCTGGGTATACCGCTCGCCCAGGCACTATGGAGGTGAGCCAATGTCAAATCAGAGCTACGGGGCGCCCGATTCTCCGCCCGGCCAGCCCCAGGAACCCAATGGCCAGTCGTTTCCCTATGGCCCACCCGGGCAGCCTCAGTCGTACCCGTCGAATGATAATTCGGGCCATGGCTCCCAAGCTGGCTACGGTGCTCAGGCCGGTCAGGCCGGTTACGGCGTGCCGGGTATGCCGCCGGGCCAGTCCTATCCGCCGGCCGGTCAGCCCGGTTACGGTGCTCAGGCCGGTTACGGCGCGCCGGGTATGCCGCCGGGCCAGTCCTATCCGCCGGCCGGTCAGCCCGGTTACGGTGCACAGCCCGGTCAGCCCGGTTACGGTGCTCAGCCCGGTCAGCCCGGTTACGGTGCTCAGCCCGGTCAGCCCGGTTACGGTGCTCAGCCCGGTCAGGCCGGTTACGGCTCGGGACCCGAGACGACCTTCAGACCGCCCGGCCAGCCGGGCTATGGCACCCCGCCGGGCTATGGCGCATCCTCGGGAGGCATGGGAGCCCCACCGGGAGGAGGCATGGGAACCCCGCCGGGTGGCAAGGCTGGCGGCCCGGGCAAGTTCATCGCCATCGGCGCTATCGTGCTGGTGGTCGTCCTGGTGGCGGTCTTTGCATTCTTGCAGCGCGACAAGCTGGCAGGTGGCATCGGAAAGCCATCGAGCACGTCGAGCCAGACCGGTGGCAGCACCAGGCCCAGCGCGCCGGCCACCGGCGGCAGCGACATCACCGAACTCAAGCAGGGCGATTGCGTGCAGTTCGTCGAGATACCCGGTGCGCAGACCACCGGTGACCAGATAAACGTTTCCCACAAGGTGGTCGATTGTAACCTGGCTGGTCAGTTCAAACTGCAGGTGGCGTCGGTGCACGATGGCAATGCCGACTGTTCCAAGTACATGGTTTCCTACTTCCAGGACTCCAGGATTGGCTCCATGCGCAAACTCACCCTGTGTCTGGCCCCGGTTCTGGAGATCGGGCGCTGCTATGCGTCTGACGCAGTCTATGAGTTTGTGGACGTGGTCTGTACCGACCCGAACGCCGATTTCATGGTCGAGAAGGAACTCCAGGGAACCGACACATCTCAATGCACCGATGAACCACCGCACATGGTGCTCGGCGAACCGGCCCCGGGCAAGGTCTATTGTCTGTTGCCGCCCACTAAGTAACCTTCTTGGCTGACAGCGCGGCGGCTGGGCTTGGCGTCCGGCCGCCGATCTGCTGGCTAAGATTGACCAATGCCGAGACGTTGGGAGAACCTCGCCGAAAGGCAGGCGTCATTGCGTCGAAGGGAAGACATGATCGAGGCGGGGAAGAAACCACGCCGAGCGGTGCGTGAGATCATCGATCCCGTGGACCCGCCCCCGATGAAGCCATCCAGGAGCTACGACCCCGATCGGGTCGAGGCCGCCGTCCGGGAGTTCCTGATCGGCATCGGCGAGGATCCCGACCGCGAGGGACTCCGGGGCACCCCGGCGCGGGTGGCCCGGGCCTGCGCCGAGTTGTTCGCCGGTCTGGGCGAGTCGGCGGGGCCGCTGCTGGCCACCACCTTCGATGTCTCGCACGACGAAATGGTGCTGGTCCGGGATATCGAGGTGCGTAGCTTCTGCGAGCATCACCTGCTGCCCTTCCACGGCGTGGCCCATGTCGCCTACATCCCCCCGGAGGGTGGGCGCGTCCCCGGACTGAGCAAGATCGCGAGATTGGTGGATGTGTTCGCCCGGCGCCCCCAGGTGCAGGAACGGCTCACCACCCAGATAGCGGATGCCCTGGTGGAGCATCTGGGGGTGCGGGGCGTCCTGGTAGTGATCGACTGCGAGCATTTTTGCATGTCGATGCGTGGGGTTCGCAAACCCGGCAGCCGCACCACCACATCCGCGGTGCGCGGTCTGTTGCGCAATGCGGCCACCCGGGCCGAGGCCATGAGCCTGATCGCCGGTCGTTGCTGAGATGAGCACCTTGGTCATGGGGGTGGTCAATGTCACCCCCGACTCGTTCTCCGACGGTGGCCGGTGGTTCAGCCACCACGATGCCGTCGCCCACGGTCATGCCCTGCTCGACCAGGGCGCCGATCTGCTCGATATCGGCGGTGAATCCACTCGTCCCGGGGCGGTACGGCCCAGCGAAACCGAAGAGCTCCGGCGTATCCTGCCGGTCATCCACGAACTGGCGGGCAGCGTGCCCATCAGCGTCGATACCATGCGGGCCGAGGTCGCCAGGCAGGCCATCGCGGCCGGCGCAGCGATCGTCAACGATGTCTCGGGTGGACTGGCCGATCCGCAGATGCTGGGACTGGTCGCCGAGTCCGGGGCCGAGTATGTCTGCCAGCACTGGCGGGGGCATGGCGCGGTGATGAATGACCTGGCCGTCTACGCGCACGTGGTGGATGACGTACTGGACGAGTTGCAGGATCGCCTGGCGGCCTGCCAGGCGGCCGGCATCGATCCCAGGCGGATCATCATCGATCCCGGGTTGGGCTTCGCCAAGACCGCCGACCAGGATTGGGCCCTGCTTGGCGCACTGGATCGGTTCACCGGGCTGGGCCACCGGGTTCTGATCGGTGCCTCGCGCAAGCGCTTCCTGGGCAACCTGCTGGCGGGCCGCGAGCCGCTGGGACGGGATGCCGCCACCGCAGCGGTGACCGTGATCTGTGCCCAACAGGATGTCTGGGCGGTCCGCACGCATGAGGTTCGGGCCCAACGCGACGCCATCGCCGTGGTAGAGCGCATCCGGCGGGCAGGACTCCCCGCGCAGCACTGATTCCCGATGAACCGGGCCGGATCGTGGTACGGGCCGGGTACTCTTCCGCCATGGACCATGACCTGCCCGGTGCCCCACCGCAGTTCGGCACTATCACCCTGACCGGCCTGCGTGCCCCAGGCCGGCATGGGGTATTGCCCGAGGAGCGGTCGGCCGGCCAGCCATTCGTGGTGGATCTCGATCTCGAAACCCAGATGCCGGGCAGCGACGATCTCGCCGGTGCGGTGGACTACGCTGATCTTGCCGGGCGCGTCGTTGCGGTGCTTCAAGGCGAGCCGGTGAATCTCATTGAGACTCTTGCCCAGCGGATTGCCGAACTGGTGCTGACCGACCGGCGGGTGCGGCGAGTCGAAGTCCGAGTGCACAAACCGGCCGCGCCGATCGCGGTCGATTTCGCTGATGTGTCGGTGACTATTTCGAGGAGCAACCGTGAGTGACGCATTTCCCATTGACGTTGACACCTTGGGCAATTTGAAGCCGCTCAACCAGGTGGTCTTCAGCCTCGGGGCGAATCAGGGCGATTGTCTGGAGACCTTGCAGGCTGCGGTGGATCGGTTGGCCGAAACCCCGAATCTCATCGTGGTGGATGTTTCGCCGGTCTATCTGACCGCGCCGGTGGGTGACATCGCGCAACCCGATTTCTACAATCTGGTGGTCATTGCCGACTCGACGCTTGAACCCAACACCTTGTTGGAGCGGGCCCAGGCCATTGAACAGGCCTATGGGCGATTCCGCGATCCCGCTGCGCCGGGAGGACCGCGGACCCTGGACATTGATCTGATTGTCGTGGGCACGCGCACCAGTAACACCCCGGAATTAGTGCTGCCGCATCCCCATGCCCATGAGCGGGCATTCGTGCTGGTGCCGTGGCTGGATATCGATCCACGTGCCACGCTACCCGGGGGCAGGGTCGATGATCTGGTCGCTGCGCTAGACATCTCCGGGATGCGAAAGCTGACCGATGTGTCGATCATCAAGCCCTAATTGGACGGCTTGATATTCGACGGGATGTAGGCTCTAATTGACCAGAGAAATTCTTACGATTTAGAGCCCTAGGAGGCGACGATGGCGCAGCGCGTCGAGTACATTCTCGTGGATGATATCGATCAGAGTCAGGCGGACGAGACCGTTCGTTTTGCTCTCGATGGGGTTTCTTATGAGATTGACCTTTCGGCGGGCAATGCCGCCGACTTGCGCCAGGGCCTGGCGCAGTACATCGGTGCGGCCCGGCGTACTTCCAGCGGCCGCCGGGGCCGGTCTTCCGGCGGCTCGCGTGCCGTTGGCGGCAAGAAGGTGACTGCGGCCGCGGTACGTACCTGGGCGTTGGATGAGGGCATGGAGGTCTCGCCGCGGGGTCGGATCCCTGCCGCCGTCCGCGATGCCTACGATAAGGCGCACGCCTGAGCGGTCCGGCGGTATCGCCGATCCCGGGCTGATCGACTGGCCGGGAGCTGAACGCCCCGGGCGGCTCCCATCGCGGGGGCTGGCTGGGCCAGATTGCCGGTGGGCGCGCCTATCGGCCCGGCACCGGTCGACGCCTACCAGTAGACAGGGATTGCCTACCGCCCCGATGCCACCGACCCCGAGCCCCGCCGATCGAATCGTACCGGTTGATGCCGGCCGGCTGCCGGGCAAACACCCGATGCTGCGCATGGCCGTTTGCTGGTGGGCAACGATCCAAAACCGATTCGCTGGTTTCCCCGCCAGGCGGGGTGCTCCGCGTTCGGCGAACGCCCGATGACCGATTCGACTGGAATGGATCACTAGACTTGATTCCAGACCTGTCGGCGGCGGCCAGCCGCCCGGGGGAAAACAGAGGAGTCGAATGTTCGAGCGTTTTACTGATCGTGCCCGCCGCGTGGTGGTGTTGGCCCAGGATGAGGCCAAGATGCTCAACCACAACTACATCGGCACCGAGCACATCCTGCTCGGGCTGATCCATGAGGGTGAGGGCGTCGCGGCAAAAGCCCTTGAGCAGATGGGCATCTCGCTGGAGGCCGTACGCGAACAGGTGGAAGAGGTCATCGGTCATGGGCAGACCCAGCCGACCGGTCATATCCCCTTCACCCCGCGGGCCAAGAAGGTCTTGGAGTTGTCGCTGCGTGAGGCCCTGCAGATGAACCATTCCTATATCGGCACCGAGCATATCCTGCTGGGCCTTATCCGGGAGGGCGAGGGTGTGGCGGCGTCCGTGCTGATCAAATTGGGTGCCGATCTGAACCGGGTACGCAACACCGTGTTGCAGTTGCTGAGTGGCTACCAGGGCGGCAACGAGGGACAGCCGATCACCTCCGGGGCCCCGGAGATGGGCGAATCGCGCAGTTCCGCCACCGTGCTCGACCAGTTCGGCCGCAATCTCACCCAGGCGGCCCGCGAGAACCGTCTCGACCCGGTGATCGGCCGGCAGACCGAGATCGAGCGGGTGATGACCGTACTGAGCCGGCGGACCAAGAACAATCCGGTGCTGATCGGCGAGCCGGGGGTCGGCAAGACTGCCATCGTGGAGGGCCTGGCCCAGCGCATCGTCCGTGGCGACGTTCCCGAAACCCTGCGGGACAAGCAAATCTACACCCTCGATCTGGGTGCCTTGGTGGCTGGTTCGAGGTATCGTGGCGACTTCGAGGAACGCCTGAAGAAGGTGTTGAAGGAGATCAAGAACCGCGGCGACATCATGCTGTTCATCGACGAGATCCACACCCTGGTCGGTGCCGGAGCCGCGGAGGGGGCCATCGATGCCGCATCCATCCTCAAACCGATGCTGGCGCGCGGTGAATTGCAGACCATCGGTGCCACCACGCTTGAGGAGTATCGCAAGCACATCGAGAAGGATGCGGCTCTGGAGCGGCGATTCCAGCCCATTCAGGTGGCCGAGCCGTCGATCGCGATGACCATCGATATCCTGAAGGGTCTGCGGGATCGCTACGAGGCCCATCACCGGGTCACCATTACCGACGAGGCGTTGACCGCCGCGGCCAATATGGCTGACCGCTATGTTCAGGATCGTTTCCTGCCTGACAAGGCGATAGATCTGATCGATGAGGCTGGGGCGCGGATGCGCATCCAGCGGATGACCGCGCCACCCGATCTGCGCGAGTTCGACGAGCGGATCGCCGGGGTGCGTATCGAAAAGGAAGCCGCTATCGATGCCCAGGATTTCGAACGCGCTGCCGGGCTGCGGGACAACGAGAAGCGCCTGCTGGCTGCGCGCGCCGAGCGCGAGAAGGCCTGGAAGGATGGCGACACCGATTCGCCGGCGGTCATCGGCGAGGAACAGATCGCCGAGGTGCTGGCCAGTTCGACCGGCGTTCCGGTGGCGCGGTTGACCGAGGAGGAATCCAGCCGGTTGCTGCGCATGGAGGAAGAGATCGGCAGACGCTATGTCGGGCAGACCGAAGCCGTCAAGGCATTGGCCCGTTCCATTCGGCGTACGAGGGCCGGGCTCAAGGATCCCAAGCGGCCCAGCGGTTCGTTCATTTTTGCCGGGCCGTCCGGTGTCGGCAAGACCGAGCTGACCAAGGCGCTAGCCGAATTCCTGTTCGGCGACGAGGACGCCCTGATCACGCTGGATATGAGCGAGTATTCCGAGAAGCACACCGCCTCGCGGATGTTTGGCTCGCCGCCCGGCTATGTGGGATATGAGGAGGGCGGCCAGCTCACCGAGAAAGTGCGCCGTAAGCCATTCAGCGTGATCCTCTTCGACGAGATCGAGAAGGCGCATCCCGACATCTTCAACTCGCTGTTGCAGATTCTGGACGAGGGACGGCTGACCGATGCTCAAGGGCGGGCCGTCGACTTCAAAAACACCGTGATCGTGATGACCACCAATCTGGGCAGCCGCGATATCTCCAAGGGCGTGACGCTCGGATTCTCTCGGGCCGGCGATGCCGCGACCAGTTACGAATCCATGAAGGCAAAGGTGAATGAGGAACTCAAACAGCACTTCCGTCCGGAGTTCCTGAATCGTGTAGATGAGACCATCGTCTTCCACCAGCTCACCCAGCAGGATATCCAGCATATTGTGGATCTCATGGTGGCCCAGATCGAGACCCGGTTGGCGGATCGCGACATGGGTATCGAATTGACTCCGGCGGCCCGGGAACTGATCGCCCGCCGCGGATTCGATCCCGTGTTGGGCGCCCGGCCATTGCGGCGGGCCATTCAACGCGATATCGAGGATCCGATAGCCGAGCAGATCCTGTTCGGCGAATTGAGCGCCGGGTCGATTGTGGTCGTGGACGCCGTCCCGGACGCCAACACCGCCACCATCGAGGCGTTCACCTTCGTTGGGACGCCGAAGACCGCGCTGCCCGATCTGCCATTCGCCGAACTGGGCGAGCAGCAGGGCTGAGCCATCGCCGATTCCCGGGCACCGGCGGTGGGAGTGACCCCCACCGCCGGTGTTGCTTTTACCGGATTCCCGGCAGTCCGCTTCCGGTCCGGGGCAGGAGCATCGAGACCGCTAGTCACCGGATCGGGCGGTGGCCGGTGACCGGTATGCCCGGCCTTGCTCACGCCCGGTGGCCAGGGCAGGCCGATCCGGGACGGATCGCATTCCAGATGTGCCCGCGTTCCGCACCGGCCGGACCCTACGGCCCGGCCGGTGCGGTCCGGTCACCGGTCGGGCAGTTCCCGCCCAATGAGCTCCAGCCCGGCCAGCACCTCGGGCAGGGGCTGCTGCCCGGGTGCCGATCCCGCGTCCCCGAGGGTGCCATAGGTGGCGCAGGAACCGAAGACCTGACCGGCCAATCGAGTAACCGCGCCGAGCGGACCCATCGCCATGGTGATCAGCGGTACCCGGCTGGTCCGCACCCGGGTAGCGGTGGCTAACAGCAGATTTGCCACATCGACGGCATCGCGCGGCATGACCGCGATCTTACAGATATCGGCGCCGAAGGAGGCCATCGCCTCCAGCCGGGTGGCGATCTCGGCGGCCGCCGGGGTGCCACTGAAGTCATGATTGGATGCCAGCACCGGCACCCGATGCGCCCGGGCCGCCGCCAGGCAACGTTTCGCCGCCGGATTCAGGTACTGGATGTCGACCAGGTCGATCATGCCGCTGGCGCAGCTATCGGCGATCAGATCGCGGTAGTGGTCGCGTAGGGGATCCCAGTCCCCGCCCTCGTGCTTGGTGCGCACGGTGAAGATCAGCGGACGCTCACCCACCAGCTCGCGCAGCCGCCCGATCATGGCCACCACCTTGCCGGTGTCGTCGCGCCCGGCGAACCGGTCGGCGCGCCATTCCACCAGGTCGGCGGCGCTGTCGGCGGCCCGGCGAGCCGCCGCTACCAGGCCAGCCTCGTGAGCGTCGGTCAACGGAACGATGATTTTGGGTCGCCCACGGCCGAGCTGGACGCCGCGAACGACACAGGTAGCGCGCTGGGTGTGTGCCATGCCGTCACGTTAGCGATTGCGGCGGGCCGATGAAACCCCGGGCCAGGACGAACCGCCGCGGCGACTCCCGGCCGGGCCGCCCGGCGAAGCCACCGCGGCGGCCGGGGACCGCAAGGCCCGTGGCCGAGCGCGAAATCGCCGGGCAGACGGCAGACCGTTGGGGGCCGCGGCTGCTGGCGGCCGGCCGGTGGGCCGGCCAAGCCGGCGGAGGCATGCGACCCGCGGTCAGGATTCATCGATCCGGATCAGGAGGTCGGCCAGCCGCCAGGGACGGTTGGCCGACCAATGCGCCTGCTCCTGGGCGGCCCAGGTATCCCACCAGGGACGGTAGCCCTGACCGTCGCGGGCGATCGCCAGCCGGTAGCGAGTCGCGGTGTCGCGAGCCAGCCACAGCCGGCTGCTCGCCAGCGGTGCGCTGGCCGGGGTGAGCGCCCCGCAACCTTCCACGATTATCGGGAGCCCCGGATCGACGGTCCGCCAGCCGCCGGTGCGTGCCCGCTGCCAGTCCCAGGTCGGGTGCCCGGGGGCGGCCGGCCGCAGGATGGTCCGGGCCACCCACCGGGACGCCAGCTCCAGCCCATGCCAGCCCGGGTAGGCATCGTCCAGGCTGACCAGCTGCACCTCGCCGAGTCGGCCGGTCAGCGCCGCCCGCAGCCGGGTGGCCAGGGTGGTCTTGCCGGCGCCCGAACCGCCGTCCAGCAGCACTACTAGCCGGCGTCCGGTGGCCGCGGCGAGCAGGTCGGCCACCAGCCGGTCGAAGTCGGCGGGCAGCCACCGGACCTTGGCCTCGGATGCCGCCCCGGCGTTCACCCGCGCACCCCCGCGGATCGGCGGGGAGGGCCGCCCGGGTGGCCGCGCCCGGCGATACCGGGCGTCAATCGACCCACCCCATGAACCAGAAGGTACCGCAGGCCACCGCCAGCCCGAGGCCGATGGCGCCGACGGCGAGGGTGACCAGCCAGCCGATCAGGTCGGCCACCCCAAGCGGGGACTCGCGCGCCCAGGTTCGCGGCCGGTCGGTGCCGAACCCCCGGGCCTCCATCGCGGTGGCCAGTTTGGCGCCGCGGCGGATGGCGAAGACCAGCAGGGCGAAGGCCATCGTGGCGAATCGCCGCAGCCGGCCAGTGTCGCCCAGCCCGCGGGCGCGGCGAGCCAGGGCCATGGTGCGCCAATCCTCGGCGAACAGGCCAACCATTCGCACCCCGGCCAGGGTACCCAGCACGAGCCGGGCCGGTAGCCGCAGCCGCTGGGCCAGGCCGTCTGCCATCCGGGTCGGATCGGTGCCGCCGATCAGGATGATGGCGGCGCTGCCCAGCACCAGGATCCGGATGAACACCGCGGCCGCCATCGACAGGGAACGGTCCGACACGGTGATCAGCCACCAGTCGAACCAGACCCGCCCGCCGGGACGGCCGTAGAGGGCCATGCTGATCGCACCGATCGGGGCCACCGCCAGCAGCGGGGCGATCCGCCGGCCCAGCAGGCTCGCCGGTATCCCGCAGGCCAGGAAGACCAGGGTCTGGCCGATCAGCATGGTCAGCGAACTGACCCAGTCGAGACTGATCAGCATGGGCAGCGAGGCCAGTATGGCCAGCCCCAGCCGGGTCACGGGATTCAGCCGGTCGAGCAGGTTGTCCCGGCCGGCGCTTCGGGCCGCAGTCATCGCGGTGCCTGCCGATTCGGTCTCGGCTGGGCCACCCAAGATGGCGGCGCCGGGTGGCTCAGCCATGGTGGCCTACCAGTCCGATCCGGTGTTCGCCCAGCACCGTCAGGTAGTTCGGGTCGTGGGTGACCGAGACGATGGTGCGTCCCTCGGCCAGGATCTGGCCTACCAGTCCGACCAGATCGAGCCAGGTATTGCGATCCTGGCCGAAGGTCGGCTCATCCAGGAAGATCACCTCGGGGCTGGTGGCCAGCACGGTGCCGACGCTGAGCCGGCGCTGCTCGCCGCCGGACAGCGTGAATGGATTGACTCCGGCCAGGTGGGTCAGGTGCAGGGTGGCCAGCAGTTCGTCGGTGCGTCTGGTGATCTGGGGTGGCCGCCAGTGCAGGGCCCGCAAACCGACGGCCAGCTCGTCGCGGACGCTGCTTTCCACGAACTGGTGCTCGGGCTGCTGGAATACCGTGCCGATGCGGGTGAGCAGTTCGCGGCTGGTCCAGGCCTGCGGATCGGCGGGTGCCGGTTTCCGCCGGCGTGCCGGCCGAAGCCGGGGGGCCGCCCGGACGCTGCCGGCCAGCGGGCGGAGCAGGCCCGCCATGGTCAACGCCAGGGTCGATTTGCCCACCCCGTTCGGCCCGGTCAGTACCGTGGAGACTCCGGCCGGCAGTTCGACATCCAGGCCGCTTCCGACCGGGTGGCCCGGCAGATGCCCGGTTGTCAGGCGTTCGCCCCACAACACCGCATCCGGGTTGGCCGGAGGAATCCTGGGCCGCACCCCCAGCGGGGTACCGGGCACCCAGATTCCGGCGGCCAGCAGTTCGGCGGCGCGCTCGGTCAGCACCCGGCCCACCGGGCCATCGGCCAGCACCCCATCCGGGCTCAGGACGATGATCCGGTCGACCAGGTTGGCCCAGATATCCACCCGGTGCTCCACGACTAGCAGGGTGACCCGTCGATCGGAGACCACCCGCCCGATGGCCTCGCGCACCTCGGCTATGCCGGCCGGGTCGAGGTTGGCCGTCGGCTCGTCCAGGCACAACACCGCCGGTCCGGTGCCGCCCTGCATCGCCAGGGCGGCGGCGATGGCTAGCCGCTGTTGCTGGCCGCCCGACAGCGCTCCGGTGGGATGGCCCAGCGGCAGGTCAAGCCCGGCATCGGCCAGCGCCGCGGTCACCCGCGGCCAGATCCGCGCCCTGGGGACGCCGAGGTTCTCCATGCCGAAGGCGACATCGTCCCCGACCTTCGCCAGCACCACCTGCGATTCCGGGTCCTGCATGACCAACCCCACCTGGCCGCGGATACGGGTGGGATGCCGGCCGGCGAGCAACAGCCGGCCCAGCTCGGTGCCCTCGCCCGGACCGCCGAGTATGCCAGCCAGCCCCGCCAGCACGGTTGACTTGCCCGAGCCGCTGGCCCCCAGCAGCAGCACCCGCTCGCCCTGGCCGATTTCGAAATCCAGGCCTTGGACGGCCGGTGTGTCCCGTCCGGCGTACCGCCAGCCCCAGCCCTGCGCGCTGATCACCGGGCGCCGGTGGCCTCGCGTCCGGAGGCGAACCTGGCCAGTACCCCGGTGCCGGCCAGCGCCCGGGTCAGCGCCCAGCCCGCCATACCGGCCAGGATGGCACCGGAGATCGCATTGGTCACCAGATAGCTGATCAGGAAGGCCGGCCCCTTTTGCAGGTTGCCGCTGGTGATCAGCTCCAGCGCCCAGGCGCCCAGCCCGGCCGTCGCGCCGGCCAGGGCCGCCACCGGCAACCGGTAGCTGCGGTAGGCGAAGACCAGGAAGACCAGTTCGGCGCCCACCCCTTGGGCCAGCCCCGAGTAGAGCGTGCTGATGCCCCAGATATTGCCGATCAGCGCCGAGACGGCCGCTCCGATCGACTCGACCAATACCGCTGCCCCCGGTTTGCGAATCACCAGGGCCCCCAACGGCCCACCCAAGAACCAGACCCCGCCGGCGATGCCACCCAGGCCGGGGGTCACCGCGTTCATGGCCTGCCCCCAGAAGGAGCCGATGGCGTTCCAACCGAAGAAGATCAACCCGACCGCCACCCCCAGCACGGCCGCCACCACCAGGTCGATGACCCGCCAGGCGTGTCGTTTGCCGGTGAGGGGAGTGGTTTCGTCCACGTCCGCGTCGCTCATCTGTGCCCTCCCGAGGCTCAAGGGCACGGGTGGGGCCGGCTCTCGGCCCGGAAGAGGTCTCCCTGCGCTGGCATGATCCAGATCAGGTTCGACGGTCGAGGGCTGGGTGCCCTCCTCTCAGCCCGGCATACCGGACTCCCGTGTTGGGGCCAATGCTAGCCGAACCGCCGGTGGCTTGCGGAATACTGGCCTTATGCCATCAAGCGAGATGGAGCGCGGCCGGGCACGCAATGGCGTGCAACGGTTCCTTGCGACCTGGGTGCGGTTGGGGCTGACCGGGCTGGCGCTGCTGGCGCAGCTGGTGTTCTTTGCGCTGCTGCTGGTTCGCGGCAGCCAGGTGACCAGTTGGTTGGACACCGCGCTGGTGCTGGTCAGCCTGGTCGTGCTGGGGATCATCTTGAACTCGCGGATGCAGATCGAGTACAAACTGGCCTGGACGATACCGATCATGCTGGCGCCGTTGTTCGGTGGCACCTTCTATCTGCTGTTCGGTTCCCGTACCGGCACCCGGCGCCAGATGGAGCGCTACCACCGGATACAGCGGCTGGCGGCGCTCGATCAGCAGGGCGCCCCCGGCCGGGTGACGGCCCGGGCCGGGGCCGACGACACCCTGCTGCCGATACCCGATCGGTTAGCTATTGGTACCGATGCCCGGTGTGAGCTGGCCGGTGCTGGGTCGGGTGGGCCCTCGGCGGCACCGGACGCGCCGGCCGGCTGCCGGCCCGGGCCTGGTTCGGGTATGGCGGATCAGCCGGATGACCTGGCGGCTGCCGGTGAAGGCGAGTCGTCGTCCTCGCCGGATCTGTTCATGGATCCGGATGCGGCCCGGCAGGTCAACTTCCTGGCCTCCCAGGGGCCGTTTCTGGCCTACCGGGGCACCCAGACCACCTACTATCCGGTTGGCGAGGATGCCTTCGAGGCGATGCTGGCGGCCTGCGAACGGGCCGAGAACTGGATCGCCTTGGAGTACTTCATCGTCGCGGATGGCCAGATGTGGCGCCGGCTGTTCGACGTCTTGGGACGCAAGGCCCGCGATGGGGTGCGCATCTGGTTCATGTACGACGATCTGGGATCGGTCTGGCGGCTCCCGGCCAGGTTCATCCGCGACCTGACCCGGACCGGTATCCGGGTTCAGCCGGTAAACCGTTTCGGGCCCGGGCTGACCCTACGCTATAACAACCGGGATCATCGCAAGATGCTGGTCGTGGACGGGGTGATCGGATTCACCGGTGGAATCAACATCGCCGACGAATACATCAACCAGTGGGTGCGTTTCGGGCACTGGAAGGACACCTCGATCGGATTGTGGGGGCCGGGCGCCTGGGGGCTGGCGACGCTGTTCTTCACGATGTGGGATCTGATCACCGGAGAGCGCACCGATCTCGCCGAGCTACACCCCAGCCCGGCATCGCTGAATGCCCAGCCGGCCGGCCCGGGCGTGGTGGTCAGCTACGACGATACGCCCTTCGACGATATCTCCTTGGGCTGGGCCGCCTACCGGAACCTGATGAGCCGGGCGGATGACCGGGTCGATCTGATGACGCCCTATCTGGTGCCCACCGGCGAGATGGTGGGCCTGTTCACCACCTTGGCCCAGTCCGGGGTCCGGGTCCGGGTCGTCACCCCGGGCATTCCGGACAAGAAGTATGTGTTTGCCGTCACGCGCTCCAACTACCGGGCGCTGGTAGAGGCCGGTGTCGAAGTCTACGAATACACTCCCGGTTTCCTGCACGCCAAGCAGATGGTGGTCGACGGGCATACGGCCATCATCGGGACGATCAACTTCGATTTCCGCAGTTTCTACCTGCACCAGGAGAACGCGGTCTGGCTGCACCGCAGCGCCGCCATCGACGACATGGTGCGGGATTTCGAGGCCACCATCGCGGTCTCGCGCCGGGTTACGCTGGCCGAGGTGCGATCCACGCCGTGGTGGCGGCGGGCCAGCTGGCTGCTGCTGCGTACCTTCTCCCCGCTGATGTGACTCGCCGCGCCGGCTGGTAGCCGGCCCCGTGGCCCGGGCGTGCCCCCTGGCGTTCGATTCCGCCCGGCAGAGGCATCGGGCGGATTCACTTCGATCGCCCGGTGCCGGTTCTAAGCTGGCGGGCGTGGATTGGAGTGACTACGGGGCTGCCCTGTTCGATCTGGATGGCGTGCTGACCCCAACCACGGAGATACACATGCGTGCCTGGGCGCAATTGTGCACCGAGATCCTGGCCGGGCGGGATTGCGTGCAGCCCTACACCGATGCGGACTATTTCGCCCACATCGATGGCAAACCCCGCTATGCCGGGGTGGCCGGTTTCCTCGCCAGCCGGGGCATCGAGGTACCGGCCGGGGAGCCCTCCGATGGCCCGGAGGCTTGGACCATCGCCGGCCTGGGCAATCGCAAGAACGAAGTCTTCAACCAGGTGTTGGCCCGCGCAGGCATCGCCGGCTATCCGGGCTCGATCCGGCTGCTGACCGCCCTGCAGGAACTCGGGCTGGCGCTGGCGGTGGTCAGTTCGTCCCGCAATGCGGTGGCGGTGCTGGCCGCCGCCGGGCTCAGCGAATTCTTCGGCGTGGTGGTCGACGGCAATGTGGCGGCCGGGCTGGGGCTGGCCGGCAAGCCGGCACCCGACAGTTTCCGGTATGCCGCCCGGGAACTGGGGGTCGCCCCGGCCCGCGCGGTCGTCCTGGAAGACGCCCTGTCGGGGGTGGCCGCCGGCCGGGCCGGCGGTTTCGGGCTCGTGGTTGGGGTCGATCGGGGGGCCGGTGCCGCTGAGCTGCGGGCGGCCGGGGCCGATCTGGTGGTCGCCGATTGCGCGGAGCTGCTGCCATGATCCGCCACCGTGTCGCCGTGGACCCGCTGGACGATCACCGTTTCCCGCCCGACCCCTGGCGGCTGGTCGAAACCTATCCGAGCGCCACCGACCTGGGCCAGATGGAGACGCTGTTCTCGGTCGCCAATGGCTATCTGGGGATGCGGGGCAACTCCGAGGAGGGCCGCGAAACCCACTACCAGGGCACCTTCATCAACGGATTCCACGAAACCTGGGATATCCGGCATGCCGAGAACGCCTATGGCTTCGCCCGCACCGGGCAGACGATGATCAACGCGCCTTCGTCCGCCATGATAAGGCTCTATGTGGACGATGAACCCCTGCTGCTGACGGTCGCGGATCTGCAATCCTACGAGCGCTGCATCGACTTCCGTTCCGGTCTGCTGTCTCGTGACCTGATCTGGCGGACGCCGGCGGGCAAACGGGTCCGGGTACGGTCCACCCGGATGGTTAGTTTCACCGAGCGGCACCTGGCGCTGATGACCTTCGAGGTGACCCTGCTCAGCGGGGACGCGCCGGTGGCGATCAGTTCGCAGATCGTCAACAAGGAGGATTTCGACGAACTCACCGGCCAGCAGACCACCAAGGGTGGGGTGGACGATCCGCGCAAGAATCGTAGCCTGGGCCATAGGGTGCTGCTGCCCATGCTGTCCTGGCATTCCCCGCGGCGGATGATCCTGGGCTATCAGGCGGCCAACTCGAAGATGACCCTGGCCGTCGGCGCCGATCATGCGATCCGCACCGAGAACACCTACGAGGAACTGGACGACACCTCCGACGATCAGGGACGCAAGATATACCGGGTCGCGGCCCGCGAAGGCCAGCCGATCCTGATCACCAAGGCGGTGGCCTATCACACCTCCCGAGGCGTGCCGGTGCGGGAATTGAGCGACCGGGTGCGCCGTACCCTGGATCGCGTCCGCGAGCATGGCGTCGGGCACTATCACCGGCGGCAACGGGAATGGCTGGCGGGTTTCTGGGCCCGGTCCGATGTGGAGGTGGCGGCCACAGCCCGGGTGCAGCAGGCCATCAGGTGGTGCATCTTCCAGTTGGCCCAGGCCGCCGCCCGGGCCGACGGGATGGGCATACCCGCTAAGGGACTGACCGGGGACGGCTACGAGGGGCATTACTTCTGGGATACCGAGGTGTATGTGGTGCCCTTCCTGACGCTCACCAATCCCGAACAGGCGCGCAATGCGCTGCGGTTCCGTTCCACCCATCTGGTGCAGGCCCTGGATCGGTCTCGTGAGATGTCCACGGCCGGCGCGTTGTTCCCCTGGCGCACCATCAACGGCGAGGAGGCCTCGGCGTATTACGCGGCCGGCACGGCGCAGTATCACATCGATGCCGATATCGCCTATGCCGTTGGCCATTATGGCGCCATGACCCGGGACACCGAATTCATGTTCGGGGAGGGCGCCGCGCTGGTCGTCGAGACCGCACGCATGTGGGCCGATCTGGGATTCTGGCGGGTCAACGAGGAAGAGGTATTCGAGATCCACGGGGTGACCGGGCCCGACGAATACACCACGGTGGTCAACAACAACACCTACACCAATGTGATGGCCCGCTGGAATCTGCGGCTGGCCGCTCGCCTGGTGCGCTGGATCGAGGCCGAGGCCCCCGACCGTTTCGTCCGGCTCGTCCACGCCCTGGGCCTGCGCCCCGAGGAACCGGCCGACTGGGAGCGTTGTGCCGACGGCATGCGTATCCCATTCGACGAACGGTTGGGTATCCACCCGCAGGACGATGCCTTCATCGCCAAGGAGTTGTGGGATCTGGAGAACACTCCGCCGGAACGCTATCCGCTGCTGCTGCATTACCATCCGCTGGTGATCTACCGATTCCAGGTGCTCAAGCAGGCCGATGTGGTGCTGGCCCAGTTCCTGCGCAGTTCGGAGTTCTCGGTGGCCGCCAAGAGAGCCAATTTCGAGTATTACGACCCGATCACCACGGGCGACTCCAGCCTGTCCGCGGTGGTGCAGGCGATCATGGCCGCCGAGGTCGGCCACCAGCAGATGGCCCTGGACTATTTCCTCAATGGCTTATTCGTCGATATCGGCGACACCCACCACAACACCGCCGATGGCGTCCATGTGGCCTCGGCGGCGGGCACTTGGCGCGCCCTGGTCAGCGGTTTCGGTGGCCTGCGGGACGATCGGGAGGTCATCGACTTCGATCCCCGGCTGCCCCGCAGCTGGGCCCGGATGAGTTTCCCGCTGACGGTGCGCGGTTCCAGATTCCGCACCGAGATCACCCGCCGGGAGATCCGTTTTACCCTGGAGACCGGTGGGCCGGTGCCGGTCAGGGTGCGGGGTGTGGAATACGAGATCGGCGCCGAGCCGCTGTGCGTGCCCCTGGAACATCAGGGGCTGTATCTGCCGGAGTTGGCCAGCGCCCACCCGGTGATCGGTGGCCGGCGCGCCGACGGGACGCTGATCACCGCGGATGTGCCCGAGGTGCCGGATCCGGAGTACCGCACCGAGCAGCTGCCGGCCATCTGAACCCCGTGGGCCGGGTCGTGGCGCCTGGGATGGCGCCGGAGCCTGGGATCGCACCCGGTGGGTTTGGCCTGGGTGGGGGCGTGCCTGGGAAGCGCCACCCGGTGGTGCTTCCCAGGCGGGGTTGATATCAGTGGTGGGCTGCCACGGTGGCCCCGGTCGTCGTGGTGCGGATACTGTATATCCGGTCGCTGGCGCAGATGTACAGGGTGTGCCCATCGGGGCCGCCCCAGCAGAGGTTCGCCGCCCGGACGGGAACCGGGATCCGGCCGAGTTCGGTGCCGTCGGGGGCGTAGATGCGCACGCCGTCGCCGGCCGAGGACCAGATGCGCCCCTCGACGTCCACCTTGATACCGTCGGGCACCTCGGCGTCGATCTCGATCAGGTGGCGGCCCCACTTGGCAAGCCGGCCGGCCAGCACGTCATAGGCACGGATATGGCGGCCGGGCCCGTATTCGCCACCCGAGTAGGAGGAATCGCAGACATACAGCACCGACTCGTCTGGTGCGAAGGCCAGCCCGTTGGGTGCGATCACGTCGGTGACCACCGGCCAGATCGTCCCGGCGGCCGGATCGAACCGGTACACCCAGCGGTCGCCGTATTCGCGCTCGCCGCCGTGGCCTTCGCCGGGCATCTCGATGCCGTAGGCCGGATCGCTGAACCAGATGGTGCCATCCGACTTGACGATCACGTCGTTGGGCGAGTTGAGCCGGACGCCGGCGAACCGGTCGATCAGGATTTCCACCTTGCCGTCGGACAACCGGCGGCGCTGGATGGCGCGGTGTCCGTGGCTGCATTCCACCACGTCGCCGTTCAGGTCCAGTGCACGTCCGTTGGTGTATTCGACCTCATCGGCGAAGACCGACAGTTCTCGGCCGGCCGCCGACCAGGCCATGATGCGGTTGTTGATGATATCGCTCCAGATGAGTTTCTGCTGGCCGGGTAGCCACAGCGGGCCTTCCGTCCAGCCCATGCCATCGGCGAGTAGTTCGAGTCCGGCGCCTTCGGCGATCGGGTCAGCAGATGTCGTCATCGGCGGTGGCCTCCTTCCAGTGTCCGTCTTCGGGGACAGTCTCCTTGATCATTGCCAGCGGGAGCAATCCCACCAGGCAGATTATGGCCAACATGACGTAGTGGACGGTGAAACCGAATTGATCCAGTACCCAGCCCTGCACCAGGCCGGCCAGCACACCGGAGACACCCAGCGCGATACCGATCATCAGGCCCATCGCGGTGCCCGCCGAACGGGGCAGCGAGTCGATCAGCAGCGCGTACACCACCGGGAAGGGGGCGTTGCGTACCAGGCCCCAAAGGATCAGGATCACCCAGGCCATGGTGAGCGAGTTCATGCCGATCAGCGCCAGTACCGCGACCGCCCAGCCGATGATCAGGAAACGCAGCGCGAACTTGCGTCCGGTGTGATCGGAGGCCCAGCCCCAGCCGACCTGGCCGAGCCAACCGGTCAGGCCGGAGGCACCGGACACCAGGGCGGCGTCGGTCAGCGAGACCCCGTTGTTGGTCAGGTCCACGGTCAGGAAGGTCACCACGCCGGTCTCGGCCCATAGGAACAGGAAGATCAGCAGCATGCACCACAGGGCATTGCCGTTGGTCATCACCTGCTTGATCGGGGCGATCAGGTTGCCCGGGGAGCGCACGCTGAGTTCGTGGGTCGGCCGGGTCAGGCCTTCCCGGTCGATCCAGTTGTAGACGCGTTCTTGGTTGTTGCGGGTGCCGATGAAGGCTTGGGCGATCATGATCGGGATGCCGATCAGCGGGATCACCAGGAAGGCTTCCCGCCAGCCGGCTACCCCCAGGACTATGGCGATCAGGGCGCCGGTGGCGAACTGGCCGAGCGGAAAGCCGGTGTGGTGCACCCCGACCGCGAAACCGCGATGCTCGCGCGGCCACCATTCGCCGACCAGGGCTACGTTGACCGGCTCGGAGCCGCCGCGGCTGATGCCCATCGGTATCCGCAGCAGTAGGAAGGCCATGAAGGCCCCGGAGAAGCCGAAGGTGAGAATACCGCCCAGTACCCCCAGGGCCATCGCGAAGATCCACGTCCAGGTGCGTCGATAGCCCGAGCCGATCCGGTCGGCGATCCACCCGAAGAAGACCGCTCCGCCGATCAGGCCAGCGAAGAAGACCGAGTTGATCGCGCCGGCCTGGGCGTCGTTCAAATTGAACTCGGCCTTGATGGCGGGCAGCACCGCCGGCAGGATGCCGCCGTCGATGGCGGTCATCAGGATGGCCAGCGTGGTGATGACCAGGGTGCCCCAGCTTAGGGCATGGCCGCGGGGTAGCAGCGCTCGCACGCCGGCCTGCGACGCTCGGATATCGGATCCAAATGTGTCTTGCGGGCTAGGTGGCTTATTTGCATCAGTGCTATTCAAGGTAACCTCCTGCGCCGACAGCAGTGTCGGGTGCTCGGGTGACGAAGTGAAATCGTCGACAATTATGCCGATCGTCAGCAACCTATGGGTAGCTCCCGAGCACCGTCAAGGGGCAAATCTCACCGCCGGCGGGACCGGCTGCGCATGATCGTGCTGACGACCGTCATTGGCGGGGTCCTCACCTCGGGCGTGCGCCGGAACGTAACATGACGCCATGCGCGGTTGGCTCGAACCGGTCGGCGACGCGCCGGCCAATGTTTACTGGTTTCGGCGAGGACTGGTCTTACTGGCCGCCATCGTGCTGGTGGTCGCGATCCCCTGGCTGACCGGGCGGCTGGGCGGTGCCCCCAAGGACACGGCAACCGGGTTGCCATCCACCGTGCCGCCGGCCTCGGCGGGTGCATCCGGGCAGAGCTCCGGGACGACGCCCAACGGGACCGATGCCGCCGGCCAGTCCCCAGATTCGCCCGGGCAGCCGTGCCGGGTCGGCGCGTTACGGGTCGCCATCGAGGGCACCAACCCGCTGCCGGTGGCCGAGGCGGTAGATTTCACCATCACCGTGGCCACCTCCCAGACGGGCTGCACGCTCGATCTGGCGCAGTTGCCGGTCACGGTTTCGGTTGCCTCCGGGGCAGACCTGGTCTGGAGCACCGCGAACTGCCCGCAATGGCAACCGGCCGGTAGTTTCGAGCTCGGTATCCAGCGCCCGGCGACCTTCCGGGTGACTTGGCCGAATCGGCGGGGCAGCGGATGCGAGCTGTCGGAGATCCCGCCGGGGGCCGGCACCTATGTGGCCACCTTGGATGTCTCGGGTCTCACCGCCCAGTACGTCTTCCAGATCGCCTGAACCGGGTGGCCGGTCACGTCGCCGCCCGGTACGTCCCCGGCCGGTGTGCGGTCGCCGGCCGGGTTTAGCGGCCCAGTGAATCCGACAGCCTGCCCAGCCCGTCCCGGATCGCCCGGGCGCGGGCCTTGCCAACCCCGGGCACTTCGGCCAGTTCGCTCTGCGAGGCCCCGAACATGGCTTGCAACGAGCCGAAATGCTCCAGCAGACGACCGGCGAGTTCGGTGGTCATCTGGGCGGTTTGGGAGATCAAGCGATAGCCGCGCGATTCGAGGTGGTCATCCAGGTCTTCGCCCAGGCCGATGGCCTCGGCAACCGTGGGAGCGTCCAGCAGATCCCCGGTGGGTAGGTGCCGCATGCGATCCAGCCGGAACCCGGGATAGGCATCGCTGCGGTAGTCGACCTCGAGCAGGGTGGCCATCTGATCCACGCCCTGGGTGAGTTCGAACAGTTGCAGGCCAAGCAGCCGGCCGTCAACACCCAGCGCATCGACATAGCCTTCCAGTTCCTCGGCCAGCCGGCGCAGCAGGGCCAGCGGTTGCACCGCCTTGACCACGTCGCCGACGGCCACCGAGTGGTCTATCTCCAGCACGTTGAGTTGCCGGGCCCCGGCCTCCAGCCGGTCCCGGTAGCGTTGCAGGGTGGCCAGGGCCTGCTCGGCGCGCACCAGGATCTGTTCGGTTGACTCGATCGGATACCGCAGCCCGGCCATGAACAAGGCGATGGTCGACATGGACGCCGACACCGTGACCACCGGCACGTTGGTTTGCAGCGAGATCCGATCCGCGGTGCGATGCCGGGTGCCGGTCTCAATGGTCGGCAGATCCCCGGACGGGGTGAAATGCACCCCCGCCCGGATGATGGTGCTCAATTGGTCATCCACCACCAGGCCGCCGTCCATCTTGGCCAGTTCGCGTAGGGCGGTCGGGGTGAAATCGGCTTCGATCTTGAACCCGCCCGTGGAGATCTGCTCGATGGCCTTGTTGTTGCCGAGTACGACCAGCGCACCGGTCCGCCCGGCGCGAATGCGCTCCAACCCCTCGCGCAGGGGTGTCCCCGGCGCCAGCAGCGCCCGGTAACGGCGGTACCGGGCATCGTCATGCCCGAGCATGCGTTGCCTGTGACCCGGCCCGACTCGTGCCTGGCTCATCGCTCCTCCTGATCTGAGCGGTTCACCGCCCTGTTCGCCTCAATGGCTCTTCTGCCCGGTACGGCCGTGCGCCAGCCCCAGGGTGGCCAGCGCTTCGGCCATGTTGGCCGTTTCAACGACCTTGAGCCCCTGGTGGCGAGCCGGGTGGGGTTCCTGAGCGCGGTTTCCGGGTGGCACCACTGCCAATTCAAAACCCAGCCGGGCCGCTTCGGCAAGCCGGCGTTCCAAGCCGGGCACCCGGCGCAGATCGCCGGCCAACCCCACCTCGCCCAGGGCGATCAGCCGGGAGGAGAAGCTATCGTCGGCGTTCGCCGAGGCCACGGCGATGGCTAATGCCAGATCGGCGGCTGGATCGCCGATCCGGGCACCGCCCACCGTGGAGGCGTAGACATCCTTGCGGGCCAGCGGCAGCCGGGCCCTGCGCTGTAGCACCGCCAGCACCATCGCCAGGCGGGACGAATCCAGGCCATGGGTCACCCGGCGCGGTGGGGTTTCCCCGGATGTGCCGGCTACCAGGGCCTGCACCTCGACCAGCAGCGGGCGGGTGCCCTCCATGGTGACCGTCACACAGGTGCCCGGCACCGGCTCGGCAAGCCTGCTGGTGAACAGCCCGGATGGATCGGGCACCTCGGCGATGCCCCGGTCGCCCATCTCGAAACACCCCACCTCATCGGCCGGGCCGAACCGGTTCTTGACCGCCCGGACCATCCGAAACCCGGAATGCCGGTCGCCTTCGAAGTTGAGCACCACATCGACCAGATGCTCCAACAGCCGGGGGCCGGCGATCGCGCCCTCCTTGGTGACGTGCCCGACGAGGATCACCGCCATTCCGCGGCGTTTCGCCACCCGGACCAGGGCGCCGGTCACCTCGCGTACCTGGGACACCCCGCCGACCTGGCCATCTGCCTCCGCGGTGCCGATGGTCTGCACGGAATCCACCACCAGCAGGCTGGGCTCGACCTGTTCGATGTGCCCCAGCACCGTGCCCAGATCGGTTTCGGCGGCCAGATAGAGCCGGTCCGCCAGCGCGTTGGTGCGGCCGGCCCGGAGCCTGACCTGGGCGGCGGATTCCTCGCCCGAGATGTACAACGTGGTCTGCCGTTTGCGGGCCCACCGGGCGGCCACTTCGAGCAGCAGGGTCGACTTGCCCACCCCGGGTTCCCCCGCCAGCAGCACCACGGCGCCGGGCACCAGGCCGCCACCCAGCACCCGGTCGAGTTCGCCGATACCGATCAGGGTCCGGTCGGCGGCTGCCTCGTCCACCTCGGCGATCGGCACGGCACGTTGGGTGGGCGCCGAGGCGACTAGGTGGGCCAGCTTGGGGGTGCCTCGCTCGGCCACCGAACCCCAGGTCTGGCATTGACCGCAGCGGCCGACCCAGCGAGCGGTCGTCCAGCCGCACTCGGTGCACTGGTAGGAGTCGGTCCTCGAAGCCACGGCTTGAGCCTAGGGTGGGCCACCGACAAAACCCAGCACCCGGCCCGGTCGCCGGCGAGGTATGGCGGCCACCGTTCCCCGATGGCTGCGGGCGCCCGCCGCCGGGCGCGGTGGTGCCGGAGGGCCGGTAGGCGTCCGGACCGGCAGATCGCCGCTGCCGGGCTAGATCCGTACCTCGCCGACGCCGGGCACCTCGAAGGTCACCGCCACGATTCCGGGATGTGCGTTTGGTGAGGTGAACTCGATCTCGACGCCGTCGAAGGTGTCCTCGATCGGGCATCCGGTCCAGTCCTCCACGCGCTCGCGCGAACCGCCGATCTCGATCGTCTGCAGCCGGATGTCGCCGGGCAGCGCGCTCGGCAGCACCTCCTCGGGCGACAGCCATTTCAGGAAGTAAGGCAACTGTGGATCGGTCATCAGGCCCTTGACGCCGATCTGTGCCCATTCCAGCCGGCGGCCGTCGGGGAACTGCCTCGAACCGGGCACGGCCAGGCGGCCGAGGCGTTGCTCGAAGCCGGACAGATCGTCCACGACGATAACCCAACCCAGCCAGCCGCCGCCCTGCTCCTGCCGGGCGCGCACCGCCTGACCGTAGACCGCCTTCTCGGCGGCGGGATGGTCCAGCACTTCGACCGCCTCCAGGTAGCGGTCGTCGGCCAGCGGAAGAATATTGTTACGGGTCCCGAATCTCGGGTGGAAGCCACCGTCCTTGAACCTGCGCTGTAGGGCCGCGCCCAACTGCTCAACGGTGGCGTCCAGCCCCTGCGGGCCAGCGACGAAGGTCAGGTGGCTGACATGCATGGCCTCATTGTGTCAGCCTGCCCCGCCAACACAAATTCGAGGCGGGGACGTTCGGGACCGGTCGCGCGGTACGCGGATCGCCGGGCCGGGACGGTTGGCCTCCAGCGGTACGGTGGAGCCGTGCAGACCACGACCACCCAGAACGCCTCCCCGGCGGACCGGGAGGATCCTCAGCCTGGGGCGGCGATCGGGCTGGGTACCTCCACCGTGCATCCGGAGTCCACCGCGAGCGCTTTCGAATTGGCCGCCATCCTGGGCTATGACGGGGTGGAGCTCATGATCGGAGTGGACCCACCGAGTACCGATATCGGCTATGTTCGCAAGCTGCAAGACTTTCATCAGGTGGCCGTGCTCAGCGTCCATGCGCCCTGTCTGATGATCACCCAGCACATCTGGGGCGATGGGTGGGAAAAGCTGCGGCGTTCCTGTGCGGCCGCGGCGCAACTGGGTGCCGATATCGTCGTGGTGCATCCGCCGTTCCGCTGGCAGACCGGTTACGCGCGGGACTTCGTTACCGGGATTCGTGAGTTGAGCGCCGAGACCGGCATCACCTTGGCGGTGGAGAATATGTATCCCTGGCGGGGGCCGGGGGCATGCCTGCAAGGCTATCTACCCGGCTGGGATCCCACCGATCAGGACTATGACGCCTTGACGCTGGATCTATCGCATGCGGCCACCGCCCGGTTGCAGGCGCTCGACCTGGTGGCGCGCTGGGGGGCGCGGCTCAGGCACGTGCACCTGACCGATGGCCGCGGCTCCATCCGGGACGAACACCTGTTTCCGGGCGAGGGCAACCAGCATGCCTGGGAGCTGGTCACCGAACTGGGCCGCCGTGGCTATCGGGGCCACATCGTCCACGAGATCGACACCCGCTCTGCCGGCAGCCGCGATGACCGCGAGCAGCGGCTGGCCGGCTGCTTGGCCGAGACCCGGCGGCGTTACCTGGCTGGCCTGCCTGCCGGTGGGATGCTGCCGACGGACGGACCGCAGGCATGAATCACCGGCCAGGGATCCCGTGGTGCGCGCAGGCCGGGCCGTTTGGCATCGGCTGGTAGTGCGGCCGGGCGGCCTTTAGGATCGGTGCTGGGTCGATCGCCGGCGAGGGCACGGCGGGCGGCGACCGGAAGGAGACACGGCTAGGTGAGTGAGATCCTGACCCGCTGGGCGCGCACCGATCGGGTGCGCTCGGTGGCGTTGTCCAACCCGGCAGCCCGGGAATTGGTGGCCCGCTATGTCGCCGGGCCCGGCCTGGACGATCTCGTTCCCGTGCTGCGGGACCTGCTCGGCAAGGGTCTGCTGGTCAGCGTCGAATACCTGGGGCGAGAGGTCCGGCGGCCGGCGGACGCGACCGGCAACCTGACCGCCTACCTGGCTCTGGTCGAACGGCTGGCCGGCGAGGGCCTGGCACGCGGCACGGAGCTGTCGGTGCGGCTGGACTGGCTTGGGCTGGATCTAGGGCCCGATCGCCGGACCGGTGCGCAGGCGGCGGGCTGGCGGATCGGCCGGGCGGCAAACAACGCGGGCGCCGGGATGGTCGTGGACATGGCGGGTCACGACAGCGTCGAGGCGGCCCTGGGCGTCTGGCACCAGATCCACCAGGACCTGCCCAGTACCGGCATCACCTTGCAGGCTGCCCTGCAGCGCACCGCCGGCGATCTGCCCACCCTGGCCCTGCCCGGCAACCGGGTTCGTCTCTGCAAGGGTGCCTACAGCGAATCCCGGCAGGTCTGTTTTCGCCGGCCACATGAGATCGATCTGGCTTTCGTGCGTGCTCTGCGGGCATTGATGCGCAGCCAGGCGGTACCGCTGATCGCCACGCATGACCCACGGCTGGTCGCCATCGCCGAGGAACTGATCAGGCGGTCCGGCCGGGGCCCGGACAGCTACGAGTTCCAGATGATGTACGGTATCCGTCCGCTCGAACAACGCCGCCTAGTCGATATCGGCCATCCGACCAGGGTGTATGTGCCCTTCGGCCCCGGCTGGTACGACTACTATGTGCAGCGGCTGGCTCAGCGGCCGGCCAATGCCGCCCTGTTCGCCCGTTCGCTGCTCGGGCAACGCTGATGGCGGGTGCCACCGCGGTTCGTGGCCGGCCCCGGCTGGTGATGGAGACCTGCCTGGTGCTCGGTGTCTCCCTGGGCAGATCGGCGGTCTATTCGATCCTGGACATCGTCAACCGGCTGACTTACCAGGTTCCGCTGAACCAGCAGACCTCATCGCTGAACAATGCGGTGGCCCCCGATCGGCCATGGCTGGATTTCGCCTACCAGCTGGCCCGCAACCTGTTCCCGTTCTGCTATCCGCTGCTGGCCCTCTACCTGCTCTGGCGGGTCTGGCCCCCGGGGCGCACCCCCTGGCGTGCCATCGGCTTGGACGCCAGCCGGCCCCGGCGCGATATCGCCTGGGGCTTGGCGGGTACCGCCTTGATCATCGGGCCGGCGCTTGGCGCCTATCTGCTCGCCCGGCAGCTGGGTCTCAACACCACCATCCAGATGGCCGGGCTGGGCGATACCTGGTGGGCCGTCCCCATGTATCTGCTGGCGGCCTTCATGAACGGTTTCCTTGAAGAGACCGTCATGATCGGCTATCTGTTCACCCGGTGGCGGCAAGCCGGTTGGCATCTGGGGGCCATCCTGGTTACGAGCGCCGGGATCCGGGGCGCCTATCATCTGTATCAGGGTTTCGGCGGTTTCGTGTCCAACCTTGTCTTCGGGTTGCTGTTGGGTTGGCTGTACCACCGCACCAGGCGGCTGTGGCCACCGGTCATCGTGCACACCATGATCGATGTGGCCGCCTTCGTCGGCTATGCCTTGCTGGCCGGTCACGTCGACTGGCTGTGAGCCGGACGCCGGCCGGCCTGCGGAGCGCCCCCGGTAGACTGCGGCCATGCGAGTTGGGGTTTTTGGAGCCACCGGCCAGGTCGGCGGGATGCTGCGCAGGCTGCTTGCCGAGCGCGACTTCCCGGTCGGCGAAATCCGCTATTTCGCCTCCGCCCGGTCCGCCGGCCGGACGCTGCCGTGGCGTGATCGCCGGATCCCGGTAGAGGACATGGCCACCGCCGACTTCGCCGGCTTGGACATCGCGCTGTTTTCGGCGGGAAAGACCGCCTCCCGCGACTACGCCCCGCGGGTGGCGGCCGCCGGGGCGATCGTGGTCGATAACTCCTCCTACTGGCGGCAGGACCCGGAGGTACCCCTGGTGGTGAGCGAGGTGAATCCCGAGGACGCCAGCAACCCGCCCCGCGGCATCATCGCCAACCCGAACTGCACCACCATGGCCGCCATGCCGGTGCTCAAGCCGCTGTCCGACCAGGCCGGGCTGACCCGGCTGATCGTGGCGACCTACCAGGCGACCTCGGGGTCGGGGCTGGCCGGGGTGACGGCGCTGCGGGATCAGTCCATTGCGGCCACCGGGCAGGATTGCGCCGCCCTGACCTTCGACGGCGCCGCGCTGGCGCCCACCGACCCGGCCCCCTATGCGGCCCCGATCGCCTTCAACGTGGTTGCCCTGGCCGGATCGCCGGTGGCCGACGGCACCGGTGAGACCGATGAGGAACAAAAGCTGCGCAACGAATCCCGCAAGATCCTGCATCTGCCCGGGCTGGCGGTGGCCGGTACCTGCGTGCGCGTCCCGGTTTTCACCGGGCATTCTCTGGCGGTGCACGCCGAGTTCGCCAGGCCCATCACCCCGGCACGAGCCGCCGAACTGCTGGCTACCGCGCCGGGGGTCGAGCTGGTCGAACTGCCGACCCCGCGCCGGGCGGCCGGGGTGGATTCGAGCCTGGTGGGCCGCATCCGCCGCGATCAGTCGGTACCCGGCGACCGGGGCCTGGCGATGTTCATCTGCTCCGACAATCTGCGCAAGGGCGCCGCGCTGAATGCGATCCAGATCGCCGAACTGGTCGTCGCCCAGCGGACCGGGGCCTGAATCATGGCCGGGCTAACCACCCCGGTGGTGGTCGTCGGCGGCGGGGTGATGGGTGCCGCGGTGGCCGGCGGGCTGGCCGCCAATGGCTGGCAGCAGGTCACGGTTGTCGAGGCCCGGCCCGGGCGGCGCGCCGAACTGGCCGAGATGGGGGGGTTCCGGGTCAGCGCCACCGCGGCCACCCCGGTCGCGTCCGCCGCGGTGGTCTGCCTGCTGGTCAAACCCAAGGATGTGGCGCTGGCCCTCGCCGAGGTGGCGCCGGCGCTGCCCGTAGACTGCTGCGTGGTGTCGATGTGTGCCGGGGTGCGGTTGGCTACCTTGGCCGCCGGTCTGCCGCCCGCCACCCCGATCGTCCGGGCGATGCCCAATACCCCGGCGCAGGTCGGCATGGGCATGTCGGTGCTATCGCCCGGACCAGATGTCAGCCCCGGCCAGCTGCAACTGGTCGGTGAGTTGCTGGGTGCGGTGGGCCGCACGATGGTGCTGCCCGAGACATTGCAGGACGCCGCCACCGCGGTCAGCGGCTCGGGGCCGGCCTATGTGTGCTATCTGGCCGAGTCGATGATCGAGGCCGGGGTGCAGCAGGGGCTGAGCCGCGCCCAGGCCACCGAGCTGGTGGTGGCCACCATCGAGGGGACCGCGGCGTTGCTGGGCGAGGGCAGCCATCCGACCCTGTTACGCGAGTCGGTGACCTCGCCGGGCGGTACCACGGCGGCCGCGATCCGGCAGTTGGACGCGCATGCGGTGCGTGGCGCGGTGGCCGATGCGTTGTGGGCTGCCCACGACCGCAGCCGGGCCGGCTGAGCCCGCTCGTCCACGGCTCGGCTTTCTCGAATCCGGCCGCCGGACGTAAACTAGCCGGGCGGCGGCTCGGCCGCATAGTATTTGCCTCGCGTCAATCCGCGGGATACTGAAATGAAAGGTGCACAGTGGGCTCTGTCATCAAGAAGCGCCGCAAGCGCATGGCGAAGAAGAAGCATCGTAAACTGCTGAAGAAGACTCGTATTCAGCGTCGCCGCGCAGGTCGCTGAGTTTCGATTCCCGGTTCTGGCAGGCGGTGGCTTCACCCAATTCCAGACCCGAATCGGCAGATCCGGTGGCATGAGGAGCGTCCCTGTGGGTGATCATTTACTGGTGTGCCCGCTTGATCAGTGTGATCCGGTTGAGGTTGGTGGCAGTGGCTCCGGCCCTGCCCGGCCGGTGCCCGGCTATGTGGTTTTCGTCGGTGCCGGGCTGGGTGGGCCGTTGCAGTTGACCTTGGCCGGGTTGCGCACCATCGAGGAGGCCGATGTCATCGTCCTGGCGCCGAGCGTGGACGCCGCCCTGCTGGATGAACCCGAGGTCTCCTTGAAGCCCACCGCTGGTGTCTTCGCCGCCGGGCCCGAGCCCGATTTCGCGGTGATCAGCCAACTGGCCAACCAGGGCCTGCTGGTTGCCTGGCTGTTGGCTGGGGATCCGTTGGTGGATGGCGAGGCCGGGCCATTGGCTGCCGAGTTGGTGGCCCGGCAGGTGCGTATCGATATGGTGCCCGGCCTGTCCCGGGCCGGGATGGCAGCCACCTCCGCGGGCGTGCTGTTCGGGAATGCCACCTGGTTGGTGCTCCCCGGCGCCGAGATACCCCCGGGTAACCGGGAGTCCTTGCTGGCCCTGGTCGAACCCGGCCAGATCGGCGTCCTGGCCGAACGGGCGCGGGCTGCCGGGCGGGATTTGCGGGAACCCGTGTTGGTCACCATCAATTACGCCTCCAGCGCCCAGCGTTCGATCGAGACCACCTTGGATGAGTTGGATAAGGTGGCCGGGGCCTTCGACGGCGGCCGGGCCGCGGTCGTGATCGGTGCTGCCGCCCGTCGTGAGCCGGCGCTCAACTGGTTCGAATCCAAACCGCTGTTCGGTTGGCAGGTGCTGGTGCCCCGCACCAAGGGGTTGTCTGGGGCGATGGAACGCCGTCTGGAACAGTACGGGGCTTTCCCGGTGCAGGTGCCGACCATCTCGGTGGAGCCGCCGCGCAATCCCCAACCGATGGAACGGGCCATCCAGGGCCTGGTCGATGGCCGATACCAGTGGATCATCTTCAATTCGGCGAATGCCGTGCGTGCGGTCACCGAACGGTTGGCGGCCTTCGGGCTGGACGCCCGGGCGTTCTCCGGTCTGCGCATCGCGGCCGTCGGGGTGCAGACCGTGCAGGCACTGCGCAGTTGGGGGATCATCCCCGACCTGGTGCCGGAGGCCGAACAGCGTAGTGAGGCGCTGGCCGCTGGTTTTCCGGCCCGCGATGAACTGCTTGATCCGATCGACCGGATTTTTATTCCGCGCGCCGACATCGCGGTGGATTCCCTGGCTGCGGCGCTGCACGAACTGGGCTGGCAGGTGGACGATGCCATCGCCTATCGCACGGTGCGGGCCGCCCCGCCGCCGGCCGAGATCCGCGAGGGCATCAAGGCCGGACGGTTCGACGCGGTGGTGTTCTCCAGTGCGTCTACCGTGCGCAATATGGTGGGTATCGCCGGCAAACCTCACCCCGAGACCATAGTGGCGGCCATCGGCCCGGCCACGATGGCTAGTTGCGCCGAGCACGGGTTGCGGGTGGACGTGGTCAGCGATCATCCCGGCACCGTGGAATTGGTGGACGCCCTGGCCCACTTCGCCGTGCAGCGCCGGGCCGGGCAGATCGCTCGCGGTGAACCGGTTCGCCGGCCCTCGCAGCGCCGCACTCGCCGCCGCGGTCAATGACCCGGGCCCGGCGGGCCGGCCGGGTGTATTCGATCGCCGGGTTGGCGGCAGTCGGCTGGGGTGGTCCAGACCGAGTCCGGGACGCTTACCGCGAGATGGGGCGGGGCGCCGCCACTTCCCCGGTCTCGGGCCGCGCGTCTGGCCGGGGCATGGGTTCTCATTCGGATAGTTCCAGAGATGGCTTGCCGGTGGCCGCCGCGTCGTTTGCCGTGCCCACCAGGTTGCGTGCCCACCGGCCGGACCGGAATCGCCAAAAGCCGGCGATGAGCCGGACCACCTCTTCTAAGGACAGCAGGAAATACACCCATGCGACGGGCAATTCGAGCACGAATGCCCCGACGATGGCCAATGGGACCCCCAGGAGCCAGGTGGCTGAGGACTCCATTATAAGGACGAATCTGCTGTCGCCGCCACTGTTGAGGACCGCCCCGCAGAGGATCATGTTGGCAACCTTCACCCACATGAAACCACTGAAAACGAATAGGCAGAGTACGCCAGAATGCTGCACTTCCGCCGACAGCGCATACAGCTTGGCGTAGTAGGGGGCACCGAATGCCAGCAGCGCTCCGATTACGACGGAGAGCCCGATCCCTAACCCCGTCAATCGCTTACCGTAAGATTTTGCCTCGACGAAATCGCTCCGCCCGAGGCGCTGCCCGATAAGCACGGCAGCCGCGGTGGACAAACCGCTCATGAAGCCGATACTCAATCCCTGGAGCGGGAAGGTCATGCTCATCGCCGCCAGGGAGCCGGTCCCCATCCGTCCGTACACGGCTGCGTAGGCGCTTTCGCCGAGGATCCAGAGCAGCTCGTTGACGGACAGTGGAAGTGCCACCAGCAGGAACCGTTTCCGTAGCCCGGGTTCCGAGCAATACGTGTCGGACCAGCGGGTCACCGCGGCGATATTGCGGGTATAGTACGACACGACGACGATGATCCCCAATTCCGTGAACCGCGCGATTGTGGTGGCCAATGCGGCGCCTTGCAATCCCAGCCGGGGCGCTCCGAAGCTCCCGAAAATGAGTAGGTAATCGAGCACCACGTTGAGGATCACGGATGAGATACCGGCGTACATGGCGAGCTTGACAAGCTTGGCGCTTCGCAACACGGCGGCATATAGCAGTGTCAGCGTGGTCGGGACGTATCCGATGGCGATGATCCGCAAGAATGCACCTCCTGCCGCTAGGACGCTGCCGTCGGTGGTGAACACGGAGATCAGCAGGTGCGGCCACCCCAATGCTGCCAGCAGCATTAGAATGGTGACGGTCATGCTGAATCGAAGTGCAATGCCGAACACCTGATGGATTTGTGCACGCTGGCCGTTCCCCCAGAATTGGGCACAGAAGACGGATGTTGCCGTGGCGATTCCTGTCAGCATCACTGTGAGTATTGAGGTGATCTTGGAGACGATGCCGACGGCCGATACGGCTGTTTCCCCAAGCTGCCCCACCATGACCTGATCGGTCAACGACAACAGGGATATGATCGTGGCCTGCGCGGTTACCGGCAATGCGACCTGCAATACCTCACGCTGAAAGGGTGTGCCCGACTCTTTCGCTTCCGTCGGGTCTGGCGATTTCTCATTCATGCGGAACACCCCGCTCTAGTCGCTCTGACGAATCTTTGGAGGAGGAACGACCGATGTTGCTTGACCTCGGCCAGCTCGAACCGAGGGGCATTCTCGGCGTCGCGGAATCCCTCCCCGTCAACCATGGTGATGTTGCTGGACCCACCGATGAGGATGGGGATCTGCATGAGAATTATCTCGTCGATAAGACCCAGCTTCAGCATGTGCCAGTTGACATTTCCACCCCCTTCTACCATCAGGGAATTCAGGCCGCGACCGGAAAGCATGGTCATGAGCAATCCGAAGTCGACTTGATGCTTCCCCGCGGCGACTACCTCCTTGCCCAATCTACGCAATTGGTCGGCGCGGTTGCTGGTCGAGGTCTCGACCGTGGTGGCGATAATGGTCGGTTCGGGTGTGGTCAGGATCGCGACTCCTTCGGGAAACTGGAGTCTCTTGCTCGGTATCACCCGGACCGGGCTGGGGCCCTGGTCATATCTGGTGGTCAGGCTGGGATTGTCCGTGGCAATGGTATTGCGCCCCACCATGATGGCATCGACATTCCCCCGGAACCGGTGGATGAATCGCAGCGCATCCTCATCGAGCAATTGCAGCAATCCGCGGCTGGACATCCCCTTTCCTGATGTCAGTTTCCCATCGATGCTGACTTGACTGAACATCGTCACCTTCATGATTCACCCTCGTTTCTGTGCGAGCCGAAATTGCGCCGATGCGCTGCGCTCCGACTGCCGACCGCCTGCTCGGCGGCCACCTGCATCGTCGATGCCGCCATTTCGGAATCGACGGATCCGCAATAGAGACGCTCCAATCCGATGGCCACCGCGGTCCAAATGTCGAACATACGCGTATTGACCGGCATGGGAACCGCTCGATCGCGCAGTTCGATGACCGTACGACTCGCAGGGTTCAGCGAATCGATGTTCCTGGCGATCGCCTCCTGGTTTACAGGCCAGCGGCCGACCATGGTGATCCAGAGCTCTTGAGCCGTCAATCCGAGTAGGAATCTGGTGAAGTCAAGCAGATGCTCTCGGTGTGGTCCGCTTAAGGATTCGTTGGGATACACCACTCCAAGGGTCGATGTCAGCGACACCATCGGTTGCCCATCCACTAGGGGCAGGGGTGCCACCGTCAGGCGTTCGCCCAGCTGGTGGACGAGATGGTCCGTAAGCCATTCTCCGCAGACGATAGCGCCCAGCTTGCCTGCGATGAAGTCGTTCAGCATGGATTTGACCGAGGTGTAGCCGGCCAGGGTTCCGTCAAGGACGGCGCCGAGCATCATCTGTAGGGCATTACGGCATTCGATTCCACCGAGTGCCGGCGACCCGGTTGAATCGAGCAGCGATCCGCCGGCGGCGGCGAGGAACGGGTAGAACCAGAAGGCTTCCCGAATCTGAGTCCCCAAGGGCTTGGCGCCGATCCTGGCCAGCCTGGCCCGGGCATCTTCGTAGTGTTCCCAGGTGGTGGGTATCGGGGGCGGAAAGCAATCGCGATTCGTGAAAACCACTAAATGGTTGCCGCGCAGGATGGGCACCCCGTACAGTTTCCCGTCGATACTCATGTCGGGTTGCAGCGCGGAGCCCAGGGACGTTTGCGTCTCCCGATCGAGCGGCGACAGCTTGGCTGCATCGTAAAGCGATACCATGTCGCTCGGTATCAGAGCCATGTCGGCCATCGAGCCCGGTGAGCGTGCGCTGGACAAACGGTCCTGGAGTTCGGCCATGTCGAGGGCTTCTACCACTATCCGGCAGCCGGTCGTCGCCGAGAAGCGGTCGCAGAGTTCCTCGACGACTCGGCCGGATGTCTCACCGTCTTGATCGCTGAAGTCGTGCCAGAGCTTGATCGCTGTCATGTCATTCTCCTGCGATTTCGTCGCTCTGCCACAGCACCAGACACTGTAGGGATTGCAGATTCCCGGGCAGGACGGAGCCCGGGGGAATCGTGCCCAGCGAGTCGAGCAACACTTTTGTCGAGGCTCGGTGCCCGATTAAGAGATCGGGGAGCCCGGCAGGGAGGTCGTGGTCCATGTTCAAAACGACCATCAGCATCCCAGCCGGATCCGATGAGCGGTAGGCGAAGGCGATGACCGGTCTGTCTACCGCAAGTAGGTGGAAATGCTCTGCGTGTAGCAGATCTTTGAACCTGGCACGCAGGCCGGCTACCTCGCACAAGAGCGAGAACATCGGCCCAGGACGCGTCCAGTCGATTCGCATCCGGTGAAAGAAGGCACGCTTGATGTCGGCGCCACCGGTGTTGTCGCCGAGCCCGCAGTTGAGCGGCTCTGACTCGCCCACCTCGAGCCCGGTGTTGATGAACGGTACGCCATGTGGAATGAACCCATTGACCACCCCGCACATCCGGGCGAGCCGCTCACCGCCGGGGCGAGTGATTATGCGTGGCGTATCGGCCGTCTCCGCACAGGCGAAGGCGTGAATGGAAAGGCTCTCGGATTCTTCGATATGCCGTCGAAGGCCCTCCCAGGTAAGGTTCGCCGCGACATTCCAGGCACTGCCGAGCATGATGTTGTAGCCCGCGGCACGCGCACGCTCGTGGTTTCTATTGAAGAGATCTTCGCTGATGATTATTGGATGTTTGCGGTGCTCGCCCATGGCCTTGACGAGGTCGGCCAGCAACTGCTGTGGAAGGGTGTGCCCGATGTCCACCCGGAATCCGTCGAATCCGTAGCGTTGCATCTGGAAATGGACCGCATCGAGCAGCATGGTCCACAAGCCTTCGTTGGGCTTTCCGGCTGGGAACCGGTTGCACTTGATGGTGTCGAACAACACGTAGGGAGGCTGCCCGGCAGAGATTAGCTCTTGGGAAGCCGGGTGAACGTCGTCGAACAATCGTAGGAACGAGATGTCTGTCCATATTGGTTGTACATCGTTCACCCAGTCGGAGTGTGCCGGAGCGGGCACGATATCCATTCGGTCGGCGACGGATGTCACCAGCGCGTTGACATCTCCGTTGCTCGCATCCTTTAATTCGGCCCAAAGCGTTGGATTCAACGCATCCGGTGCGGCGGAGAACTTGGCGAGATGGGAGGCCGTCGCCGCCGACCGGTATATCGTCGCCAGATTCTCCGGGGTGCATTCTTCGAAGGGGCCGAACTCCGGCACGCGCGGCGGCGCGAACCCGGGGAGAGCCGACCGGTGTATCCAATATATCCAGTCGGGATGATCCTGGATGAAGGTGGCGTCCATCGCTGCGACTCGCGGAATAAAATCGTGTACCACGCGTATCCCATAGGAATGGCATACCGCCACCAGTATGGATAGCTCATCGTCGAGGGCGATGCCTGGGATCGGGTCTAATAGCCGGTCGTGGAGGGCGGGATCCAGCGAGAAGAAGTCCTGGATGGCATACGGCGAACCCAGATCGCCCTTCATGTTCAGCGAACTGCAACGTGTGACTGGGAGCAGGTATAGGATCGTCACCCCCATTCTCTTTAACATGGGTAGCAGCCATATCATCCTCAGGAATGACCCCATCTGAAAGGTTCCAGATTTGTCGTAGTCCCAAGCCGTGGTATAGCGCACGAGCGACGAATAGATCACCGCTCGATCCAGATCGAGCGTCGCATCCAGATCCTGGCCCGGGCTCTCGGTGGCGTTGTCTATGACGGTTTCGGTGTATAGCAGAGGATCGACGCAGATCTCGCCCGGCGAACGATCTAGTATGCTGTCATAGCCATGCTGATTCCAGATGGATGGTATCCATGCGGTGGTAGGCCCCGCTTTCTCGCGGTGGGCCCTCAGGCGAGATACAAAGTCCTCTAGCTGCCGCAGTCCTGTTCGTCCGGCGTTTGCTGTCTTGCACATATCAAGATTCCTTGCGAGTCGTCCCGTTTGGCGTGAAGACCACTTTCATGGCCTTTGCCTCTCCGCTTCCAAGAAGTCTGAACGCGTCGTCATGCGTGTCCAGCGAAAAGCGATGGGTGATCAGATTGCCGAGTTCTGGGATTAGCGCAGCTATTCGCAGTGCCCGTGGGAACCCTTGGTTATATTCGCCGGCCCCTATGATCGAGACCGCATCCGTCAGCATCTGTTTCACCGGCAGCGGGAACCGGTAGCCATCGTGAAATCCAAAGAGAATCACCTTGCCACCACGCCGTACTTTGCCGAAGGCCGTTTCCAGTTGATCGCCCACGGTGTCCAGAACCGCGTCGAATGATCTGTCTGGCAGATGCTCCGCAAGCTCTCCGGGGGTCAGGACGGATAGTCCCATGGCGGCCGCGAAGTCCAATCGGAACCTGCTGATCTCGGTGGCTACCGCGGAGATTCCCAATGCGCGCATGACCAAGAGCGCCACCAAACCCATCGGCCCAGCCCCCATGATCAGCACTCGGTCCCCGGCTTTCAGGCCGGCGGCGGAGATGTTGTTCAACACGCAGGCCACCGGCTCAACCAGCACGGCCGCCTCCCAGGTCATGGTGTCCGGCAGCACGTACAGGAAGCGTTCTGGGGCAATGTAGCGTTCGGCGAAGGTGCCGTGCTGGTTGACTCCGGAGATCGCGAGCCCTTGTCCAGCCGCCCCGTAACAGAGGTTCGTTTCGCCTGCTCGGCACGCATCGCACGAGCCGCAGTACTCGTTCGGGTCGATGACTACTCTGTCGCCGGCTGCCAGCCGGCGCGCATGCGCCCCGGTCCGCAGGACGGTGCCGACGGCCTCATGGCCGCGGATGATGCCGGCCGTCCCGTTCTCGCGTCCCGTCAGAACCGCCATGTCGGTGCCGCAGATTCCAGTGAGTTCTATCCCGATTTCCGCCGCATCGGGTGCCAGATCGGCAGGTGAGTCCATCTCCGTGCGGCAGATTTTTCGGTTGTTCGTCAAGACGAGTGCTTGCATTGTCCCTCCGGGTACACAACTGCCTGGTAGTCGTTACAAAATCGCGAAACGGCAGCACAACTACGAGACTGGGCGGTTCGCAGATCGAGGGCACCCAGTTCCGGTTGTGGATATGCGATGAACGTTCTAGGGGCTGTGGCGTTCTTATGGCCTAGGGGATTGTCGCGTTATAGGGCGTTATAGGGGTTGTATCTAACAGCATTCCCGCGGCCGCGTTCTTGGGCTAACCGCGAATGCAGGTCGAGATTAGCAACAGCATCATGCGTTGTCAAAGTCGGGGTGCCGGCGTTATGGGCTGTTACGAGATCCGATCCTGTCAAATGACGCATATGGCGAGCATTTCCTTGCGTCATGTGCATTCTGGGCACGATTCTCCTTTGGGCCGGGAAGATTCCGAAACTTCTTACAGCCGAGACTTCGCGATCGAAGGTGTGGGTGGGCCGGTTTCGAGGCGGTTACGGCCCAGCCCGATGGGCCTAGGCCAGGGCCTGGGTGCAGCTGCGCCGATGACCTCGGCCAGGTGGGGCGCCTGCCGCGGTGGTCGCGGGAGAGCCCAGTCTTCCCCGGCCCTGACGTGCCGGGCCAGGCTCAACCATCAGCGCCCGAGCAGCGTCCTCGTCTAGGCTGCGATTGTGAACCCGACCGATGCAACGCCCAGCGAGCCGGTGCGCCAGGTGCATGTGGTGCGACATGGCGAGGTGCACAATCCCGAGGGGGTGCTCTACGGACTGCTGCCCGGCTATCACCTGTCCGAGACCGGCCGGGCCATGGCTGGGCGATTGGGGGAATGGTTCGCCGGTGTCGAGCTTGGGCAGTTGCGTTGCAGTCCCCTGGAGCGAGCCCAGGAGACGATGGCCCCGATCGCTGCCGGGCGGCCCGAACTGACGGTGCACCTCGATGCCCGGTTGATCGAGGCCGACAACTATCTGGCCGGCCAGGTGTTCGGCAAACACAACCGGGCGCTGTTCGATCCGCGCAACTGGCGCTATTTCGTCAACCCCGGCCGGCCGAGCTGGGGCGAACCCTATCGGCAGCTGGCCGATCGGATGACCGAGGCGATCGCCGAGGTGGCTGCCGGGCTGCCCCCGGGTGGGCAGGCGGTCCTGGTCAGCCATCAACTGCCGATCTGGATGGCCCGGCTGGCCGCCGAGGGCCGCCGGCTGCCCCACGATCCCCGTCGCCGGCAGTGCACCTTGGCCAGCGTTACCACCTTCCGTTTCGCGGGTTGCCGGCCGGCCGGGGTGACCTATGCCGAGCCGGCTCGCGATCTGCTGCGCGAGAAGGGAAATCGCGCTTTCTCTTCGGGTTGTTGAAACTCGGGAAAGGATTATCCCCATGACCCAGGACATACTTCCGGCCACCCCCGAGGGGCCTTTCGAACTGTGCATCATCGGTTCGGGCAGCGGGCTGAGCCTGATCGATGACGATCTCAACGGCTGGCGGATAGCCCTGATCGACAACGGCACCGGCCCGACCGAGGCGTTCGGGGGCACCTGTTTGAATGCCGGGTGTATCCCCACGAAGATGTTCGCGCTGCCGGCCCGGTTCGCTCTGGCCCCGGCCGAGGCCGGCCTGGTGGATGTGGATCTGGCCTTCCGGGGAGCCGGCTTCGCCGCGATCCAGGCCCGTACCTTCGGGCGCACCGACCGCGTCGCCGAGGCCGGCCTGGCCGGCCTGTCGGCTCGGCCGAATGTGCATGTCTTCCGCGGCGATGCCACCTTCGTCGATGCCCACACCATCCAGGTCGGTGCCCAGCGGTTCAGCGCCGAACAAATCGTGCTGGCGGCCGGCTCGCGTCCCCGGATGCTCCGGGTGCCGGGTTTCGACGACCCCTACCTGGATGCCTTCGTGCACACCTCGGACGACATCCTGCGCCGGCCGGAACTGCCCCGGCAACTGATCATCCTGGGTGGGGGTGTGGAGGCGGTCGAGTTTGCCCACATCTTCGCCGCCCTGGGCGTCCGGGTGCAGGTCATCGGCCGTGGCCCGGTGCTGTTGCGGCGGTTCGACACCGAGGTGGCCGCGGCCGCGACCCGGGCCTTGGCCGAGCGGGTCGTGCTGCGGCTCAACCAGCGGGTGACCGCCCTGGAACCGGCCGATGCCGGTGGGGTGGTGGTGACCTGCCAAGACCAGCACGACATCGAGTACACCTACCAGACCGATGCGGTGCTGGTGTGCACCGGACGGATTCCCAACGGCGACCAGCTTCGCCTCGCTAGGGCCGGCCTGGCGCTGGACGAGGCCGGTTTCGTCCCGGTCGACGAGTATCTGCGCACCCCGGTGCGGCATATCTGGGCGCTGGGCGATGTCTGCTCGCCTCCGATGCTGAAGCACCTGGCCAACCAGCAGGCCAGGGTGGTCAAACAGAACCTGCTCGCCGAGCGCGATCGCCGGCCTTTGGCGACCAGCCGGGAGGCCCATGTGCCGCAGGGGGTTTTCGGCGATCCGGAGATCGCCTTCGTCGGGGCCACCGAGCAGCAGCTCATCGACGCCGGCGTGGACTATATCAGCTATCTGCACCGCTACGAGCAGGTGGCCTACGGCTGGGCGACCAACGACCGGGGGCATTTCGTGAAGCTGCTCGGTGACCGGTCCGGCCGCATCCTCGGGGCCCACCTTTTCGGCCCGCACGCCAGCATCCTGCTGCAGCCGATCCTGTCGGGTCTCGCCCAGGGCTTGGACGCTCAGACCATCGCCCGTAGCCAATACTGGATTCATCCGGCGCTGGGGGAGGTGGTCGAGAATGCCCTGCTGGGCCTGGCGGCCGCCGGCCGGCCCCACTGAGGGCGCGCCGCCGGCCGCCCGGGATGGGATCGCTGCGCCGTCGCCTCGGTGGGGTCACCCCGGGGGACGACCCCACCGAGACGACGAGCGGCTCAGTCGCCGAAGACCCTGTCTTCCTGGTCGGCGATGACATCGCCGTCGGACTCGGTCAGCGGCCCCTTTTCGTCATTGGGCAGGATCCGGCCCTTAGTTGAGCAGGGATACGGCTCGTCCTTCTTGTCTTCCGGGTCGATGAACATCGGGTTGATCAGCCACTTGCCGTCCTCGTTGTGGTACGCGTAGCACATCAGTTCGGTCTTGTTGCGGTTGATCGCCAGACGCAGTTCGGTGGCGTCCAGCATGAAGGCCACATCGGTATCGGAATCCCCGGCGCCGAAGGCGGCCCGGTGATCCATGTCCGCCACCGCGAACGCCTTCGACGAATCGATGCCGAATACTTCCTCGTTCACCCGGCAGCGTTTGCCTTCGAGGTAGGTGATCGATTCGGCATCGGTGCCGCAGCCGGCCAGTTTGGGGGTCAACTTGCCATCCGCGTCCGGCATGGTGATCACGCCCATCACCTTCTCGGGGGCGATACCGATCTCCTCGCCCCAGGCCTGGGCGACCGGCTGGGCGGAGGCCGAGATGATGCGCACATCGAAGCCGTTGGCCCGCAGCACATCGATCAGATCGACGATCTGCTCGTAATAGCGCACCCAGCCGGTGACCTCGGTGGAACCGACCAGCTGGTCGGTGTCCTCCGCGGCCGCGATATTCTGCCGGCGGGCCTGCTTGGCGAACGTTTTGATCTCGTCCGCGGTGTAACCGGACAGCAGCTGTGCGGCGAAGGCATATCGCGGTTCGATGCGCCGGGCGTTGAAGCCCTTGAAGGCCGTGGCGTCGCCGATGGTCTCGCCCTCGTCGTAGATCGAGACGATCTCATCGGCGCAGGCCCGGCCGGCCGTGGTATTGGTCGGTAGGGGCTGGCCGGGTTCGGCGAGCGCATCGCAGGCAGCCGACAACGCCCTGGCGGCATCGTCGGTCAGCCAGGTGCTCATGGTGGTCCAGTCCCGGTTGTTTGGCTGTAGCACCTTGCCGTTGTTCAGCATCCAATAGGTCTGCGCATCGCCGACGTCGTTCCGCACCACGGTGTTGTCCCAATCGAGCAGCGCCACCGGCGCGCCCTCGGCCACATTGCCGCTGCCGCCGCATTCACCCACTCGGGCGATCATCTCGTTCAGGCGCGCCCGGTTGTCGCCATACCATTCCAGGTCGGCTCGCAATACCTGACAGGATGCACCGGAGGCGTTCGAGGACGCACCGGAGGCATTCGAGGAGGCCACGGGGGTATTCGAGGACACACCGGGGGTATTCGAGGGGACTTCATTGGTGGCTCGACCGCCGCAGGCACCCAGGGCGACGGTGCCCGCCAGTGCCAGGACCATGAAAACCTTGCGATTCATATCCCATCCTTCGGGTCGGGTTTGGTCATTTGCAGCCTAGCTGGCCGACCCGATGGCCGGCCCGGGCCGGATGAGACCGCGCTGCGCCGGCCCGGCGCGGTGGGGGAGACCGTCGCCGGGTTCCGGCAGGCGGGCTACCGCACGGAGCCGCGCCCTGCCCGAGCCCAGGGTGATAGCCGCCACCCGGTGCATGGGTGCGGTCAAGGGCACCGGGATTGGCGGCTGGTCGGTGCCGCTGGGCGGTGTGGGGTTTTCCACAGTTTTGGTCGTTGTGGGGTTGACAGGGGGGTTCGGTGTGGAACAATAAGTGGTACCGGGCCGCTACCCCCTTGCGGACCACACCCCCCTTTGGAGGTTTCAATGCCGACACACCGACCAATACCGATACCCCGATTAGCAGCTATCCCACTTCTACTACTGGCCGTACTACTAGCCGGCTGCGGCCCCAGGCAGCCGCCCCCGTCGCCGGTGTCTGTTTCCGAATACACCCCAGACCCGACCTCGTCCGAGGCATTGATGTATGCCAAGGCGGAGCGGGCATTCTGGGGGTATATCGAGGCTCGCCGCAAGTACGAGCTGGCCGGGGACTATTCGCAGTTCCCACCCGAAATGGCCACCTACCTGGACACCGATGCGCTGGAACGGACTCGGATGTTGTTCGAGGATGGCAAGGCTGGGGGTTGGCATGGGACCGCGCCCGGTGTGATCACTACACGGCCTTCCTGGGTCAAGAATTATGAGGATTCGGTGGCCACCATGGCGGTCTGCGAGGACGGCACCGGCGTGCTGGTGCTGGATGCCAATGGGAATGTGGTGCGTGAGGGCACTAAGTTCAGCTATTACGCGTATTTCCGGGTGGCCGGTGACGGCCTGGTGAAAAGGTTCCACATAAGTATGAGGGGAGATTCATTATGCGATTGATACACCGGTTGGTGTGTTGTGGGCTGGTGCTGGCGGTACCGGGTCTGGGTGTTGTGTCCCCGGCCCACGCCGACGACTGCGGCGCTCAGTCAGGATTCTGGAAAGGATCTGTGGAGTGTACGGTGAGGCAGCCTGCTCAACCTGCTCAGCCGGCCCAACCGGCACCCCCGGTTGAGCCGGCTGTTCCGCAGGCTCAGCCTGGCCAGCCGGTGGGGGGTGCGCCTGCCGCTCCGCAGCCGAGTGCGCCTCGGGAACGGATATGTATTCCCGCGTTCCTGAGTGTCTACTGCGGGCCGGAGGACACCCCGGCCCCCGCCCCGCCGGCAGAGGCGGCCGAACCGGCAGAGCCGGCCGAGCCGGTGGCTGGCCTGCCCGAGATCGTGTCCCAGGCCTCGCTAGAGTTGGGGGTGCCCACCCCGACGGTGCGGCTCGGCCCGGATCCGTCGTGGAACAAGTGGAAGCTGCTGGCGGTCGGGTTGCCGATCTGGCTGTGGACCGAGGGGGTGCAGCCGCAGACCGCTGCCACGAGTGCGGAGGGCATCGACATCCAGATGCAGGCCGCCCCGGGCGGAGCCACGGTGGACTGGGGAGACGGCACGGTGATCTGGTGTGCGACCATGACCTCCAAGACCCGCTACACCGACCCACTCCTGATGTCGCCGGATTGTGGGCATAAGTATGAGCATCCGGGGGATTACACGATTACGGTCACCCAGCAGTGGATCGTCGACTGGGCGGCCCTGGATCAGAAGGGTCAGCTTCAGCTCCAGTCGGTCGGTACCTACCCGAACCTGCCCATCCGCAACTTCCACGCCGTAGTCACCGGCTGATCCCCACACGACGGCGCGGGTGCCACGCTGACCGGCCGGCAAGCAGCAGCCCTTCCACCGAAACAATCCAATGGGGTGGCGTCCCCTGGTCGGGGGACGCCACCCCACCCCCGTCCCCTGCCGCCCGGGCTCAGCCGAACTGACCGGTGATATACCGCTCGGTGTCCTTCTTGGCCGGGTTGGTGAAGATCTTCTCGGTGAGATCGAATTCGACCAGATGGCCCGGCCTACCGGTGCCCTCGACGTTGAAGAACCCGGTCTTGTCGGAAACCCGGGAGGCCTGCTGCATGTTGTGGGTGACGATGACCACGGTGTAGTTCTGCTTGAGCTCCTGGATGAGATCCTCGATCGCCAAGGTAGAGATCGGATCCAGGGCCGAGCAGGGCTCGTCCATCAGCAGCACCGCCGGCTGGATGGCGATCGCCCGGGCGATGCACAACCGCTGCTGCTGGCCACCGGACAGGCCATTGCCGGGGGCAGCCAGCCGGTCTTTCACCTCATTCCACAGATTCGCACCCACCAGGGAACGCTCGACGATCTCGTCCTGCAACGAACGCGGCATCCGCCGCGAGTTCAGCTTTATACCGGCCAACACGTTATCGCGGATGCTCATCGTGGGAAACGGATTGGGTTGCTGGAAGACCATCCCGATCTGCCGGCGCACCCGCACGGGATCCACATTCCGCGCGTAGATATCCTGCCCATCCAGCAGCACCTGACCGGCGACCCGGCCACCCGGGGTGAGTTCGAGCATCCGGTCGAGACTGCGCAACACGGTGGACTTGCCGCAACCCGACGGGCCGATGAACGCGGTGACCGAACGCGGTTCGATCACCATATTGACCCCCTGCACGGCGAGGAAATCGCCGTAGTAGATGTCGAGCTCCTTGAGCTCCATGCGCTTGGCCATAGTCGTCGATCTGCCTTCCCGTGACTAGAAATCAACGATTGATCTTGGGGGCGAATCTCTTGGCCACCACCCGGCCGGCGAGGTTCAGCACCATGACGATCATCACCAGGACCAGGGCCCCGGTCCACGCGCGATCGAAATAGGGCTGTTGGTCGCGCAACGGCCGGGAGTACTGGTAGTACACGAAGACCGGCAGGGTAGCCATCGGGTTGACCGGGTTCTCCGCGCCCGGCGAGAAGGGCAGCGGATTGGTCACCATGCCATCGGTGAAACCCATGGTGACCAGCAGCGGAGCGGTCTCACCGATGATCCGGGCGATAGCCAGGATGATGCCCGACACGATGCCGGAGATGGCGGTGGGCAGCACCACCTTGACGATGGTCCGCCAGCGGGTGACCCCCAGCGCATAGGACGCCTCGCGAAGCCGGTCGGGCACCAGCCGGATGATCTCTTCGGAACTGCGCACCACATAGGGGATCATCAACACACTGAGCGCGATCGCCCCGGCCAGCCCGGACTTCGACGGGCCGAACAGCGTGGACAGCAGGGCATAGGCGAACAGGCCGGCCACGATCGAGGGAATACCGGTCATCACGTCCACCAGGAAGGTGATGATCTGCTTGGGCAGCCCCCTGCCGTATTCGACCAGGTAGATGGCGGTGAATAGACCCACCGGCACCGAGAACAGCGTGGCCAGGCCGGTGACGATCAGGGTGCCCACGATGGCGTGCGCCGCCCCGCCGCCGGGCCCGACAACATTGCGCATCGTCTGGGTGAAGTAGCCGGCGTCCAACCGGGCCAGGCCGCGGGCGATCACCTGGCTCATCAACGCGGCCAATGGCAGCACGGCCAGCACGAAGGCGCCGGTGATCAGATAGCGGAACAGCCGGTTGGTGGCCCGTCGGGTGCCCTCGACGTTCTGGGCGAGCACCCAGATCGCCACCAGGAAGACCACCACCCCCAGCGCGACGCTCCCGATGAGGCTGAAGCTGCCGAACAGGGCCGTGACGGCCATGCAGACCGCGATCGAGATGATCAGCAGGCCGAGATCGGTGTACTTGGGCAACTGGCCGCCGGTCAGATGCTCCCGGGGCAGATACCGCTCGATGAGCTGGGCCCGCGGCTGGGCGGCCGGCAACCCAGCCGGCCGATCGGTCGCCGTGCTCATTTCTTCTCCCCCCTACCGGACCGGGCTTGCATCGCCAGCCTCGCCATGGTGAAACGTCCCCCCACGATGGCCCGGCCCAGCACGTTGACCGCGAAGGTCAGCACGAACAGCACCAGGCCGGTGGCGATCAGGGTGGGTACGGTCTTGGCATCGGCCTCGGGGAAATACAACGCGATATTCGCCGCGATGGTATTGGGGTTGTCCGCGGTCAACAGCTGTGCAGAGATCCGCCGTCCCGGCGACAGCACCATGGCCACCGCCATCGTCTCACCCAGCGCGCGCCCCAGACCCAGCATGGCGGCCGATACGATACCCGATCGCCCGAATGGGAACACCACCTGGCAGATCATCTCCCAGCGGGTGGCGCCAAGCGCCCAAGAAGCCTCCTCCTGCAAGCCAGGGGTGCGCAGGAAGACCTCCCGGCACAGCGAGGTGATGATCGGCAAAATCATGATGGCCAGCACCAGCGCGGCGGTCAACATGGTGCGTCCGGTGCCGGAAACCCGGCCGCCGAAGAACGGGATGAACCCCAAATGCCTGTTCAGCCAGGCATAGCCACCGCGCAACGCCGGGGCAAGCGTCATTATGCCCCACAGCCCGAACACGATGGATGGCACCGCGGCCAGCAGGTCGAGCACGAAGGCCACCGGCGTGGCCAGGCGCTTTGGTGCGTAGTGCGAAACGAACAAGGCGATACCCACCGCCACCGGGACGGCGAACAACAAGGCCAGGAAGGAAGACAGGATCGTACCCAGCAGGTAGGGGCCCACATAGCGATAGACGTTGCGGGAACCGTTCGGATAGCCGGCCTGCCCGAGGAAGGCTGGCACGGCCTGCACGATCAGGAAGACGGCGACCGCGGCAAGGACCGCAAGTATCAGCATGCCGGAGCCGACCGATAGACCCTTGAAGATCGAATCGCCGAGGTGGCCCCTGCTATTGGTCAGGGGAATCTCTTGGGCGCCATCGCTGGTGGCAACCTCACCGGGAGTCGCGGACATCGGTCTCCATACTCACGAAAGAACGAAGGTGGACTGCTGGCCGGCGCGCCCCCGCCCGCTCGCGGCCAAGAGGCGAGCATGCGTGCCGGGTTCGGCTCATTCTTGCCGCGGCCGGGCGATCACCTGATGGCACCGGCGGCCTCCTGGACACCGGCCGCCAGCACACCGCTCAGGGGAGCATTACCCGTCTGGGGTTGAGCGGCCTGCTGGCCATCCGCCGAGACAACATAGGAGAGGTAGGCGCCGACCAACCTGCCAGTTGCGGCATTCCGGTACTCCTGGCAGGCGATCGCATAGGACACCAAGACGAAGGGGTAGCCGGTAACGGTCCGGTCAAGATCCAACGCCCAGTCATGCGCTACCCGGCCATCGGCCTTCCTGGCGGCCGAGACGACCGCGGCAGCGGCCTCGGCCGAGGCGGTGACGTAGTCCCCGCCGTCCCTGGAATAGCGGGCCATCTTCATATCGACCGGCACACCCGAGATGTCGGCGTAGCCGATCATGCCCGAACCCTGCTGGACGGCCAGCACCACGCCCTGGGTCTTGTCGCCGCCCTCGCCGCCGAGGTCGGCCGGCCAATCGCCCGAAGGCTCCGAGGTCCACACCTCGGGAGCGGCCTGGGCCAGGGTCTGGGTGAAATTCTCGGTGGTACCGGAATTGTCCGATCGATGCACCGGCGTGATAGCCAGCTCGGGCAGCGCAATACCGGGATTGAGGCCGGCAATGGCCGGATCGTTCCACCTGGTGATCCGGCCGGTGAAGATCATGGCGATCACCCTGGCGGTCAGATTGAGCTCCGCCACCCCAGCCACGTTGTAGACGATGCCGATGGGGGAGACATACACCGGCAGGCTGAGCGGTCTTGTGCCGTCGGCGCACAGCGCGAAGACCCCACCCAGCTCGCCGGTCGCGAGCGCACGGTCGGAAACGGCGAAAGCGGCGGCGCCCTCGGCGAAGGCGGTGCGGCCGGCACCGGAGCCGTCGGGAGAATAGTTGACGGTGACGCCGGGGTTGGCGGTTTGGAAAGCGGCCCGCCAGACATCCTGGGCGGCCTTCGCCGAGCTGGCGCCGGTGCCCTGCAATATACCCTTCAGATCATTCGCGGCAGCCGGAACCGAACCGTCCCCAGCCGGGTTGGCTGGGCTCGGCGAGCCCGGGCCGCCGCAGGCGGTCAAGGCCAGTGCAATACTGGCGCCGATGGCGGCGCCGACCCGCAAGATCCGCACGGTCGATCCCTTCGAGGGGTTTCGTGTCTGCCGGGCCTGGGGGCCCGTCCGACTCGAACCTAGGACGCCGGCATGACGCGATGCGGCCCGCCGGGTGAACGGCAGATGAACTGGGGATGTATTCTTGCCGGCGAGCCAGGCGAACGCGAACCATTCACAGTTTGGGTGCGATGTGCAGCGCCGGCCCGGCGGAATCCCTGCCCGAGACCGTGATCACCACCAGTTCTGCCGGTTTCAGCGTCCGGCGGGGGGTGACCCCGAGGAACTCGAACATGGCAGGCAACACCGGACGGTGACCGCATACCGCCAACGGTTCACCGGTGGTCAGCAACCGCCTGCGGAGCTTGGCCATCGCCTTGCCGACCCCACCCGGATTGGCCTCGGCCGATTCCTCGCTCAGCGCCCGGACGGGAGCGATCTCCAAACCCGCCTGCTGGGCGTAGGGGGCCAGGGTCTTAATGCACCGGGTGGAGGTCGAACTGGCCAGATGCCGCACCCCGAAGGCGGCCAACAGCCCGGCCAGCGCCTTGGCCTGCCGGCGGCCGCGTTCGGTGAGCCGGCGGTCGGCGTCCACACCCTGCCAGGCCCGGCGGTTCATCGCCTTAGCATGCCGGACCACCAACAATGCCGGCCCGGCGGGGCTACGCAGCGTTTCGGTCACCGCCGCCACATCGTCGGCATAGCTGAGTTCGGCGACCGCCTGCTCGATCGGCCACCACTCCACCCGGTCTGCCTCGGCATCGTGGTTTCCCTGCCGGTCGTCTGCCAATTCCCCAGCCCACCAGGTGACCATCTTGGTGCCCGCGGAGATCGGGTAGCGGACGGTGGTCAGCTGCCGGCGGAGCCGGATCCGGAAACCCGTCTCCTCCAGCACCTCACGAACCGCGGTGACCGGCAGATACTCATCCGGTTCGACCTTCCCCTTGGGCAGGCTCCAATCGTCGTACCTGGGCCGATGGATGACCAGCAACTCGCGGGCCGGGTACGTGCCGCGCAACACCACCGCCCCAGAAGCATCGATCTCGCGACGGGAACGGGCCATCTCAATGCCTGCGCGTGGTGACGCGTTCGATCAGCCGGTCCTGCAGATCGCGCAGCGGGGCGCCGTCGGTGCCGGTGGTCACCGGAGTCCACCGCTGATCGTCCAGATGCCAGGCGGCCGTGTCATCGGCAAAGGCCAGATCGAACAACTCCCCGATCTGTGCCACGTGACCGGGCTGGGTGATCGACACGATAGCCTCCACCCGGCGGTCCAGATTGCGGTGCATCAGGTCGGCCGAGCCGATACCCACCAGCGGATGCCCGGCGTTCTCGAACCAGAACAGCCGGGAATGCTCAAGGAAACGCCCCAGAATGGATCTGACCCGCAGGTTCTCCGACAGCCCGGGCACGCCCGGCCGTACCGCGCAGATGCCCCGAACCCACAGATCCACCGGAACCCCGGCCCGGGAGGCCCGGTACAGGGCATCGATGACCGCCTCATCGACCACCGAGTTGACCTTGATCCGGATCCGGGCCGGCGCCCCGGCGCGGGCGTGGGCCAGCTCATTGTCGATATTGGCTATCAGCCCACTGCGGATACCCGTGGGCGCCACCAACAGCCTGCGATAGTTGGTCTCCTGCGTCATCCCCGACAGGTGATTGAACAATCTGGCCACATCGTCGGTGATGATCGGGTTACAGGTCAGCAGGCCCATGTCCTCGTACTGGCGGGCGGTTTTCGGGTTGTAATTCCCCGTGCCGACATGGGCATAGCGGCGCAGGCCATCCGGTTCGTCGCGCACCACCAGCATCAACTTGCAATGGGTTTTGAGTCCAACCATGCCGTAGACCACGTGGACGCCATACTTTTCTAGCTTCCGGGCCCAGGCGATATTGGCCTGCTCATCGAAGCGGGCCTTGATCTCGACCAGGGCCAGCACCTGCTTGCCGGCCATCGCGGCCTCGATGAGGGCATCGATGATCGGCGAATCGCCGCTGGTGCGATAGAGCGTCTGCTTGATGGCCAACACCTGGGGATCGGCCGCCGCCTGCTCGATGAGCCGCTGCACGCTGGTGGCGAAGGAATCGTAGGGATGCTGTACCAGGACATCCTTCTTGCGCAACGCCTTGAAGATGTCGGCCGGCTTGTTCGTCTCGATGCCCCGGGTCAGATCGGGATGGGTCTTGGGCAGGAAGCCCGGATAGCTCAGATCCTCCCGGTCGATACCGGTCAGACCGAACAGCCCGGTCAGATCCAACGGTGCCGGCAGCTTGAAGACCTCCCGGTCGGAGACGTCGAGTTCGCTGAGCAGCAGATCCAGCATCTCGGCATCGATGGTGTCCTCCACCTCCAGCCTGACCGGGGGACGCCCCACCTTGCGACGCAATAGCTCCTTCTCAAGCGCAAACAGGATGTTCTCGGCGTCATCCTCCTCCACCTCGACGTCCTCATTGCGAGTAACCCGGAAGGTGGTATGCGCCAGCACCTGCATGCCGCTGAAGACCTCATCCAGATGCTCGATGATGAGCTTCTCCAACGGAATGAAACGACCCCTGCCCAGCGAGACGAAGCGGGCGAGGATGGTGGGCACCTTGACCCGGGCGAATTGGCGGCCCCCCGTACTCGGATTGCGCAGCAGGACCGCCAGGTTGATCGACAACCCGGAGATGTAGGGGAAGGGGTGACTCGGATCGACCGCCAGCGGGGTCAGCACCGGGAAGATGCGTTCGGTGAACAGCTCGTGCATGCGATGGCGTTCATCGTCGGTCAGTTCCGGCCAATCCAGGATTCGGATACCCGCCGCCTCCAGTTCGGGGCGCACCTCGGTGGCGAAAACCCGCGATTGGTCGGCCACCAGTTCGGCGGTACGGTGCAGGATCGCATCGTGCAGATCCCGGGGCAGCAGCCCGGCATTGGAGGTGACCGCCACCCCGGCATCGATCCGGCGTTTCAGGCCGGCCACCCTGACCATGAAGAACTCGTCCAGATTGGAGGAGAAGATCGCGATGAACTTTGCCCGCTCCAGCAACGGGACCCGCTGCCGATCCCTGGCCAGGTCCAGCACCCGGTTGTTGAAGGCCAGCCAGCTCAGTTCGCGATCCGAATAGCGACCCGAAGGCAGTTCGTCGGTCGCTGTGCCGGACGAAGGCGTGTCAGCCATCCTGTTCTCCATCGCTAGGACCATAGACGAGATCGGTATGTGTAGTTGTGAACCCGGACCGGCGATAGAACTCGACCACTCGATCGTTGGCTGCTTCGACATACAGATCGATTCTGAGCACGCCCCGAGCCTGCATGTGCATGATACCGGCGTCCAGCAGGGCACCGCCAACCCCCCGACCCGCCGATCCGGGCGCCACCGCGAGCACATACACCTCACCTACCGGCTGCCCCGACTCGCTGGTGAGCTTGGTCCAGTGGAAACCGGCCAGGCCGCCGGCGGTATCCCGGGCGACCAGCAGATCCCGGTCGCGATACCAGTCGCTGGCCATCCGGGCGGTGAAATCGGCCGTGGTCAGCCCACCCTGTTCCGGATGGTGCGAGAAGGCGGCGTGATTGACCTGGACGAGCCCGGCCAGATCGCCGTCGCGGAAATGGTCCAGCCGCAGGCCGCCGGGCAGCTGCCGGATCGGGGCCGGGTCGCGTCCGGTCATCGGTAGCGACATCTTCAGCAGCCCGCGCACCGGTTGCAGGCCGAGCCTGCCGGCCAGCACCCGGGCGCCGGGCAGATCGCCGAATGCCCACCAGATGCGGGCCGTCCCGCTGCGCTGCACCGCCTCGGCGAGCCGGCCACCCAGGCCGCGCCCACGCGCCGCCGGGGCGACGAACAGCTGCACCGAGCCATCACGCCGGTCGAGCTGGGCATAGCCGGCCGGCTCGTCCGGCTCGCCGGTCAGCCAATGGGACACCCGGCTCGGCCGCGGGTCGGTGAGCGCTAGCCGGGCGGACTCGTTCAATGGGGCAGTGCCGTCGATGGCCGCGGCCTGGCCGGCCAGCCGGCGGACATGCCCGGCGGTGGCATTGTCTAGGACGGAGGATTGGGTGAGCACAGCGCAAGACTATCGGGCGGCCGGTGATGGCCCGCCACGAGTGGCGGCCGGGCCGGCCGAGGCCGCGATGGTCCCCCGGCCCGGCGGCAGCGGTCGTCGTCCGGGACGCGCCGGTCACCGGCCGGCTGCGAAGCGATAGCCGACGTTGCGGACCGTGCCGATACAGGAATCGCATTCGGGGCCCAGCTTGGCACGCAGCCTGCGGATGTGTACATCGACGGTGCGGGTGCCGCCGAAGTAGTCATAGCCCCAGACCTCGCTGAGCAACTGCTCGCGGCTGAACACCCGGCCCGGATGGGCGACCAGATACTTCAGCAGTTCGAATTCGGTGTAGGTGAGGTCGAGTTGCTGACCGCAGGCGGTTGCCAGGTAGGCGTCCTCGTCGATCACCACCGGGCCGGCGGACAGCGTACCGGGACTCCGCCCGGTTTGCAGCAGCAGCCGGATGCGGGCGGCATATTCGGCCGGCCCGGCCTCGGCAACGATTAGATCGTCCACCCCCCAGTCGCGCCCGACCACCGTGAGCCCATCGACCGGGACCGCCAGCAGCAGCGGCCAGAATCCCGCAGTAGCCAGCAACCGGCAGGTGGTGCGAGCCGCCACCAGGTCGCCCCGGGCATCGATGATGGCCAGATCGGCCTCGGTCAGTTTGAGCGCGGCGTCCCCACCGGTCACCGTTTGCAACTCGTGGCCGAGCAGCCGCAGAGCGCTGGGCGGCTCGCCGGGCAAGGCAACGCCACCCGCGGGCACGACTAAGATCAGCTCGGCCACGCATCCCACTTCCTGCCGGTACCGGCCTGGGCGCGCCGCCACGGGAAACCGGCTGCCCCGCCAACCGTATCGGCTTGCCCGGCCGCGATACCGATCGGCCAGCCTGGCAGGCCACCCCCGGAAGCTCCGCAGCGCACCATTTCCACTGGGCGGTGCCGCCCGGAAGGCGCCCGGCTCACGATATCGGTGCCCAGTCCGCCGAGTCGAGCAGGATCGTGACCGGACCGTCGTTGACCGACTCCACCATCATGTGGGCGCCGAACTCCCCGGTGGCCACCTCCGCACCCAACTCGCGAAGCGCGTCAACATAGGCGGCCACCAGGGGCTCGGAAACCGGTCTCGGCGCGGCCGCCTGCCAGGAGGGCCGCCGCCCCTTGCGGGTGTCGGCATAGAGGGTGAACTGGCTGACCACCAGGATCGGCGCGGCCAGATCGGCGATCGACCGTTCCTGCGGCATGATCCGCAACCGCCAGGTCTTGGCGGCCATCCGGCGGGCGACGGACAGGTCATCGGTGTGCGTGATACCCACCAGGGCCACCAACCCCGGCCGGGCCAAGGCCCCGGTCACCCGGCCCTCGACCGATACCCGGGCGCTACTGGCCCGCTGTAGCACTACTCGCAAACCGAACTCACGACCAATAGACCACGACCCGGTCGCCGATGCGGGTCTGGTTGAACAGCCACTCGGCCTGACCGTAGTTGTTCATGTTGATACAACCATGGCTGCCCCAACTCGGGAAGCCATCGGCTTCGAAGCCGGACGAGTAGTGGATCGCCATACCGGAGCTGTGGAAGTATTGCGACCACGGCATCCAGGACTCGAACGGCACCGACCAGCTCATGGCTTCCTTGCGGAAGATCGTCCAGTTGCCGTCGGCGGTCTCCCAGCCGGGGGCGCCGAACCTGGCATCGAAGGTGGCCTGGATCTGCCCGTCGATCACCCAATACAGTTTGTTGGTGGTTTTGTCGGCGCAAACCACCCGGCCGTAGGTACACCGGGCATCCAGCCGATAGAGCTCGTGGGTGCCGCTCGTCGGACCCCAGGTGATGCCGCCGCCGGTGAAGGTCTGGTAGCAGCCGGCATTGTTGCAGATCTCATCGCCGGTTGGGTAGCCCAGGCGCCCCCAGATGCCGGACGCCGACAGGTGGTAGGCCATGATGGCGTTCTTGACTATCCGGGTGCCGTGGGCGGCGGTCCAGTAGACGATGCCGCCGGTGAAGGTCTGGTAGCAACCGCCATTGGTGCAGCCCTCATCGCCGGTTGGGTAGCCCAGGCTGCCTCGTTCCCAACCCTGGGCCGCCCACTTGTCGCGGATCGCGTTGCGCACCGCATGGGTGCCGGCATGTGGGTTCCAGAAGATCGAGCCACCCTCGAAATGCTGGTAGTAACCGCCGCCGGCCGCCGGGCCCTCGTCCATGATCGGGTAACCCAGCCCGCCGCGTTCGCTGCCCATGAGGGCATACAGCTTGTCGATGGCTCCCGTGGTCACAAACGCTTGGCCACGCGAGGGATGCCAGAAATAGGTTCCGCCCGAGAACCACTGGTAGGCGCCACCGTTCGCGGCGGGTCCTTCATCGGCCACCGGGTAGCCATAGCGGCTGTTCAACCCACCCTGCTGATGCCAGCGCAGGCCGAATCCGTTGCGGGCGACCGCCAGCTGGCCGGCCGGCTGCCGGGCCACCACGCCGCGCTCGAACACCTGCAATGCGGCATTGCCGCGCCACAGCAGCCCGGTGGTGGGGAATCCCAACCGGTCCACCCCGCCTGCGGACTGCACCTTGGCCAAGAAGCCGCCGGCGATCACCTGTGAACCACCTTGTGGGGTCCAGTAGATGGTGGTGTTGGTGAACTGCTGGAAGTAGCGGCCGCCACCGGCGGCGGTCTCCTCACCGGCCGGATAGCCATAGCTGGCCAGCGGATCGGCGGCCCAGTTGAAGAAGATCCGGATGCCACCCTTGATGCCATGGGCGCCGGTGGCCGCCGACCAATAGACGGTGCCATTCGCGAAGTCCTGCTTGCGACCGCCACCGGCGGTGGCGGACTGGCCACCGGTGGCGGCACCCAGCCAGGGATTGGCCGCCGCATAGGCCTCGATGCTCGCCGGGCCCTGCTCGGCCGCGGTGATATCGGCGGCCGGTTCGGCCGGCGTGGCCCGGTCATCGCCGGACCCGGCGGACGATGCGGTGCCGGTCGTCGCCGGCGCGTCGC
>CALHWB010000033.1 GCA_938036835.1 uncultured Propionibacterium sp.
TCCGGTATGGCGAGCGGCAGATCGGCTATCCCGAGTTGATGCGCTACGTCGACGGGGAGATCGACGAAGTCGCCTCGCTGCGTGGCCAACTCTTGGCCCAGCTGCCGGCGCACTCGGTGCCCAGCCAGTGGCAGCCCCTGGCGGCGCTGCCGAGGCTATTGAACGGCAAGGTAGATCGGCATCGGCTCAGCCAGCAAGCCACCGAAATGCTGACCCGGGTGGCTCAGCCCCCGGCCTTGATCCAGCCCGCCACCGACGACCCGGAGGCGATCCTCACTCAGCTTTGGCGCGAGGTATTGGGGCTGAGTGAAATAGGCCCGGAAGACGATTTCATCGCCGCCGGCGGGCATTCCTTGTTGGCAGCACGACTGGCTCGTCGCATCCGCGAGACCTTCAACGTTGAGATGCGGCCGATAGAGGTGCTTACTCATCCGACGATCCGCACCGAACTCGAATGGCTGGCCACCGCCGCACGCCGGCCTTTGGGTGGCAGGGCGGTGTCGTCCGAGCTGAAGGGCTCGTCGTGTGCCCACATGTTCCGGGTCTCGCGCAATTCGGAGGCGAAGCCCTGCTGAGCGCGCGAGAGCACACCTTTGAAGTGGTAGCCCTGCTCGGTGATCGCGCGAAGCTGTACCTGCACGTCATGCTTGGCCAACGCGCGCGGTGACCCACCTCGGCGCTGGGCATCCTCCCTCGCCTACGCGGCCGGCCGGTCTGCGGTCTTGTAGACCCGCGTCATCACCTCATCCACCTCATCCAGGAGCCCCTCCTACGCCTTGCCCACCAGGTCTCGGTTGTTCATCGCCATCGTGGCTTTTAGAACATGGTGCTTTGTGTCCCGGTGATGACATCGGTTTGCCGGGAGATTGCTTGTGGGACTCTGGAGTTCTGCTTCACCCAGTCGACGGCAACCGGGGAAATCGCGCCGAGGATGCCGAGCAGGCGTTCGTGGTCCGCGGTGAGATTCCGAGCGAAGACCGGCTCGTGATGAGCGATCCGGTTACGCAGCTTCCGCAGTGATTCCAGCTTGCGGTGCAGTTCTCGGCGCCGACCAACCAGATGTGGGAACGCCGCGTGAAGCGCGGGCACCCACAGCCGCTGGTGGTACCTGTTGGCGAGGAGCCCGGTCCAGAATCCGAGGCTCAGTTCGGCCACGACATGCCCAGGGAGGGCTGCCGCGCCTTTCGCCCGTCGCGCGGCACCGATCGCGTCAGCGACACGACTCTGCTCGAACTGGTGCAGGCCGATCTGTGCGTTTCACCAGTCATCCCGGCCGGCCAGGGCACTGAGTTCGGCATGGATCACGTTGCGAAGCGCGACTTCGAGCACGTTGAAGCTGCCCCAGAACGCGGATGCGACCTCAATGTTCCACACGTATAGCCGTAGAGCTCGGTCCTGATCGCCTTGGCAGGCGCGGAGATAGGTGGTGAGCCGGTCGGAGTTCAATAGGCGGGTCAGTTCAGCCTCACGCGCCCCTGGCGCCCAATGCCCGGATGCTGTAACGTGGACAGCGTAAGCCCCGGACGAGGCCGCTGACGTGGTCGCCGCGCCGGGGCAATTTCTTTGCCCAGACCCCTGTCCCTGTGGTCCAGCCGTCATCGCTCAGCCTTCATCTTCGTCCCACGACTTACTTGTCGCGCCAGTGACGCAATAAGTTTCCAGTCATGCACGGCGCGTCCCGCTCGCAGCACGGCCACGTCGATCGAGCGCCCGATGTACCAGTTCCGCAGGATGAGGGTTGCGTTCGTTTGCGCGGCCGCGAACGTCTGCGCCCGGTCGATCAGCGCTGACACCTGTTCCACGAGCTCGCCGCCCTCGGCGCTGACCGACTCTGCGATAGCCCGGAACGGAGTCAGGCTCGAGACAAAGTGACGGTTCGCTTCGGCGCCACGCCTGGCTTCTTCTCGACCGTGAGGTATGACCTAATTCTCGCCCCCTTCGAAGTCGAACGCCTGCTGCGACGAGCGTGGCGTCGAGGCGTACTTGCGTGCCTGCTCGTTCGCGTCAGCCCAAGCGCTCACCAGTCCGTTGAACAGGATCGCGTCCCTCGTGTCCTTCTTCTCGGCTTTATGAAACAGCAGGAAACCCAACTCCTTCACCGCATCCAAGTTGAGGCGTGTCTGCAACGATGGCAACATCTCGGCCACCTCGTCCAAAGTGGCGTTGATGAGCAGCAGCGCATCCCGAACGCTCATGTCAGAACCATCTGCCTCCCTAACGCGCGTAGCGGGAGAACACCGAGATGCCGGGGCCAATGGAGGCTTGAGCCAGGTCCACCGGTGCAATCGCGCCTTGCATCAGCGTGCGCAACGCTCCTGGAAGCTCGGTTCTTGGCCGCGCGATGAACGCCCGGCGGGTCGTGGCTGGTGCGTTCTTGGGACGTGGTCGGCAGGCCAGGACGAAGCGAGGGCATTGTTGCCGCTGGTGATCATCCGATTGGGGGTTCCGGTTCGCATCGGCCAAGTGGCGGTGATCTCCCAACCGGTAGCGATCAGTCCGGTGAGGAGGGTGTGCCAGCCCGTGGCGGAAGCCCCTCGCCTGTAGTGTCTCTCGTAGTACACCATCGTTGGTACCTGCTTGTGGGAGACCGATCGGATCTGCTCAAAGACGGCGTTGAACCCATCAACGAAGCAGCCGGATGGTCGATCAGACGGGCAGAGCGACCAGCGGATTGCCATACATCGGATCATCCGGCAGTGAGGCCAGGGCGGTCGCCAGATCGATACCCAGGGCCTTGGCCACGCCGGCGGCGTAGGCCGGATCGGCCGCATTGCAGTTGCGGATGTGACGGTACTTCACGAACAGCGGTGCATCGCCCATGGCGCGGGCGGTGTTGCCGAACAGGGCTTCCTGCTGCTCGGGGGTCATCAGCCGGAACAGGTTGCCGGGTTGTTCGAAGTAGTTGGCGTCGTCCTGGTGCATATCCCAGAAGGCGGCATCCCCGGTTATCCTGAGCGGTGGCTCGGCGAACTCTGGCTGGGCCTGCCACTGGCCGAAGCTGTTGGGCTCGTAGTGGGGCAGATCACCGTAATTGCCATCCACCCGGCCGTAGCCGTCGCGGTGGTTGGAGTGCACCGGGCATTTGGCGGAGTTCACCGGGATCTGTTGGTAGTTGGCCCCAAGGCGGTAGCGCTGCGCGTCGGCGTAGTTGACCAGCCGGGCCTGGAGCATCTTGTCCGGGCTCACCCCGATACCGGGGACGAGGTTGGCGGGTGCAAAGGCGGACTGCTCCACGTCGGCGAAGAAATTCTCCGGGTTGCGGTTCAACTCGAATTCGCCAACCTCGATCAGCGGGTAGTCGCCATGCGGCCACACCTTGGTCAGATCGAAGGGGTGGTAGGGCACCTTCTCGGCATCGGTTTCCGGCATGACCTGGACGTACATCGTCCACTTCGGGAACTCTCCGCGCTCAATGGCCTCGAAGAGATCGCGTTGATGGCTTTCCCGATCCTTGCCGATCAGCGCCTCGGCCTCGGCGTCGGTGAGGTTCTTGATGCCCTGCTGGGTGCGGAAATGGAATTTGACCCAGAACCGTTCACCCGCCGCATTCCAGAAGCTGTAGGTATGTGAACCGAAACCATGCATATGGCGGTAGCTTGCCGGAATACCCCGATCGCTCATCACCACCGTGATCTGGTGCAGGGCCTCGGGCAGCAGGGTCCAGTAGTCCCAGTTGTTCGTTGCGCTGCGCATGTTGGTATGCGGATCGCGCTTGACGGCCTTGTTCAGATCGGGGAACTGCCGGGGATCGCGGATGAAGAACACGGGGGTGTTGTTGCCCACCATGTCCCAGTTGCCCTCCTCGGTGTAGAACTTGAGGGCGAAACCGCGGATATCGCGCTCGGCATCCGCCGCGCCACGCTCGCCGGCAACCGTGGTGAAACGAGCAAACATCTCGGTCTTCTTGCCGACCTCGCTGAAGAGCCTGGCCCGGGTGTAGGCGGTGATGTCGTTTGTCACCGTGAAGGTACCGAAGGCACCCGAGCCCTTGGCGTGCATCCGCCGTTCCGGGACGACCTCGCGCACGAAATTGGCCAGCTTCTCATTGAGCCAGACGTCCTGACTCAACAGCGGGCCACGTGGGCCGGCGGTCAGGCTGTGGCGATTGGTGGGGACGGGGGCCCCGAAATCAGTGGTCAGATGGGTTACCGGGCATTGATTGTCCTGGGCTGTCATAGGCAGGCTCCTTTCGGCAGCAAATCGAAGTTGTCGTGGCACTTGACCCTGGTGGTGTGACCATTCGAATATACTGTGGGTCAGGCCGGATCATTCCCGGGCATGCCGATATCTTCCGGTGAAATGTCTGATCGGGGCTACCTGCGGTAGGCGAATAAGGAGTGCCTACCCGAATATCGTATCAAGTAGAATTGCCAATAAAGGTGAATTGCCAATGAAGGTGTTGCCCAAATGGTTCCGGGCCCCCGGCGTGGCGCCGGGGTGACGGAGTTCGATCCGGGAGGTTGCCCGCGGCGTCGTGGACGAATCGTCCGGGCAGGGCGCCCCGGGCCCGCCTGCCCGGCCGCACACCGTCTTCCATCGGGTGGGCCGGTACGAGTGGCTGGCCTGGGACATCTGCCATCGGTGGCCGGGCCGGCTGGTGGGCCAGCGCCCGGAGTCCCCGTGCGGATGAGCCGGCCGGGTGGGCGTCGCCTGGGATACCCTGTCATGCCGGGCCGCACTGACCTGGAGTACGCGACAGTCTGCCCGATGGGGCGAGGACGGGTGTCGGCTGGGGATTCTGGATGCTGCTCGCGGCATTGGGTGGCTGCTGGTCGGCCTCGTCCGCATTGTGACCGAGTGGGGGAGTGAAGTGGTGGATCGAGTCCTTGGCCGGGCCAGATTGGTTGCCCAGCGACTGGTCGGGCCGGGTTTCCCGCGTCCGGTCGAGGCGGTGGCCGCCTTCGGGGCGCATCAGGGCCAGGATCTGCCGGGTGTGTTGTCGTCGTTGGCCCTGCGCACCACCAACCGGTCGATGGCCCGGGTGCTGGACGCCTTCGCGGCCGGTGAGATCGTGCGCGGCTATCCGATGCGCGGCACGGTGTTCGCGGTGGCGGCCGCCGACCTGCGGTGGATGACAGAACTGTGTGCCGGACGCAAACCGTGCCAGCCGGAGCGGATCTGGGCGGCCCAAGGTATCGACGTGTGGCATCAGGAGCGGTCAGCCGATATCGCCGTCGAGTTGTTGACCCCGGGACCGGCATCCCGGGCCGACCTGGCGGCTCGCTGGCGGGAGGCCGGCCTAGTGACCTCCCCGGGCGCCATCTACCACCTGCTCACCGGGCACATCGCGGCCGGGCTGTTGTGTTACGGGCCAGTCCGTGATGGCGACCATCAATTGGTGCTGTGCGATGGCTGGTTGCCGGCCGGTTCGGGGATCGAAGGACGCTTCAATGGTGATCGGGAGGCGGCGGCCGCGGAACTGCTGAGACGCTATCTGGTTTCCCGGGGACCGGCCACCCTGCGGGATTTCGCCTGGTGGAGCAAGCTGCCGCTCGGCCTGGTGCGCCGGGTCTTTCCACTCATCAGGGCGGATTTCGAGGAGAACCCCGGGGATGAGCCCGGCTATCAGCGGGCCGGCCTGGCCGACGAGATCCGGCAGGTCGGCCGACAGGCCTCGCGTCCTCTGCTGCTGCCCGGTTTCGATGAGTTCATCCTCGGCTACCAGGACAGGCTGTTCGCGCTGACCGCCGCCGACCATCCCAGGCTGGTACCCGGCAACAATGGTGTCTTCCGGCGCAGCGCGATCGCGGGCGGCCAGGTGGTGGGATTGTGGAAACGGGCCGGCAGCCCGGGGCTGCGACGTTTCGAATTGGACGAGTTCGGCCCACTTTCCGAGCGTACGCGCACGAGTCTTGCTCGCCGGTTCTCGGAGTTCCCGTTCTTCGCCGACTAGCTGGTGTGGGGCCGATCGGGCCGGCGGTCAGCAGTTCGGTGGGCTGCCTGGTCGCGCCCGGGGCGCAACCGGGAGAAATGGGCAAGATTCTCGGCCGGGGTCGACCGGACGAAACTGGTGGGGCCGCTTTGGTGCGCCCGTACGGTTCTCGCCCCCAGCGGCCGACCTCCCGGTCCGACACGCGAGCCTGCCCCGAATAGCCGTGTAGCAGGCCCGTGAGGATGTGCCGGGCGGTGGATTCACCTGCCCCGCCGGGCCCCAATACGCCGAAGGCCTCGCCCCAGACTGCCGGCGGGTGCGGGCCGTCGATGGCCGCCCCGCATCCCCGGGGTAGCGGAATCCCGGATCATCCGGTGCTATGACGGGGTTCGGCGGGGTTCCTGGACGCCCAGCGCGCCGATCAGCATCTTGACGACTTCGTCAACCACCGCCTGGACCGCCGGCTCGTCGAACCGGCCATGGCCGGTGAGCAGTTGCTCACCGGAGATGCCGAACCTGGCCATCAGATACCAGCCGAGACCGATCAGGGTGTGCTCGATCAGCCAGGCGGCCGCGTCGGCGTCGAGGGTGGCCCGCAGTTCCCCGGCGGTCACGCCGGCAGCGATGGCCTCGCTCACCCAGCGATGAATCTGGCCGGAGGCCGTCTGCACGGTGGCCGCCACCGCCGGGGCATCGTCGGTATAGGCTCGCGCCAGGATCGACCAACCAAGCGGATCGCTGGTCTGATAGGACGCGCTGTCGGTGATCATGGCCCGCAGCAGGTCAATGAAACCCGTGCCCGCGGGGTGCTCGGCCACTCGGATGAGCCGTGCCTCCAGGGCTTGGGTGACCACGAATCCGTAGGCATCCAGCTTGTCGTCGAAGTATTGGTAGAAGCTGCCCTTGGAGACCCCGGCGTCCTGGGTGACGCGGTCCACCGAGGCGTCCTTGAAGGAGTGCCGGGCGAATTCGGTGCGCAGCGCATCGGCCAGCCGGGAACGCTTGGGTTCCGGCAGATTGAAGAAGGTCTTGCGGGGCACGGCCGCCTCCTATGACTCGGCAGCCATATGACTGATAAGTCATATCATAGCGGGACGACCGGTCGCTGTCCCGGGGCACCGGCACAACTCGACGGCTGCCCGGGGAAGGCGGTTGGGGCAGCCGCCAGCCGGCCAGGCGTGTCTCGTCCGCGGTCATGAAGTTGATCGAATCCGCGGGCACGCCGGCCTCAAAAACCGGGTTCAGCCGTTGGCGATGGGGCCGCTCGGCTCGACGGGGCCGAGCAGGAGACGTTCGGTGTCGGCCAGCAACCCGGCAAGATCTGCCGGGCTCGTCAGGTGCCCGGTCGGATCGCCGGGCAGCGCCACGGCCAGAACCGCGGGCAGTACCAGCATCTGGTAGACGCGGAAACGCAACTCCTCGTCGGTGTTTTGCCCCGTCAGACGACGCAGGGTGTCGTCCAGCACCAGGTCAACCAGGGTGCCGATCGCCTCGGGTAACTCGTCGCGCCGGATGGCCTCGCCGATCAGCAGTCGCAGGAAATCTCGATGGGGGACCAGAACGGTCTGGATGGCCTGCCGAATCAGTTCCGGCAGATCGGTATCCATGGGGCCCGGTATGGCATCGAGTAGTGCCGTCTTGGCGGTCAGCAGGTCGGCGGTGCGCAACTCGATGAGGGCATCAAGCAACTCGTCCTTGCTCTTGAAATGGTAGTAGAGATGCGAGCGGGAGACTCCTGCCCGGGCGGCGATGGCATCCATGCGGGCACCCGCGAATCCCTCACTGATGAATACTGCCTCGGCAGCCAGCAAAATCCGGTGCCTACCGGGCTGACGCAACCGGGCCGAGGCATCCGGCGAGCCAATCGAAGATGACCGCATGGGCCAAGCGTAGGTTGTTGATCTGGCAGTGCGCATCGGCTCCCTCGATCGCGGTGCAGCGCCTTAGCGTCACCGGGACGCCACGGCTGCGCAATGCCCGGGCCAGCACCCCGGTCTGCCGGCGAAGTTCCGGCCCTTCCGCGGTGCTGTAGCAGAACAGCGCGGGGCAGTTGATGGCCGTGTGGTCGACGCTGCGGGCCTGCTGGTAAACCTGCTCGACAGCTTGGACGAAATCTGAAGTGCCGAACTGCCAAGCGTAGCGCTTCAGGCTGAGTTCGGTGGCCTCGTTGAATCCGCCGGTGCCCTTCAGCAGCAGGCGCGGCAGCCATCCGGGGACGCCCAGTGCCGCACCGAACTCCTGGCGAAAGACCTCGGCAATGTCGTGGATCGGGGTGGCCGCAATCCAGGCGGCAATCCTGGAGTCTTCGGCCACCGCCTGACAGGAGAAGTAGCCGCCCCCACTGACACCGTAGATCGCCACCCGGGTGGTGTACGGGAGCAACCTGTACAGGTGATCAATCACGGCGCGGATTGGTCGGGCCATGTCGACGGTGAAGTACATGCCCCTGGCTGGTGTGCTGCCCTGGCCGGGTAGATCCACCAGGATCGCGTTGTAGCCCTGCTGCCAGGCGGGCAGGCCGGCAAAACAGAACAGATCCTCCCGGCTGGTGTCGCCGCCGCCCACCATGACGATCGCGGGGCGGGGCTGGTCGTCCAGCTTGACCAGATAGCCTGGCAGGCTGGCCGGCTGCCAGGGGACCTCGATGGCCGATACCGGCGCCGACCAGTACGCCATGGCGGTGCTGAAGGCCTCCTCCATGCGTTGCCATCGATCGGTGAAGGATGCGGATTCGGGATCGGTGTATTGCAGCGCGGCCCGGTTCGCATAGCAGTCGGTCAACGCCCAGAGCCTGGCCTGCGCCGTGCCGCCCGCGGCATGCGCTGCCGTGGTCTGCCGGTGGGCGTGGTCGGCCAGTCGGCCGAATTCCCGACGCCAGGCGCTCGGGCTGGCCCCGCGAATGCGCTGGGCGGTGGCGAACAGCGGGCCGTGGCCGGTCAGCAGATCGGCCTGCCCCAGCAGATAGTTGAAGGTGAAGTCCATATCCCGGTTCGAGAACTGGATGCTGCCCCGGTGGCGCGCCATGATCCGATCGGATGATCGCACTGCTGGACCCTCCATTCGTCTAGTGCAGAGATGTCCTAACTAGTTTGCACTAAGTGTGTGGTTGTTGGTAGGGCACCCCGGCATGTGGTGGCGCATTGCGTGATGTGAGCGCGAACGAAACCGAGCGCTTCGGATGCGCGCAGGAAGTGGGTGTTCTTGTCGCCGACGATATCCTCGGTGAACCGGTCAGACCGGATGTGTGCCGGGAAGGTGGCTGCGGTGGCGATCGGTCGCCGTATGGGGGTGGATGCAAGACGGTGCGGGCAGCGTTAGTCGAGGCGGGGCTCATCGTGGGTCACGCGATGGCCCTGCTGCGGCATGGCTGGGGGAGTGCGATGGGGAATGCTTCGACACTACTTCCCGAACCAGAAGTCATCGCATCAGGCGTTGATCGTCAAGTTTGTTGGTGACGAGACCGAGGACTTCGAGGTTCGTGACCCTCGGCTCTCTGTGGCGGATCGGCTAGAGCGTTGCGTGTTGCAGTTTGTGCCGACCTCAGAGGGATCAGCGCATCTGCTCGACGTGTGATTCGGCATGTACTGGGTGGGCCTTGACTCTACTGGTTCGCTGTTTGTGTGCGAGTTCTTGGAGGCCTCGACCGGCTGATCACGGGAACGCATTCGCGCGTGGCTGGAAGTCCTCGCGGCCGAAGGGTGCCTCGACCCGGCAGAGATTCGCACACTAGCGTTGGAACTGAGCGCTCTCATCGCCGGAGTTTGTTTGGAGATGGTCACCCCTGGTTCAGAGATGACATTGGACGACGCGACCGGCATTATGCGGCGAGCCGCACGCGCGATACCGAAAGAAAGTCACGCATGACGAACGCACGGAACACCGAGACGACGAATAGCAGCCATCTACGTGCTTCAGCCCAAATGGATCGTCATCAAGAACGGCCGCGGGCTGCTGTCCTTACCCGCGACGCGGCCAGTCACAGAGGCAGATTACCATGAATGATGCAATCCCCGACCGCGCAACCCTGCGCAGCGTGGAGCCCGACCCGTGGCATCTGGGAGACGACGCAGTTCGACCTCTACGGGCTCTCGGCGCCGTTCTCGGCGATCTGGCCGGTCTGCGGCTGGCGACGGACTCATCGCGTGGCGGGGAAACCCTCGACCAGGTGCGAGCACGACGAGGGACGATCGCACTGTAGCACCAGATCATCGACTTCACGCTCCACGGATCGGATGCCTCGCCGAACAGGAGAGCCGAGTCGGAGACGCTGTGGTCCTTGATCGATGGACTGTTCAGCGCTGGGGACGCTACGCCGACGCCATTGCCCGATGGGAACACATCACCGGACGGTCAGCACCCGCGCCAGCACTCCTGAACGACGCCGACGGCCCCCGCCCAGCACCAGCATTCGTCGAGTGGCTCATGGGCCGGCCGGCTGGGTCACCGATGCCAGTGACCTGACGCAGAACCAGCAGATCACCGCTCTTGGCAACGAGGTACTTGCCCTTCAGGCCAGTTGCGCGATGGACAGGATGCTCGCGACTACTCCTTGGATACGAGACGTGCCGTAACCGTCGCGTTGTCGGCTGGGCGGAACGAACAGTCGATGTGATCGTTATGCTGTTCCACTGACTCGGGATCAACCTCGGCGATTGGGCAGTAAGCCAGGATCGTTCCGATCGGCACTTCTGTCCCGCCGACGGTCACCGCAAACTCGGAGTAGAAGGCGATGGCAAACTTGTCTTCTGGGGCCGACACGCCCGCGTGCAGGCAGGTGCGAATCCCGGTGGTGTTCAGGCCTACCTCCTGACCGAGCAACAGTCGCTCGGCGGCCCTCCAGTTTGCGGCGTCTGCTGCCGAGATGCTGCCGGGCATCGCGAGTTGAGCCGTCGTGTGCTCTTGGATGGTCGCAAGGGATGCTGCGGTCTTGGCAAGCATCTGTAGGAGGTCACCATCGGGCAGACCGAAGTCGCCAGGAAGGCTCCTCTCAATGATGATCGTGCCACACTGATCCTTGATGACAAGGCGGTTCGGTGGATGTAGTGCATTGAGGAAGCTCAGCGCCGCAACAACATCGTGCGGGGCATGGCCCTCGAAACTGATGCCCGAGATGGTCAAGTTCATCGTCTGCGCGGATAGGTCTATCAGCATCTGGATTCGGAAGTTGTCCCCGAGTTCCGTGCCCGTTATTCCAGCGCCAGTGCCGTCGATCCCGAACGTGGCTGGCTGCATATCAATGAGGACGGACCCGACGACATCGGCATTGGGGTCAACAGCGGCCATCTGCAGGACACGACTCCGTACCGATGACTGGGCAGCCATGATGTGAAGCTTCGCATTTGAGGTGTCACCTCCGAGACCGCCGGGCATGTCCATCTTGATGTCCACCGTTCCGACGGGCGCAGATACCGACGTCCCATACTTCATGAAGGAGGCAAGCTCGCGCTTAAGCTCGGAGTCTGGTTCGGCTCGGATCACAACCTCGATGGGGATCGGGCGGAAGTCCAGAGCAGCAGCAAACCGCGGGAACACGCGGACAGTCACCGCGTTGTCGTTGCCGACGCTGTGGATCGCGGCGAGGATCAGGTCGGGCTCAGGCATGACGTAGGACTTCATCGGGCCGAGGCTTACTTCGTACCTGAAGTGGGGGTCCGTGTCCAGAACGGGAGCTATAGACTGCAAGTAGTCGCTGAGTTGCGATGGTGACACGAGTCCATCCCCGTCGTTGGGCTTCATGCCCATTGCGGAGGTGAGCTGACCAACAACGGTTTCGAGTCGCTGCCTGCCGTTGCCAACGTAGTAGTCAACAACTTCGGGGAACTCTGCCGCGAGTCCATCTATGAAGCTGAGACCTCGCCAGTCACACGGGTAGGGCAAATCGCTGGTGATTTCGGCGAGCCACTGGAGGTTCTCGTTCGTGGGATCGAGAGGGAGTGTCAGATGCCAGGCGGTGACCGTGTTGCTGTGGTTAATGCGGTGCTGCTCAAGCCGCTGCAGTGACTCTTTAATCTGGGACTTCTGCGAAGTCGTCAGGTTGGAGGCGAACTTCTTGACCTGGTAGACCTCTGCACTGCTGTCGGGTCCCGGAACAAGTAAGTCGATGCCACCATCCCCGGCTGAAGGTCGAACGCGCACGGCTGCGGGGTGCTTTCGGCATAGCAGGATCGCGACCAGTTCCTCCACCTGGTCGCCGCTGAGCCGAGTCCACTCGACTATCGCCATCGCCTCCCACCTATCTCTCGGAACTCGGGAGCGCGATCACAGTTCACCCTCGCGGATGTAGGTGATGCCGAAGGCGAAGACCTGGCGGAACTCTTGGCGGCGGGAGCCGAGGTCGTATTGGTTGCCTGAGCCCTTCTGGAAGATGTCCAGGCCTCGTCCGAGGAGGAGTCTCCAGCCGTGGTCGGTGCGGATCGATCTGTCGTGGATGGTCTCGTCCCAGGTGACAGTGAACTGGATGCCGGCGGTGGCGGCGCTGTCCTGGATGTCTTTGAGCATGAGGAGGTGCTGCTGGGCGAACTCGCCGCTTTCGGGCCTGGTGACCAGCGTCACCGCCATTTCGTCGGCGGGGTCCTTGGCGGCCGCGAGTAGCGCGAGCAGGTCGACGAGGTTGCGCCCTTGGTGCGGTAGGCGGATGTAGGGGTCGACGATGGTGATGTTGGTTGCGCCGTGCAGGTAGGGCATGAGAAGTGTTTCGTAGGAGACACCGCGCTGGTTTTCTTGGAACTCGCGATGGCCCTCGGACAAGGGGGGCGTTGTCTGGGCCGGGGTCGGGGCCATCGCGTTTACCCTGTCTGCGGGGTCAGGTGCGTCGGGTGAATCGGTACCGTCTACAGTGTTGGGGGGTTGAGTCCAGTAGTAGTCGGGGTATTCGTCTTCTTCGAGCGTGGTGACATCGTGCCAGGTGCCTGTGCTGTTGGTGTAGCCGAAGTTGACTGCGGCCATCGTGGGGTCGATGCGGAGGATTTGGTCTTTGACGCGCTTGCGCCCTTCGATGGCGAAGCGCAGCAGTTCCTCGATCTCCTGTTGTGTGGCTTCGCCGCCTGGGTAGATGAGCTTCATCAGGCCGGAGAAGGTCTTGTGGATGCCATCGCGGTCTCGTGTGGAGATGTCTGAGCCGAGCGTGAAGTGCTGCTGGTAGCGATCGGAGTAGTCGGTGTTGCGCATGGACCGCAACACCTCGGCGATGTAGTCGACGACGAAGCCGTAGCCGGAGGAGAACATCTCGCTGCGGATGGTGTCTACCTCCCAGCCGGGGATGTAGAAGTGGAGCCGGTCGAGGTAGGCGGAGTCGTGGTATGCCTCGGGCAGCTCATCGAACAGGTCGGAGTGCTTGAGCATGTAGGGCACGTTGTGGGAGGTGTTGCCTACGAAAACCATCGACGCTTCAGCTTCGAGGGTCTCGACGCCACGGGAGAACGACTTGTTCGCCATGTAGTTCTTCATGATGTCGACGAGCGCCTTGTCGGTGCGTTTCTTCTTGCCGGCGAACTCATCGAAGGCGACGACGTCCCAGTAGCCGACCAGGCCGATGCGGCCGTTGGCGTTGTTCACGAAGAGCTTCGGGACGGTGACCTCTCCACCGGAGATCAGCATGCCGTGCGGCGAGAACTCGGAGTAGATGTGCGACTTACCGGTGCCCTTGGGACCCAGCTCAACCAAGTTGTAGTTACGCTCAACGAACGGGATGAGACGCACGAGTTGTAGGAGTTCGGCCCGTCGTCCGAACATCTCGGGGTTGAACCCGATGGACTGGATCAGCAGGTCGATCCACTCCTCGGTGGTGAAGCCTCGCCGCGATGTGAGGTAGCTCTCGTAGTCGAAGCTCGACATCTGGATGGGTTTCAGGCTCCCCAGAATCCAGGGCACGATGCGGGCATCGTCGCTGTGGAAGTACTCGATGTCGCAAATACACCACACGCCGCCGACCAGAAGCTTCGGGTTGGCCTTCACCGTTGCTGGTTCGACGATCACTTCATGTAGACCGAGGTTGGCGAACGAGGCTTCGTACACGTCCTGCTTATCATTCAGGGTGACGGTGACCTTGTCGATGATCCGGTGGCGGCCTTTCTCACGAATGGTGGACTTCACCAATTCCGACTCGTTGCGATGCACGTAGTGGTCGGCCAGAATCTTGCGGACCGCTTCGATACCGGCCTGGATCGTCGCCTCGTTGTCGGATGCGGCGTATTGACCGAGCAGGTACTCCAGCACATAGGAGGGAACGATCGCGTTTCCCTTGACGGCCTTGACGAGGTCTTTGCGGACGACAGAACCCCCGAAGAGCAGGTTGATCTTGTAGTCGAGATCGCTTTGCTGCGATGCGTTCTTCTCAGCGTCACGTTTCTCATCGGGATTGTCATCGGTGTGCGTCATTGCTGCTGTTTCCCCTTAGAAATCGAAGTCCGATGTGAACGAGCGCCTGAGCTGGTATTGAGCCCGCTGGTAGACGCGCCACTGGGTGGTGTTAGGTATTTTCTCCTCGAGCCGGAACTCGACCGTATGGTTGTTGAACTCGCTTGAGTCCTGGCTCAGGAGCATTCGTACGTTCTGGTATCGGTCACGTGCGTCATCGGAGGGCTGGTCGAACAGCAGCTCGGGCTGGTTCGAGAGCAGAGCATCGCCCACGTAGATACCTGCCCGGAGTGTGCGCGGCTGAACCTTTTCACTGACCGGCTCGGATTGGAAGAGTTTCACGACAATTTGGCCGGTGGTGATCTTGTCCGTCTCGGGCAGCACTTCGACGTTGACGGGGCGGATGTCGCTCTTGCGTTTCTTGTTGACCTTGACGACCGGCACAACGACTTCTTGGAGCGAGGCGCCGCCGTGGACGAACCGTGAGCCCGCGCCGGGCAGCTTGAGTCGGTGGATCGACTTGGGAATCTGTACCTGAAGATCGCTGCCGAGCCCGAGCTGTTCGGGCTCGAAGGTTCGGAACGCGGGATCGTCCTTGAGCCCCCGGCCCAACACATATCGGCGGTTCGTCACCACGAGCTCGTCGCCCTGCGGTTTGGTCGACAGATAGAAGATGTCGGCGAGCGCGGTGTCTTGGTAGAGGAAGCCATGGTCGGCCGTCACCAGGATGTTCGTGGCGTTCGCGTTCGTCAGTCGCTTGATCAGGTCGACCAGTTCCCGCAACGTGTCATCGGCAGCCTCAAACACTTGACGTTCGGTGCAGGCCTTGTCGCCCGCGGCATCGATCCGGTCGTGGTACACATACAGCACTTGGTGCGCACCATAGAGTTCCCGCAATTCGGTGCGCGGCATCACGAAGACCTCTTCAGCCTGGATCGCGAACCCGTCCACCGGAGCCAGTACCTTGTTGCGGTTCGCTGTCCCGTCGCAACGCTGGCCATCGACGAGCACTGGGTCGCCATCGTGGGAATGGGCCAGCGTCGTGTGCGGCAGGAGGGCAGCCATGCCGAGTTGGGTGTAGCTCGGCAGCACACCCAGCACCGCGTCGAGGTCCGCATCGAAGCGGTCTTCCTGGCGGATACGTGAACCCAGTTCGTCGGCGACCTCGTATCGCAGCGCATCGGAGATGATGACGACGACCTTCCGGTTACCCTTGCGGATGATGGGCTCGACGTGGTCGACGAAGAACCTTGTCTGCGAGGGCAGTGCGAGTGATCGCCAGTCACGCACCGCATCGACTTGTTGCTGCCAGGCGTTGCCGAGCTCATAGAGGTATCGGTTCGCGTAGTGCTTCTCCACCTTGGCCCGGAGCGCTTCAAGCGGGCCTGCGTACTCGGTTGTGCGAGCGGCGAAGTGGAACTGCCGGTAGAGCTGATCGATGCGGAACCAGTGCTTGCGGTATCGGTCGAGCCCGTCGTCGAACGAAGCGATCTCGAACCTCGTCGTAGCGAGCTCGCTCAGCAGGTCGGAGGCAGCACGGAGCGCCACATACAGTTCCCGGTATTCGTCGGCCCAGATGCTGCTCTGGCGGGCACGAATGGTCTCGGATACTTCACGTGCGCTCATTGTCCGCTCGACGATTGCATGCGCCAGCGTGCTGATGATTTTGCGCTCCACGTCCTCAAAGAGGTCGTTGCCCACAAGCTCGGGAAGCTCAGCGTCCTCGATGGTGCGGGCATAATCGAGGCTTTCGGCTGCCCGTCGCGCCAAGGTGGCGAAGGCGTCAGCACTGCGCCGGTCGTTCCGCAGACTCGCGAAGTCGAGTTGAATATTGCGCAAACCTCCGGGTGTATCTGACACGAACGCATCAATCGCCTGCCGGAACATCCACAGCACAAAATCATCGACACTGGGCTCGCTCGCCTGGTAGCCATAGATCTTGGCCGCGCCAGCCCAGTGGAAGCTGTCGAGACCCAACTCAACCAGCGTCTCGTACTTGACCCTTTCAGCGCGTGAGTTCTCTATCAGCAGGGTGCGCGTGAGTTCCAGCATGCTGTGTTCCCGCTGGCCGAGCATGACGGCGCACATCTTCGCCCGCAGCTTGTCGACGTCATCGTCGGCGGCCAGCAACGCCTTGAGGCGTTGAACCCGCTCGGTGTCGCGAAAGTAGCCTTCGTGCTTACGCACTACTTCGTCGATCCCAGTGCCGATCAAGCCGAGCCCTTGGCATACCAGCGCGACCCAATCAGCGGTGAAGACCCCGTACGCCAGTTCAAGGTCAAGCAACCAGTTCCCGGTGTCGGAAGGTACCGGGTCATCGCGGTAGATGAGGAACTTGCCGTGTGGTTCATCATGAAGCACACGGTTCTTTACCACATACTCATTGTTCTCGACCCGCAGAATGGTCACGCCGTCGAGAACAAGCGAGTCGATCTCGGCGGCGTACTCGCCGTCGGCGTCATGCCAGAAGACCAAGCGCTGAGACGCGAACTTCTGCTCCAGGTGAGGTAGGACGGCACTGAGCGAACTCATTCAGCGTCCTCCTGCTGCTGGGAGGCTTCGAGTTCGCGCCGTGCGACCCGTTCCGCCGCTGCCTCATAAGCATGCTGGATGCGTGCCTGGAGTTCAGCCTTGGGAGGCAGCGCAGTCCAGTACTCCGCGACGACGATCCCGTCCTTGTGCATTTCCAGCAGTTCGATCTGCTCGCGGCTCGTCTCGGTGCAGAGAATCAGGCCGATAGGTGACTCTTCGCCTTCTCGACGTTCGTAGCGGTCGAGCCACTTGAGGTAGAGCTTCATCTGGCCTTCGTAGGCGGCCTTGAACTTGCCGATCTTCAGTTCCACGGCGACGAGGCGTCGCAGTGGTCGACTGAAGAAAAGCAGATCGAGGTGGTAGTCATCGTCGTCGATGATCATCCGCTTCTGCCGTTCGACGAAGGCGAAGCCGTTCCCCACCTCCAACAGAAAGGCCTCCATGTCACGGATGATCGCGGCCTCAAGATCGCGTTCGAGGAAGGTGTCTTCCAGACCGAGGAAGTCCAGCAGGTATGGGTCTCGGAACACATCGCGCGGGGCTGCGGTCTCGCCGACGATCTGAGCGTTGGCGATCTCTCGACGCTCGTAGCCCTTCCGCGCGATCAACTGGCGTAGGCCGCGGACGCTCAGCCCCTGGCTGACGGCCTCTTGCGCATAGAAGGCTCTGGCCTCGGGGCTCTTCAGAGGAAGCAGCGCCCTGAAGTGGGTCCAGCTCAATTGTCGTCCCAGCGAGACGACAATCTGCTCGTCAGGGAACTGCTGGGCGAACTGGATCATACGGCGGAGGTTCTTCTCTTCATACGAGCGCCCGTACCGCTCCACCAACTGTCGTCCCAGCGAGACGACAATCTTCTCCCCGTAGGCTGCACGCTCCGCGCCGAGCACCTCCTCGCCGACGAGGCGGCCGAGTCGCCAAAAGGTCAACGTGAGAGCCAGATTGGCCTGACGAGCGGCCGCAACCTGTCCCTCCTCAATCACCTCCGAGGCGCGAGTCAGCAGGATTTGTTCTGCCTCACCGCTTCCGCTGCTGCGAGCAATCTCAGTCACCGGCCTCCTCCAACCCTGAGATCTTCTTGAGCGCCGGGTAGAACTTCGGGTAGTTGACCTTCACCCCATCATCAAGGAGCTTTCCCCTCCGATCGGTGACACGCCCATCCGCTCCTAGGGTTAGGTTGCCAGTCATGAGACAGGTCCTTCCTGCGACGCTGACACAGGTGCGCCCAGTAGTGCTTGTTCCTTAATGTCGAGGGCAGTGCACATAGCTGAGACGTGGTTGCTATCCACGTGATGCATGAACCGGAAAAGGGATCTGAGTACTGCCGTGGACTCACCCGGATCGAGCGTACGCGAGATGTCAGCCTCCTCAAGGTGCGAGTACGCATGCAAGTAGCGCTCAACATGTGTCCGCACCGAATCGTCGAGACCTGGATGATCCTCCAGTACGGCGCGCATGGAATCGTGGAACGACCCCATTTTGTCTGGACGATGGAAACTTAGGAATGATTCCATCATTCTGCGTGCAGCATTAGGCATGAGAGCCATGATCTCCATCTGCTCCGCCAGCCCAAGCCCACTATCCGCAGTGAGGAGTCCGTCGGCAACCCTAGAGAACAGGAAGTGATACTGGGACCTCAGCTTCTTCGCCTTCTTATCGTTAAGCGGCCACGGGACGAGCCGTGGTCTCCGCTCTGCAACCCCACGGTTGCCAGCCTCGCACGTAACGCGCATCTCGTACGCACTGTAGCCACCCTTCTTCTCACGAACGCTCTTGGGTACTGACTCCATCTGAACGAGCCATTGGCGGAAGAGTTCGAAGTTGTGAGTCATGAGAAAGACTTGACTGACCTTGGTCTTGGCCACAAGCTCGGACCAGATATGAGCGGAAGCGCCGAACAGGATACTGTTGTCCAAGCTGGACACTGGGTCGTCGATGACAACGATCGGCGGATCCCCCTCGATCTTGTCCTCCCGGACGCTCACGAGGAAGTAGAGCAGAGCAATGGCTGTTTGTTCCCCTTCACTGAGGTTGGTGGCAGGGGCACCGTTGCGCTCGATGACATAGTGCTTCCCATCAGGGGCGGTGCTGAACCTGAGTTCACCCCGACCGAGGAGCCTGGCGACACTGTCAGTCAACTCTTCTGCTCCGGGCACCGGATCGCCGCCAACGTTTTCCAGCGAGGCGATCTGGTCCCTGAGCTCGCCAGCCTTCTTTTCCAGCGCCTCAGCCGCCAACTCCTTGTCTTCTGCATCCTCCTTGAGTCGCTTGTACTCGTCGGCGAACTGCTTGACGTGGTACAACTCGACGCGCCGTGCGGCCGAGCGCGCCTCTTCATCGTGCTTGCTGATCTTCTCCGCATGCTCAGCAACGACCTTCTTGAGCCCCGCGGTATCCGGTACTTTCAGTGTGACGTCCAGCCCTAGGCTAGCGACATCGAATGGGTTGTTTCTCTTCTGCTTCAGTGCGGCCACGATACGCTCAACGGCTTGGGAGTAAGCCTCGTGCTCCTTTTGGTAGGTAGTACGCGCCCGCTGGAGATCAACCTTGAGATCCTCATAGACCGACGTGTCAGCGGGGAGGGAGTCCAGATAAGTCTTCGATGCCGTCACGGACGCCTCGAGACGACCCACCAGGGCGTCAATATCGCCCTGGAGACGCGTGAACGAGTCGTCAAAATGCGCGTTGAGCTTGGCGCACCTGTCCGCGGTCAGCGGTTGTCCGCAGAACAGACATTCATCGAGCCCCTTGTGGAGATCGATACCGTCCTGCACCCACTCAGACCGATCGGGATGCCCTTGGAGAGCATCAATAGCTTCGTTGACCACGTCGGCATCGAGGAGCGCACGCGCATCAGCAACAGCGTCCCTCCCCAGGACCTCCTGCCTATCGGGCAGGTAAGCGCGGGCCATTGCTCCACTAGTTGCAGTCTTCCGATCAGCAGCCAAGTCGGTTGACGCGTCATCGAAGAGGGTCTGATCGCTATCGAAAGCACTAAGCAGTTTCTCAACGCTAGTCTTATTGTAACTGCGTGGGTTGTATTTAGAAGCTTGCGTCCCAAGCAAAGCGTCTGTCACGGCTCTTGCAACCTGGGTCAAGCGTTTCCCTGCTGCGGAATCGGCTGACTTGGCAGCCTCCTCGGCTGAGCCAATTTTGGACTGTATCTCATCTAGCTTCGGGCGCAATTCTGCCAGTTGAGTTTCTGCATCAACGCTGGTCTTACCGATGGTCAGTAGCGCCTGTGGATGCGGACCTTTCTCGTCTCCAAAGGAAAGGTTCTGACGGACGAATTCTTTGTTGAAGACCCTGACTCTCCCCCAGAACCCGACGTCATTCAGATCCACATCCCGCTCAGTCCCGTCGGTCTCAATTGTGAGCCGCACACCTGAACGCACAACTTCCGTGTGCCGAGTGTCGCGCTGGCCGGGCTGGTCGGCAGTATAGACGGCACACCCCAACATGAGGTCCGCCAGCGTGCTCTTGCCGCTGCCATTCTGGCCGTAGATTAGGTTAACGCGAGCGAACTGGACGTTAGAACTCTGCTTCCATTGCTGGAAAATGCGATAGTCATCGATCTTCTTGATCCGCCGGATCATGGCTTTGGCCATCAGATATCCTCTTGGGGAGTAAGTGGTTGGGTTGGCCAAGTCCAAGTCTCAACTTCAGCACGCTTCTTTTTGATCTCGGGGATCTTGGCCAGTGCTTTACCAAAGCGTAGGTAATTAACGAGAACGCCGTCATCAAGGTCGATCGTGATCTGCTGAGACGCAAGCGGGTAGAGAACATCGTGCTCGTACTCGCTGAGTTCCAGCAGGATCTTGCGAAGCCTCTCGGCCTCCTTCAGCGCGGCTGCCTTTACGCGAGGCGTATTGTCCCCGGCAGCGACACGTTCCTGGTGTTGCAGGTTCGCCTCCAGCTTCGACTCGAACTCGCGGAGATACTCGTTCAGCACCGTCGAGACCGTGGACGACGTGTAGCGGTGCATGTAGATCAGTGCGTTGAACGATCCCTTCGGGCTGGAGAACAACCAGTAGATCGGACGCTTCTTATATCGCTTCACATGATCGTCATAGAACCTCGAACCGCCCGCGCGGGTGATGAAGTACTCCCGCAGCGATTTCACCCCAAGGGACTCCTCGACGAACCGGAGGTTCTCCTCGAAGTACTCGTCGCCGAAGGTGGTCCGTAGGAACTGGCGGAACCGTGCCACGATGTCGCCCTCGAACCAATCGCCATACACAATCGGGAGAACGTTGTCTGCATCAGGTACGAACGTCGGACTCGGCACTCTCGCGAGGTAGTCCTGAATCGTTGTCCCCTGATCCGCGAGGATCAAGCCCGGCTTGTCGAGGCTGTAACGGCCGAATAGGCAGCCGACGCAGTAGGAGATGAGATCGCGGATAGCATCTGCGGTGAAGAGATGGCGGTACTCCTCGTCCGTACGCGTCGCCCCCTTGTTAGGTGCATAGCTGAAGTAGGGGTTGGAGGTCAGCGAGACCCGACTCAGTGGAACCTCGACGGGAACCTCATCCTGAAGACCGTAGACCTCGGCCCAGTAACGGTTGTTCTCCGTCTCAAGCTGCTGAACCTCGCGAGTTGCGGTGAGTGAGTCCTGCCACCAGTGCTCCAGAGCGTTTGCTAACGAACCTCCCGAACGAGCATGCTTGACGAGCGGGTTGAACTTGAAGTCCCATGAGGTTTCGTAAGCGTTCCAGTCGTTGCGGAACAAGCGGACTAGCTTATCTGCCAAAGTAGGCGCCTCGCCGCTAAGATCGTCGGCCACCGGAAGGCCAGCGATTTGTCCCACTTCGAAATTCAAGGTTGGGGCGACTGCTTTCAGCATTAGTTCGGAAACCTGCGAGTTCGCGAACCCCAGAAGCTCTAGGGTATGCGATCGGCTATTAGTGAATATTGAGGTGCCGGCTACGTCATATATGAATCCGCATGGATAGTATCTGAAAGCCGGAGATCCGCTGCTTATTTTCGACCATGAGGTGGATTGTGAGAAATATGTGTTGGTGTTTTGAGCTCTAGAGCGTGGTTTGCTGCCATCTTCGGTGCCGAAGTTACGTATTTCGGTCCCGTCGGACTCCCAGTTAACAACGTGCTCCTGGTTTCCCCACCACTTTCGGAACTCTCCCCCTTTGTTGTAGGGGAACCACTTGGCGCCGCTGGTGGCCGCGGCCTCGCGGGAGTCGGCGTCGAAGCAGGTGCGGCTGCGGGAGACCTCGAACCACTGGCGCAGGAAGCGGGCATTGTCACCGGTCTGCAGGCCGACTTTAGGTGCGGCGACCTCTCTAAGAGGTTTACCCACGGCGAAGGCACGGGTCATGGCGGGCGACAGCCAGTAGGCGAACCGCCCCCCTGGGAGGGCAAGCATCGCTTGGGGGCGGGCGGAGAAACGCAGATCGGAAGAACCGGTGAGTGCGTCTTTGAATAAGCGTTCCTTCTCGGCCTCGGACTTGCCGGACACCACACGGAAGTACTGGCAAGGCTCATCCGCGTTGCGCCCAGGTTCCAGAACGAAGGCCGTGGTGGAGACGACCTCGCCGCCGATCAAGTCGAAGGCCCGCTCGCCCATATGCAGCATGGTTATCGGTGGGGCGTCACGCAGGATGCGGCGGCGCAGTTTCTCGTATGAGCCGAGGAACATCCAGGCTTGCATGGTGATCATGGCAACCAGGCCGTGGTCGGCGTCGGCAAGCTCCAGGCACCGCTCTATGAAGGCGGCAAACAGGTCGGACTTCGCCTGCGGGTGATGTTTCTTCACCCAGGTAGACAACACAGCCCCCATGTTGCTGCTGCCCATGTACGGCGGATTCGTCACTACTACTGCATGGGAGCGAGTCAGATACTCTGCCTGGGTTACCACCTGCTCGGCGCGAGCGTGTAGGTCCGTAGCGTCCAGGGTGTCGGTGTCGAGGGCGTCCAGGCGCCGCTTCGCCTCCGGCAGCACCGTGGCGTCGGGGGTGAGGAGGGAGCCCAGCACGTCAGCGTGGTGGAAACTCTGCCAGAAGTCCCGGGCCTCCTGACCGTCACTTTCCGTTCCGGCGAGTTGGTCGAGCTCGGTCGCACTGAACTTGACCGGTTCAATGACGCGGATGTGCGGCTGCAAGCGGCTCGGGAAGCGACGCAGACGCTCCCGAGCTTTCATCATCAGGGCGAAGGGGGCCAACGTCGCGGCGCGCGGGTCGATCTCCGTGCCGTAAAGGTTGTGGGTGAGGATCAGCCCGGGAATCTCGCAGGGCGCGTAACCTTCTTCTTCGTAGATCGCGTAGAGCAGGTCGAAAGCGTAGGTGAGCATGTGGCCAGAGCCGCAAGCGGGGTCAATGACGGTGAGGTCCTCGGGGCTGCTGATCTTGAGGAAGTCGGTCTGTTCGTCGACCGGTTCGATGTAGTAGTCCATCTGATCGATGAGGTGGGACTCGGGATGGTTGAGCATCCATAGACGACCCACCGAATTCTCGACGAGGTAGCGGACAATCCAGTGCGGGGTGAAGAACTGCGTGGCTGCCGGAATCTCCGCCGCACCCGCCTTCTTGCCCTCCTTGAACCCGGCGGAGACTTCGTCCTTCCGCTCGGAGATGTAGAACTGGTAGAGCCAGCCGATCACCTCGACATCGCGGCAAACCTCAGTGGTGAGCGCCGCAACAGCCTTGGTGAGGATGGAATCCGCGGCCAGAAGGTTCGCGGGGATGAGAAGTTTGGTGTAGTCGCCCTCGCGCTCAAACATGAACGGCATCGACCGGTTCCAGTAGCAGTACTCAGCGAGCAACAATGTGTAGGCCTCACCCTGGGCATCCGTGCTGGGGCGGGTCCCGTCCAGCAGCCCGGTGATCGTGTCGAGGGTGCGCTTGTTGCTGACGACGGCAGGGTCGATGATGCCGCGTTTGGCGTCGGCGAGGATCTCTGGTTGCCCTGGGTGCTGGCCATCTACGGGTGAGACGACCCCGACTCCGGTGTAGCCGTTGGCGTCCATGAAGCGCAGGGCGATGATGCGGTTGAACCAGGTGTAGGCGACCTTGTCGACAACGGCTTCCTTGCCCTTGGCTCCGCCGCCCGCGGCTGTGATGTCGCGTTCGAGCATGGAAACGATGCGTGGGTTCTCGATCCGTTCCGGTGACGCGGGCGCGAGCACGGCGGTGAGCCGCGCATTGACCTGGGTGATGAGTTCGCGCCTGGCCCAAGTGGCGAAGCTCTTCAGCGGTGCGGTCTCCATGCGTGTTGTCTCCTACAGCGCGATGCGCTTGTTGTCGTTGAGGGCCTGGACCAGTGCGGTGCGCAGCGCGTCAAGGTAGCGATCGATGTCTTCTTCGGTCTCCAGGATGCCGTGGATACCGGTGGCACTAATGCTCCTGACCGACACTGTCTGTTTCATGTTCGGGGCCGGTGCTGGCCGGTCGTCGACGTCGGCATTGCTGAGGCTTGGGGAGGCAGCGAGCTGGTCGAGGAAGGCTGGGTAGGTGCGTTCATCGAAGGTGTTCGCGATATCGCGGACGACGGCAATCTGGTTCTCCCGGCTGATCTGGTCGAGGATTGCGTTGACCTTCTGGCTCACGCTGCATTGCGCTTCGTCTGTGGCAGCAAGGTAGATGGTGTCGGTCTGTAGCGGTGCCCATCTGGAGTTGATCTCCTGGGCCGCTCTATCACGGTTGACCACGAGTGCCTCGTCGATGCGGGATTGGAGTTCGACGGCAGCGGCCTTGAGCTTGGTCATCCTGTTACCGCGAAAGGCTTGCTGATCGGCGAGGAGCTGTTCCACCTGCTGGCTGCTCCCCGAGGGGAGGTAGTTGATGTTGCTGGCGTTGTCCGCGAGCAGTTGGGCCGCTTCGTCGAAGATCTTGCGTTGGGCGCCGCCGAGGAAGGCCTGAATGGGATCGAGGGTGTCGGTCTTCGCGTCGAGCAGATCGTCAGCGACCGTAAAGTCGGTCAGATACCAGTCGTCGGGCTTGCCGACCACGGATTCCAGCAGTGCGATGGGATCTTCGAGTTGAGTCACGAAGGGGTATTCCGAGCCGCTGACCCGTGCCTTGAGTTCTTCACACTTGGCGCGGAGACGTTCGCTTGCGTGCCGGGCCAGTTCCAGCGGGTCCTTCGGCGCGGTTGGCTCGTCGAAGAAGTCGGTGCAGAAGGCGCGCAGCGCTGCGACCTTGCGCTGGTCGAAGGTCTTCTGCGCGGCGACGACGACATGGGAGTGCTTCTGCGTGTTTCGCAACGCTGAGGCGACTTCGCTGCGTTTGAGGATGTTCGAGTCGACGGTGAGGGTGATCTTCGAAGTGCCAACGAGCCAGGCCGTGACGCACTCAATAGAGGAAAGGTCCCAGCCGTAGGGCTTGGCCTGGAAGTAATCGATGATCTTCTTGACTGTGACCTGCTCACCGAGCCGATCTCGTTGCAGCAGGTAGGACAGCACGTCCTCGGCCGGGGCGGCGAGCGCGTGGACCGAGGAGTCATCGATCATCGCGGACTGGTCGGGGTTCGCAAACCCAGCGACCTGCTGCTCGGTGTAGGTGCGCCCGCCGAGGAGTCTCAGCTGCGTGTAGGTGCGTGCGATGAGATCTTGGAATCCTTCGGTGATCCGGGTGAGCGCATCCTGCGACGCCACGGTTAGGTCTGCGGCGTTGATCACGAGATCGGCGCGTCCGACGGCACGGCGAATGCGCTCGACCAATTCCTTCTCCCGCTGGGCGTTCTGGGTTGCCTTGACGCGCAGAATCTGTTCCTCGACCGGCAACAGTGAGCTGGTCTGCTTGCGCTTGGTGTACTTCTCGGTCTTTATCAGCAACCGCAGATCCGCCAGCACCCGGTCGTCAGGGGCCAGAATCACGCGGAGTTCATCCTTGCCTGCCGAGTGCATACGAATGTCTTCCGGCCCGTAGGGGTACTCGGGAGTGATGAAGTGCAGCGAGAGTTCACGCTGCGGGCCGAACGTCTGATCGTCGAGCTTGTACCCGAACCCGAAGTCCTGCCCGTTCTTGGCGTAGCGGAGCTTGGAAGTCTTGATGACATCGCCGGAGATAATCTTGTTCAGCCGGGTCGAGACCTCGGAGGAGTCGATCTCGACACCTCTGATCTCTTCCTCGATCACCTGCTCTTCATTGGTCAGATACTCGTAGACGTTGCCGTTGCGCTGCACATACGTCTGCGCCTCCAGGAGCGTGAGCGCCTCCTGGACCTGTTTGGACAATGCAGGCAGGTCGAGCCCGAACCGGTCATAGACCAGCACGGTCAGGTTGCGCGGGGTCGCCTGGAAGCTCTCCACATACTTCACGAGGAACAGCGCCTTGAGTAGCCGCACCGCGAGCTTGGTGACCGGTGAGCCGCTGTCGGGGAGATCACGCTCGGCACGGTCGATCGAGCGCTGCGCTGCGGACTTCAGCGAGGCGCGGATACCGGCGAACATGGCATCGAAGGTTGCCAGCGAGCCGATCTCGGCATCGCCAATATCCTTGGCGACCTGCTGCACAACGCTGAGCATGGAACGCTCGCCGACGGAGCTGTTGCGGCCCTCGAAAACGTTGTGGTCGGAGATGCCCTCGATCGCGGCCTGGAACAGCGGGAATTGGTAGCTCACGAACGGGTAGGTGCCGACGAAGTGAGCCTCGTCGGTGAAGTTCCGATACGTCTTCGCGCCGTCAACGAAGTCGAACAGGGTCTTGAAGTTCGCCGACTCCTGCCCATAGACCGCTTCCAGCACCTGAGTGCCCTTGTCGTTCTTCTTCAGGAGACGCTTGCGGATGACCTCCTCCACATCGGCGGAGGTGAGTTTCACTCGGGTCTTGAACCGGGCCTGAATCTTCGAAAAGTCGTTGCCCTGCTGCTTGGTCCGGTCGCCGACGACCTTGTCCATGTCCTCCTGCGAGGTCACGAACACCCAGGCCCGGCCGCCACACTTCGTGTTCAAAGACTCGGCGATCGTCTGAAGGTTCAGCATCAGGTGTGTGTTGGAGCCGATGAACTGTCCGACCTCATCGACGAAGAAATTCAGCCGGTAGCCCGCGGGCTGCTTATCCAGCCAGACACGAACCTCGTCGGCGAAGTCCTCGATCGACACCGAGTAGGTGTCCTGATAGGTCTTCAGGATATCGGTTGAACCGTCCAGACCCGTGATCCGCGCATACGCCTGATCGACCTGGCGTCCGACGCTCGGGAGCGCGAAACTAGGCCGTCGCTCCACCCAGTCCCGGCCCGACACTGCACGGAAGGCATCTTTGAAAGCATCAAACTGACCTTCATCATCGAGCTGACGCTCAAACCGGGCGATGTGGCCCTGGTCGCCGTAGTAGCCGCGGGCCTCGTCGAAGACCTTCACGAACACTCGCAGCAGTGCGTCGGTCTGATCCTTGCTGATCAGAGTGGCCTTCTGGTCGATGTTGAACAGCAGGCTCTTCGCGGGGATGCGGTCGGCCTTATCGAGCAGCGGGGGAAGAAAAGCATCGGTCGCTTTGGTGCGGAAGCTTTCCGAGACCCGCTCGCGGGGAAGGCTGTCACCCTCCACGTCGCCGAGGAGGTGCGCGAGCATCTTCAACAGATGTGATTTACCGGAGCCGAAGAAACCCGAAATCCATACACCGTTCGCATTGGTGTAGTTCGTGTACGCCTCAAGCAGTAGCTCCAGCCCCTTGGCGGCTTCGTTGGTCAGGACATACTCGTCCACCTCGACGCTCAGGTAACGGGTATCGTCGGCCTTGATCACGCCTTCGATGGGCCGTTGGACATCCTTGGCGAAAATCTCGGTGAGGCGCATGCCGGTCATGGCTCCTGTTCCAGAATGTTCTTGGCGCGGTAGTACTGGTCGTCCTTCAACCTGCCGAACAGCACCAGTGATGAGCCGAGCGTGTCGGACTGCTCATAGCGGCCGGGGAAGAACATGAGCATCGGCTTGCCCACCACGACGCTTTGCAGATTGTTGAGCACGTTGTGTGACCGGATGTAGGGGAAGACCTCACCGATCCCGGTCAGGAACACAATGTCGAACTCGCCGTCGGCAAGCCGGTCGCGGATCGCGGGAGCCAGGTGCTGCTCCGGGTTGAGCATGGACTGCAACATCTCGGTGAACTCGGCCTTGTCCAGTTCGGGTTCGACCTCAAGAACCTCGTCCCAGTCCCCGCGCTGCTTGAGTACATCGACCGACAAGTCATAGAGGTTGATCTCGCGTACCGCAATGCCCTTGCTGGCCAGGCGGTTCTTGATCCGCTTCTTCCCCCTCGCCACATCCAGCGCATGCTCCGGCTCGTAGGGATAGATGAAGAACGGGACCTCGTTCGACAAGCCCTCCATCTTCAAGAAACGCTCACCACTGAGCACCGCGAACAGGTGCTCCTCTTGGTCGGAAAGCTCATGGGGCGTCACAACGAGACCTCCTTGCTGTCACGAACCGGGAGGTAGCGGAGGTCACTCGGAAGCTGCGCTTCCAGCGCGTCCCGAACTCGCTCTGACAGGGCCGCGTTCACGATTTCACCGCTGACGAGTAGGCCAGCCTCGGCCAGCATGCGGAACACAGTCGACCGGAGCTTCTGCAACGTCGAGACCTTCACCTCGACGAGTTCGGGATGCCACAGCGCCTTCCCACGAACGAAGCTGTCGAAGTCGTCGTAGCCCAAGTTGGGAGTGAGCAGAAGGAAGCGCTCGCGCACGACATCCTCCGCGAAGTCGCCTATGAACGCGTAGCGACGACACGCCGCGACCCACATCAGGTGACCGCGTTCGCTCGGGCTGGCGTCTCGCAGCAACTCCAGTTCGGAGTCCGTAAGGACCGCCAAGCGCTGGGCGACCTCGCGCGCCAGCCGAAATCCGGACGAGGCGGTTCGCGCTTGGAGCAGGTTCTCTGAGCGGAGCTGGTCTCGAACCAGGCCCCAGTCGCGGACTTCCAGAAAGATCGGCGCGGCGATCACTGCCTCCCGAGCCAGGAGGGCACCGCTGGTGAAGGACAGGGCGTATCGATCATGTCCCTGAGACGCCATGCGCATCTGGTGCCTCCTTCCGGTGTTTGGTAGTAGATCAGGGTATGGGGTGCCACCGACAAGGCGTCGGTAGCGGGTCAAGCTGAGAGATGGGCTCACCTCGGTGGGGAGGGCTCGGAGTCGGCGGCAGCGTCGCCGTGGCGCACCCAGTCGTCGATCACGCTGGTTTGGAACTTCCAGAGGCGTCCGGCCTTGTGGGCGGGCATGGCCTTCCCGGCGATCCGGGTGTAGACGGTGTCTTTGGTGATGCCGAGACAAGTGGCGATGTCGTCTGCGGACAGCCATGGCTCAGGCACGTTATTCCTTTCTTGTTTCATGGCCTTGGCAGGCCAACATGCCTGATGATACCGGTGGAGGCGTGTCTTGGGTTGGGTGTGTCCGGGTGTGGTGCTCGTGATCTTTCGGGCGGTGTGGGTTGGCTCGTGATTGAGTGTTTCTAGGAGTTGTGCCCAGCCGTCGTGTTGGAATCAGGGGGCTGTGGATGCCGTGGGTGGTGGTGTGTTTGGTTCGGTTGGTTGATGGGGTTCGTCCGGGCGGATGCCGACGGGTGGGACGGCTGCGGGTGTTCTCAGCATTGGGAGTTGTTTGTGGGGTTACAGGTCAAAAGGGTTTAGGGTGTGGTGATGATGCCGTCAAGAACGTCGGAAACGGTGGTTGGGGTCATCGGGTTGTGAAGTACCACTACCTGGTAGATGGCCGCCCCGATGAGGAAGGTAGCCCAGCCGTCTGGGGAGGCTGCCGGTGACAGGCGTCCGGCCTGCTGGACTCGGGTGAGAGCTTCGATGAGCATGAGTCGGGGTGGATCGATGATCCGTTCGCGGTAGTAAGTGCGCAGGGCCTGGTCGTTGTGCTGTTGAAGATCCAGTGCGACGGCCAGCCATGAACTCGAACTGGTGTTGATCGATGAGGCCAACATCGCGCATACGGCTCGCAGGTCTGAAACGGGGTCGTCGGTTGGGATGAAGGTTCGGTCCCCGATGCTTCTGGCGACTGCTTCCACGGCCAATGAGGCCAGCGACGGCCAGCGGCGGTAGATCGTCGTCTTGGCGACGCCGCTTGTGCGGGCCACATCATCGACACGTAGCCCGGAGTAGCCGTTGGCGGCCAGCAGGGTCAGGGTTGCTGTGGTCACCTTGTCGTCGATCATGGGATCTCGTGGTCGGCCGCGTGGGTTCATGCTCGCTCCTGCAATAGTTAATACGCTACTATTGGTAGTGTAAATGTGTTGGGGGGTGAGGATGGTTCGATGCGTGGACGACTTGGTGACCGGCAGCGGTGGACGGTACCGCTGAGTTTGGCGGTGTCCTTTCTGGCCAACGACGGGGAGGAGCTTCTGACGCTGGTGCCGACCTGGCCCGATGTCCTCGACAGGCTGCCTGTCGATGTGTCTGTGCCGTCATGGGTGCGTGATGTCGACCAGTGCCATGTGAATGTGGGCATCGCCATGATGGGTGCGCTGTGTGCAGCGGCCGTGGCCGATGGGGTGCGCAGCCGCGGGCGGGGTTCGCTCTATCAGGACTTCCAGTGGGTATTCGGGTTGCACGGGTTCGGGCACATCGCAGCCGCGTTGGTGTTCAGAAGGTACGCGACGGGCGTGGCGAGTTCGCCGATCGTCGTGATTCCGCAGTTGGGTTTCGCTCTGCGGGCACTGAGGCGGGCGGGGGTGCCACACGCGATCCGACCGGTGCGTGCACTTGCTCGCATCGGCGCATGGCTTGCCTTGTCGCACGCCGCTGGGGCGGCGGTATCCGCAGCGCGGAGGCCACCCCTCTGCTTCCCCGATCCTGGAGGACCGGTTCGTCACGGACACCGACTTCGACACCCTCGCTACCGCACTCTATGTCACGCTGGATGACGCGTTGACCAGCCACCCAGAGGTATGTCCCCTCCGCCCCGCCAGCGGCTTCCAACCCAAGATCACCGACGCCTACCAGCCCACCACCGGCCACCACACCCTGATCGCGGACAAGGGCTACGCCAGTCGAGAGTTGGAACAATCACTCCACCACAAGGGAATACACCTCTTGCGGCCACCACAGCGCGGAGAACCACAACAACCCGGAGTCCGCTACTTCAAACCCCTACGACAGATCATCGAACCAGTCAACGCCACCCTGAAAACCCACCTCGACACCGAACACCACCGCGGCCGCACCCCACTCGGGCTCGTCGTCCGGATCACCGCTGCACTACTCGCCCTGACCACCGCCATCTGGCACAACAAACAATGCAACACACCCACCCCGCGCTCACTCATCCCCTACGACCACCAACCCAGGAATCAACCATCTAGAGGCGGGGCTCATGGCGGACCGTGCTGGTGAACACCCGTAGGTAGACGCGCGATGCCCTGATGCAGGCCAGACCGGCGATGCGAACTCACCTCGTTGGTGTCACAGGTGAGAGGAAACGACGATATGCGTAACTTGCCTACGCGGTGACCGGCTACGGCGCCCAAGGCCTCGCCGTGGATGAAGCGGTCCAACTGGTCGATGACGGCACCGACCGTCCCGGCTTCTATATCGGTGCTTCCTGAGGCCGGTACACCAGCCAGACCGCCCTGGTTGCTGAGAACGCCGCCCCGACCTGGCCCGCCGCCAGGTCGAGGACATCCTCGGCCAGTCCGATGCCGGCACCGGGCTGGCGATCTGCCGACCTGGACGTACGAACTGATCGGGAACGCCTGGGAGGCCTGGTCGATCTGCAAGACGTCCACGTCCCTCCCATTCAGCCAGACCAGAAGGCGCTAGTTGAGCCGGTGCCCGCCGGACCCCGAGCGGCTCGCCCGGGTGGCCCAGGTCATTCGTCCTGCGTAGATCGATACGCCCACGATCTGGAAAGGGCCGTCCACCCTGTCCAGCCACCAAGCCCCTTGGCACCTCCCGGAGTACCTAACCTGTGTGGTGGTTACAGTTAGACCACTGCCGGTCGGCCGGGATCGTCGGTCACTGGGTCGAGCACGTCGAACCCAAGGCTGACGGCGGCCCTGGCCATCTGCGCGTCATGCGTGACGATCGTGACCTCGTCCACGCCGAGCCGCAGCGCCGACGCGACATGCACCGAGTCGGCCCCGCCGAGCACGGTGTCGAGTGCGATGGCTTCGTCGATCAGGTCGTCCCCGACGGCGATCAGAGCGAACTCGTCCAGGTACTCTTCTGCGACATCGGTGGCCAGTCCGGCGTTCTTGACGACCCGCAGAACCTCGAGTTCGAGCATGCGTGAGCCGACGAACCTGTCACCGGCGGCATAGGCGGATTCGAACCACTCCCGGGCTGCGGCGGACTTGTCTGCGATCGCTCGCAGCAACACCGACGAGTCGACGAACCAGGTGCGCTCAGATGAGGCCATCGAACCTGGCCCGTTCGGCGTCGAGCGCAGCCCCGAGGTCTGTGCCGGTGGCGATGGTGGGGAAGCGTCGAGCCGACCGGGGAGCGGTGCTGCGGGAAGGTCGGGCGAGCCCGGTGGCCACCAGTTCGTCGAGCGGATCGCCAGAACTCTCGATCTTGGTGATTCGGTATGCGGGGTGACCGCGGCGCATCACAATCACTTCGCCGTGGTCCGCGAGTCGCGTCGCCCGGGAGGGGTTTTGGTTCAGCTCGGTGAGCGTGATCGACGCCATGACTCGATTCTAGCACTTCATTCTAGATTCAGGTCCGCCGCATCTTCGTCCGGCGGGAGCGGCCTATCGCACGAGAAAACCCACCCCGACTATTTGAGCTAGTCAGAGCGGGTTTTCGCCGGGGTGCCTGAGTAGCAGGTTCGGCAACTCGGCCCCCCCAAGACGAAGACCCTGGTCAACCGCTTGAATCGTGGGGTTTACGAGGTGTCCCTACGGCCCGAGGGTGGCGCTGTGAGGGATGCTTGGGGTCCTGTTGTGGGGACTGTCGAGACGGCTCAAACTTTTCTCACTGCCGTCGAGGTGGACGCGCTCGTCGGTGACTACCTGGCCGGGATGAGTGGGAAGTCTCTCGTGGAGAGGTACAGCCATTCACCGGGCCACGGTGTTTTCGCATCTTCGTCGGCGTAACGTGCCGAGTCGTCGTCCGGGGTTGGGTCTGGACGAGAAGGCGGAGGCGGTGCGGCTGGCCCGAGCGGGTGTCTCGATGCGGGCGATCGCCCGCCGGATGGGAGTGGACCGCAAGGCCGTACGCGTAGCGCTGGTCGAGGCTGGACTCATCGTGAATGAAGACAGCGACGGTTCGACGGGAATCAAGTGAGCTGGCTAGGGAAGCGCTGGTTATTGGGCGAGCCTTGGTGAGTGTTTCCGGGACGGCTGATCTGGTGTCTTAGCCTCGATCTACCGATGGTCTCGGTGATCGCGGAGTGGTCCGGGCTGCGTCGGGTGAGTGGTCGAGGGCGTGCGGAACTGGCCGGACCTCGCTGTCCGGGTTGTCCACTGTGTTCCTCGGGTTGCGCAGCCGGGGGCTGCTGGGTGGTCAGGTCGCGTGGGCTTGGGGCGGGTCGCTGACTCGCTCGAACAGGACTGTCCAGCCGGTCTCCCAGGGTCACGCTCAAGGGAGGTGCACGGTGATCCGGCGGGCCGAGGTCGCCAGGCGGGCTGGCACGGTTACCAGCTTGTGGCGGATGGTCGCGGTGGTGACCCGGGCGAGGTCGGGAGCGGCGTTCGGACCCGCCACCGCAGTGTCGCGCGCGGTGGCCCAAGAGCATTTGCGGACCGCTAGCGCCGCCTTCGCTTCCTCTGACTTCGAGAGCTCCCGTTACCGCGAGGCACGAGGCCCAGAGTCGCGAGTCCGAAATCGTCGAAAGGGATTACAGGAAAAGGGCTGTTGTTGACGAGGGGGGTGATGAGTGGGTCGCTCGTCACCACGGCGCCTGCCAAGTGCCAGGGCGCGCCGTTACCGTCTGCACCAAGGAACTCGGTGACTTCGCTGAGGTGCTGCCTCAACCAGTCGATGCGTCTGCTGTGGAGCTCGATTGTGGGCTTCTTCCCTCTCTTGCCTGTGAACAGCTTCTCAAGCTCGCCGATGATCTCGGCTGGTGTTCGCGCAACCTCGAAGTCCTTCGCCTCGACCACAATGATCGTCCGGGTCTGTGGATGGGTTGCGAGGACGTCGATGTCCCCGAGGTCATGGCCGGAAGGGTCGGTGATGCGATGCTTGCCGATCTTGTTCACGGACAATCGCGTGGTCATGCCGAGATCCTCAAGCTTGGCGGCCACCGAACGGGCGAAGGCATTGTTGATCTTGCCCCGCGCCTCAGAGATGCATCGCTTCATCTCGGCCGTCTTCGCTCGACCCTGCAAGCGCCCAGACAGCAAGTTGTCGACCCAGTACGGACCCAGCCGGTAGACGCTGCGAAAGCCGAAGACCAACTCATGGCCCTGAAGTACGAGCGGCCGCCCGAATGTACGACGCGTCGCGGTTGAAGCGCCACGGCCAGGCATCCTGTCCGATGCCGAGGAAAGACTCCCGCTCTGTGAGGGTGATCCCATCCACAACAGCCGACACGACTTCTTCCGCAATGCTCCGCGCTGTCGACACTTCTGAGATAGCCCGTGAGCGATCGATGCGTGTCACCTGATCAGCTGTGGCTAGGTCCAGCAGGCCTTCACACACCTCTCGGAGCTCAGTCAGGGTGAACCCAAACTCGGCACGCATGGCAGGCTCGCTGCGGGCAATGAAGTCAGGCACGTCGAAGTCATCGATGCCATCTCTAGCATCGTCATTCACCGCGCCTCGGACTGATCGCATGCCAGAGTTCGCGGCGTAAGTGTCCATGGCTGCGGTCACCGGTTCCTCTCGGCTCACTCCAAGGCGTCCTGAGCCGAGAATGGAGACATCGAAGTCGGCGAGTCTGTAGTGAAGGAAATCCGAGGTAGTTGCCTTTTGGATGAGTTCGATCGCAATGCCCAGGATGCGGTAGTAGTCGAGCACTTCGATCACGCGTTCCCCGTCTGGTGGTTGCGCGGCCACGTACTCGATCAGGAAGCGGTTCGCTCGTTGAGCAGTCGCGCTCGTCTTCCGATGATCAACCAGTTCGGCGACGGTCTGTGACTGCTCGCCGAAGCACGCCAGGCGTGACTTCAGCGTGATCGAGTTTAACTTCGCGTCGTGGAGGAGGGCCTCGTTCTGTGCGACAAGGAAGTCGAGCAGGGCATGTTTGTCGTACGAGGCGATCTCGGCTTCAAGCCGACTGAAGAGGTGCCCCACAGCCGCATTGAGCACCCGGACCCGTTCTGTGCCTAGGAGGACGCCGTTCTGGAAGCCGCCGCCGGTCGGTGATCGGAGCCACGTGCCCAACTCGTCAAGCACTTGGGCCGTGATCTGGTCGTGACCTTTCAGAGCACGGGGCAGGTTCTCGGCCAGCATATCCGGCGCGTGATTCTGGTGTAGGGCGTTGATCATCCGCTTTGAGCCCAAGGGAGCAACCGCATCAAGGCGCGGACCCAGATCAGTACTCGCCGTTCCGAAAAGACTGGTCAACAGGACCGTCACGAGTTCGCGCTCCGCAGTGTTCGCTGCTTCCTGGAGGAGGGCGACGAACGTATCGGTGAACGCCAGGGTGTACCCGCTCTCTACCCGCGTCATCCTGACTGCGGGATCGGCGCGTGACCAGTCGTGAACCGTTCTCCAAGACCCCGGGTCGATCAACCGGACAGTCAGTTCGGTTGTTGTTGCCCTTGGCCGGGCGCCGGTGCGGTAGGCGCACTCGCGCACCCAGTAGGCGACACACTCAAGAAGGGTCGGCTCCACGCCGACGGGCTCAGCCCCTTCAATGTCGACGGTGATGAAGACTGTGTGGTCGATCATCTCGACGACATAGCCGACGTAGGAGCTACTTGGCTCAATGAGGAAGATCTCTGGAGCATCCCGCTCATAGCGGCGTCGGGCCTGGACGATCGGCGGATTCGGCACTGGCGGCACAACTCCGTGGCGATCCGTCTCGGCGATGTACTGCTGGCGAGGGTACAGCCCATCTCCTGTCTGAAAAACGGTGAAGGTGGGAATCGCATCGTCCGATAGATAGAACGACTTCTTGTTCTTCACGTACGAACAGAACTCGTCAAGGACAGCCGTCGACACAGATCGTCCCGGCCGGTTCTTTTGGGCTTCGGCGAACAGCAACAAGCCCAGCAGCCCGTCTGGCTCCTGATGCATAATCACTTCCAAGTCGTCGGAGCGAGCGATGAGCATGGGGTCTGCGCCCTCGACATTCGGGACGCCCCAGAACGCAGATCGGCTGGGGCTGTCGGTCAAGACGAGGTGTAGAAGCTCCTCCGCTGATGAGTAGGTGCATCGGGTGAGCGGAGATACAAGGGCGGCGAGGTTATCCAGGATCGTCCGGGTGTCGTAGGAGCCCCACACGTCCAATTCCCAGTCAACGAGCGGGTCAGTTGCGACGACCAGGTGAAGGTCGCGTTTCGAGTCGATCTTCAGAAGGTATCTGCTCATAGCGGTGCTTCGCTCAAGCAGTTCGGGAGTGGAACTGTTGGGAAGCAGCCTCATGAATCGGCGCAACGCGGCTTTCCGCAGGCGCTGGCCGAGTTCTTCGAGTTGACCCGCCTGGTGCACGAACCTCAGAAGGTGGAACCGGATGCTGATGAGAAGATCAAGCGGCAGTGCCACTAGGTATCCGTCTCCAAGCCGAAGGAATGGCGTTACGTAGAGGCGGTCGTCGGTTATGACGTTTGCACACGGATTGTCCAGCTGTCCGGGATCAAGCGCGAACGTGTCGACGACCATGCGCAGCCAACTGCCGTGAGCATCGAGTTCATCGTTCGAGATGAATGCCGCGTCAGCGAGTGCGTGGAGTCGTGCTGCGCCCGGCACGTCGATGGGGGTCCTGGGCGATCCTCCTGGCGGGGTGCCTCGTGTGAGCCCAGCTCGCTTGAGCACGATGTCGCTTACGGTAAGGAGGCCTTGGATCAGCCGGTGGACTGGACCTCGTAGCTCGTCCGGCATCCATCGCTCACGGAACGCTGCGTCGACTAGGTCCTCCAGGTCAGCCACGGTGTGTTCGCCCGACCCAGCTGATACGAGGTACGGCCCTCCGGTGAAGCTGATGCTGTGGACAAGGACCTCCGGGTACGGGTCCTCCTGCATCAGTATGCGGCGGTCGCCGATGTCCTCCCGTTTCAGGATCGATCGGACTGCGCTTGGGCTCGCCGGTGGGGCACCGGTGTCATTCAGTGCCATGCCCAAAGCCGCGAGCCGATGCAAACGAACAAGCCGCGACGCGTTCGAAGGAAGGAGCATCAGGCCAGCGGCAGCAGCAGTAAGAGAGGGTCCGTCGATGCCCCGCGGTACGGAACCCGTGCGAATGCCCACCATGGGCCCATTCTCGCAGGTGTCACCGACGGGGACGTGGCTGACGGGATGTCTATATGAGAGCGATCGGCCGCCGGATGGGAGTGGACCGCAAGGCGGTGGAGGTCGCCTTCGGTGTCGTGGGCGTGTGTGCGCTGCTGGGTGTGTCCCGGTCCGGGTGCTACAAGTTTGGGTTCAACGAGGGCAGGCAGGCCCTGTGGAGCGGCGGCGGGAACGGTCGCGGGTCGAGGTCCGCCGGTTCCATGCCGTCTCCGGCGGGGTGGACGGGGCACCGCGGGTCATTGCGGGCCTGCGCGCCGTCTCGGTCAAGACGGTCGTTGGGATCGTGCGGGTTGAGGGCATCGCGGGTATCAGCCCGCGGCGCTGACGCCCTCGACCAGACCCCCCAGTAACCCACGAACACCAAACCACCACCGCAGCCAACCAGACCGCTCAACCGATGCCCACCAAACAGGGCCAACCCCACCTGGTTTGGCGCAGTTGGTCGCTCTCGACGTGTCTCAGTCCGGGCGGCCAGGCCGGCGGCTACCGTTGGCGGTGAACGACTGTTCTCACCGACTCGGCACCGATGGTGTGGATCGCCGGACGGAGCACGAGAGCGAAGGGCTGGATATGGCTTACGAACAGTTACCTATTGTGGATGTCGACCTCGACGGTCTCCTTCTTGATCTGGAGAACTATTGATCCCTGGTCGCCGCGACGATGAGGCAGATGCGCTGAAGTACCTGTTTGCGTCCGGGGATGTCCCTTGGTGTGGCGAGACTGATCCTCCGAGACGGCTACTGCGACAACGAGGTACCGATCGTGATATCGGCATCGAAATCGGGGGACGGGCTGCCGCGCACCGTGCTTGAGGGCAACCGTCGAGTCAGTGCTCTCAAGTCTCTCCGGGACCCGACGATTGTGCCTGGCCACGAGACTGAGGTTCGCGTACTGCTCAAGCGGTACGCAGATGCGCCATCTCCGCCAGATCGTGCAGCAACCAGCGGCAGGCGATATTGCCGACGCTGATCGGCTGCTGATCGAAGTCGCCCGGGAGGATGGCGGAGCCGTTACGAACGATGATGAATCTCACGCAGTTGAAAATGGTTGCTTCGCTCATCCGCCGCGTGCTCTTGGTGATAGTGAGTAGCGGTTGCGACGGTTGCTGCCGAGAGCCGGTTGCGCGGAACTGCGCGCTTGCCTCTCCTGTGCGGCAGGAAGCAGGACGACACGCATGGGGTGTCACCAGTGGATACCGAGCATGTTTGCGCTGCGTTGCCAGTGCTCACGCACCATCTCTGGGTCGTAGGCCTGCTTGTTGGTGCGCCCCACCCGCTTCGGTGTTCCGTAGTATTCACCCGAAACCCAGGCGTCGCCCGGCTTGCTGTCAATGAAGTGCCGGAGCCGTGCGCCGCCCTGCTGCGGGGAGATGAGAAATCGCTTCAGCACACCGTGGTAGACCCACTGAAAGTAGCTATCGGTGTCAGAAGCGAAGTTCGTTGCGACGTTGCCGGGATGGAACGCCACCGACGAGAGACCGCGGTCGTGGAAGTGCTCGTGCAGGCCTTTGGTGAACAGGACGTTGGCGAGTTTCGCGTCGCCGTAGGCCTTGTTCGGGGTGAAGCCCTGCCAGTTGTTCAGATCGTCCAGATTGATGCTCCCGAAAAGCCGTGCCCCGATACTGGATGTGTTCACCACTGCTGCCCGACTATCAAGCAGTTTGTCAAGAAGCAGATTCGTCAAGAGATACGGCGCGAGGTGGTTGACCTGGAAGGTCTTTTCGAAGCCGTCCAGGGTAGGCGTGGGGCCGGAGAACATGCCGCCAGCGTTGTTGGCCAGCACGTCGATCCGGTCGCACCTCTCGTTCAGTACGTCTGCGAGGCGGCGTACCTCGTCGAGTCTCGTGAAGTCTGCCGAGTGGTGCTCCGCTCCCGTGGCGGCGGCGACAGCTTGCGTCTTCTCGGGTGAGCGCCCGACAAGGATCAGCCGGGCATCCGTGTCTGCGAGTTGCCGAGCGGCTGCCGCGCCGATACCGTCACTCGCTCCCGTGATGATGATGGTTCGCATCCGTGTTCCCTTCTTTGTCCGTGGCCGATGGTAGGAAGCCTGCGGTGAGCGTTTCGACCGGCTTCCATCTGGAACCGGGTACCGTGTCCTGATCATAATTGCCGAAGCCGGGGCGACGGTCGCGCTTGTGGGCGACCGAGCCCAGTCGCCCGCTGTAGGTCGTGGCGGGGTGCTCGACATGGCCGTACAGATCAGGGACCACACCTATGGAGCGAATTCCACAGGTTCACCGGCCCCGAGTACGCGGCGCTCGCCTTGCGGATGCGCGACCGCGAGAACCCCGGCGAGGTTCGACCGCCTTGCCGCCTCGTGACCCTGCATGCGGACAACGACGCGGCGGGCCGACAAGAGAAGCCTATGATGCAGAATCCGTTAACTTTCGTGCGGCCTACAGACCTGCTTTTGCCGCCTAAGTGGTTCAGCAAGTGGGCGAGCCTCCACTCCGCGGCCGTGTTCAGGGGGAGAATGGAGCACCAGTTGCACCAAGAGGGACGATGGCTAAGAACGAACTCGTCGTTGGTGAGCCGCGTCTCGTATGGCTCATCGATGGCAGCAAGAAGACCGATCCGATCTCGGTCATGCTCCGCGACACGGGCACGACGATTGAACTTACTGTCCCGCTAAAGGGCATGCTAGAAACAAATGATCCATACTCCCGCTGGTGGTCTCACGGCGTAATGTTTGACGATGATCCGGAGCGCTCAAAGCACACTTACAGCCCACCAAAAGTATTGTTCATGTACGACCGCACCGGAGATGTCGTGCTTGTCGGTTGCAGAGCCGCCGGCTTGAACACCAACGTCTTCGTCGCCGGCGAGGGCCGGATCGTTGCCAACTACGCCGTCTTCGGAGGGCAATCCTTGAAGTATGACAAGGTCAATGGTCTCCGCGCCGAGGTGCCAGCGCTTGCCGCTTGGGCACGACGACCCAGCAGCATGAAGGTCGGCTTCACGACGAATGAATCTAATCGGGTGCAATCCGTGCAGATGACCCTAACCAATGCCCCGGAAGCGAAACTCGCGAGACCATTCAACCTGACAATGAAATCAACGTGGCGGATGGATGACCCGCCCCAGCCCGGGGGTTTCCCTGTCTATGAGAGCGTGAAGTTGGAAACTCACGTCGCACAGCCGCGAGGATGGGATGATCACCTCCATCTCCATGGTGCCGTACTCGATCTCGTCTCTCTCGCGGCATGGCGGCCTTTTGGTTTCGCTTCGATCGAGGCCCTTCGCACCGACGACCCCATCAAGAACGCTGACGGCACAGTTTGCTCCGAGAAGTGGTCGTCCGTCGCGACACACCGATTGCTACGACACAAGCCCTGGGTGAAAGAGCCTTGTTTCCTGTTCCCTTGGGCCGAGATCGGCCCCCGCGGAGTTGCACGGTGGCTGAGACTCCGCACGGACTACTACCAGGCCGTCAGCCCTGTCCTTAACGTGCTTCGTTCCGGCCATGTGTGGAGCCCCGCGAGCGCGGTGCAGAGCGGTATTGCGCTTGAGGCGCTCGGATATCTGATCGATACGAAGAAAAACGCTGGCGCTCACCTAAACTCCCGCAAGCAGATTAACTTCAAACCCGCGCTTCAGGTGATCCTCGACGACCTTACTGAGCTACCGTTCACCGATACCGCTGGCTGGATCAACATGGCCAATGACGTGTACATGGGCGCCAAGCACCCAGATCGACCCCAGCCAGACTCGCTCATCATGCTGAACACCCTGCGGGAGAACCTGCTCATCGTCCGCTACTGGATCGCGCAGCAACTCGGGGCCACTGCCGAATCGCTTCGCCAAGGGCTACGCACCGACCCGCTCGCGGGCGAGTTCGAGGCGATCGACTGAATCCGCCCAAGACCATCCATCACCGACTCCGCCAAGCCTTGGGAGAAGACATCAATGACCGCATGGTAAACGCATCACTTCATGGCCGGCCCAGTGTTCGATGTGACACTGCGGCATCGCATTGGAGCGACTGATCAGGTATATCCAGGCCTTGCTCCCAACGCAACACGAAGAAGTCGGGGACCTCACACCTTCTAACGTGATGTGCAATCTCGCTACCGCCGTGGCATGGTGAATCCGATCAAGGCCCTGTTCGGAAAGTCGTTGAAAGGCTTCATGATCGAGTATTTTTCTGCCGCAAAGCTCGCGGAGGCCGCGTGATCTTCTAGCGCCGTATCGGCGAATGGATGCTCGATGTGCCAGTTCTTGCGTTTCAGGTATTCTGCCACGGGAGATTCTGTCGGGTATCCCTTGGGTACATTCTTCAGGGTCGTTCCCCTAACCGTGAAATTGCTGGCAAATGCCGGGTTGCAAATAATCTCTAGAAACTCTTCGGGGTTTGCCAATATGTGCTCTCGGATTCGCAGTGTCGCATGCTTTGAGCATATCTGCAAACAATCCGCCACCCAAGAAGGAGCGATTGTTGGGGCGAATGGAGAGGGAATAGCCGGTGGGGATGGACAGTTTTCCCTTTGCGGCAATGTGGCATCTGAAAGTGGGGTTGTAGGGCGTCTTGTCGTGGCTAAACCGGGTATCGCGCGCCAGCTTGAATGTGAGGTTCCTTGGTTCGTTGCGGAGGATGCTGTCGTCAAACTCGCCAATCTTGAGCATTACTGCTCGTATGAGTTCTTCGAACTCACTTAGGGTCGCACGATTCTGTTCTTTATGGCTGTGACACCAGTCTCGGTTGTTATTCGCATCCAAATCCAATAGATATGAGATAATCTCATCGCTCATGTCATTCTCGCTCTCGATAGGTATGAAGTTGTTTGGCGTGGGTGACGGATTGGGGATCGTGGTATTCCAATTGACGTGTCATGTGAAGATGGAAGACGTGCGCATTGCCGCACGGGTTACGCCGTTAGAAGCTGAGACTGCGCGGAACCAGACCTCGACGAGGTTCATCCAGGAGGCGTGAGGGTGAAGCGGATCTTGAACTGCGCTTTGGCCTCCAGCCAGGCACGGACCTCGGTATGTTTGTGGGTGGCGTAGTCGCCCATGACCAAGTGCGACTCGGCAGGGTGGCCCTTGTCGTCCACTACGTTGCGGTAAGTCCGCTCGGTCGGGCGTAGGAGGGTGAGGACTTCTGGTGGCGGTGCCTGGGTCTCAGGGTGACGGTGACCTTCCTGGCCAGCTCGGGGTCGGTGGCCAACCGGAGCGTCCCACCCAAGCCACCGTCTAGGAACCAACGGCAGTCGCTAAAGAGGACATTCAAATCCCCAGGGGCTAGGCAAAGTCTTTGTCATACTGGTCTGGTATGGGTCAAGAGGGTGATGGTTTCGTCGGGATGTCTGGTGTGGCGACTGACCGAGGATCAGTACGTTCGCGGACGCGCGGTAGCCCTGACTTCAACACGTTTCAGGTACATCTGTCCCCCTCAGTTCTTCTTGAAGCCGGAACTGGGGTCGGACTTGAGGACGTGGGTGTTTTCGCTGATCGTCCGGACTTCGGATTCGTTGAAGCCCTCGGGTTTGACGGCTTGGATGTCGATGGTGATATCGAGCTTCGCGCCGGTTCCGGCGAGGTGGTCGATGACCTCGCGGGTGACGTTGCCGATGTCGCGGGAGTAGCGGTCGGGATCGATCTTGACCGAGCCGAAGAAGCGCGTGAGTGCTGCTTCGAGGGCGGACTCGATCGGTGATGGCTCGTCGCTGCCGGTCGCAGGCTGAGGTGCCCAGGCGATGTCTATCGGGCTGACGTCCTTGCCGCCGTCTTCTGCCTGTCGGGCGGCGGCTTCCCGCGCCGCCGCGCGATCGGCCTCAACCTGCTGCTGCGCCCGGTCGATCTCGGTGAGCAGTGTGCTGTCGGTGACCTGAATGTTCGTGTTCTGGGCTGGCGGCACCACGAGTCCTCGGTAGCGACCGGTTTCGGCGTCTTTGCCGGTGGCGATGCCGAAGCGTTCGTCGTCGACGAGCACTGCGGTCAGTGCCTGCTGGATCGCTGCGTCGAGCACTTCGCGTCGCACGAGGCGGGGCAGGTAGTCGTTCCGGTACAGGTTCGTGAAGCTGCGCGCCACGGCAGCGATGGTCGTGAGACCTTCGGCCTTTGGTGCCTGGAACAGGCGGCGGCGGACGATCTCGAACGATTCGTCCTTGCTGGGGACCGCCGCTGGCTCGCGACGCGGCGGATCACGTTCTGCAGATGCTCCAGCGCGAGTTGACCGTTCGCGCCACCGATCTCGATGTCGCTGCCGTGTCCTTCGGCGCCGGTGTCGACATCACGAGCATCACCCCCAGCACGGAACGCATGATCTCGGTCAAAGATTGGGCGAAGGTGAACGGTGTCTCGAACGAACCAGCTGGCAGTTTCCTGTCGGTGACGAGTTGGCGCGCGTACCCCGCCCACTCATCGATCAGGATCAGCGCGGGGGAGTAACGCACTATCAGGGTACGCCAATCAGGGTACGCGGCGCCTCCCAGGGCTGCTGCCCGCGCGGTTGTCCTCGTCGATCAGGTCATAGGCCTCCCGCCCGCCCAACTGCCAGGCCAGTTCACCCCACAGCGTGTAGACCTCGGTGCCGTGATTGGTGAGCCGGCCTTCAGATAGGTGCCGGCAAGCGCAACTCGTCGCACGCCGAGAGTGCTGGGATCGGGGTTGCCGTTGGCGGCGACCAGTTCCTGGAGTCCTTGCGGGAAGTCCTTGGCAGGGGTACCGCTGAACAGGTGATAGAGCACCAGCATCGAGTGGGTCTTGCCGCCACCGAAGTTGGTCTGGAGATTCACCACTGGGCTCACCCCGGCATCGCCGTTCGGTAGCCCTGCTCGGTGATCCGCTCGAAGCTGCACCTGCACGTCATGCTTGGCCAACGCGCGCAGTGGCCCACACCGTCGCTGGGCATCCTCCCTCGCCCACGCGGTCGGCTGGTCCGCAGTCTTGTAGACCCGCGTCATCACCTCGTCAACCTCATCCAGGAGCCCCTTCGGAGAGCAGGTCGAACGCCTTGCCCACGCGATTCCGGTTGTTCATCGCCATCGTCGTCTCCTAGACCCCACCACTTGCTGTCGTCGAGGCTGCGTTCAGCGCCTGCCGATCCCTACTCATCAGTGTCCTCTCCCGCCGCTGCGGTGAGCTGCCTCCGGGCGATCCGTTCCTGCGCCTTCCGGTAGACCGTCTGGATGCGGGCCTGTTCTGCCTTGCCACGAATCCCCACCCGCTGCCTACTTCGAGCAGGAAGACTCCAAATCCCTGACGATCGCCTCTTCAAGGTCACATTCGGCGTAGGCATCCTTCAGCCCCAGGAAATCCAGGAAGTACGGGTCGTGGAAGCTGTCGGCCGCAACCAACTGCGCCCGCTCGATCAAAGCCGACACTTGCTCCACGAGTTCGCCGCCATCCGCCCTGACAGACTCCGCAACGGCCTGAAACGGAGTCAGGTCCGCGCCAGAGCGCCGATCGACGTGTCCGAGGCTCGTGCGAACTGATCGGCGATACCTGAGCTTCCTTGGCTCCAGCCGAATTGGCGGTACCACTTCACTGCGAAACGCGGGCCTGGATCGAAGTCGGATTCCTGCTCTCCCAGCACCTCGTCCAAAGTGGCATTGCTCAGCAACAAGGAGTCCTTCACACTCATGTCCGACCCGTCGGCCTTCCGCACCCGCGAGTAGCGGGAGAACACCGCGATGGCTGCCTGGGCCAGATCAACTGGCGCGATGGCGCCCTGCATGAGGGTGGGTAACCGGACTTGAACCGGCGACCGCCTGGACCACAACCAGGAGCTCTACCAACTGAGCTATACCCACCATGCCGATCCAGCCCGCACGATGCTGGATAGCCCCTGTAGCCTAGCGGCTCGATGAGCCAAGTGGAAATCGGCCATCGGCGGGGGTCCCCCGAACCCGGCATGCCTCGCGGACGACCGGATCGGAGCCGCCCGGTAGGAGTCGTCCGGGGCTGTCGTGGCGGCTCAGCCATCGGCGGCCTCGTCGCTGCCCTCGAAGGCCTGCGCGGCCGCGCCCAGCCCGGTTAGGGCACCTTCGTGGTGGCCGGCGATGATGCGCGCCTCGGTGGTGGAAGGCCCCGGGGTGGGCACGAAGATCGCCTCGCGGTAGTAGCGCAGTTCCTCGATGGATTCCTGGATGTCGGCCAGGGCGCGATGGTTCCCGTTCTTGGCAGGGGTGTTGTAGTAGGCCCTGGGAAACCACCGCCGGGCCAGTTCCTTGATGCTCGACACGTCGACATTGCGGTAGTGCACGTGGGCTTCGAGGGCCGGCATGTCGCGTGCCAGGAAGGCCCGGTCGGTGCCGATCGTGTTACCGGCCAGCGGGGCCTTGTGGGCCACCGGAACATGGGTTTTCACATAGTCGAGCGCCTGCTGCTCGGCTTCGGCCATGGTCAGCGTGGCCGTTTTGAGCTCTTCGAGCAATCCCGACTTGGTGTGCATCTCCCGCACCACATCGCGCATCTGGGCGAGCGCGGCTGTCGGGGGAGCGATCAGCAGATCCAGGCCATCCCCCAGCACGGTCAACTCGCCATCGGTCACGAGGACGGCCACTTCAACCAGAGCATCGGCGGTCAGGTCAAGACCGGTCATCTCGCAGTCGATCCACACCAACATGTCGTCGTTCACCACGCCAGCATAGGGCTCACCGGCCGGCGATCCGGTCCTGCAACGTCGAGGACGGGCCCGGTCGGCTGCGGTCCGCGCATGGCCGCCTATTCGGCTGGCCGGGTCGCGGCGAGCTGTTCGGGGTTGCGTGGCACCCAGCGGGCTAGCCAATAGCCGCCAAGCAATCCCAGCCCACCGATCACCCAGCTGCTGACGGCCAGCCCGGTCAGGGCGGCCACGCCGGCGATTATCGCCGGACCGGCCAGCGTTCCCCCGTCGGCCAGCAGGCGCCAGCCGGCCAGGAACTGGGCACGGCCGAAGCCGGGGGAGGCGTCGGCGCCCAGGGTGAGTACGATACCCGAACTCACCCCATTGCCGATGCCTAGCAATACGGCCACGATCCCGACCTGTAGGTAGGTGGTGGTGAAGGGCAGCACCAGCATGCATATCGCCAGGGCAAACATGGTGGGGACGCAGACCCACCACCGGCCGAAACGATCCATGATCGCCCCGCCCGGCAGGAACAGCACCACATCGAAGGCCATCGACAACGCATACAGCAGGCTGACATCGGCCGGGGAGAAACCCGCCTGGTGGGCCCACAACGGAACGAGGGTCTGCCGGGAACTGCGCATCATCATCAGGCCCAGGCATCCCAAGCCGAGGGTCAACAGGGAACGCCGGTGCCGGTGCAGGACCGACCGGGTATGGGCGCGGTTGCCGTCGGCGTCCCGCTGTGCGCGGCGGTCGGTGGGCAAATCGGGCAGCACCAGCGTTACCAGGGCGGCCAGCAGGCTGGTGAGGGCGCCGAAGGCGAAGGCGTGGGCGACCTCGCCCCGGGACAGGATCGCCGAGGCCGCCAATGGGCCCAGGAACCCACCGATGCGGAAGACCCCACCCAGGCTGGACATGCCACGGGCCCGCCAGCGCAGCGGGATCGCCTCGGTGGCATAGGTCTGGCGGGCCAGCCCAAAGATGGATCCGGTCATGCCGTGGATGAACACCGCCGTGGCCAGCACGGGCAACGAGGTGGCCCAGAAGACCGCGAGCAGCATCGCGGCATCGACCAGGCAGGCCAGTATGATGCTTAGCTTCTCGCCGAGCCGGGCGGCGATGACACCGGCCGGCAGGTCGAACAGCAGCATCGCCAGCCCGGGCAGCGCGGTGATGGCTGCGGCGACTCCGACCGAGGCGTGCAACACCGTGGCCTGCACCGCGATCAGCGGTACGACCGCGCCGAACCCAATCGAGGCGACCAGCGTGGGGCCGTAGATGGCGATGATCAGGCGCACCCAATGGCTGCGGGGCGGTCTGGGTTGGGGCGGCACGATCACTCATCGAGTCTTGCACCCGGCTAACGGATCGGGCAGGGCGCCCCCGGCGAGGATCGAACTCGCGGCCAGCCGCTTAGAAGGCGGATGCTCTATCCACTGAGCTACGGAGGCAGACCAAGCCTAGTCCGCTGGCTCGGTGCTGGGCCAGTCGCGGGCATCGACCGGGCGGCCCCGGCCCTTCGGGCACCGGATCGGATCGCACTCCAGGCCGCGATTCCCGGCGCGTTTTCCCCGGTGGCTCAGGCATCGACAGGTGCGCGGGGTCCCGGGTCGCGCCCCGGACCCCGCGGCATCCCGGCCGCCTCGGGCATCATTCGGCGTGCCGGTCGGGGCCGCCGGTCACGAATTCGCGGGTGCGTTGTGCGTTCGGATGGTCCAATACGCTGGCCGGCGAGCCCTGCTCGACGATCTGGCCATCGGCCAGGAAGACCACCCGGTCGGCCACCTGACGGGCAAATCCGGTCTCGTGGGTCACCATGATCAGGGTTCGCTTTCCGGCGGATAGTTCCCGCATCACGGCCAGCACCCGCTCGCTCATCCGCGGATCCAGGGCGCTGGTGACCTCGTCGAACAGCAGCACCTCGGGCTCGACGGCCAACGCCCGGGCGATGGCCACGCGCTGTTGCTGTCCGCCGGATAACTCGCTCGGCAACTGTTCGGCCACCTCCGGCAGGTGGACGCGGGCCAGCAGCTCACGGGCCCTGGCCTGCGCTTGCCGGGCCGAGCACAAGCCGAGCTCGGCCGGGGCCAGGGCGATATTCTGTAGGGCATTCAGGCGGGGAAACAGGTTGAACTGTTGGAATACCATGCCGATCCGGCGCCGGACCGGGGCAATGTCGGTCCCGGGAGCGCAGATGTCTACGCCGTGGAATAAGACCTGGCCGCGATCGGGCACCTCCAGGCGATTCAGGCAACGCAGCAGGGTCGATTTCCCCGATCCCGAGGGACCGATGATCGCCACCACTTCGCCGGTGGCCACCCGAAGGTCGATACCGCGCAGCACCGGCCGGCCCGCGAAGCTTTTCTGCACCCCGATGGCCTGGAGCAGGGGCTGTGGGCTGACGGTCGGGTGCGTCTCCACGCCGCCGATACTAGTACCTGGCACGCGGCTGCCGGGGCTGGTCGTCTCTGGCGGTATGGCGCCCGGCCCGCAGTTCGCGCCCCGCGATTTGCGTGCTGGGGTTGGCAGACCGGGACGCGGTAGTCTTGCCGGCATGACCCATGACGCCAATACCTGGCGGCCGGTGGCGTCCACCCAACCGGTTCGAGCGACTGGACGCGGTGCTGCCGCCCGAATCACCAGGGCACCCGAAGGGCTGGGTATCGCCGGGGTCGGCCGGGCCGCCCAGTACCGGCGGGCGCGCAATGGCCTGGCTCGTCATGCGGATCCGGCCCTGCCCGGCTGGCAGCGATTCCTGCGCAACCCGTATCTGTGGCTCACCTTGCTGCTGACCGGCCTGTACGGCTGGCTCGGCTACCTGAGCTATCGCATCATCGGGAACAATCTGATCCTGGAAATGGCGGACTACGCTAAAGAGCACAACATGCCTACCCTGGAGGCGACCTGGCCCCAGGTCAACGAGGCCTACTGGTCGGTGACCAAACTGGCATTTCCCACACTCGGCTTCTTCCTGGTCTTCTTCGTGCTGATCGATCGGCTGCGGCCCACCTCGTTGCTGATGAAATGGTTGGCCCTGGGCTGGGGTGCCACGGTGGCGGTCTTCGTATCGCTGCATGTCAACTCCTGGGCGGGTGACCTGATGCGCGCCGAAGGCCCGATAGACCCCGCCCAGGGTGCCCGATCGGCGATCTTCTCGGCGCCTTTCGTAGAGGAAGCCGCCAAGGCGACGGTTCTGTTCATCCTAGCCATCCTGTTGCGCCGCCGGATGGTGAGCGTGCATCAGGTGTTCACCCTGTCTGGCTTGTCGGCGGTCGGGTTCGCATTCAGCGAGAACATCGTCTACTACCTGAGGGTGTTCATTTGGATCACCCGGGTACCCGGTGAGGAGGTGCGGGCGTCGGTCGACCGGATCGTGTTGCTGCGGGGCGCCGTGTTGTGCTTCGGGCATCCGCTGTTCACCGCCATGACCGCTTTCGGGCTGGTGGTCGGTCTGCAGAACCGCAGCAAACTGGTCCGAGTGCTGGCCCCCGTGACCGGTTACCTGGCGGCAGCCTTCGGGCACATGCTGTTCAACGGTTTCGCAAGTATCTCCGGTGACGTGCTGCCGATGGCGGTCGGTGGTTGGATGGCCAGCCTGGCCATCGTGGTCCTGCTGGCCTTCCGTTACATCACCCAGACCCGCAATATCCGTGCCCGGCTGACCGAGATGGTGCAGTTGGGCTGGCTGCAGCCCACCGATCCAATGGTTTTCAGCAGCCTGTTCGGACGCTGGCGCATGGCCTTTGCGGGTTTGCTGCGGGGACCGCGCGTGTTCTCTAACACGCTGCGCCTGCAACGCATCATGACCGAACTCGCCAATGTGCGTGAGGCGGAACTGCGCGGCACCATCGACGCGATGGCGATCGAACGGGAAAGAGAGCTGATCCTGGACGCGGGCGTGGCCCGGGTCTGGGCCGTGGACCGTAACGCGGGTGTGCGCGTCATCCCTCCGGAGTGGGGCGAGAAGTGGCGTGCCTGGCGTCGTCGCCGCCGCGAATGGCGTGCCCAACGCCGGGCTGCGAAGGCCGGTGCCAGCGGTGCCTGGGGTGCCTCGGCCGGGGCACCGGTTCCCACCACTGTTGGCGGTTGGCCGCCTGGGGGGCGCTGACCTGTCAAAGTAGTGCTGTCGGGTGACCGGGAGGATGGGACTGATGGATCTCGCCGGGGCGTTGACCGCCCTGCGGACTGCACTGGAGTCGGTGCGTTTACCGTTGGGGCTGCCCGATCAGCGGTCCGCCGATCGTCTCGCCCACCAGATCGTGGCACAGCTGGACGACTATGTGCTGCCCCGCCTGGCCGATCTGGCGGCCCCGCTGCTGGCGGTGGTCGGAGGATCCACCGGTGCGGGCAAGTCCACCCTGGTCAATACCATGATCGGGCGGGTGGTCTCGCAGCCGGGCGTGATCCGTCCCACCACCAGATCGCCGGTGCTGGTGCACAACCCGGCCGATGAACACTGGTTTGCCGATGACCGGGTGCTGCCCGGACTGATCCGTTCGCGGGTGGCCAGCAGCGATCAACGCTCGCTGCAATTGGTTGCCGAGCCCACCCTGCCCCCGGGTCTGGCCGTGTTGGATGCCCCCGATATCGATTCGGTCGTCGAACAGAACCGCCGATTGGCTGCCCAGCTGCTGGACGCAGCCGATCTGTGGCTGTTCGTGACCTCCGCCGCGCGGTACGCCGACGCGGTTCCTTGGGAGTTCCTCCAGACGGCCGCGGAGCGGGGCGCCTCTATCGCGGTGGTCCTGGACCGGGTGCCGCCGGCCGCGATGTCGGTGGTGCCGGCCGATCTGGGGCGCATGATGACCGAGCATGGGCTGGCGGATGCGCCGTTGTTCGCGGTTCCCGAGACCATCGTGGACGATGTGGGATTGCTGCCGGATGCGGCAGTGGCGCCGATCCGCACCTATCTGGCCACCTTAGCGGCCGACCGGGAGGCCCGCGAGCAGGTGGTGCGTCGTACCCTGAACGGAGCCATCGCCTCGTTGACCGGCCGGGTGTCCGAGGTGGCGGCCGCCGTGGACGCCCAGGTCGATGCCTGCCGGCAGCTGGAGGCGGATGCCGCCCGGGCCTTCGGGGAGGCCGCCCGGCAGGTTTCGGTGCAATCCAGCGATGGCACCCTGCTGCGCGGCGAGGTGCTGTCGCGCTGGCATGACTATGTCGGCACCGGGGATCTGCTGCGTGGCCTCGACCAGCGGGTGAGCGCGCTGCGTGACCGGGTGACGGGTTTCTTCAACGGCAACCAGCAACGCGGCGCGCAGGTCGGGGTGGCTGCCGGAGGTGGGCTGGAGGCACTGATCCGTGCCGAGGGTGAGGCCGCCACCGAGCGGGCGGTGTCGGCCTGGCAGGGCAACCCAGCCGGTCGCGAACTGCTCAGCCGGCATCCCGAGCTGGCCCGGCCGAGTGCCGACCTGGAAGCGGAGGTGGCGCGCACCATCCGGGCCTGGCAGACCGATGTGCTTGACCTGGTCGCCGGCGAAGGCCGGGGGAGACGCCAGGCGGCCCGGGTCGCCGCATTGGGGGTCAACGGGGTGGGGGCCGCGTTGATGCTGGTCATCTTCTTCAACACCGGCGGGCTGACCGGCGCCGAGGGTGGCGTTGCGGTTGGTACCACGGTGCTTGCCCAGCGGTTGCTCGAGTCGGTTTTCGGGGACGAGGCGGTGCGCCGGCTAGCCAAGCAGGCCAAAGCCGACCTGGATGCCCGAGTGGAAGGGCTGCTGGCTGGCGAACTGGTGAGGTTCACCCGCGTTCTGGGGCAGTTGCCCATCGACCGGGCCCAGGCCGAGCGGATTCGTCAAGCCATGCATTCGGTGCATCGGGCCCGCGGTGTTCCGCCGGCCGGCTACCCGGCTGTCCCGAGCGAAACACCGGAAACCGCCGTATTGCCTGCGGGCAGGCGCTTCGAGTTGTTGCCTGCGAATGGGGCCGAGAGCGGTGAGGTCTACGAGGCCGAACTGGTCTACGACGAGGATTCGGGCCGGGGTGTGAGTCATGGCCAAACGCGATAACCGGATCACCCTGGTCACCCGGGTGGCCAGCCTATCCGAGGCAACCGAACTGGTGACCGGGCGGCTGGACGATCGGCTCGTGGCCCGTGCCCAGCAGGTGGTGGACCGGGTTGATCGTCGTCTGGCGTTCGCCGGCAACGACACCGTCATCGCCCTGGCCGGGGCAACCGGTTCGGGCAAGTCCAGCCTGTTCAACGCCCTGTCGGGTACCCGGCTGGCCGAGCCGGGGCTTAAACGTCCCACCACCAACCGGGCCATGGCCGCCTACTGGGGCGAGGAACTGCCCAACGAGCTGCTTGATTGGCTGGACATCCCCAGGCGCCACCTGGTGCAGGGCGACGATGCGATCCTGGGTGGGCTGGTGCTGATGGACCTGACCGACCACGATTCGACCGATCAAGGTCACCGCCGGGAGGTCGATCGGCTGGTGGAGCAGGTTGACATGCTGATCTGGGTGGTCGATCCGCAGAAGTATGCCGACGCCGCGCTGCACGACAACTATTTGAAACGGCTCGCCGGATATGCCGAGGTGATGCTGGTCGTGTTGAACCAGGCCGACCGGCTGACCCCCGACCAGCTGCGTCAGGCGATGCGGGATCTACGTCGCCTGCTGGATACCGAGGGGCTGTCCGCGACCCAATTGGTGGCTGCATCCGCGCTGACCGGGATGGGCATTGAGGCCTTGCGTAAGACCATCTCGGCCACGGTTCGCAATAAGCAGACCGCGGCCGCGCGACTGGCCGCCGATGTCGGTATGGTGGCCCGGGAATTGCAGGCCGAGCTGGGCGTCGAACAGGTCAGCCGGAAGGTATCCGATGCCCGTGCCCGGGCCCTGAACGAGTCGTTGGCCAAGGCGGCTGGGGTGGAGCTGGTCAAGGAGGCCGTCACCGCGTCCATGCGCCATCGCGGCACGTTGGCCACCGGGTGGCCGGTCACCGCCTGGGTGAGCAGGTTCCGCCCCGACCCGCTGCGGTTGCTGCATCTCGATCAGCCGCTCGGCGGCAAGCGCAAGACTCCGGAATTGGCTCCGGTGGGAGTGCAGCGCACCAGCCTGCCGAAGCTGGGCGGGGTACCGCAGGCCCGGGTGGATTCCGCGCTGCGCGGGCTGGCCGAGCAGGCAGCCCGTGGCATGCCCGATCGGTGGGCCAGGCGGATCCGCGGGGCCACCTTGACCCATCGGGAGCTGCTGCCCGATGAGTTGGACAGGGCGGTGGCCACCACCGATCTGGCCATGGATCGCGGCCAGGGCTGGTGGCAGGTCATGCGGATCGTCCAATGGATCATCTTCGGCGTTGCGATGGTCGGTGGGCTGTGGCTGGTGGCGAACCTGCTGTTGGCCTACCTACAGTTACCGTCGGTTCCTTCCCCGCGGCTCGGCAGGCTGCCGCTGCCCACGCTGCTGCTGCTCGGCGGCGGCTTGGCCGGGTTGCTGGCCGGCCTGGGGTCCCGGGTCGGGGTCGAGGCGGGTGCCCGGGCCAAGGCCGCCCGTGCGGAGCGGGTGCTGGTCCGCTCGGTCACCGAGGTGGCCGACAGACTGGTCATCGCCCCGGTGAACGAGGAACTCCGCCGGTTCCACGAGGCCCGGTTGGCGTTGGAGGAAGCCGCCGGTTGAGCGCCTTAGGCGCCTCGACGGGCACGTCCCGGGTCACCCGATCGCCGGCCCGGACTGCCCGTGGCTGCCGGTGCGGCCTGCGGTGAATCGGGTTGGCGGGATGTCTCCTGGCGTGCGGCATAATGGTATCCGGTCGTCATATTGACCCGAAACCACCAGCACCACCACCCGACGGTGTCCACGCTTGTCGAACGAAGGAAGATCGCGCCGAATGGCTGAGTTCATCTACACCATGCACGACGTCCGCAAGACCATTGGGGACAAACTGATCCTCGACAACGTCACGCTGTCGTTCTTCCCGGACGCCAAGATCGGTGTCGTCGGGCCGAATGGTGCCGGCAAGTCGACCCTGCTCAAGGTCATGGCCGGGCTGGAGCCGATCAACAACGGCGACGCCCAGCTGGCCAAGGGCGCGTCGGTGGGCATCCTGTTGCAGGAGCCACCGCTGACCGAGGGCAGGACCGTCCTGGAGAACGTGGAGGAGGCGGTCGGCGAGGTCAAGGGCATGCTGCACCGATTCAACGAGATCTCCGAGGCGCTGGCCGATCCCGAGGCCGATTACGATGCCCTGCTGGCCGAGATGGGTGAACTACAGGCAGGGCTCGATGCCCGCAATGCCTGGGATGTCGACTCCCAGCTCGAGCAGGCGATGGATGCCCTACGGTGCCCGCCCCCGGACACGCCGGTGGATGTGCTGTCCGGCGGCGAACGGCGTCGCGTGGCGATGTGCAGGCTGCTGCTGCAGCAACCCGATCTGCTGCTGCTCGACGAGCCGACCAACCACCTGGATGCCGAAAGCGTCAACTGGCTGGAGAATCACCTGAAGAACTACCCGGGCGCGGTGCTGTGCATCACCCACGACCGCTACTTTCTGGACAACGTGGTCGGCTGGATCTGCGAGGTCGATCGGGGCCGGCTGTATCCCTACGAGGGCAACTACTCGACCTATTTGGAAACCAAGCGCAAGCGTCTGACCATCGAAGGCCAGAAGGACGCCAAACGCGCCAAGATCCTGGAACGCGAACTGGAATGGGTTCGCTCGTCTCCCAAGGCCCGGCAGGCCAAGAACAAGGCCCGCCTGGCCCGTTATGAGGAATTGGCGGCCGAGGCCGAGCGCAACCGCAAGATCGACACCGCCGAGATCAACATTCCACCGGGTCCCCGGCTGGGCAACCTGGTCTTGGAGGCCAAGGATCTGATCAAGGGCTTCGACGACCGGGTGCTGTTCGACGGCCTGACCTTCGATCTGCCGCGCGCCGGCATAGTCGGTGTGATCGGCCCCAACGGGGTGGGCAAGACCACCCTGTTCAAGATGATCGTGGGTGAGGAGACCGCCGATTCGGGCAGTATCCGGCTGGGCGAGACGGTCAAGATCAGCTATGCCGATCAGCGCCGCGGCGGCCTGGATCCCGATCGCAATGTGTGGGAGGTCGTCAGCGATGGCCTCGACCACGTCAAGGTGGGTGGCTTCGAGATGCCCAGCCGGGCCTATGTGGCCTCATTCGGTTTCAAGGGCCCCGACCAGCAGAAGCCGGCCGGGGTGCTGTCGGGCGGGGAACGCAACCGGCTGAACCTGGCCTTGACCCTCAAACAGGGGGGCAACCTGCTGCTGTTGGACGAGCCGACCAACGACCTGGACGTCGAGACGCTGCAATCTTTGGAGGACGCCCTGCTGGAGTTCCCCGGTTGCGCCGTGGCCATCTCGCACGACCGCTGGTTCCTCGACCGGGTGGCCACCCACATTCTCGCCTGGGAGGGCGAGGACGCCGCCGGGACGCCACGCTGGTTCTGGTATGAGGGTAACTTCGCCGACTACGAGCAGAACAAGGTGGCCCGGCTGGGTGAGGAGGCCGCCCGGCCACATGCCAGCAGGCATCGGCGCCTGAAGCGGGACTGAGGCTGCCGGCAGCCCGGGTCAGGGTTCGCTGTGCGCGGCCAGCAATTGAGCCAGGGTGATGGCCTGGCCGCCGGTCAGATCGGCCACCTGCTTGCGGCAACTGAAGCCGTCGGCCAGGATGATCGCCTCCGGCCCGGCAGCGCGAAGCGCGGGCAGCAGGTCGTGCTCGGCCACCTTGACGGAGGTCTCGTAGTGGCCTCGTTCCACCCCGAAGTTGCCCGCCAGGCCACAGCATCCGCCCAGGCTGATCACGCTGGCCCCGGTGCGGGCCAGCAGCCGGGCATCCGTGGACCAGCCCAGCACCGACGAGTGATGGCAGTGCGGTTGGGCGACGATGGTGTGCCCGGTCAGATCGGGTGGCTCCCAATCGGCCAGGCCACTCAGCAGTTCGGCGAGGGTTTTGATACCGCCGGCGACCAGGGGGACGCGGTCGTCGTCCAGTAGCTCGGCGGCGTCGCTGCGCCAGACTGCCAGGCAGCTGGGTTCCATACCGATGACCGGGATCTGCTCGCTTACCAGCGGGTACAGCACATCCAGGGCATGGCGTAGCCGCCGGCGGGCGCCGATGAGCTGACCGGTGGTGATCCAGGTCAGTCCGCAGCAGGCGTCCTGGCCGATCACCTTTGGGATGAAACCGATCCGGACCAGCAGATTCACCAGCGCCGCAAGCTGCTGCCCGGCGAAAGCATCGGTGAACGAATCCACCCAGATCGCTATCGGGCCGCGGGCGCCGAGAGCCTGGGGCGCCCCGGTCTGCTGCTCGCGGCGGGCTGCCGCACCGGTGCGGAACCTGGGCATGGGGCGGCGCTGATCCACCCCCGCCAGGGCGCGCACCAGATGCTTGAAACCCGGAGTCTGCAAGAAGAGATTCGCCAGCCAACCCAGCCGCAAACGGGTGGTGAGCCGTCCCCAGCTGGGCAGCCAGCCGAGGGCGTAATGCGATATGGGCCGTGGCCTGCCGCGATAGGACTCGTAGAGTACCCGGGACTTGTAGGCGGCCATATCGATCCCGGTCGGGCAGTCGCGGCGGCAGCCCTTGCAGGCCAGGCAGAGTTCCAGCGCCCGGGCCACCTCGGGTGAGCGCCAGCCCTCGGTGATCAGGCTGCCGTTCAGCATCTCCTGCAGGACGCGGGCCCGGCCACGAGTGGCGTCCCGTTCTTCGCCGCTGGCCTGGAAACTCGGGCACATCACCGCGCCGGATCGGGTGGTGTCGGCGCGGCATTTGCCGACGCCGGTGCACTGGTGCACCTTGCGTGTGAACTCCCAGTCGGCGCGGGCCAGCGGCGAGGCGCGCAACTGGGCGATCCGCACCTGCCCGGCCAGCGGATCGGGAGCCACCAATACCCCCGGGTTGAGCAGATTCCTGGGGTCGAACAGCGCCTTGACCCGCTCAAACAGCTCTAGTGCGGTGGGGGAGTACATCAGCGGCAGCAACTCGCTGCGCGCCCGGCCGTCGCCGTGCTCGCCCGACATGGAACCACCATGCCTGGCCACCAGCTCACCGGCGGCGAACATGAACTCGTGCAGCACCTTGGTGCCGTCGGCGTCGGCGAGCGGGAAATCGATCCGGCAGTGGACGCAGCCCTCGCCGAAATGCCCGTACGGCAGGCCATGCAGCCCGAAACGGGTCAGCAACCGATCGAATTCGCGCAGGTAGGCGCCCAAACGCTGCGGGGGGACCGCGGCATCCTCCCAGCCGGCATGGGCCGGCCGGGGGAGCGCCACCGCCGCCAGGCCGGCCGCATCGGTGCGAATCGCCCACATCCTGGCTGCCTGTCCCGGGTCGTCGATCACCCAGCCCTCGGTGGCCTGCGCGGCCTGCACCATCGCCTCCGCCCGGTGCCGCACCTCGGTGGCGTCCTCGCCAACCAGTTCGATGAACAGCCAGCCGTCGCCGGCCGGCAGCCCGGGTACCGCATCGGGGCCGAGCCGGTTGGCCACGACATCGACCAGGCGCCGGTCCATGCCCTCGCAGGCGGTCGGTTCGAAAGCCAGCAATGCCGGCATGTCGTCTGCGCCGTCGGCCATGGCCGGGTAGCCCAGGGCCACCGTCGTCTTGCAGGCCGCATCGCGGGCGAGCCGGACGGTGGCCCTGGTGATGATGCCCAGAGTTCCTTCGGTCCCGGCAAAGAAGGCGGCCGCATCGAAACCACGTTCGGGCAGCAGATGCTCCAGCGAATAGCCGGATACTTGCCGGGAGAACCGGCCGAACTCGGTGCGGATGGTGGTCAGGTTCGCCAGCACCAGCGCGCGCAGCCGGTCCAGGATCCCGCCCGAGGCCCCGGCCTTCAGGGTGACCAATTCACCGGTCCCGGTGACGACCTCCAGTTCGACGATGTTGTCGGCGCTGCGGCCGTATCCCAGGGCGCGCGGCCCGCAGGCATTGTTGCCGATCATGCCGCCCACCGTGCACCGGTTCGAGGTGGACGGATCGGGCCCGTAACGCCAGCCCTGCGCGGTCACCCGCTGTTGCAGCGCGGCCTGCACCACGCCCGGATCCACCACGGCCGTGCCGGCCAGCGCGTCCACCGCCAGCACCTGGTTCAGGTGACGGCTCAGATCGATGACCACCCCCGGCCCCACCGCGTTCCCGGCGCAGGAGGTGCCAGCGCCTCGCGCGGTCACCGGGAGCCCGGCGGCCAGCGCGGCCCGTACCGTGGCGATCAACTCCGCCCGGTTCCGGGGCTTGGCCACCACCTCGGGGACTACTCGATACAGGGAAGCGTCGGTGGCGTACATGGCCCGGGTCAGCCGGGAGCCATCCACGATGGTGGGATCGGGCAATGCGGCCCGGAAAGCCTCCACAGCCTGCGCCGCAGCGTCGTGCCCGGGGCTCACCGGGTGTCGTCCACGGCGTTGGTGGTCGGGGCCTCGGCGTCTGCCACCGGGATGGGCTGATGGGGTATCCCGGCGGTGTCCAGCACCGCCCGCATGGCTCGCCCCAGCACTCGCCAGTCCTCCGGGTCGATCGGGTCGAGCAGCGCGCGACGTACCGATTCCACATGGTCGATCGATGCCTGGCGGAGTTTCTCGTAACCGGCGTCGGTCAAGGTGGCGACCACGCCGCGGCGATCCTCGCTGGCGGTCTCGCGGACCACCAGGCCGGCGCGTTCCATCCGCCCAATGGTGTGGGTCAGCCGGGAACGCGACTGGTTGGCGCCTTGGGCCACCTGCGACATGCGCATGCTGTGGTTCGGTGCTTCGGACAGGACCACGAGCACCTCGTACTCGTTCAGATCCAGTTGATGAGCCCGAAGGTCGGAGTTGAACCTGTCGGTCGTCCAGGCGATCACCCGGAGCCAATCCCGCCAGATACGCTGTTGCTCTGGGGTCAACCACCTCGGCTCTCGATCCGGCATGAAAGCATCCTACCCGCGGATGATGCGATCACGGCCGGGGGGTCGCCCCGTAATCGCGGCTGCGATTAGGATTCGTGACAGCCCGGCCATGCCCGGCCGAGTCTCGCCGCCGAGGAGCATCATGGATTCGTCCCAGCCGCAGCTTGCCGCCGAAATCATGGCGGCCACTCCGGTGAACTACCCGACCATGTTCCGGGACCGGGTGGCCGGTGCTCCGCGAACGACGGCCTTTCTGGTGCCCGGCCGGGATGGCTGGCGCGCGGTGAGCTGGGCCGAGGTACGCCAGATCGTGGACCGGGCGGCCGCTGGCTTCGTGACGCTCGGCCTGCAACCCGAGCAGCGGGTGGCCATCGCCAGCACTACCCGGTTCGAGTGGGTACTGGCCGATCTGGGTATCGCCTGCGCGGCCGGGGCGACCACCACGGTGTATCCCAATACCACCGCCGAAGAGGTGCGCTACATCGTGACCGATTCGCAATCCCGGATGCTGGTGGTCGAGAACACCGAACAGCTCGACAAGGTGCTGCGGTTGCCCGAACTCCGCGAACAGGTCAGCCACATCATCCTGGTGGACGACGACCGGGCCGCCGGCAGCCACCTGGACGACCGGGTGCTGACCTGGGCTCAACTGCTGGAGCTCGGTGCCGCGCGGCTCACCGCAGACCCCGAGTGCGTCGACCGGGCCATCGCCACCGTCGGCCCGGACAGCCTTTCGACGCTCATCTATACCTCGGGCACCACCGGGCGCCCCAAGGGCGTTGAACTGCTGCATCGCAACTGGACTTACGAGGGGTTCGCGATGAAGTACCTGGATTTCGTGACCGAGGACGATCTGCTCTATCTGTGGCTGCCATTCAGCCATGTGTTCGGGCGTGACCTGCTGGCGGTACAGCTGGCGATCGGTTTCCGGGCAGCCGTCGACGGCCGGGTGGACCACATCATGCAGGGTCTGCAGGAAACCCGGCCGACGATTCTGGTGGGGGTGCCCCGGATCTTCGAGAAGGTGCGCGCCGCGGTGCTGACGATGTACCCGCAGAACGGCTTGAAAGGCCGGATTTCGCGGTGGGCGTTCAAGGTGGGACGCGAATCCAACGGCTACCGGTTGGCCGGCCGGCCACTGCCCACCGTGCTCGGGCTGCGCTATCGGATCGCCGACCGGCTGGTGTTCGGCAGGCTGAAACAGCGACTCGGCGGCCGGATGCGGTTCATGATTTCCGGCTCGGCCAAGCTGGCACGCCAGGTGCAGGACTGGTTCTACGCGGCCGGGATCACGATCGTCGAGGGCTACGGGGCCACCGAGACCTCGGCGATCGCATTCGTCGACCATCGGTACGCCCGGCCCCGGTTCGGTACGGTTGGCCCGGTCACCCCGGGCATGGCGGTGCGGATCGCCGAGGACGGCGAGGTGCTGCTCAGCGGACCGATCGTCGCGCGTGGTTATCACCGCATGCCGGAGGAAACCGCGGCCGCCTTCATCGACGGCTGGTATCACACCGGCGATATCGGCACGTTGGACGCCGACGGTTGCCTGACCATCACCGACCGCAAGAAGGATCTGTTCAAGACATCCAATGGCAAGTTCGTGGCGCCGCAGAAGGTCGAGAACACCGTCATGGCCAGCATTCCCTATATCAGCCAGGTGGTGGTGATCGGGGAGAACCGCAAGTACGTCACCGCGCTGGTGGCCCTCGATCCGGCGGCATTGGCGAAGTGGGCCGGCCGGCGGGGCCGCGGCGGTCTGGGCTATCGCGAACTGACCCAGCTACCGGAGATCCGGGCATCCATCGAACGGCTGATGCGCAAGGCGAATCGCCGGCTCGAACGTTGGGAGCAGGTGAAGCGTTTCACCATCCTGGACGGCGAGCTTAGCCTGGCCGAGGGCACCTTGACGCCTAGCCTCAAGGTGCGGCGCGATGAGGTGCGTAAGGTGTACGCCGGCCAGATCGAGGCAATGTATGCCGACGATCCCAGCACCGGGGTGGCCGGCCAGTGAACTGGTTCCCGGGCCGAATCCAGCCGCGCTTCACCGACCTTGACCCACAGGGGCATGTGAACAACGTGGTGGTGGTCGACTACCTCCAGCAGGCGCGTGCCCAGTTCCTGCTGTCCGGCCCGGCCGCCGGGCTGCTGGATTCGGGTTGCCTGGTCGTGGGGCACCAGGTCGAGTATCTGGCCCCGATCGGCTGGTCGGCCGAACCGGTCGCGGTGGAGTTGCATGTCGACCGGCTGGGCGCGGCCAGGTTCGTGATCGCCTATCGCATCCGGCAGCGGGGCCGGATCTGCGTGCGGGCCCGGACCACGCTGTGCCCCTTCGATTTCGATCGGTCCGGCCCGCGCCGGCTGACCGGGGTGGAACGGGACTTTCTGGCGTCCTGGCTCGTCCCGGAGCCCTCGATACGCGAACTGCGTGCCCCGCGCCTGGCCGGCCGCGGCGTGCCATATCGGATGCAGACCCGCTGGTCGGACCAGGATCGCTATGGCCACATCAACAACGTGCGGCACCTGGACTATGTGATGGCCGCGCGGATCCACACCACCGCGAGCGCCGATCCGTCGATGACCAGGATGGGCGCCGGTGGCGTCCAGGACCGCCAGTGGCTGATCGCCCGGCAGGACATCGACTATCTGGCCCAGATGGAGTTCCGTACCCGGCCCCATCTGGTGCTGACCGCGCCGACCCGGCTGGGCACCAGCTCGGTGGTGCTGGCCAGCGAGATCACCGATGAGGACGCGACCGTCTACGCCCGGGCGCGTGCGGTGCTGGTCTGCGCCGATGCCCGGGGACGCAAACAGCCGCTGCCCTACCCGGCCAGGACGGCCCTGGCCGCCATCCTGGTCGACGACCCGCTATAATGCCTCGTCCCGGGATCGCCCACGGTGCCGAGCGTGCCCGGGACGAGCAGGTTGATGAACTCAGTCGTCCGAAACCTTGGTCTCGCCACGATCTCCCGACCATTCGAGATGGTAGTGGCCCGGCATGTCGACCCGCTCGTAGGTGTGCGAGCCGAAATAGTCCCGCAGGCCCTGGGTGACCGCGGCATTGTTCCGGGGTGCCCGGGCCATGTCGTAGTAGGCCAGCGAACTGGCGAACACCGGGGCCGGTATCCCGGCCTGGGCCGCCGTCGCCACCACCCGGCGCCAGGCATCCTGGTAGTCGGCCAGTTTGGGAGCGATCGACGGGGCGGCCAGCAACGAAACCAGTTCGGGATTCGCCGAATACTCCTGCCGGATGTTCTCCAGCAGCTTGGCCCTGATGATGCAGCCGTCCCGCCAGATCCTGGCGCAATCGGCGACGGCTATGTGCCAGCCGAACTCACCGCCGCCGGTGCGGATCTCGTCGAAGCCCTGCGAATAGGCCACCACCTTGGACGCCCACAGTGCCTGCCGGACGTCTTCGACGAAGGCCGCTCTGTCGCCGATTTGCAGGGTCCGGTTGGGGCCTGCCAGCCCGGCGGCAGCGGTTCGCAGATCGACGTGGCTGGACAGTGCGCGGGCAAAGACCGATTCGGCGATGCCATTCACCGGCACACCCAGTTCGAGGGCGGTCATGACGGTCCAGGTGCCGGTTCCCTTCATGCCGGCGCGATCCTTGATCACCTCGACCAGGGGGCCACCGGTCTGCGGGTCGGTCTGGGCCAGCATGTCTGCGGTGATCTCGATCAGGTAGCTGGACAGCTCACCCCGATTCCACTCCCGGAAGATCGCTGCCGCCTCGGCGGTGCCGATGCCGGCGGCCTTGAGCAGCTCATAGGCTTCGCCGATCACCTGCATGTCGGAATATTCGATGCCGTTGTGGATCATCTTCACGAAATGCCCGGCGCCATTCGGGCCGATCCAGGTGCAGCAGGGTTCGTCGCCGACCTTGGCCGAGATGGCCTCCAGCATCGGGCCGAGGATCTGATAACTCTCGGGGGTGCCACCCGGCATGATCGCGGGCCCGGTCAGGGCGCCGTATTCGCCGCCGGAGATACCGGTGCCGACGAAGTGGAAACCTCGATCGGCGATTTCCCGTTCCCGGCGAATAGTGTCCCGGAAGTATGAGTTGCCCCCGTCCATTACGATGTCGCCCTGGTCAAGATGTGGCAGCAGCTCGGCGATGGTCGCGTCCGTGGCGGCTCCGGCCTTGACCATCAGGATGATCGACCGCGGCCGGGCGATCGAGCCTACGAACTCGGCGACGGTCTTGCCGCCGAGGAACTCGCCCTCGGCACCGTGCTCGTCCAGGACCTGCTGGGTCTTTGCCCAGGTGCGATTGAACAGGGCCACGGTGTAGCCGCGGCTGGCCAGATTGCGGGCCAGATTGGAACCCATCACGGCCATCCCGACGACGCCGACATCGGCCTTCTTATCGGACATATGCTGTTTCTCCTTGTTATATTGGGCTGCTGCGCGATGGGCCGCTACCCGACGACGGTGTCTTGCTACTCGGCCCGGCACTGGGATACTGCCTGCTTGCCCATGGCTTTGGCAACCAGCCTGCGGACGTGCCGGGCAGCCCGGCGTGCTTCCAGGGTAGGGTTTGGCCGGGCTCCCGGAAAGCCGCCGGCAGCTAGTTGCCAAGTTTGGCATCCCTTGTCGCGGCGCGTTGGGCGCTTCATGACGCGTTGTTAGGTCCAGGTGGATAGAGTGAATCGGGTGGAGCAACCAACCGGGAACGAGAAGGCCGCGACGATCTATGATGTTGCGACCGCGGCGGGAGTAAGCCCGTCCACCGTCTCGCGCGCGTTCTCGCGCCCCGGCAGAGTGAGCGCCAAGACCTCGGCCAGAATACACCGGGTGGCGGCCGAACTGGGCTATCGGGCGCCCCAGGCCCTGCGGTCGGAGGGCACCAGGGCGTCCAAGCTGCTTGGCATCGCGTTGACGGATATCACCAACCCGTTCTTCTTTTCGATCATCCGGGGGGCCGAGCATGTCGCGGTGAGCGAGGGCTACGCGATCATGCTGGTCGATGCGCAGGAATCCGAGGAATTGGAGCGGCGGCTGTTCGATCGGACGCTGCCTTTGCTGGATGGTGTGATCGTGGCGACCTCCCGGCTGTCGGATGCCGCGCTGCGATCCACGGCCCGGACCACTCCGACGGTGGTGCTGAACCGGCTCGTGCCGGGGGTGTATTCGGTGGTGACGGACAATCCTCGCGGCATGCGAAGGGCTCTTGAGCATCTGGCGGAACTGGGCCACCGCCGAGTCGCCTATGTCTCGGGGCCCATCGCTTCCTGGGCCGATAGCGCGCGCTGGCGGGCTTTCCGGGAAGCCTGCTTCGAACTCGATCTCACCGAATACCGTATCGGTCCCACTGCCCCCACGGTGCGTGGCGGCATGGCCATCTTCTCTCAACTGCGCGAGAAACCGATCACGGCCGTGGTCTGTTTCAACGACATGATCAGCATCGGGGTGATGCGTGCCGCGAAGGCTGCCGGGCTGGTGATTCCCAGCGATCTCTCGGTGGTCGGTTTCGATAATATCTTCGCTTCTGACCTGGTCACTCCGGGACTGACGACGGTTGCCGCTCCGCTGAGCCTGTTGGGGGAGCGGGCCGCCCGGGCGGTGATCGCGCTGGCGACCGAGCAGACCCCGGAGTCGGGCGCCGATGTGCCGGTGGTGTTGCCCATGCGGTTGATGATTCGTGAATCCACCGGGACGGTGCCGCGCCGCTGAGCCGAGACCAGCCCGGGTCGGCCGGGGGCTCAGGCGATGGGACGCTCGGATTCCAGCCGGAACAGCACCTCACCGGCATCCTTGATGACGGTGTAGCCGGGGTCGGCCATCAGTGCCGGGATGGTTGCCGGGTCACGATAGCCGGCGTTGACCGCCGCGCAGGTCTCGGGTGGGATCGCGGTGGCGAAGGTCAGTTTCAACCGGCAGCTTTCCACTGCGGTCTGCGCATCGTAGCTGCCTGCCCCGCGGGCGTGGGTGGAATGGGCCAGTACCCCCCAGGGCACCTGCTTGAATGCGTCCCACTGCTTGACGTAGTAGTCGCGGCAGTGATAGCCGATCTGGTAGATCTCGGGATGGGCTTGGGAGATGGTGTCGATGTGCGGGGCGTAGATGATGATCTCCCCGCCGTCGGCCACGGCAGGTTCGGTCTTGTAGAAACCCTTGGCGGCCGTCCAGATGTCGTGATACCGCGGTGGAATCTCGGCGATCACGTTCTTGAACGGCTCGGCCACGTATTCGATGTGGGTCTTCGCGGTCACCTGGGCCTGGGCAGACCAGGCGTCCTGCGGCGAACCGAAGGAGGCCGATTCGATTTCAGCGGAGTGGGCCTTGATCACGAACGCCAGGCAGTATTTCTCGCCCGGGATCAGGCTGGCGCCCTCGTCGATCATGGCCCGGACTGGGGTACTGCCGGGTGAGCCGATCATTTTCGCCGAGGTGATCAGGGCACCCACCCAGTGGGTTATGTCGATCAGTTCGTGCGCGGCGCAGCCCGGGACGAAGTACTTGTTGCCTCCGGAGATACCGACCACCTCGTGCGGCAGAATCGGCCCGACGACGAGTTTCACATCGGCCTCGACGACGGTCTTGTTGATCAGCACCTCGGCGGCCCTGGCCAGCCGGCCCTCCGACAACTCGGCGATCCGTTCGGCCGGTATGGTGCCGATGCCGACCAACTGGCCGGGGTCTTTCCACCGGTGGTTGACTATCGGCATGCCGGGATACACCTCGGCCGGATCGGCGTCGGGATCCCCAGCGGCCCAGGAGGCGATCTGCCGCGCGGTCAGGTATTCGTGAGTGCCTAAGGCGATCACGCACACCGTGCTTGCCGCCCGGCCGGCGATCGCCTTGTGAACGGCCCGCAGAATCCTGGGCATGGGACAGCTGCGGGTATCGTCCGGGATGATGATGCACAGCCGCTTGCCCGTCAGATCCAACTGGCCGAGTTGGGTGGCCACGAAGGTTTCGAACTCTTCGATCCCGATGCGGCACCCGGGCCCTCCGATGGTCGGCACTGGCATGACGGCTCCCGTTGATTCTGCTGATTGCGGTTGGCTCGCAGCCTAGCGGCATTGGCCGGCCCGGCACCCGGTGCGCGACTCATCGGGTCGGTGTTGCCGCAATTTGGCAACCGTGCGGCCGGCCGAGGCCGTGTACACCAGAATGTGCCCATGGCTGAACTGATCCTGCACGATGACCGGTTGTTCCCGCCCGACGACCGGACGCGGCAGATTGCCCGCAGCATCTACGCCCAGACCCGTGACCTGCCCATCATCTCCCCACATGGTCATGTGCCGCCGGGGTGGCTAGCCGATGATGTGTCGTTCGGCAATCCGACCAGACTGCTGTTGACCCCGGATCACTACATCAACCGGATCCTGCACGCCAATGGCGCAGAGCTGTCCGAACTGGGAGTCCCGGTCGCCCGGACCGACATGACCGAACAGGACAATCGCCGGGCCTGGCGCATCTTCTGCACCAACTGGGCGGCCTTCAACGCAACAGCCATGCGTTACTGGATGACCGATCAACTCGTTGGGCTATTCGGGGTCGGCAAACGACCCAGTGCCGAGACCGCGGACGAGATCTACGACACCATCCAGGCCTGGATCGACACCCACCGGCCTCGCCAGCTGATGGCCCAGTTCAACATCTCCTTCCTGGCCACGACCGATGATCCCTGCGACGATCTCGCTCAGCACGCCAGGCTGGCCGCCGACACCGGATTCAGCGGCCGCCACCGTGTGGCGCCTACCTTCCGTCCCGACCGATACCTGGAGCCCGACCGACGGGACTGGAACGATCTGACCGATCGACTCGGCGAGGTTTCGGGGATCGACACCGGCTCGCTGGCGGGCTACACCGCGGCGATGGAGAACCGGCGTGCCTATTTCGCCGCGCATGGTGCGGTTTCCTCCGACCATTCCCACGATGATCTGCGCGCGGAATACCTTCCCGATGGGGACGCCGAACGGCTTTACGGGAAGGCTCGTGCGGGCCAGATCGGCCGCGGCGAGGCCGATGCCCTGCGCCGCCACCTCATGATGGATCAGGTTCGAATGGCCACCGAGGATGGCCTCACCCTGACGCTGCATCCGGCGGTTCTGCGGGATCACGATTCGGCCACCGCGCGGGTCTATGGGGCCGATGTGGGCTGCGATATCCCGTTCCGGGTGGAGTTCACCCATGCGCTGCGCCCCATGCTGAACGCCTTCGGCAACCACCCAAATCTCAACCTGGTGCTGTTCACCCTGGACGAGGACACGTACTCGCGTGAGATCGCGCCCTTGGCCGGTTTCTACCGCTCGGTCTATATCGGGGTGCCGTGGTGGTTCATCGATGCGCCCGAATCGATCATGCGATTCAAGCAGGCGGTCACCGAGATGGCCGGTTTCAGCCGGATCTCGGGCATGGTCGACGACACCCGGGCCTTCTGCTCCATTCCTGCACGGCATGACATGATGCGCCGGTTGGATGCCGCTCATCTGGCTGGCCTGGTCGCGGTCCATCGGCTGGCCGAGGACGAGGCGATCGAGCAGGCCGTCGAGTTGGTCAGTGCCAATCCGACGAAGGTGTTCAAATTGTGAATGACGTTTTGAGCCGGGCGGTACACGGCAGACCGGCCGCCCCGATCCGGATCATCCATCTTGGGATCGGGAATTTCGCCCGCGCCCATCAGGCCTGGTATACCGAGCATGCCAGCGATGCCGGCCAGTGGGGGATAGCTGGTTTCCCCGGCCGCACCACCCTGACACCCCGGGAATCGGCGCGCGATGCTGCCCTAGACGCCCAGCAGGGGTTGTACCAGCTCGATATCCAGGCGCCAGAGGGGGACCAGGTCGAGGTGATCGGTTCGGTCAGCGCCAGCTACCGCTCGCACGATATCGGATCGTGGCCGCGCCTGTTCGCCGATCCTCAGGTGGCGATCGTCACCTCGACGATCACCGAGGCCGGCTATTGCCGCGATGCCGCTGGGGATCTTGATCTCGCCCATCCGGCGGTGATCGCCGATCTTAACAAACTGAAAAGCGGCCGGTTGGATGCCGCCGTGTTCACCGGGCCTGCCAAGTTCGTCCGCGGGTTGCTTGCCCGCCGGGCCGCGGATGCCGGTCCCATCACCTTCGTACCCTGCGACAACATCCCCGGGAACGGCACGGTGGCCGAGCGGATCATCCGGCAGGCAGCCGGATATGTCGATCCCGGGCTGACCGGCTGGATCGATGACCATGTCGGTTTCGTCACCACCGTGGTGGACCGGATCACCCCGCGCGCCACGCCCGCCGATCACGCCCGGGCCGCCGGGTTGACCGGTATCGCCGATCCCGGACTGGTGGTTACCGAGCCCTTCGCGGAATGGGTGTTGGCCGGGGAGTTCAAGACCCCACACCCCGATTGGGCCTCCAGTGGGGCGCGATTCGTGACCGATATCGTCCCGCACGAGCAACGCAAGCTCTATTTGTTGAATGGCGCGCATTCGTTGATGGCCTATTGCGCCCCGGTGCTGGGATTGCGGACCGTCCATGAGGCGATCGCCGATCAGCGAGTCCGGGATTGGGTCGGTGAATACTGGGACGATGCGGTGCGGCAGGTGCCGCTCCCGGAGGCCGACAAGGCGGCCTATCGACGGGCTCTGCTGACCCGGTTCGGTAATCCGGCGATGCGGGATCAACTAGCGAGAATCGCGATGGACGGCTCGCAGAAGCTGCCGATCCGGATCGTCCCCCATCTCCAGGCCGCTGCCGCGCGGGGCGCGGTTGCCTGCGGCGCCGCCCGGGTGGTGGCGGGCTGGGTGCTGCATCTGCGGGGGCTGGGTTCCCCGGTATCGGATCCGATGGCCGGGGAACTGGCCAGGCTAGCAAGCGGCGATCTGGCCGGCTCGGTGCGGGGGATTCTCGAGTTCCTCGGGGTGCCGGACGAGCCTACCGGCAGGATGGTGCTGGCCTTGGCCCAGGAACTGCTGGGATTGCGAGTTTGAACCGGCCGTTGTGGGGTGCGGGCCGTGCGAGCCGCACCCCACAACGGGAATGGTCAATTGCTGATGGCGTTCGGCCAGGGCCGCTCGGTGACGGTCTGGACCGCGCTGGCGAAATCGTTGGCCGAATCGCAGACCTCCCAGGCAAACTTGATGATGTTGTAGATCAAGGTGATGATCTTGATGGCCGCGTTTATCGACTTGAACAGCTTGGGCAGCAGCTTGGTTACCGCCTTCAGGTCTTTGACGGCGCTAATGATGTCCGTGATCCCGCCGGTGAGGTCGCTGACCAGGGCTTCGGTTGCCGCCACCGCCCGATCACCCAATTCGGTGGTCTTTTCGGCGAACCGTTTGGTGGCTTCCACCGTGGGCTTGCCACCCTGCTCGTACTGCTCTTGGGCGCGGGCCAGGAACTCCTCACCCGACTTGGAACGCCAGGATTTCTGGCTTTCCAGGTTGGCTACGGCCAGGGATTCGGAGAAGTCGTTCATCTTGCCGACGAACGGATCCTGCATCTGGCGGCCGATGGAACGGATCGTCCAGGGCGCCATCAGCTTGGGGATCACCCAGGCGATGAACTTGATGGCCTGGGTGATGACCTTCACCGCGATCTGGATGGCCTGCAGCACCTGATCGATGAAGACCAGGGCCGGGCGCAACAGCTTGCCGACCCAGCTCTGCTGCCAACGCTCTAGGGTATTCCGGGCGTCCTGGATGCCCTTGTCGACCTTGGGTGCGATCTCTTCGCACTTACGGGACAGGTCTTTCAGCATCTGGATGAACTTGGTTTCGGTGGTCTCCCACGCGCAGGGCTGGATGCCCGGCGTACCGCCACCCCCGCGCGACTCGCTGGGCGTCTCCATGGCTGCGCCCGCGGTGGTGCCGGCCGCCGCCGGATTCGATGCGCTGGTTGCCGTATGGCTCATGATGGCTCCTCAGAAGATCTTGCCGGCGAGGGCTTCGCCGTTCTGCTCGTTTTGGCGGTATTCCGCGGCACTCTTGTGGAGCCCATCGGACATGTCGTTGAGCTGGGTGGCGCCCTCGCTCATGTGGCTGTTCATCTGGTCGCAGGCGGACTGGAAGGGCGCCCGGGCGCGTTCCCACAATCCCCAGTCGGGGATCGCATCCTTGAGCGATGTGAAGCAATCGGCCAGCACCTTGGCGCCCGCCGCCCGATCGGCGTAGTAATCGCCATCCTCATCGAGGTCTGCCGGGTCTACCTCAATGTCATCCTTGGTGCCGTTGCCTCCGTCGTCGTCGGTTTTGCCTCCGTCGTCGTCGGTTTTGCCTCCGTCGTCGTCGGTTTTGCCTCCGCCGTCGTTGCCTCCGCCGCCGTCGGTTTTGCCTCCGCCGCCGTTGCCTCCGCCGTCGTCGGTTTTGCCTCCGCCGCCGTTGCCTCCGCCGCCGTTGCCTCCGCCGTCGTCGGTTTTGCCTCCGCCGCCGTTGCTTGGTGGGTTGGTGTCGTCGCCGGGCTTGGTGTCGTCGCCGGGCTTGGTGTCGTCGCCGGGCT
>CALHWB010000034.1 GCA_938036835.1 uncultured Propionibacterium sp.
AGCCCACCCGGGCGGCCGGCAGCGCCGCCGCGCAGGATGACCGGGCCGCCGGCCGGGCGACCGGGTCGGGGTCACCACCGACCCCGGGCGGCCGCAAGGTCAGCACCCTGCTGGTGGGTGTTCTGGCCGGGGTGCTCATTGGGGCGACCGCGATCACCTCCCGGGGCGCCGATCTGCGTCCCGAACAGACCGGCGATCTGGCCCAGTTGGCCGCCGGGCAGGAGAAACGCAACTCGGCGCTGGCGGCTACGGCATCCGCCTTGGCCGAGCAGAACGATAAGCTCGCCGCCGCCCAGGGGGTGACCCCGCCGCCCCCGGATGAATCCCAGCAGGAATTGGGGCAGCTCGCCGGCCTGGCCGGGGTGCATGGGCCGGCCGTCCAGGTGCGGCTCACCGACGCCCCGACCGATTTCGCCCCGCCCGGGGTCGATGGGGATCTGCTGGTAGTCCACGAACAGGACATCCAGCAGGTCGTCAACGCCTTGTGGACGGGCGGTGCCGAGGCGATGACCATTCAGGGCCAGCGGGTGATTGCGACCACGGCGGTGAAATGCGTTGGCAACACGGTGGTTTTGCAGGGGGTGCCCTATGCGCCGCCCTATGTGATCACCGCGATCGGCGATCAGGGCCGGCTGGAGGCGGCGCTGGCGGCCGATCCGAAGGTGCAGATCTATCGTCAATATGCCCAAGTCTATCATCTTGGCTACGCCGAACAGCGTCTAGACGATGTTGAGATGCCGGCCTACACCGGTCCACTGCCCCAGCAGGCCAGTGCCGGGGGAGGCTGAGCCGGCCGGGACCGCCGCCTGGCGGGTCCGGGTCGGGCTGGCCGCTGGGCACGATGCTGGCTGCGATGGCTCCGGCGGGCATCGTCCGGCCGGGGCACCGCTACCGGCCAGAATGGATCGCATGACTCGAATCCTGGTGATCGACAACTACGATTCGTTCGTGTTCAACATCGTGCACTATCTGGCGCAGATCGGCGCCGAGGTGACGGTGTGGCGCAATGACGATGCCCGGTTTGAGACCGCCGGGTGGCTGCCCGGTTTCGATGGGGTGCTGCTTTCGCCCGGGCCGGGCGCCCCCGAGGACGCGGGCGTCTGCGTCGAGGTGGTACGCAGCCTGGCCGGCCGGCTGCCGGTCTTCGGGGTCTGCCTGGGCCTACAGGCGATCGCGGTCGCTCATGGCGCGGTGGTCGGCCGGGCGCCGGAGCTATTGCACGGCAAGACCTCGGCGATCCACCACGACGGCCGCGGCGTGTTCGCCGGGCTGCCCGATCCGTTCACCGCCACCCGTTATCATTCGCTGGCGATCGTCCCCGAGACCCTGCCGGACGAGTTGACGGTCTCTGCCTGGACCGAGACCGGCGTGATCATGGCCATTCGGCATCGGGGGCTGCCCATCGAGGCGGTGCAGTTCCACCCCGAATCGGTACTTACCGAATGCGGCCATCTGTTGCTGGCCAATTGGCTGGTGGCCTGCGGGGACGCCACCGCTCCCGGGCGGGCGGCCGGGTTGTCGCCGCTGATCGCGATCGGCTGAGGCGGCCACCGGCTGCTCTGGCCGGGGTGCCGGTGTGCTGGGGTCATCTGGTGGTGGCGGTCGTGGTCGGGTTGGTGGTAGCCGATGCCGACGATGAACTGGGGGCGGTGGCGCTGACCGGCTTTACCACTTGCAGGATGATTTCGGTACGTGCTCGATCGTGTTGGCCGCCGGTCGGGCTCTGGCCGATCACGGTGCCCGCCTGGGCGGCCGACCCTTCGACATACTGGACGGTGATGTTCTTGTCCAGGAAGCCCTCTTCGATCAGCTTCGCCTTGGCGTCCTGCTCGGTGAGGCTGCGGACATTGGGCAGCTCCGAGCGGCCCGTGGCCAGATAGATGGTGATCTGCTGGCCCGAGGCGAGTGCGGCACCCGCCTCCGGGCTGGTGCGCACCACCTGATCGGCGACATAGTCTAGGGGTTCGTCGCCGGCCGAGGCGTCGAGGAATTTGACGTCGGTGAAACCCAGCGCGGCGAGCGTAGTCACGGCCTCGGCGCGCGGTTTGCCCGTCAGATCGGGCATCTGCGTGCGGCCCGAAGCCACATACAAGGTGACCTGCTGATCGGTGCTGGCCTGCTCGCCCTCGCCGGGCACCACCTCGACGACCTCGCCCTTCTTGGCATTCACGGTGTCGTTGGTGGCCGGCGCGGCCAGCGTCTGGATGTTCGTGAAACCCGTCTCGGTCAACAGCTTGCGGGCCTCCTCTTCTTGCTTGCCGACCAGCCCCGCCGGGATTTTGGCCATCGGCGGGCCATCGTTGATGGTGATCGTCACCGTGCTGCCCACCTGGACCGGTTCGCCGCCGTTGGGGTTCTGAGCGGTGACCGTGCCCTTGCCGGCGGCCGGGCCGGATTCGTGCTTGACCTGGGGGGTGAGCTTGGACTGTTCCAGCAGTTGCACCGCGGCCTCCTCCTGGAAGCCCAGCACGGTCGGCACCTGGACGATGTTCTTGGTCGGGTCGGGGCTGAGCAGCCGCCAGGCGAACACTCCCAGCGCCCCCAGCACCAGCACCAGCAGTCCGATCAGCACGAAAGTGGCCGGCGATATCTTGCGTTTGGCCGGTGGTTCTGCGTCCTCGTCTTCGTAGTCTTCGTGATTGTCGTAGTCGCCGGCCGGTTCTCGGTAGGCTGGCTCGGGATCGTAGTAGGGGTCCTCATCGACCGGCAGCGCCCGGGTGGGGGCATTCGAGACCGGGCTGCCCATCGCGACCACCGATGGCACCCGGGCGGTCACCGCCTGCCCGTTCAGCAGCCGCCAGCAGTCGTCCCGCATCGCCTTGGCCGACTGATAGCGGTCCTCGGTGCGCTTGGCGAGCGCCTTCATCACGATCGCGTCCATCTCTGGAGTGATCTCGGGGTCGAGCTGGCTCGGCGGCACCGGCATCTCCCGCACATGCTGGTAGGCCACCGATACCGGGGAATCCCCGATGAACGGCGGCCGGCCCGTCAACAGTTCGTATAGCAGGCAGCCGGCCGAGTAGATATCGCTGCGGGCATCCACCTGCTCGCCGCGGGCCTGCTCGGGCGATAGATACTGGGCGGTGCCGATCACCGCGGCGGTTTGAGTCATCGTGGCCGCGGTGTCGGAGACCGCCCGGGCGATCCCGAAATCCATCACCTTGACCTGACCGGACGGGGTGATCATCACATTGGCGGGTTTGATGTCCCGGTGGACGATGTCGTTCTTGTGGGAAAAGCTGAGGGCTTCCAGCACCCCCATGGTGTACTCGAAGGCCTTCTCGGGCTGGATCGGCTGGCCGCGGCGCAGCAGATCCCGCAGGGTCAGGCCCTCGACGAGTTCCATCACGATATAGGGCACCATGGTGCCCGAAGTGGGATCCACCTTCTCGCCGGTGTCGTAGACGCTGACGATATTGGGATGGTTCAGTCCGGCCGCCGATTGGGCTTCGCGCTGGAACCGGGCCTGGAAGATCTGATCGGTGGCCAGATCGACCCGCAATCGTTTCACGGCAACCTGCCGGTCCAACCGGCGGTCCCTGGCCCGCCAGACCTCGGCCATACCGCCCCGGCCGATGACCTCTTCAAGCTGATAGCGCCCGCCCAGGATGATGGGTTCGTCGGTCATCACGCCTTTCCTTTCCAGCCCGCCGGGTGGCTGCCGCGCCCTGTCGCTGCCCGGTCGGCTATCGGGCGACCGAACCATTGTGGACGGTGAAGATGAAGGCAGGCTGAGAATCTGCTGTGGGATTCGATCACTCGATCGCCTCCAGCATCGCGCGCGCCACCGGGTTGGCGGTCTCGCCCTGGGGATCGGCCAGGTATACCGCAACGGCAACGTGCTTTTCTGCGGCGTAGCCGGTGAACCAGGAGTGGGAGGCCGCCTGGGGCAGGGTTTCGGCGGTACCGGTCTTGCCGCCGATCGTCAGCCCATCGATCTGCACATCGGTGGCCGTGCCGGACTGCACCACGTGCACCATCATCTGCTGCAATACGCTCGCGTTGGCTGCCGGCATGGCCTGCCCCCGGCTGCTCGGCTGATGACTGCTCAACACCCGCTGGTTGGCGTCTCGGACCTCCTGGACGACATAGGGCGACATCACCTTGCCGTTGTTGGCGATCCCGCCGGCGAGCACGGCCATCTGCAGCGGGGTGGCCGCCACCTCGAACTGCCCGATCGCGCTCATCGCCAGTTGGGCTCCGTCGGGGTCCGCCGGGAAGGTGCTCACCGCCGAGCCGATATCGCCGCCGAAGCTGTCGTCGAAGCCGAACGCCTGCGCCTGCGCACGGATCTTGTCTGCTCCCAGACCGAGGGCGATGTTGGCGAAGGTGGTGTTGCAGGATAGCGTCAGCGCATGGTCCAGGGACTGCTGGCCGTTGCCGCAATCGGCCAGGTTCGGCAGCGTACGGGACGAGCCGGGCAGCGGCAACTCGGCCGGGGTGTCGATCATCGTCTCGGGCGTATACCCATTGGCCAGCGCGGCCGCGGCCACGACCAGTTTGAAGGTCGATCCCGGCGCGTGGATCTCCTGCATGGCCCGGTCGTTCATTGGCTGGCCGGGGTCGGCCATGAGTTGGTCCCAGGCCCGCTGGCTTGCGGCGAAGTCGGTACTGGCCAGCGGTGCCGGGTCGTAGCTTGGGGTGGAGACCCACGCTAGCACCGCACCGGTGGTGTAGTCGATGGCCACCGCCGCGCCTTCCCGGCCCGCCAGGGCATCCCAGGCGGCCTGCTGGGCGTGCGGTTGAATGGTGGTCTGCACCTGCCCGCCGGCCACCTGGTGGCCGGCCAGGATGTCCAGGATCCGGCCGGCGAACTGGGCATCGGATTGCCCAACCAGTTCGGCATTGTAAAGCTGCTCCAGGCCGGTGCGGCCGTAGATATAGGAGTAGTAGCCGGTGACGGGGGCGTACAGCGGCCCATTGAGGTATTCCCGCTGGTAGGCATAGGGGTGGGTGTTGGTGGGCACGTTCTGGACGACCGGGGTGTTGCCGACGAGGATCGGGCCGCGGGGGCTGCCGAACTGTTCGTCCCGGACGCGGTTGTTGCTGGGGTAGTTGAGCAGGAACTCGCTGCGCGCCAGGTAGCTGACGGTCGCATTGATCAGCAGGGCCAGGAACATCAGCCCGGCCACCAACGCCACCCCGCGAATCGACCGGTTCATCGCGGCATCCTTCCGGCGTCGATGACCGCGGTGCGTTCGTCGCCCAGATCGACGACCACCGCCGCTGGCGCCGGCTGCGGTGCGCTGGGCCGTCTGGCCTGGTGGCTGATCAGCAACAGGCCGGCGACGATCACCCAGTTCGCGATCAGGGAACTGCCGCCCTGGGACATGAACGGTGTGGTCAGGCCGGTCAGCGGCAGCAGCCGGGTGACCCCGCCGATGATGGCGAAGATCTGCAGCGCGAAGACGAAACTGAACCCGGCCGCCAGCAGCTTGCCGAAGACCACCGTGGAGGTGAGGGCGGCCCGCAACCCGCGCGCCACCAGCAGCAGATAGATCACGGTCACCGCGATCAACCCCACTAGGCCGAGTTCCTCGGCCACGGCCGCGGAGATGAAATCCGAATTGGCCACCGGGGTCAGGCCGGGCCGGCCCTGGCCCCAGCCACGGCCGAACAGGCCGCCCCAGGCGATACCGAATTGGGCGGTGATGATCTGGTAGTTGGTCTCGTAGTCCTCGAAGGGGTGCAGCCAACTCGACACCCGGGTGGCCACATGCGGGGCCAGCCGCCCGATTATCGCCGCGGCGGCCGCAAACGCGCTGAGCCCGATCAACACCCAGCGCACCTGGCTGGTGGATACATACAGCATCATCACGAACAGCCCGAAGAACAGCAGGGAGGTACCCAGGTCGTTTTCGAACACCAGCACCACCACGGCGGCCGCCCACATCACCCCGATCGGGATCAGATCGCGCAACCGGGGCAACTGGATCCCCAGCAGCCGCCGGCCGGCCAGCTGCAACAGCTCGCGGTTCTCGGTGAGATAGGACGCAAAGGCCAGCGTCAACACGATCTTGGCGAGCTCGGCGGGCTGGAAGGACATGCCGGCTACCTGGATCCAGATCCGAGAGCCATTGGCCGCATTGTTCGGCGATGCCAGCCCGGGCACCAGCGGCAGCAGCAGAAACACCATGCCGACCAGGAACAGCAGATAGCCGAACCCCTGCAACACCCGGTAGTCCCGCACCAGCACCAGCACCAGGACGAACAGGCAGACCCCCAACCCCGTCCACATCAGCTGCATCTGACCGTAGGCGGTGGGGGTATCCCAGCCGATGTCTATCCGGTGGATCATGGCCAGTCCGAGCCCGTTGAGGGCCAGCACGCAGGGCAGGATCACCGGATCCGCCCAGGGGATGCGTAGCCGTACCACCAGGTGGGCGCCGAGGCAGATGGCCAGCCAGATGGCAGCCATCAGACCCCATTGGGCGGGCACGGAACCCTCGCGGGCCAGATGGGTGAGCAGCCAGCCTCCGATCCCGAACAGGGCAGCCAACAGGCACAACCCCAACTCGGCGTTTCGCTGCTGCCGGTAGATAACCACCGGTTGGCGGTCCGGGAGTGGGGTAGTCATCCGCAGGCCTCTTGGTCGGGGCGCTGGCTGCCGCTCGGGCTTGGCGGGCTGGTCCCCGGTGAATCCGGGCTGCTTGGTGTGGCCGATGGCACCGGCTCGTCCGGACCGGTGGAGGGGCTTCCCGCCCGGCGCTCGGCTATGCATTTTTCGGCCAATTCGCCTAGGTGCACCAGTTGCCTGCGGGCTTCCTCGACCGAGTCGTAGCGCAGGTGCCCGGCCTGTACCTCGCTGGCGTAGTAGGGCGGCAGGTCGGCGATGTTGATCTTGCTGGTCTCGACTATCTGGTACAGGCTAACCCCGAGCACCTCATCGTTGACGCCCTGGTGGATCGCCACCCGCTCGCCGTCGGGGCCGATGAAGTACTGGGTGCTCAGGAAGTATCTGCCGCCGAAATAGCCCCCGGCGAGCAATGCCAGGACCGCGACGATCGAGGTGATCAGCGGTAGCAGCCGGCGTTTTCGACTGGGCAGATGCGGCTGGTAGCGGATCGCCTCGAACCGGTCGGGGTCGATCACTCCGGCGGGCAGCCCCTGCCCCGCCACCGTCAGCGGTGCCGGCGCGTTGGGTACCTGGCTGACCGGGGTGCGGCGGGTTTCCTCGGTACGGTCGCCCAGGTCGATGGTCCGGGAAATGTCCACGTCCGGGATCGTCACCTGTTCGGCCGCCCCCAGCACGGCCGGGGGAACGGCATCCAGCGCCGGATCGGCCTCGACCACATCGGCCACCACGATGGTGATGTTGTCGAGGCCGCCGCCGCCGTGGGCCGCCGCGGTCAGATTGTCCACGATCTGGTCGAGTGGGGCCTGCGCGGTCAGGATGGGCTCGATGGCATCGTCCTCGACCATGCCGCACAGTCCATCGGAGCAGAACAGCAGCCGATCGCCGAGACGGGCGTCGATCAGTTCGAACTCCGGGGTGTGGGTGGGTTGCCCATTGAGCACCTTCAACAGCAGCGATCGGTGCGGATGATGGGCGGCCTCCTCGGGGGAGATCTTGCCCTCATCGACCAGCGACTGCACGAAGGAGTGATCGTGGGTGATCCTGCGCAGCTGGCCGTCACGCACCAGATAGCCCCGGGAATCGCCGATATGGCAGATGCCATATTGGGTGCCGGAGAACATGGCCCCGCACACGGTGGTGCCCATGCCTTCCAGGGAGTGGTCGCTGACCACCAGATCGGCCAGCGTGTCGTTCGCCTTGGCGAGCGCGCCGCCCAGCGCCACCAGCATGTCCTCGCCCTGTAGCCGGGCGTTGGGGTTGTCGGGGTCGCCGGGATGGTTCTGGGAATCGGTGCGGCGCAGTTCGCGGATGGCCACCGAACTGGCCAGGTCGCCGGCCGCCGCGCCACCCATGCCGTCGGCCACCACGATCAGGCTGGGTGAGGTATAGGCCGAATCCTGGTTGTTCGTCCGCACCAGCCCGATCTCGGAATGCGCCGCGTACTTCAAGGACAGGTTCATTTCAGCCCTCCAACCTCATCTGGGAGCGCCCGACCCGCACCACATCGCCGGGGGTGATCCGGGTCGGCTGGCTGATCTGCTGTCCGTTGACATATGTGCCGTTGGTTGAGGCCAGATCCTCCACCACGAAGCCCTCCTGATCCCGCCAGATCCGGGCGTGGCGGCTGGACGCGTAATCGTCGTCCACATCCAGGGCGCAGGACGCGGCCCGGCCCAGCAGGATCTCTTCGCCTGGCGCCGGTAGCCGGGCCGAGTTGCCCGCCGCCCGGCCGGTGGTGATGGTGATGTGGGTGGGCAGGCGTTCGGCTTGGCCTCCCGGGTCAAGGTGCGGGGGGTGCGACGCGCCGGCCGGGGGCTTGCCGGCCGCCGCCAATTCGGCTTCGGTGACCCGCCGCCCGAACAGGTCGGCGCGGATGGTGTTGACCACGAACAGGATGAACAGCCACATCAGCAGCAAAAAGGCGATCTTCAGGGCGGCCAGCAGCAGGGTGCTCAATTGGTCACGACCCAACCGGTGAGTGCACGAGCATCCGGGTGGAACCGATCTCGATACGGGAACCGTCACCGAGGCGGACGTTGGTGATCCGCTGGCCGTTTACGATCACGCCATTGGTCGAACCGAGATCCTCGATGCTGACGTCGATCAGGCCGTCTGGGGTCTGGACCACCACTACCCGGGCATGCCGGCGGGAGATGCCCGGATCGTTGATCCGCAGGTCGGCCTCCGAGCCGCGGCCGATGGTGAATCCGGGCGGCAGCAGAGGATGCCGGACGCCATTGACCTCCAATACCAGCGGGGCCCGCCTGATCAGCGAGGTGGACGCGGGGGAGCCGCTGTCGGCTACCGTCGCTATCGCCTCGCTCAGCACCCGGAACCGGCCTACCGAAAGCGCCTCGTCGCATTCGTAGTCGATGCGGATGGGACCGTTGAATACGTAGTTTCGCTCGCCTGCATGGCGCCGCAACTCGGGCACGATGTCGTCGTTGATCGCCCGGGCCATCGGGGCGAGCTCGTCATAGTCGTGGGCCGAAAGCTGGACGACGAAGTTGTTCGGCACCAGCCGCTTGTCCCGGTTGAGCAGCTTCGCCTCGGCGTCCATCTCCTTCTGCAGCCGGTTGGCGATCTCGATCGGTTGCACCTCACCGCGGAAGGCGCGCGCGAACACCGTGTTGACCACGTTCTCGAGCGAACGCTCGACGTTGTGCAACCAACCCATCGCGAGCCTCCTTCCGGGCATCACAGGTTCCCATCAGACCCTACAGGCTAAAGTGGGCCGTCGGCCTGCCGTCAGCGGTGGATGGCTGACCTGCCGATCCTAGGGTACCGCCCCGTGCTATGGGACTGCCGGACTGGTGGCGTGGCGAGCCAGCCCACCGGTTGCGGGCTCGGGGGATAGCAGAGCCCGCGGCCGGTGCCGGCTCAGTCGGCCAGCGGGTCGGGGTCGTCCGCGCCGGCCCGCTCGGTTTCGGCCACCTTGCGCCGGACGTCGTCCATGTCCAGGTCGCGCACCTGCGCCACGAGCGAGTCAAGGGCGGGCCCGGATAGCGCGCCGGCCTGCGAGAACACCGGGATGCCCTGGCGGAAGACCATGACGGTCGGAATGGATGTGATACCGGCCGCACCGGCCAGTTCCTGCTGATCCTCGGTGTCGATCTTGCCCCAGACGATGTCTGGATGCTTGGCGCTGGCCTGATCGTAGATGGGCGCGAACTGTTGGCAGGGACGGCACCAGCTGGCCCAGAAATCGAGGAAGACGATGTCGTTGTCGTGCAGCGTGGCGTCCAGATTGCCGCTGGTGATGGGCAGTGTGGCCATGGGAACTCCTGTCTGCTGTGCCTTTCGGACTGCGCCGGCTGGCGGCGCCCTGACGTTCCACTAAACGGTAGCCGCCATGCCGGTATTCCCGGCGGCACCCGCGCGGTGGCTCGGCTCTGGCGCTGCCCGGCTAGCGGGCCTGTGGCCGGCGAATTGGGCCACCGGGTTGAGAGTCCTCGGGCCGGCGAATGGAATCGTAGGGAAAGAACGAGACCGGAGCTCGCGCACCCACCCCCTGAGACGCGAGCCCCGGCCGTCAGTCGCGCATCGGTAGCCGGGGGGACCACCGGAATCGACTGTTCCTAAATCATGCCATGTTTGCGGGCAAAAGCCAATGCCTTGCGCGAATTGTTGCCGCCGATTTGCCATGCGATTTTGTGCGCCACCGCACAGCTGACCGTCCGGCGGCTGTACCAGCGAGCGCGATCGCGGGCGGCGGCGCGCTCGCTGGGCTGCCCGGAAGGCGATCGGTCCTGTTTGGCTCGGCTGGTCAGCGGATATGTGCGCCGGATACCATCGGTGCACTCTCTGGTTACGGGCCGGCGGAGCGAGCGTGCCGGTGGGCGTTCGTGGGCTTGGCCGATTCTAGTTGCGGTGGCAGGGCCAGCTGGTCGGGCAGGCGTGGGGGCAGCAGGGTGCGGATCTGGTCGAGCAGTCGTCGTACCCGTGCGGGGCCGAAGTCGCCGGCCAGCATGGTGATGCTGAGGGCGGCGATCGCCTGGCCCTGGCGCAATATCGGGACGCCCAGGCAGGCGATGCCGGGTTCGTTCTCCTCCGTTTCGGTGGCGTAGCCCAGCCGCTGGGCCCGGGCGACGGCCTTCCGCAGCCGGGCCAGATCGGCCGGCGAGGTCGCGAACGCGTCCAGCTGTGCCATGGGCGTGGCCCCGTAGGCGAGGATCGCCCGCCCCAGTGAGGTGGTCGCTGCCGGTACCTCGCGTCCCACCTGCGACCAGACGCGGATCGCCTTGTCGGGTTCGACCTTGTCGATGTACAGCACCCGGTCGCCGTGCAGGGTGCCCAGATGCACCAGTTCGCCGAGTTCGCGGGCCAATACCACCAGGGCCGGATGCAGCTGCTGGGCCAACGATTCCGGGGCCAGCAGGCTGGCGCCCAGGGCGATCGCGGCCGGGCCGAGGCGGTAGGTCGAGTTGGCGTCCTGTACCACGTAACCGCGGGCCCGCATGGTGGCCAGGGCGCGGTAGGCGGTCGATTTGTTCAACTCCAGATCCCGGCACAGCCTAGCCAGGGCGATACCGGCCGGCCCCGCCTGCGCCAGCGCGTCCAGCAGCGCCAGGGCGCGTTCGATCGCCTCGACCGGCATCGGCCCGGTCTGCTGCGCTGGGCTGCCCATGGGCCAAGTCTGCCACCGCTGGCCAGCTCGTAGGGCTGCCGGGCCGGCGGGGGCGTCTACGGTTCAGGCCCGCTGACCGGTCAGGTGGGGGACGATCAGCCGGTCGAAACGGTCGCGGAGCAGCCGGAGCGCGGTTCCGGCCGGCAGCGCCCACAGGTCGGGATTGAAGACCTCCACCTCGACATCGCCGGGATAGCCGGTGCGGGCGACCGCGCTGGTCAGTTCGGCGAAATCGATGCATCCGTCACCTGGGATCCCGCGGGAATCGACCGGGTCGCTGCGCAATGGCAGGACCCAGTCGCTGACCTGATAGCCCAGCAGGCGGCCCGTGGCGCCGGCCTGCTCGATACCGGCCGGTGCCTGGGGATCCCACCAGATGTGGTAGCTGTCCGCCAGCACTCCGACCGAATCCGAGCCGCTCAGCTCGGCCAGTTCCAGGGCCTGTGCCAGGGTCGAGATCACCGCCCGGTCGGCGGCGAACATCGGATGCATCGGTTCCAAGGCGAGCCGGATTCTTGCACCGGCGGCGTACTCGGCCAGTTCGGCGATGGTCTGCGGCAGTCGCGCCCGGGCGGCCGCGATCCGCTGACCGGCGGCCAGGCCGCCGACCACCAGCACCAACACCTGGGTGCCGAGAGTGTGGGCCTCGTCCACCGCGCGACGATTGTCGTCCAGCGCGGCCTGGCGGCCCGCCCGGGTCGGTGCGGTGAGGAATCCGCCGCGGCACAGGGAGCTGACTCGCAGATCGTGATCGCGGATCAGCCGGGCCGCGGCCGGTACCCCGATCTCGGCGATGTTTTGCCGCCACAGGCCCACCGATTCGATCCCGGCCCGGGCGACCGCGGCGATGAATTCGGCGCACCCGGTGGTTTTCAGCGACCACTGGTTGATCGACAGCCTGTTGGTCATTGGGCCTCCGGTGGGATTGGCTGAGTCGAGCCGGCCGGTGGCGCCCCGGAGGGTGCGATGCTCGCGGCGGTGCCGTCAGTACACATTGCGGTCTAGGCGGTGGCGGCGCCAGACCACCTCGAAGGGCTCGTCCGGGCAGGGCAGCGGTCGCACGGGCCGCCAACGGCAGTCCAGGCGCGGTTCGTGGGCGGTGCCGGTCAGGGTCACCACCTGGGTGACGCCGTCCAACCGCCGGTCGTCGCCGCGGAAGCGGTACTGCTCTGGCAGGTCCAGGTCATGCCGTTGGCCTGCGGCGTCGAGCCAGCCGGGCAGTTCTCCGGCGGGATCGGTGTAGAGCACCGAGCCGCGGCTGCGGCCGCCCCGGGCCAGATAGTCGCGCAGCGCGCCGAGGTGACAGTACTGGCTGGTGAGGATCTCGCGGATCAGGAAACCGCGGTCCATACTGCGCCGGCTGCCGGGGTCGATCGAGATGGTTCGGGTGTGCTCGGCCAACCGTTCGCGGGTCAGTTCAAGGGCTTGTTCGATGGCGGCCGCCGAACGCACCAGGCCCGCAGCCCGGCTCATCGACTGGGCGGCCGCACTCAGGATCTGTTCGGTGTTGTCGGCCTGCCCGCTGCCGAACCGGGCGGCACCCAGCGCGACCAGCTCGGCCGCGGCCTGGACTGGTCCGGCGGCGGCCTGGGCGAATCGGGTGGCATCTGGTGGCCGGTGCTGGCCATGCTCGCTGAGCCAGCAGGCGGCCCGGGCCGCCCCCACCTGACCCGAGTTCAGGGCCGCCCCACCGGGACGATAGACGCCGTGCGAGGCGGCCACCTCGCCTACCGCGTACAGCCCGGACAGCGGAGAACGCCACCAGCTGTCCACCTCCAGGCCACCATTGCTGTGTTGGGCGCAGACGGCGATCTCTAGCGGCTCGCCGGCCAGGTCGACGCGGGGTCCGCGGTCCAGATAGAAGTCGTAGGCCGCCTGGTTCAATCGGCGTAGCCGGTCGGCCGGGGTGGCGTCCGCGGGCAGCCCGGCGACCCCCGCGCGGGTCAGGTAGTCGCGGGCCTCGGGGTGCAACCGGTCGATATGGAACCGGCCGCCGCCCGGATTGCTGCGGAAGTCCAGCCACACCCGGCGGCCACGCAGCACACGTTCCCGGTGGACCAACAGGTCGATCACCGACGATCCGCAGGCGGCCTTGCGGGCATCGAAGGGCCATTGATAGCCCTTGAGGAAAACCAGCTGGTCCCGCACCGTGGCGTCCGGTAACTCCGCATCAAGGAATTCGCGTTCGTCCCCGCCCGCGGCGTCGGTGGAGATGATCCTGGGCACCACCTGTAAATAGCTGCCCGAGACATTCCAGCGGGGTGCGATCGAGGCCAGCCCGAACTGCCATTCGGTCAGGTTACGTCCCGGGGCGCCGGCGCGCAGGGCCGCTCCCGTGGCCCCCCATTGGCCATGCGGGTAGACCGAATCGGCGTATATCCCGGCCGGCCCGCCGGTGGCCAGGATCACCTGACCCGCCCGGACGAGCAGGAAACGGCCTCCCGGGCTGGTCTTGGCGGCTTCGGCCGCCTGCGGGGACCGGTCGTATGCCAGCAGGCCCACCACCCGGGCCGCATGGCCGCTGCGGTCGACGATCAGATCGAGCAGCCGGCAGTCCGACCGGATCGGCACCCCGGCGGCCAGGACGCGCGCCTCCAGGCATTCGGTCATCGCCTTCGAGGTGTAGGGGCCGATGGAGGTGCCCCGCTCGCGCGGGTCGTGGTCGGTTCGGTAACCGGTGAACTGGCCATGGCGGTCGGTGGGGAAGGGCACGCCGATCTCGGCCAGGTGCAGGAAGGCCCGGGCCGAACCGGCGGCTTCGGCCAATGCGTTGTCACCGTCCATCGCGCCGCCCGCGAACAGGGTTCTGGCGAGTTCGGCGACCGAATCCGGGGCTGCCCCAGCCAATCCCAGTTTGTAATAGGTTTGCTTGTCGGAGCCCGCATTGCGGGAGGTGCCCGCGCGGATCTGGTCGGTGATCAGGCAGATATCGGGCTGGTTTTGGTGCCTCCGGGCGGCGGCCAGCAGCAACTGGTCCGCGGCCGCGTAACCGGCCGAGCCGGTGCCCACCACGACCGTGGTGGTGACGATGGTCGGGATCTCCAGGTCGCCGATCCGGGTCGGTGGGTGCATGATCGCTGGGTTCACAGCCGGGCGATGTGCAGGCCACCATCGACGTGGATGACCTCACCGGTCGAATAGGGCAGGCGGCCCGAAACCAACTGCACCACGACGCTGCCGACATCGGCTGGTCGCCCCCAACGCGGCATCGGTGCCAGCCCGGCGGCGAAGGCCGCGTCATATTTGGCGTGTACCCCGGCGGTCATGTCGGTGGCGATCACCCCGGGGCGCAACTCGTAGACCGGGATGCGCTCCGGGGCCAGCCGGGCGGCCCATACCCGGCTGGCCATCGCCGCACCCGCCTTGGAGATGCAGTATTCGCCGCGGTCGGTGGAGACCGTCTCGGCCGATATCGAGGTGATGTTGACGATGGTGCCGGTCACCTCGGTGCCTTCTGGCGTCGGATCGCCGCGGTCTGCGATCATGGCCCGGGCCACCAGCTGGGTGAGAAAGTAGGGGCCGCGCAGGTTGATCGACAGCACCCGGTCGTAGCTTTCGGGCTCGGCCTCCAGGACGTCTAGCCGGTGCGTGGGTGCCACCCCGGCGTTGTTGATCAGGGCATCCACCCGTCCCCAGGCGGCGCGGGTGTTGTCGAGGAACCCCCGGTGATCTGCGAGGTTGGCGACGTCGCCGCGGGTATAGCGGACCGGGCCGAGGGCGGTGAGCCCGGCCAGGTCCGCAGCATCGGCATCCCGGGTGGCCATGATGGACACCGCCCAACCCGCTCGGAGCAGGGCCCGGCTGATGCCGCGGCCGATGCCGCGGTTGCCACCGGTGATCATCGCTACCGGCTTGTTGACAGGATGCACGGCGGGCTCCTTCCGGGACGCTGTGGACGATCGAACAAAGTTGGAAAGCGCTTACCAAGAAGTGTAGCAGAGCTCGGCCGGGGCGTTGGCGTTGCGGGGGCTGGTAGAGTGTTTCAATAAACGGCCCTGCTGTTTTGCCGAGCGAAACAGGCTTTGGGCTGGCCCTGTTTTTTCATGCTGAGGAGTGCAGATGAGCGTCACGCTGGACGACATCACCCGTTATCGCATCGTGCCCGTAGTGGTGCTGAACGACGCCGCCAATGCCCCCGGGTTGGGCGATGCCCTGATCGCCGGCGGGTTGCCGATCGCGGAGGTCACCTTCCGCACCGCCGCCGCAGCCGACTCCATCAGAACCCTGGTCGCCCGGGGCGATCTGCTGGTGGGTGCGGGCACCGTGCGCAGCGTCGCCCAGGTGGATCAGGCAGTCGAGGCGGGCGCCCAGTTCGTGGTGAGCCCGGGACTGCGCGGCGATATCGTGCGACGGGCCCAGGAACTGGGTGTGCCGGTGCTGCCGGGTGCGGTCACCCCGACCGAGATCCTGGCCGCCGAGGAACTCGGCATCCGGACGGTGAAGTTCTTCCCCGCCAACGTCTATGGCGGCGCGGCTGCGCTGAAGGGCCTGTCGGCACCGTTCGGCGATATCAACTTCATGCCGACCGGCGGCGTCTCGGCGGCGAATCTGGCCGAGTTCCTCAGCCTGCCGTGCGTGCCCGCGGTGGGCGGCTCCTGGATGGTGCCGGCCAAGGCGGTTGACAACGGCGAGTTCGATCGCGTGGCGGCCCTCACCCGCCAGGCCGTGGAATTGGTAACCCGGATCACCGAGGGAGAGCAGTGATGGGTGTGGAACTGGGGCTCAAACCGCGCGAATCGTGCGAATGGGATGCCCTCAGCCTGGGGGAGATCATGCTGCGCCTCGATCCCGGGCCGGGACGGATCCGGACCGCTCGGCAGTTCACCGTCTGGGAGGGCGGCGGCGAATACAACGTCGTGCGCGGCCTGCGCAAGGTCTTCGGCATGCGCACCGGCGTGCTCACCGCCCTGGTGGACAACGAGGTGGGGCATCTGGTCGAGGATTTCATCATGCAGGGCGGAGTGGACACCGGTCTGATCAGGTGGACGCCCAACGATGGGGTAGGCCGCACCGCCCGCAACGGGCTCAACTTCTTGGAGCGCGGTTTTGGGGTGCGCGGTTCGGTCGGGGTCTCCGATCGGGGCCATACCGCGATCGGCCAGGCCCGGGCCACCGACTGGGATCTGGCCGATATCTTTGAACGCCGCGGGGTGCGCTGGCTGCATACCGGCGGTATCTATGCGGCGCTTTCGCCAACCAGCGCGCAGACCGTGATCGAGGTTTGCCGGGCGGCGAAGCGGTCCGGCACCATCGTCAGCTACGACCTCAACTATCGTCCGAGCCTGTGGAAATCGATCGGCGGCCAGGCCCGGGCCCAGGAGGTCAACCGGGCGGTGGCGCCCTATGTCGACGTGATGATCGGCAATGAGGAGGATTTCACCGCCGCACTGGGTTTCGCCATCGAGGGGGTGGACGAGCACCTCACCGTGCTGCCGCTGGATGCCTTCAAGCAGATGGTCGAACGGGTGGCCGAAACCTATCCGAACTTCCAGGTGATCGGTACCACCCTGCGTTCGGTGCGGTCGGCGTCGGTCAACGACTGGTCGGCGATCGCCTGGACCAAGGCCGATGGCGTGGTCCAGGCGACCCAGCGCGACGGCCTGGAGATCTTCGATCGGGTCGGCGGTGGGGATTCCTTTGCGTCCGGGTTGATCTATGGCCTGATCAGCGGGGAGGATCTGCAGACCGCGGTGAACTATGGGGCCGCCCATGGTGCCCTGGCGATGACCACACCGGGAGACACCTCGATGGCCACCCTCGCGGAGGTGCGCAAACTGGCCGGTGGCGGCTCGGCACGCGTGGATCGCTGAGACCACGGCAATCGGTGGCAATCGCGCGCCGGGCCGGATTCGGCAGGATAGCCTGAAAACGCTTTCCGAGGGATCCGATAGGAGGACTCCATGACCGAGACCTTCGAGCCCGGCAGCGGTGCCGAAGTCAGATTGGATCGCGCCGGCCCGGTAGCCACCCTGATCGTCGACCGCCCCGCCCAACGCAATGCGCTGAGCATCGGCATCTGCGAGCAAATGGACCAGATCGTCGGGCGGTTGGCCGGCGACGAGCAACTGCGTGCCCTGGTCATCACCGGCAGCGGCGAGAAGTCGTTCGTTTCCGGTGCCGATATCGGTGAACTGATCGACTACACCCCGGCCGATGGCTACCGGCACATCGAGGTGGGGCATCGGCTGTTCACCCGCATCGAGCGACTGCCGGTGCCCACCATCGCGGCCATCAATGGCTATTGCCTGGGCGGTGGCCTGGAACTGGCGATGGCCTGCGATATTCGCCTGGCCAGCCAAAACGCCAAACTTGGGTTACCGGAGATCAATATTGCCATGCTGCCCGGCTGGGGTGGCGCCGAACGCCTACAGCGGTTGATCGGTCAGTCGAGAGCGGCTGCCATGATCATCACCGGGGAGGCGATCACGGCCGACGAAGCGGTCGCCTGCGGCCTGGTGCTGCGCAGCCAGCCCAGCGTGGCTGAGCTACGCGCCGATGCCGCGGCGCTGGCGGTCAAACTGGCCGGGTTCGCGCCGCTGTCGATGCGGGCCACCAAGCAGATGCTGCTCTACTCGGCCGGGCTGAGCCCCGAACAGCTCGTCCAGCGGGATGCCGCCCTGCTGGGCTGGCTGTGTACCACCGCCGATGCCCATGAGGGCCTGAGTGCCTTCCTGGCCCGGCGTCCGGCGGTCTACCAGGGACGATGAGGTGGCCCGGACGGTACTGGTCACCGGCGGCGGCCGGGGCATCGGTTTGGGAATCGTGACCCGGTTCCTAGCGGAGGGCTGCAACCTGGCGGTACTGGAAAAGGATCTCGCCGCCGACCCCGGCCTTGCCGAATTGGCGGCCGGAGCGGCCGGGCGACTGTGGACGATGGCCGGCGATCTGAACAGCGCCGCCGACCGGCAGGACTTCGTGACCGGTGCGCTGGCCCGGTTCGGACGCCTCGATGTGCTGGTCAACAATGCCGGGGTCTCCCCACAGCGGCGCGGCGATCTGCTGGCGGTCACCGAGGATGCCTGGGATTTCGTGTTGGACACCAACCTGAAGGCCACCTTCTTCCTGACCCAACTGGTCGCCCGGCAGATGATCGCCCAACCGGTCATCGACGCGGCGCGCGGCTATATCGTCAACCTCGGTTCGCTGAACAGCTATGCCGTGGCCGTCGATCGGGCCGAATACTGCACCGCCAAGGCCGGTCTGGCCATGCTTACCCAGCTGTTCGCCCGCCGGCTGGCTGCCGAGCAGATCTACGTGCACGAGGTGCGGCCCGGGGTGATCGATACCCCGATGACCCGGGTGGTGCACGACAGATACGACCGGCTGATCGCGGCGGGCGAGGATTTCCCGATCGCCCGCTGGGGGCAGCCCGCCGACATCGCGCTGGCAGTGTCCGGCCTGGTGGGCGGCTGCTTCCGGTATTCGACCGGCGAGGTCATCAATGTGGACGGCGGCTTCCATCTGCGCCGGCAGTAGCCGCCACCGGGCGGGCCAGGGCGGGCTACCCGCTCGGTGGTGCCGGGGCATCACCGCCGACTTGGTGAAAAGCGGGTCAGATCGATCACCCGGTCGCAGCGGGCCATCAGCCCCGGGTCATGGGTGATCACCAGCAGGGCGGTCCGGTCGAACTGCTCGAACAGATCGTCCAGCAGGGCGGTTGCGGTGAGGTGGTCGAGGTGCTCGGTCGGCTCGTCCAGGATCACCAATTCGGCGGGCTCGGCCGCGACCAGGACGCGGGCCAGGGCGACGCGCCGGGCTTCGCCACCCGACAGCGTCGCCCCCTGCTCGCCGACCACCCGCTGGGGGTCGAGGGCCAGACCAGCTCTGGCCATTGCCCGGACGATCTGGGCAGCGGTGGCATCCCGGTTGCCGATCTTGACGTTTTCGGCCAGCGTGGTGGCGAAGATGTGGGCGTCCTGGGCCAGATAGCCGACCCGGTCGGGCACCGTCAGACCGCCGCCACGGGCCGGGATCAGGCCCATGATCGTCGCCGCCAGGGTGGTCTTGCCGAGCCCCGACGGGCCGGTGAGCGCGACCGATTCCCCAGCGGCCAGGGTGAGTTCGACGCCGGTGAGCAACAGCCCGGCGCCCGGCCAGCCCACGTCCACGGCATGCAATGCCAGCCCGCCGGGCAGGCCAGCGGCCCCACCGGCCGGGCCGGCGGACTGCCCGCTGCCCGCCCCGGTGGCCGGCGGCGGCTCGCGGTCGCCCATCCCCACCGGTTCCGCCGCCAGTACGTCCAGCACCCGGCCGAGCGCGGCCCGCGTCCGGGTGAGGGTCTGGGTCGCCTTGCCGAAGCCGGCGAACAGCTCGTGGATCGCTAGCGGCACGAACACCAGGATCGCCAGGTCTCGCGCCGCCAGTTTCCCGGTGGCTACCGCCGATCCACCGATCAGCAGGGCCAGCGCCACCGCCGTCCCGGTGATCGCCAGTTGCAGGCCGCTGGCTATCCCGCGCGTCCACGCCCCACGGGCCTCCGCGTTTCGTAACCGCGCGTCCACCCGCGCCAGCTGCTGGACGGTCCGGCGTTCCTGGCCGTAGGCCACCAGATCGGCGGCGGCCAGTGTCGCCTCGCGTACCCGGGCGCCCAACTCGCCGCGAGCGGGCACCGCGGCATCGTCGGCGGCCCGGGACCAACGCTGGGCCAGCAACGGCACCACCAGCCCCGCGAGCAGCGCGGCACCCAGCAACACGATCGCGAATGGTGGGCTGAACGGTGCCAGCAGCAGGCCGGTACCCACGAACACCACCAATGTCGAGCAGAAGGGCAGCAGCACCCGCACCAGCAGATCGGTGATGGCCCCGGTGTCGGCGATGATCCGCACCAGCAGATCGCCATGCGGCGTGCCCAGCAAGGTGGTGCGGCTCAGCTTGTCGTAGACGTGCACCCGGAGCGCGCTCTGCATCCGTAGGGCCACATCGTGGCCGGTGAGCCGCTCCAGATAGCGGCTTACCCCGCGGTTGATGCCGAAGAAGCGCACCCCGACCGCGGCCGCCGACAGATACATCACCGGAGGATGCTCTGCGGCCCGGCTGACTAACCAGGCGGATACCCCCATCAGGGCCACCGCCGAGCCGCTGGCGCCGATCGCCAGCAGCAGCGCGATGGCCAGCCTAGCCGGACCCTTCGGCAGCTCCCGCAGTAGTCGCCGCATCAGCTGCCAGATCTCTGGTGCGGATCTCCCGGGCCTGCCCGGGCCGGGCGCGGCCTGGTCGCCGGTTTGCGGTTTGCCGGCCGCCGAGGACCAGGCCACCGTGTCCGGTAAGGCCGCCTCCGGTGGGTCGTCCGGCGCCGAGCCGGCGATCCGCTGGCCGGAGCGCGCAGCGGTGGCCATCGCAGTGCCCATGACCTGGGCGACGCCGATGACGGAGCGCAGGTTGTCCTGAGCGAAGACCCGCTCGATGGAGACCACTGAGG
>CALHWB010000035.1 GCA_938036835.1 uncultured Propionibacterium sp.
CAAACATGCCCCGGCCAACCACATGGTTAGGCAGGCAGGCGAACGGCTGGGCACAGATGATGTTGGGCGTGCCATGCTCGATCAGTTCCACCATCTCGCCGACCAGCAGCCACCCCTCACCCGCCTGGGTGCCCAGCGAAATCACTTGCTGGGCCCGTTCGGCCAGTCCAGAGATGGTGTCGGGCACGTCGAACTTGCCGCCGGTGGCAGCCAGGGCCCTGCGCATCGGCCGCTCGAACTGCTCGATGGCCCACACCGCGATCCGCTGCCCGATCCGGCTCCTCACGGTGCCCAGGCCAAAGTTCTGCCACTTATAGTCGGCGGTGTACATGCCCTGGAGGAAGAACGCGGTCAGCCCGGGCAGGACGGCTTCGCAGCCTTCCTCCTCGATGACCCGCACGGCATCGTTGTTGGCGTCCGGCTGGAACTTGACCAGGATCTCACCGACCACCCCGACCCGGGGTTTGCGTGGAATGTCGAGCAACGGCAGGGCGTCGAATTCCCGGACGATGTTCCTGACCAGCCACGCATAGCCGACCCGGCGGTGCAGCGTCCCAGACCAGCCGCCGTTGGCGAAGAACTCCCGGGTGATGTCGTCCCAGCGCCGGTAGAGAGCCATGGCGGCACCCTCATCGCGTTCATAGGGGCGGGTCCGCAGCAGCACATTCTGCAGCAGATCGCCCAGCACCAATCCCTGAACGGCCCGGTGCACCAGGCCTGGCGACAGCTGGAAGCCGGGGTTGCTCTCCAAGCCCTGGGCGCTCACCGCCAGCACCGGCACCTGCGCGAAACCGGCGTCCCTGAGCCCCTTACGCAACAAGCCGACATAGTTCGTGGCCCGGCACATGCCGCCGGTCTGGGTTATCGCCACGGTGGACCGGTCCGGGTCGGCCCCGCCGGAGACGAACTTGTTGATCAACTGGCCGATAACCATGATCGCCGGATAGCAGGCATCGTTGTGCACATACTTCAGGCCGCATTCCACATCGGCGTTGCTGGCATGGGCCAAGACCTCGACGTTCAACCCGGAACGCCGGAAGATCGGCTCCAGCATCCGGAAGTGGATCGGGGCCAATTGGGGCACATAGACGGTATGTGTCTCGCGTTCGGCAAGGCCAAACACCGGATTGGGCCCGGTGGTGTCGATCTCGGTGGACGGGTCGAAGGCGGGCCGGGACCGGGTGGCCGCTTGTAGGGACCGCAACCGGATACGGGCCGCCCCCAGGTTGGACACCTCGTCGATCTTCAACACGGTGTATACATCGCCGGCCCGCTCCAGGATCTCCTGCACCTGATCGGTGGTCACCGCGTCCACCCCGCAACCGAAGCTGTTCAACTGCACCAGGTTGAGCTCAGGCTCGGTGGCCACCTGGGCGGCCGCCTCGTACAGCCGGGTGTGGTAGCTCCACTGGTCGCGCACCCGCAGGGGACGCTCCAGCCGGGAGGCGACCATGCCATTGGTCAACGAATCCTCCGAGAACACCACCATGCCAAGCGAAGTGATCATCTCCGGGATGCCATGGTTGATCTCGGGATCGATGTGATAGGGACGCCCGGCCAGCACGATGCCGCGCCGGCCGGTCTCCCGCAGATACTGCATGGCCCGATCGCCCTCGGCCTTGATATCCAGGTGAACCCGGTCGAGTTCGGCATAGCCGGCCGCCACCGCCGCCTTCGCCTCGGCGAGCGTGACCTGCCAGTCGGCGAAAATCCCGACCAGCCGCTCGGCCAGCTTCTCCGGATTGTCCAGGTTTACGAAGGGATCGATGATGCGGACCCCGTCCGCCCGCAGCCGCTCGACGTTCTTGGCCAGCACCTGGGGATAGAACGCGACTATCGGGCAGTTGTAGTGGTTGTCCGCTCCGGTGAACTGCCTGCGCTCGTAGTTCACGCACGGCATGAATATGGTCTTGATGCCCTTGGCCAATAGCCATTCGATGTGGCCGTGCGAAAGCTTGGCGGGATAGCAGACATTCTCGGAAGGAATCGACTCCATCCCGGTCTCGAACAGCTCATGCGAACTGCGTCCCGAAATCACCACCTTGAACTTCAACTGGGTGAGAATCGTGAACCACAGCGGATAGTCCTCGTACATGCCCAGCGCCCGCGGGACGCCGATCGTACCGCGGGTGGCAGCGGCATCGGTCAGCCGGCGATAGCCGAAGATCCGTTTGTACTTGTAGTCATACAGGTTGGGGATATCGGACTTCTTCGGTCTCGCCTCCAGGGACGCACCCCGCTCGCACCGGTTGCCCGAAACATGCCGGGAGCCATCGTCGAAATTGGTGATGGTCAGCTTGCAGGAGTTCTGGCATAGCTTGCAGGTGCGCTGGGAACTGGTCACCTCGAAGGCATCCAGGTCGCGCTGCATCATCGCCGAGACCTGACCCGGCTCGTAATGCCGCCGAGCGGTCAGGGCCGCGCCATAGGCCCCCATCAGCCCCGAGATATCGGGTCGCACCACCTCGACGCCGGTCTGCAACTCGAAGGCCCGCAGCACGGCATCGTTCAAGAAAGTGCCGCCCTGGACGACGACCCGGTCGCCGAGTTCGCCGACATCGCGCAGCTTCATCACCTTGTAGAGCGCGTTGCGCACCACCGAATAGCTGAGCCCGGCAGAGATATCCGCGATCGAGGCGCCCTCCTTCTGGGCCTGTTTGACCGACGAATTCATGAAAACCGTGCAGCGGCTGCCCAGATCGACCGGTGCATCCGCTGCCATGCCGGCCCTGGCGAACTCGCGGACATCGGTGCCCATCGTCTCGGCGAAGGTTTGCAGGAAGGAACCGCAGCCCGACGAACAGGCCTCATTGACCGAGATCGAATCGACCATGCCGTTGCGGATCTTCAAATACTTCATGTCCTGGCCGCCGATGTCGATCACGCTGGTGACCCCGGGGCAGACCGCGGCGGCGGCCCGGAAATGGGCCATGGTCTCGATCTCACCCTCGTCGGCGTGCAGGGCGGCCTTGACCAGTTCCTCACCATAGCCGGTGACGCAGGCCCGGCCGATGAACGCGCCCTCGGGCAGCGCGCCGATCACCTCGCGGGCGATCCGGACCGCGGCCGCCAGCGGGGCACCCTCATTGGAACCATAGGTGGAATGCACGATGGTGCCGCTGGCGTCCAGCACCACCGATTTGATGGTCGTCGAGCCGGCATCGATACCGAGCCATACCGGCCCCCGCACCTGGTCGAGGCGGCCCTGGGGGATATGGGCCGCGCCGTGGCGGGCCTCGAACTCGGCCAGTTCGGTCTCATCGGCAAACAGCGGACGCATCGTGCGCGCCGTCAGGGCGAGCTCTTTGGCGCCCTCCAATTCGGCGGCCAGGTGACGCAGGCTCAGCGCCGGCCCGGGCGCGCTGAAGGCGGCCCCCAGGGCGACATAGAGCTGGCCATTGTCCGGGGTGATGTAGGTCTCGACATTGTCGCCCAGAGCGCGGACGAAGGCGGCGCGCAATTCGGGCAGGAAGTGCAGCGGCCCACCCAGGAAGATGACCTTGCCGCGGATGGGATGCCCGCAAGCCAGGCCGGCGACCGTCTGGGTGGCGACCGCCTGGAAGACCGAGGCGGCGATATCGGAATGCGCCGCACCCTGGTTGAGCAGCGGCTGCACATCGGTCTTGGCGAAGACCCCGCAGCGCGAAGCGATCGGATACAGGTTGGTGTATCCGGCGGCCAGCGAGTCCAGGCCGGCGGCGTCCACCTTCAGCAAAGTGGCCATCTGGTCGATGAAGGCACCGGTACCGCCGGCGCAGGTGCCGTTCATCCGCTGCTCGGGTACCGGGTGCAGATAGGTGATCTTGGCGTCCTCACCGCCGAGCTCGATGATCACATCCACCTCGGGGTTCAGCCGTTCGATGGCGGCGGTCGCGGCGATGACCTCCTGGACGAATTGCACACCCATGATCCTGGCGACGCTCAGCCCGCCCGAGCCGGTCATGGCCACCCGCACGGTATCGTCGGGGAACCGCGCCTCGATATCGCGCAACAGCTTGGCAAGTTCGCCTCGCACATCGGCATGGTGGCGCCGGTAGTCGCTGAACACGATGCGATCCCGATCGGCCACGACCGCCTTGACCGTGGTGGAACCGACATCAAGTCCGAGGGAAAGTGCTGTGCTCATATCGCCCGTTCATTCGTGCGGCATTCGGCAGAACGATCATTCCGTTGATTTCACCGTACCCGAAGGGCCGCACCATCGCCAACGCCGGCCCGCCTTGTCCAGCATGCGTCCGGCCGGCCCAGAGACGACCCACCGGCCACCACTGGTTAGTGTTGGAAGATGACCGAGAAGACCACGAGCCGGCAGGCCATCGTGGCCGCCGCCGGCGAACTGATCCGAACTCGCGGGGTGCAGGGGATGGCCATCTCGGAGCTGATCGTGGCCTCCGGCACCTCGGCGGGCGCGATCTACCATCACTTCCCCAATCGGACCGCGATCGTGGTCGAGGTCGCCCGAACCGCCCTAGCCTGGCCGCTGGCGGCCCTAAACGACTACCGCCACCGGCCGGCCTCCCCCAGCCAACTGCTGGGCTTCGCGATGGTGGCCCTGGCCGCCAGCCCCGAACTGGGCGAATTGCTGACCCAACTCGGTGCCGGCGCCGGCACCGACGACGTCCTCGGTCAGCGGCTGCGCGCCGAATTCGCCATTCTGCGCGATTCGGTAGACGAGACCATGCGGGCCTGGGCGCAGCGCAATGGGGTGCCGGCCCGGGCAGTCCAGGGTTACAGCCAGTTGCTCATCGGTCTCACCCTGGGATACGCCTCGCAGCGAAGCCTGGTGGACCACTTCGACGAGGCCACCTACCGGGCCCAGGCAGTTGAGCTTTTACAACTTGGGCCTTAGTGGGACAATAATTAATCGCAACCAACTTTCGTCATTCGGTTGGCAGGATCTCTCGGGATAGGCAAACTGGAAGCATGCGTCTTGATCGCAACAGCCATACTCCGGTCGCACACCGGAAGCCATGGCGTACGCCTGCGGCGGCGGTCGCCGGCGCTGCCCTGCTGGCGTTGAGCGCATGCACGGCAACCCCGATTCCCACCGCCGGTGGGGTGCACGGCACGCACAGTCCGCCAAGCTCGGAGGTACCGAAAACCGATCTGACCGAACTCGCCACCGACCTCAAGGCACCGACCGACATGACGGTGTCCAATACCGGCACGGTGCTGCTGACGATGGGCCGCCAGATCGTCACGGTGGACGCGCAGGGCAGACGCGGCGAAATCCCGGTCAGGCTACCCGGCCTGGCCGCCACGGAGCGCCCGCTGCTCGGTTTGACCCTGGCCCCCGCCAAGGGCCTGGACTGGGCGCTGTTCGTGTGCTACCAAACCGACGTCGATCTACGGGTCGCCCGGCTGGAGGTAGCTGCGGACACCTCGACGGTAACCGACCAGAAGCAGCTGCTGAGCGATATTCCGCTCAACCCGGGACGCCTAGGAGGCTGCGAACTGGCGATCGGGCCGGACGGTCAACTCTACATCGGCACCTCGGACGGCCAGCAGCCCCGGGCACCCCAAGACCCCATGATGCTGGGCGGCAAGATCCTGCGGGTCGATCCGGCCACAGGCGCCGCCTCGGAAGGCAACCCCTTCGCGGATCGCAGCGACCCAGCCACCCAGCGCATCTACAGCCTGGGGCATCACGATATCACCGCCCTGGCCTGGCACCCGAGCACCGGCACACTGTTCGCCGTCGATCAGGGACCGGGCCGGGAAGACGAGGTCAACATCATCGTGCCCGGCGGCAACTACGGCTGGAACCCGGCATCGGCGTCCACGGCAAGCTACGTCACCGATGGGGTGCCGATGACCGACCTGGCCATCACCAACGCCCGGCCGGCCGTCTACAACACCGGTCCCTCACCCAATTCGGCCGATGGCATGTCCGCGGCGACCTTCATCTCGGGGACACAGTGGGGCGCCTGGTCGGGCACCCTGGCGATCACCAACAGCGACAGCCCCCGGATCGTCATCCTGCCGATCACCGGTGAGGTGGTCGGGCAGCCATCCGTGCTGGAAGCGGTCAATGTGATCACCCCGTCCCAGGCAATCACCCAGGACGCCGAAGGAGCCATCTACCTGAGCACGGCCACCGGCGAAAACGATCGGCTGCTGCGCCTCAGGGTCATCGACTGACCGGCCACATACCCCGGTGGCGTCCGCGCCCGGCCGGGTACCACCGGGATCGAAAACGAATCGTGCCCGCTGACCGGCGCCCGTCCCTGGCCGCCGGTCAGCCATCGGCGGCCAGGGTGATCGAGGCGGCGCAGGCCCGGCCGGCCACCATCGCCTCCGCCAGGCCGGCCCCGGGTGCCGGATCGGCCGGCCCGGTCACCGAGGCAGCCGCCGAACCGATCGCCCACAACCCCGGCTGCGGGCCATCCGGCCGCAGCACCCGGTGCTGTTCGTCGGTCAACAGGCCGCCCTTGGTGCCCAGATCGCCCGGCACCACCCGGATCGCGTAGAACGGGGAACGGCGCACCGCACCCAGGCAGGGGTTGGGACGATGCCCACGCTCGCCCCGGGCGGCATCGGCGGCGCTCATCCCGCGCGCGAAATCCGCGTCCACCCCGCTGCTCGCGAACTCGTCGAACCGTTCGGCGGTGCCCTGCAGGCCGGCGGCATCCACCTTGATCCGCCAGGCCAGCTCGGGCAGTGACCGCGCCCGCGGCAGCACCCCCGACCGGTCGGCCGAGCTGGGCGTCCGGCCAGGCGCATAGCCCGCCAACGCCACCCGGCGGCGATGCTCGGCATCCAGAATCAACCAGGCCGGCACCGCCCCGGGGCCCAGCTCGCGGGCCCGGCCGAACAGCGCCCGGCAGAAGTCGCTGCCGCTGGCCGCCTCGTTCGCGAACCGGCGACCGGTGACATCCACCACGAAACCATGCGGTGCGGCCAACGCCGCAGTACCATCCCACACCCCACCGCTGGGTTTCCACAAGGCCGGCCGCCACCAGGCCCCATCCAGCCCGGCGGTCAGCAGCCCCAGCTCGGCCGCCCAGGCCAGCTGCGTCACGCCAGCGGTGCGCGGCACCCCCAGGCTCCAGGCCGGCCGGGTGGGTTGCGGCAGAAAGTCGCGGCGCGCCCGGGCATCGCCGCCATACCCGCCCTGGCCGAGAACGACACCCCGGCCCGTCAGGACGCGCACCAGCCGATGCCCGCGACGCACAATCACCCCGGTCACCCGCCGGCCGGCGGCGCCCGCGGCGGTGAGCAATCGCTGCACGGGGGCATCCCACCAGAGGTTCACCTGTAGGCGTTGACAGGCCGCCAGCAGCTGACTGGTCAACGCGGCCCCGCCAAATACCAGCCGATGGCCGCGAGCGCGGCTACCGGACTGCCGGGCAAGCTGCTCCAGGCGGTCCAGCAACCCCTCGGATCCGCTGGCGGCCCCGGCCGGCAACAGCTCGGCCAGGCGTCCGATCGCGGTGGCGTCTTCGGGTTGGGGCACCAGCACCCGCCCAGCGGCCAAGCCGCCGGGCACCTCGGGATGGTGATCGCCGACCGTATCGGGTCGCAAGCCAACACCCAAAGCCGCCAGCCAAACCGCCAGCCCACCGGTGCCGGTCAGGAAGGCGTGCCGGCGCGGCGCGCTGGAGGCCGGCTCGAAATCGCCCACCACCCGGTCGAAGTAGTCCCGCGCGTGGGCGTAGTCGTCCGCGGGAATACCGGGATTGCCCGGCAACCACAGCTGCCCGGCACCGTGGGCGGCGTCCCCGCCCAACAGCCCGGTGGGTTCGGCAACCAACACCTCCCAGCCCGCCTGGCGACAGGCGATCGCGGCGGCCAGGGCGCCCGGATCGCTGCCGACCACCACCACATCGGTCATCTGATCGGCGGCCGGGCGATCGGCCGACGGCACCGGCAGCCGGTCGGCGGCCGCATGCCCGGAACGCCGGGTCACGCGGCCGGCCCGCGGGCTCACCGCCGGCCGGCAAGCTGGCTGCGCACCTTGCCACGCAGCACCTTGCCGAGCATCGACCTGGGCAGTCCGTCCACCTCGACGAACCGGCGGGGCACCTTGTAGGCGGCCAGGCGTCGTTTGGCCCAGGCGCGTAGCCGGTCGGCCTCCAATCTGGCCTCAGGCGCCAACACCACCGCCGCGACGACCTCCTCGTCCCCGCGCCCGGTCGGCAGGCCGATCACCGCGACATCGGCGATGGCGTCATGTTTCAGCAACTCCTGTTCCACCTCTGTGGGGCTGACATTGAACCCGCCGGTGATGATGATCTCTTTCTTGCGATCGACTATGGTGACGAACCCGTCCGCATCCACCGTGACCACATCCCCGGTACGCAGCCAGCCAGCCAGCAGGGTGACCGCGGTCTCGTCCGGATTGCGCCAATAGCCCTGGAAAATCTGCGGCCCCTTCAGCATCAGCTCGCCAGGCTCACCGACCCCGACCTCACGCCCGGGATCGTCGACAGCCACCACCTTCATCAGGGTGGACGGGAAAGGCACCCCGATCGTGCCGGATCGCCGGCTCGGGAAGAACGGATTGCCCAAGGCCACCGGGGAGGCCTCGGTCAGCCCATATCCCTCGACCAGCAGACCGCCGGACACCGACTCCCACAGCTCCCGGGTCTGCTCCACCAGGGCCATCGCCCCCGAGATGCACCAGCGTGCGCCGGAAAGATCTATCCGGCGCCGGCGGGCGCCTTCGGCGGTGCGCTGGTAGAGCGCGGGCACCACGCAGTAGATGCTGGGCGGGGTCTTGCGGGCGGCAGCCAGGATCAAATCGACGTCCGGCTTGGGGAACAGCACCTGACGGGATTGTTTCAGTACCCCGAAGGTGGAGTGCATGGTCATGCCGAAGGCGTGGAACATCGGCAGGGCGGCATAGTTGACCTCGCGCCGCGGTTGAGCCCCCAGCATCCAGGCCTCACCCTGACGGGCATTGGCGTACAGGTTGAAGTGGGTCAGCATGGCCCCCCGGGCGCGTCCGGTGGTGCCCGAGGTGTACTGGATGGCCGCCAGATCATGCACCTTGGGACGCGGATGACGCCGGCCTATCGGGCGGTGGCGCACCAGCCGCTCCCAGCTCAGGGTGCCCCGGGTGCCGCTGCTCAGCGCCTGGCGTCTAGCTCGCAGACCGGGCAACGGCAGGCCCAGCAGCAGCCTGGTCAGCCGGGGGAAGGCCCGCAGCAGATCGACCGAGACGATCTCCACCGGCCTGGCGTAGGTGGGCAGCTCGTTGAGTCGATCGATCGCCGAATCCAGGGCGATCGCCACCCGGGCACCGTGGTCGGAAAACAACCGGGTCAGTTCGGGGGCGGTGTAGAGCGGGTTATGTTCCACCACCACCCCACCCACCCGCAGGATCGCATAGAAGGCCACCAGATGCTGCGGGCAATTGGGCAGCAGGATCGCCACCCGGTCGCCGGCCTGCACCCCGAGCCGGCGCAGTCCCTCGGCGGCCCGGGCAACCCGGTCGCCCAACTGCCGATAGGTCAGTTCGGCCCCGAAGAAGTCGGTGGCCACGCTGCCGCCACCCTGCCGGACGGCGGTGTCCAGCAGTTCGCAAAGCGACTCGGTGGGCAGTTCGATCTCGGCCGGCACCCCGGGCTGATAGTTCTTCGTCCAATAGGGCGCACCATTGCCGAGCGTTCGTCGCCAGGGCGGCAGCCGCTCGGGCCGGGATTCGTCGAAGGCCATGCGAAGAGTCTGGCACAGCGCCTATGCCGGCGTAGGTTGCCGGGACGGAGCGGCCCGCCGACGACCTGCCGGACGGCGGGCCATCCCGGCAGGCAGCCGGGACTGCACTAGGCTGGGGGCGGCGGAAGGCGGTACCGCAAGGGGATCGGAAGGGGCCACACGAGTGAAGGACATCGTAGTCTTTTCGGGTTCGGCCCATCAGCAGCTGGCCGACGAAATCTGCCGGCGGCTCGGGACGCGGCTGTCGCCTACCAAGATCAGCCGGTTCAGCAATGACTGCCTACAGGTGCAGCTGCTGGTCAATGTGCGCCAACGCGATGTCTACATCATCCAGCCCCTGGTGCCCCCGACCCAGGAGCATCTGATGGAACTGCTGCTGATGATCGACGCCGCCCGGGGTGCCTCGGCGGCGCAGATCACCGCGGTGATCCCGCACTATTCCTACGCCCGCTCCGACAAGAAGGACGCCTCCCGGATCTCGCTGGGCGGCCGGCTGGTGGCCGACCTGCTGGTGACCGCCGGGGTATCCCGCGTCCTCACCATGCAACTGCATTCGCCTCAGGTGCATGGCTTCTTCAGTTGCCCGGTCGATCAGTTGACCGCCTTGGGGGTGATCGCCGCCCACTTCAAGGCAGCCGACCGGCGCAACGGCGTGGTGGTCAGCCCAGACCTGGGCAACGCCAAGAACGCCACCCAATTCGCCCGGCTGCTGGGCCTGCCGGTGGCCGCGGGCAGCAAACGGCGCGTGGCCGACGACAAGGTGATCGTCGACTCGATCGTGGGCGATGTCGAGGGCCGGCATGCGATCGTGCTGGACGACGAGATCGCCACCGGCGGGTCGATAGTCGAGATCTGCGAGCGGCTTAAGGATTTCGGTGCGCTATCCGCCTCGGTGGCCTGCACCCACGGCCTGTTCACCGGACGCGCCGTCGAGCGGCTACGGGCCAACCGGTTCGTCACCGAGGTGGTGGCCACCAACACCGTGCCGGCCCCCCAAAACTGGCCCGAGCTCACCGAGATCAGTGTGGCGCCGCTGTTCGCCGAAGCCATCGACCGGATTCACCATGGCCGCTCGGTGAGCAAGATGTTCAAGGGAATCGACCCGGCCTATGCGCCGCCGGCCGCCCCCGAAGGGCTGTTCTGACCGGCCAGCCCGACACGCCCGGCTGGTGAGTTCAGGCCCGGTCCAGTTCGACGCGGCGCAGCCCGATACGCAGCGGAAGGGCCTGGCGCTGCCCGCCGACATGCACCAGATGGTCGTCCCGCACGGTCAGCTGGGTGGCATGGCAGCGCAGCGCGGCGATCACCGTAGCGCGCTGCTCGGGGAAGTCGAACCAGGTGAAGCCGGGATCCTCGGGCCGGGAGGCGACCTCGACCAGCCCGACACCGGCCTGGCGGGCGACCCGGCGGGTGAGCTCATGGGCGCGCAGGTGATCGGGGTGGCCATAGCTACCACCCCGGTCATAGCCCACCAGGACGCTGGGTTCGACGGCCTGCACCAGGGCCAGCAGATCGGCATAGGCCTCGTCCGGATCGGCCGAGGTGAAGGTGTCGGGATCGGCGGTCTCGATCGGGCCGGCCTGCCCCTCGGCCACCCAGCGCATCCCGGAATCGCGATACTGCCGAGGCGAATACCCGGCCCGGCGCGCCGGTGGCATGCCCAGCCAGAAATGCCCGGAGATACCCAGGATGTGCAAGGCACCGGCCAGTTCCCGGCCGCGGACCCGGATCAGATCCGCGGTGGTGATCGAACTGGGCATCACCCCGGGGACGATCTCGCCGCGTTCCCCGCGGGTGCAGGTGACCAGGTCGCAATTGATCTGGCGGCCGGTCAGCCAGGCGATCAGCCCACCGGTTTGCAGGGTCTCGTCGTCGGGATGGGCATGCACGAAGAGTGGGGTCGGGGCGGTTCCTCCCCGGCCGTCGGAAAGCAGATCGATTGCCGTAGTCATCACACCACCTGTCGATAGATCGCCAGCAGTTCGGCGGCCACCGCCGGCCAGCTCCGGGTGGCGGCGAACTCCCGGCCGGCTAAACCATAGGCAGCCCGGACCGCCGCGTCCGCCGTGCAGGCCTGCACCGCGGCCGCCCAGTCTTGCGGGTCTCGGCTGTCGAGCAGCAACCCGGTGCCGCGGTCCACCACCGATTCGAGCATGCCACCGGTGCGGGTGGCCAACACCGGGATGCCGCTGGCGGCCGCCTCCAGATTGATCAGCCCATAGGTCTCCGACCGGCTCGGGTTGAGCAGCGCGCTGGCACCCCGCAGTATGGTGGCCAGTTGGTCGCGATCCAGCGAGCCCAGAAACAGCACCTCGTCCACGAGACCCAACTCGGCCACCAGCCGGTGCAGTTCGTCGGCATAGAATCCGAAATCCGCCGATGCCGCCCCGGCCAGCACCAGCCGCGGACGATCGCCCCGTGGCAGCGCCGCCAGCGTCCGGATCGCCAGATCGGGGGCTTTCAAGGGTTGCAGGCGAGCGGCAAAGAACAGATAGCGGCCCTGCCAGGCCCAGCACCGCTCGTTCTGGGCCAGCGGGCGGAACCGGGTCAGATCGACCCCGGGCCGGACGATCGCGATCCGGCCGGCCGGCGGGGCATAGCGCGCCAGGATCGTCTCGCGCTCGGCGGCGCTGACCGCCACTATCAGATCGGATTCCCGGGCCACCAGCCGCTCGCCGGCCGGACGACCGGGCGATTCGGGGGGTTCGCCGGCGTCCAAGCCGGCGCCCACGGGTGCGGCCACCGAATGGTAGCTCTGTAGGTGGGGGACGCCGGCCCGGCGTGCCACCGGCAGCGCGGCCACCCCCGAAAACCAGTGATGGGAGTGGATCAGATCGACGCCTTCCCCCTGGGCGGCGAACCATTCGCCCAGGGCCCGCGCGAAGGGTTCGATCAGGATCTCCTGCTCGCTCTTGGCGATCGAGCGCTCCGGCCCGGCGGTCAGGTTGAATACCCGCACCCCGGGGGCCGGCTCGGCCACCTCGGGCAGGTCAGGATCGTCTCGCCTGGTCAACAGGTCGACCTGGGCGCCACTCGCCGCCAGGGCCAGGGCCGAGTTGAGTTCCACGACGTTCATGCCACCGGCGTCGGCGGACCCCGGCGAGGCCATCGGCGAGGTGTGCAGGGAAACCATCGCCACCCGCAAACCACCGCCCGGCGCTGCTGGTTGGTCGGTGGCGTGGGGCGCTGCTGCACTGCTCACCCGTCGAGTCAATCACGAATCCGCCGGATCGTTGGCATTCGCCAAGATCGTTTCGTTGCCGGCGTGGGTTTACCCGCCCCAGGCAGGCGCCACCACGACCATGGCGGTCCGCCGCCAGGCGGCGTCCGGCAGCCCCGGCCAGACCCGGGAGGACCGCGGACACCGGCACCGCCCTCGGCCGAGGGCGGTGCCCGGCCGGCGGCTCGGGGCTGTCTACCGGGCGGGCGCCCGGGTCACCCTGGGCCGCCCGGCGCCGTACAGCGTTCCCTCCTGGGCCTTGACCGCGGCGACCAGCACGAAACTGAGCGAGCTGAGCAGCGTCCAAGAGCCCAGCTTGCCCACATGCACCAGCTCCCAGACCTGCGACTGGTGCGGGTACTGCCAGGCCCCCAGGAGGGTGCCACCGTTTTCGGCCAGCCACAGGAAGAACCCGATCAGGATGAAGGACACGGCGGTGGGCATCCGGTAGCGTTCGGGGCCGACGGTGAAATGGACCGTGCTGGGCCACAACGCGATGACGAACCCCAATGCGATCAGCCAGCGCAGATCCCAGATGCAGTGGTGGGTATAGAAGTTGGCATAGGCGGCCACCGCGAGCAGGCTCACCGGCACCCACCGGAAACCGGTCACCTGCAGATCGAACCGCCGGAAGGCCTGGCAGACATAGGAGCCCACCGAGGCGTACATGAATCCGGAGAAGACCGGCACGCCGCCGATGCGCACGCATCCGGCGTCCGGATACGACCACGAACCCACATTCACCTTGAAGACCTCCAAGGCGAGGCCCACCAGGTGGAAACAGCAGATCACCACCAGTTCGCGCCAGGTCTCCAGCCTGAACACCACGAAGGCCGTCTGCACGACGACCACGTAGACCAGCAGGGCGTCGTAGCGAGCGATCGGCAGATCGAAGCGTCCCCAGAGGAACAGGGAGCCAGCCAGCCCGAGGAAGACGGCGATCGGAAACCCACAGCAGGCCAACTCGATCAGCGCGAACCGCACCAACTGGCCGGGCAGCTTGCGCAGCTCGGCCAGCGGTCGGCGTTCGGTTCCCGGCACCACCCCAGCATGTCGCCCGGCCGGGGCAGCCGGCAAAGCCGGCACCGCCCAAACCCGACCCTGCCCGCACGAGCCCGGCCGGGATCGACTAGCCCCCGCGCGAACCGGCCCCACCTCCGGGCCTGCGAGAATGGCCAGCCGTGGCGCGGCGTGTCAGACTGCCCGAATGGACAACAATCCGCAGACCGGGATCGACGAGGTCACCCGAGCCCGGCTAATCGAAACCAATGGCATCGACATCATCGGCGAATCCGAGCGCACCGCCAAACCCCGCGACCTGTTCTGGCCATGGTTCGCCGCCAACGTCTCGGTATTCGGCATGGGATATGCGGCCTTCATCTATGGTTTCGGCGTATCCTTCGGCCAGGCGCTGGCCGTGGCATTGATCGGTATCCCGATCTCTTTCCTGCTGTGCGGCATCATCGCGATCGCGGGCAAACGCGGCTCGGTGCCGACCATGATCGGCTCGCGGGCCGCTTTCGGCGTCCACGGCCAGAAGCTGCCCGGAATGGTCAGCTGGTTCCTGTCGATCGGCTGGGAAACCTTCCTGTCGATCATGGCGGTGCTGGCCACCGCAACCGTTTTCACCCGGCTGGGTTTGGGTGGCGGGACGGCCACCAAGGTCGTCGCCACTCTCGCGGTGGCCGCGCTGATCGTGGTGGCGTCCGTGCTCGGCTATCACACCATCATGAGATTGCAATCGGTGCTCACCTGGATCACCGGTGCCATCACCATCGGCTATATGGCCCTGGCCATCGGCCGGATCGACTGGGCGACCGTACGGTCCCTCCCGGCCGGGACGCCCGGCCAGGTGATGGGTGCGCTGACGATGGCGATGACCGGCTTCGGGCTGGGTTGGATCAACATCGCAGCCGACTGGTCGCGCTATCAGCGGCGCTCCGCGAGCAACGCCGGGATCGTGCTCTGGAATGTTCTAGGCGGCTCGGCGGCCCCGGTGATCCTGGTGGGTTTCGGCCTGCTGCTGGCCGGCTCGGACCCGGAGCTCAGCGCGGGGATCGCCGCCGACCCGATCGGGACGCTGGCCACGATCCTGCCGGCTTGGATGCTGATCCCGTTCTGGATCACCGCGGTGCTGGCGCTGGTCTCGGGCGCGGTGCTGGGCATCTATTCCTCCGGGCTGACCCTGCTCAGCCTGGGCGTCCGGATTCCCCGGCCGGCGGCCGCGGCGATCGATGGGGTGCTCCTGGCCACCGGCACCATCTGGGTTGTCTTCTTCGCCGAGAGTTTCCTGGGCCCCTTCCAGAGCTTCCTGCTGATCCTCGGGGTTCCGATGGCATCCTGGGCGGGCATTCTGATCGCCGACATCGTCACCCGCAAACGCCCCTACGACGAGGTGGCGTTGTTCGACGCGGCCGGGCGCTACCGGGCGGTCGATCCGATCTCGATCGGCATCCTGGTGGGGGCCACCGTCATCGGTTGGGGCCTGGTGATCAACCAGTTCGCCGGGGACGCGCCATGGGCCAACTGGCAGGGCTACCTGCTGGAGCCGCTGGGCCTGGGCACCCGTACCGTGGTGGACGGTGTCGAAACCTGGCACGGCGTCTGGCCATGGGCCAATCTGGGCGTGCTCATCGCCCTGGCGCTGAGCTTCGTGGTTGCCGTTCTTGCCCGCCGATCCACCATCGCGCGTCAGGAGAATCGCCCATGACCGGGCCCTGGCTGGTGGTGATCGATCCGCAATGGATCTTCGCCGATCCCGCATCCGACTGGGGTTCGCCGATGTGGCCACGGGCCGCCGCCCAGATCGTCCGGCTGCTGCCCCGCTACCGGGGGCGGACGATCATCACGCGCTGGACACCGCCCCGGCCCCAAGCCCGGGTGGGCTCCTGGGACGCCTACATGCGGGCCTGGCCGTTCGCCGACCGGCCGGCCACCGACACCTGTTTCGACCTGGTTGCCGAGTTCGCCGGCGTCGAAGCCGAGGTGGTGGCCGCGGCCACCTTCGGCAAATGGGATGTGCTGGCACCCGTCGTCGGCACGGCCCCCGAGTTGGTGATCGCCGGGGTATCGACCGACTGCTGTGTGATCTCGACGGCCCTGCCCGCAGCCGACGCCGGCGCCAGCATCGCCCTGGTGACCGACGGTTGTGCCGGTTCCACACCGGACAATCACGCCGCGGCCATGCAGGTGATGGGGCTGTATCCGCCCCAGATCGAGCTGACCACGACCGCGCAGCTGTTGGCCGGCTGACATCCCGTTGCCCGGCCGGGCCTGAAGCCCGGAGCAGGCACCGCGAGATCCGGCGCCGGAGGTCACCACGCGGCGGCCACCGGATGGCAACTCGGCAAGCAGCCAGCCGGGCCCTACGCCCGGAAAGCGCTTTCAGCTACGCTTGGGAACGGTCCGCCGCCGGCTCGTCCGCGACCAGCCAGCGCAGCGCCGGGGGCGCACCGCCACAACTGCACGCCGCCAACACCAGCCAGCGGGAAGGGCTCGCACCGGCCACGGCGGGGCCGAACCCGGCAGGCTCCGACCCTATCCAGCCGGCCCGGGAGCATGGGTCGGCAGGGCTGCCCATGCGGCCCCGCCGACCTGGGGCGGCGAGGCGACACCGCAAACCAGTAGAGGAGCAACGATGCGTAAACCGCCAGTCCTGACCGCCGACCGGGCGGCCGCCCTGATCCCGGACGGCGCCACCGTGGCGGTGTCGTCCTCCTCGGCGATCGGACTGCCCGAACACCTGCTGGCCGCGATCGGCGCCCATTTCGAGACCACCGGGCATCCCCGCGGGCTGACCACGCTGCATGCCATCAACTCGGGCGACATGTCCGACGGCCTGCCCGGAGTGGATCACCTGGCCAAACCGGGTCTGCTGAGCCGCATCTTCGGCGGGTCCTATCCCGCGGGCGCGGCCAGCATGGCCAAACCGGCGGTGCGCGAAATGCTCGAAACCGACCAGATCGCCGCCTACCTGATCCCCACCGGGTTGATGTTTCAACTGCAACGCGCGGCCGCCGCCCGGCAACCGGGCATACTTACCGATGTCGGCATCGGCAGCTACCTCGACCCGCGTCTGGAGGGCGGCCGGATGAACCGGGTCTGCCCCGAATTCGTCCGGCTGATGCGGATCGACGACCGCGAATGGCTTTTCCTGCCCGCCATTCCGGTGGATGTGGCGCTCATCCGGGCCACCACCGCCGATCCCTTCGGCAACCTGACCTTCGAGGACGAGGCCGCATTGCTCGGCACCCTGGATGCCGCCTACGCGGCCCATAACAACGGCGGACTGGTGATCGCCCAGGTCAAACGGCTGCGTCCCGACCACCACCCGGCCCGGACGGTGCACGTGCCGGGCGCCCTGGTGGATGCGGTCGTGCTCGATCCCACCCAGCGCCAGGTGGCGGGCATCGAGCACGATCCGGCATTGGCGGGCATGGCCCACAAACCCATCGACCGGATCGATACCGTCGAGTTCGGCATCCAAAAGGTGATCGCCCGCCGGGCCGCGCTGGAGCTTGCCCAATACGACATCGCCAACCTGGGGTTCGGGATCTCGGCCAATGTGCCGCGAGTTCTGCTTGAGGAGGGCCTGCATGGCGAGGTCACCTGGGTCATCGAGCAGGGCGCGGTCGGCGGATTGCCGGTCACCGGCAAACCCTTCGGCGCGGCCTACAATCCGGACGCGATAGTCACCGCTCCCGACCAGTTCACCCTGCTGCAGGGCGGCGGCATCGACATTGCGCTGCTCAGTTTCCTGGAGGTGGCCGCAAACGGCGATGTCAACGTCTCGCTGATGCCCAGCGCCACCCATGTGACCGCCGGGGTGGGCGGGTTCGCCGACATCACCGCGCACGCCCGCCACCTGGTCTTCTCGGGCCAGTTCACCGCAGGCCGCAAGGACCTGCGAATCGCCGACGGCCGCTTGCAGATCGTCCGGGACGGCTCGATCGCCAAATTCCTGCCCCAGATCGCCCAGGTCACCTGGTCGGGCGGCATCGGCCGGCGGCGCGGCCAGCAGGTGCGCTATGTCACCGAGCGATGCGTGCTCGAATTGCGCCCCGCCGGGCTGACCGTGATCGAACTGGCCCCCGGCATCGACCTGCGGCGCGATGTCCTCGACCGGGCCGGGGCCGAGTTGCTGGTGGCCGGCGACCTGCACGAGATGGACCCCCGCATCTTCCGGCCGGAACCGATGGGGCTGCGGCTCGCGCCACCGCGACGACCGCTGGTGCAGGGGTGACCCGGCCCCACCGCGCCCCCGGGAGGCGCCCGGTTCACGACCGGCGAGCCGATCCGGCCCCAGCACACCGACGGCGGGCCAGCCCGAGCGGGCACCACGTTACCCGGCCAACAGGCCCGGCGGCGGATCCGGTGGGGCGGGATCGGGTGCGGCGACCGCCCGGTATGCTCGCTATCCCCCGATCCCGGCAAGGCGCCGGGCGATGACCGGGGTGATCCGTGGCCGGCTGTTCGACGGCAATGCGCTGCTCGGTCCGGGCTCACTGCACATCGCCGACGGCCGGATCACCGCGCTGGGCACCGGTCCGGGTGCCGGGCAGGCAACCGTCGATCTGGGGGACGCCTTGATCACCCCGGGACTGGTCGATGTGCACTGTCACGGCGGCGGCGGTGCGGAGTTCAGCACCGACCCAGCCGCCGTGACAGCCCTGCATCGTGCGCACGGCACGACCACCATGGTCGCCTCGCTGGTCACGGACCGGATCGACGACCTGGTCGGCCAGATCGGCCGGCTCGCCGAACTGGTCGAGGCCGGCGAACTGGCCGGTATCCATCTGGAGGGCCCCTGGCTGGCCCCCGGCAAACGGGGCGCCCACCCCCGGGAACTGCTGCGTCCCCCCGAGCCGGCCGACGTCCGCCGCCTGCTGGCCGCCGGACGCGGCACGGTGCGGCTGGTGACCCTGGCTCCCGAGCTGCCCGGTGGCCTGGCGGCGATCCGGTTGCTCGCCGAACGTGGGGTGGTCGCGGCCGTCGGGCATACCGAAGCCGGCCTGACCGATACCTTGGTGGCCATCGAGGCCGGGGCGACCGGGGCGACCCACCTGTTCAACGCCATGCCGCCGATGCTGCACCGGGCGCCCGGGCCGGTGCTCGCGCTGTGCGGCGACCAGCGGGTCTGGTTGGAGCTGATCGCCGACGGCGTCCACGTCCACCCCGCTCTGGTGGCGCAGACCATGCGGCACCACGGCGACCGGGTCGTACTGATCACCGATGCCATGGCCGCCGCCGGGCTGCCGGACGGCGACTACCGGCTGGGCCGATCGGCGGTTGAGGTGCGCGACCGCATCGCCCGGCTGGCCGGTGGCGACACGATCGCCGGATCCACCCTGACGATGGACCGGGCGGTGCGCACCGCGATCGACGCCGGGGTGGCGCCCGATCTCGTCCTGCGTTCGGCCACCGCCCTGCCCGCTAGATATCTCGGTTTACCAGCGGGTCGTCTGGCGGTCGGCCGGGCCGCCGACCTGGTGGTTTGGACGCCGGACTGGCGGGTCCGCGGGGTGGCCCGCAACGGAGAATGGCTGGTGGCCCCCTGACTGCGCCGGCCGCCGGGGACGCTCCGGCATGGTTCGGGCCGAGACGCCGGCAGGCGGGGCACCGCGGCCCCGCCGGGCATCGGGATCGTCTCGGACCGGGCACGCCAGCGGCCGGACCCGGCCTGGCCAGGGGCATCCGCCGGGCGACCTTCCCGCCGGGCGGCCCGGCAGCACCCGGGCGCCCGGCACCGCGGGGGCTGCCTAGACTGTGTGGGCAGATTCCATGCTTCAAAGGAGAACGACATGCCCCGCCGCAGCGACGCCTGGTATCAGGGGACCAACCGCGACGCCTATATCCACCGCGCCTGGATGCGACGCGGAACGCCAGACGATTCCTTCGCGGGCAAACCCCAGATCGCGATCTGCAATACGGCCTCCGACCTGTCGCCGTGCAATGCCCACCTGAATCAGGTGAGCGCCGCGGTCAAGCAGGGTGTCTGGGCGGCCGGCGGCGTGCCGTTGGATCTGCCGGTCATCTCCTTGGGGGAAACCCAGCTGCGGCCCACCGCGATGCTGTTCCGCAACCTGGCGGCGATGGCCACCGAGGAGATGATCCGCGCCAACCCGATCGACGGGGTGGTGCTGCTGGGCGGCTGCGACAAGACCGTGCCGGCGCTGCTGATGGGCGCGGCCAGCGTCGATCTGCCCACCATCATGCTGAACGGTGGTCCCATGCTGACCGGTCACTTCCGCGGTCAGCCCCTGGGCTGCGGCACCGATATCTGGAAGCTCTCCGAAGAGATGCGGGCCGGCCAGCTCTCGGTTGAGGAGTTCACCGGTTCCGAGCAGAGCATGATCCGCTCCGCGGGGCACTGCAACACGATGGGCACGGCCTCCACCATGGGGGTGCTGGCCGAGGCCCTGGGCATGACGCTGCCCGGCACCGCGGGCACGCCCGCCCCCGACAACCGGTTGCTGAAGGCCGCCCACCAAACCGGGCGCCGGATCGTCGAGATGGTGGATGCGGACCTGCGGCCATCCCAGATCCTCACTCGCGGCGCATTCCTGAATGCCATCGTGGCCTTGGCCGCGGTGGGCGGATCCACCAATGCCGTGATCCATCTGCTGGCCATCGCGGGCCGGGTGGGCGCCGAATTGCGGCTGCGCGACTTCGATGAGCACGGTTCGCATCTGCCGCTGCTGGTCAATCTGCTGCCGGCGGGCGAATACCTGATGGACGATCTGTTCCGCGCCGGCGGGCTGCCGGCGGTGTTGCGCCAGGTGATCGACCTGCTCGATCCCACCGCCCGCACGGTCACCGGGCGTCCCCTCGCCGAGCATGTCGCGGATGCGGAAATCTTCGACGAATCGGTCATCGCGCAGCGGGCGAACCCCTTCCAGGCCGAGGCGGGCATCGCGGTGCTGACCGGCAGCCTCGCCCCCGACGGCGCGGTCATCAAGCCGGCCGCGGCCGCGCCGCAACTGCTCCGGCACCGCGGCCGCGCGGTCGTCTTCGAGAACATCGAGGACCTGCATGCCCGGATCGACGATCCCGATCTGGATATCGACGAGGACTGCGTGATCGTGCTGCGCGGCGCCGGGCCGAAGGGCTATCCGGGCATGCCCGAGGTCTCGAATACGCCGCTACCGGCCAAATTGCTCGCCAAGGGAGTGCGCGACATGGTCCGGGTCTGCGATGGCCGGATGTCGGGTACCGCCTACGGCACCGTCGTGCTGCATGTCTGCCCGGAGGCGGCCGCCGGGGGGCCACTGGGCAAGGTGCGCGATGGCGACCACATCATCCTCGACGTCCCCGGCCGCCGGCTCGATCTGGCTCTGCCCGCGGACGAGCTGGCTGCCCGCGAGGTCACGGCCCGGACCGGTTCGACCTTCGCCTCGCCGCTGCGGGGCTATGAGCGGCTCTATATCGATCACGTTCTGCAGGCCAATCGCGGTGCGGACCTGGACTTCCTGGTCGGTGCCTCTGGCGACAAGGTGGGCCGCGAATCCCACTGAGGCATCCCGTCCGGTCTGGGGCCGGCGGGTCCGGGGCTGGGCGCCTACGGCCGGAAGGCGCCATGCCTCATCCCGGTGCGAGATCGATCAGACGGGCTGCCCGGCTGTGGTGTACCGCGCCAGCTGGCCGGACCGGACGACCTCGACGATCGGCGCGGCATGCGGCACCGACCAGACGACCCGCAGCTGAGTCGCGCTCACTTGCGGTGGCCGGCCATGCAGCAGCCCGATCAGGACGGCGGCGTCCAGCCCGGTCAGCCGGAAACTGCCGGCCGTCAGCGAAGCGGCATCGGCCGATCCGGCGAATCCGGCAGCCAGCAGGTTATCCGATCCGTTGCAGCGCCGCTGCTGCCAGACCACCTGCCGGCTCGGCGGCGCCCCAGCGGTGGGCAGCTCGGCCACGAACCTGGTGGTCAGGCTGCAACCACCGGCCAGTGGATTGGCGCTGATAACCAGCTCGTTGGTACCCACCGCAGGAGCCAGGGCGGCCAATTCCACCAGCAGCTCCGCAAGCCCCTCATCCAGGCCGGCTACCGGCTCGATCAGCGCGGTGCCGATGGCATTGAGCACCGGGGCGTCCCGATAGCCCTCGCAGGTCGCCCGCAACAAGGTGACCCCCGAGAAGGTTCCGGTGGCCCGGACCTGGCTCGCCGATCGCGGGCACCGCACCTGTTTGGCGTATTCATTTGGCAGTTTCTCGATCAGCTGCCGGGGAATGAGACCGGGCGCGAAGGGCAGCAGATCGCCACGGCGGGGTACGGCCCCCTCGAACGCCACCGGCAACTGGGGTTCGGCCCGGTAGCGGACGTCCTGGCCGGGACGCCGCAGCGTGACGAACAGCACATGCCGGTGGGCCTCCAGCTCGACGAGGCTGGCCTCCGGTTCCATGGCCAGCACCTCACCCAACGCCCAATTCACGAACTGCTGGTTCCGGGCATCGGTCTGCCTGGGCAGGCCGAATCGTTCGTGCCACCCGCAGCCGGCCAGCAGGACGACCACGAGCACCGCGCCCAGCAGCAGGCGCCAGGCCCGGCACCGTCGGTCCGCACCGCGCATCTGGGCCCACCTCCTGCTGGTTCATCGGCTCGGCTAGGCAGCCCGGCCCTTAAAGCGTACTTTTGGTTGGCATGACCGAGCCAACTCTGCCGCACGGCATCGAATACTTCGAAACCCCACTGCCCGGGATCAGGGTGGACACCGCGGCGGCCAGCGCCGTGCTCTATTTCAACGGCGCCCAGCTGGCCGAGTGGACGCCCAGCGGCCAGCAGCCGGTGCTGTGGCTCAGTCCGGCATCGAGGTTCGAAGCCGGGCAGGCGATTCGCGGGGGTGTCCCGCTGGTGTGGCCATGGTTCGGCGCCGGAGCCGATGATCGGCATCGCCCCCAGCACGGGTTCGCCCGCAATATCGCATGGCGGCTGCTGACGGCCCGGGTCGACGACTCGGGCCGCGCGACATTGCGGTTTGCTCCCGGCGACGAATGGCAGCAGGCGGCCAACCGGGCCGGGGTGCCCGGCGATCTCGGCATCGAGTACCACGTCTCGGTGGGTGCCACCTTGCTGCTGCAGCTGACGGTCACCGCCGGGGCACAGCGGTTCGGCTTCGAGGATGGCCTGCACACCTACCTGACGGTGGGCGATATCCGCCGGGTCCGGATCGAGGGGCTTGCCGGGGCCGTGTTCACCGACCGGTTGACCGCCGCCCACCATACCCAGGCCGGACCGGTCACCTTCGCCGCCGAAACCGACCGCATCTACGGATCCGTGGCGGCCACGCAGATCATCGATCCCGTTTTGCATCGCACCATCACCGTCGAGAAGGCCGGCTCGGCCCAGACCGTGGTCTGGAATCCCTGGCGGGACAAGGCCGCCCGGATGGCCGATTTCCGCGCAGACCAGTGGCCGCGGATGGTCTGCGTGGAGGCGGTGAACGTGCGCGACCAGGCCATCCGGCTCCGGCCACACCAGCGGCACCTGCTCAGCCAGACCATCCGGATCGGCTCCCTGCCCGGATAGCCCACCCACCCCGTGACCGGTGTGTCAGTAGCTCGGATAGCCGGCGCTGGGCATCGATTGGACGCCGGGCGGGAAACCCTGCTGGGTTTGGGAATACTGGCCGGGCATCGGCTGGGGGTTTGGCCGGGACTGCGAATTGCTGCGCTGCCGGGCGTCCTCGATGGACTGCGGGGTGGCCCCCGGCTGTCCCTCGGGAATCGGCACCACCGCAACCGCCGTCCCGATGGCGCAGGTCAGAAAGCTGAAGTCCCGGGCGGGCACCACATCCAGTTGATGACCCACCACGGCATTGGCCCCACGCTGGGTGGCCTGTAGCCACATCGCCTGCACCGCCTGATCGCGGCTGCGATACAGCAATTCGGGCGGGCGCTGGCCGGCGACCATCACGACTCCCCAGCCATAGCCGACAACGTCCCCCAGCACCGCTTCGATTCGGTACCCGGGGATCTCGGCAGTGGTCACGACCAGCATGCTGCCCAGCCTACGCCAGCGGCCGCAGCGACCCCAGCCGCCGGCCGGGCTGGGCCGGTGCGAATATGCCAGACTCAAGGGGTGAGTTTCCGCGCATTGTACGATCAGGGTTTCGTACGCATCGCCGCCTGCACCAGCCGCACCAGCATCGCCGACCCGGCGGGCAATGCGGCCACATTGCTGGGCATCCTGCGGCAGCTGGCCGCCGAATCGGTCGGTTTCGCGGTCTTTCCCGAATTGTGCCTGACCGGATACGCCATCGGCGATCTGCTGCTCGGCGACGTGGTGCTGGACGCCACCTTGGCCGCTATCGAGGAGTTGCGGCAGGCATCGGCCGATCTGCTGCCGGTATTCGCGGTCGGGGCGCCCTTGAGTGTGGGTGGCCGCTTGTTCGACTGTGCCGTGGTGCTGCACCGGGGCCGCGTGCTGGGCGTGGTGCCGAAGAGTTACCTGTCGAACTATCGCGAGTCCCACGAGAAGCGGTATTTCGGTGCGGCCTGCGAGTTGCCGGCCGATCGGCGGGTCGACCGCATCCGGCTGCCCGGAATCGGCGGTGCCGAGCAGGTGCCGTTCGGTACCAGACTGCTGTTCCGGGCCAGCGATCTGCCCGGCTGCTGCCTGGCGATCGAGGTCTGCGAGGACCTCCGGGTGCCCAGACCGCCCACAGCCGACGCGGCGCTCGCCGGGGCCACCATTCTGGCCAACCTGTCGGGTGCCCCGACCGTGGTCGGCCGCGCCGACGATCGTGAACTGCTGTGCCGGTCGGCGTCCGCCCGCAATATCGCGGCCTATGTGTATGCGGCTGCCGGGCCGGGGGAATCCACCACCGATCTGGCCTGGGACGGCCAGACCTCGATCCATGAGAATGGTGGCCTGCTCGCCAGCAGCGAACGCTTCCCGGCCGATTCAACCTGGTGTATCGCCGATGTCGATCTCGATCTGCTGCGCCACCAGCGCCTACGCCAGAACAGCTTCCATGATTGTGCCCGCGCTAACCGGGACGACCTCGGCTACACCACGGTGGTGTTCGAACTCGACCCACCCCACAGCGATCTCGGGCTGCGGCGCTCGATCGAGCGTTTCCCGTTCGTGCCGGCCGATGCCGCCCGGCTGGCCCGGGACTGCCATGAGGCCTACACCATGCAGGTGCATGCGCTGCGGCAGCGGCTGCGGGCGATCGGCGAACCGAAGATCGTGTTGGGGGTTTCCGGTGGCCTAGATTCCACCCACGCGCTGCTGGTGGCGGCCCGGGCGATGGACGAGGCGGGCCGGCCGCGCAGCGACATCCTGGCCTTCACCATGCCGGGGTTCGCCACCTCCGATCGCACCCGTAACAATGCGACGCGCCTGGCCACCGCGCTGGGTTGCGGTTTCGAGACCCTGGATATCCGGCCCGCGGCCGAGCGGTTGCTGCGCGACCTGGATCACCCATTGGATCTATACGACGTGACCTTCGAGAATGTTCAGGCCGGGCTGCGCACCGATTACCTGTTCCGCATCGCCAACCAGCGGGGCGGTATCGTGCTGGGCACCGGTGACCTGTCCGAGCTGGCGCTGGGCTGGTGCACCTATGGGGTGGGCGATCAGATGTGCCACTACGGGATCAACGCGGGCGTCCCGAAGACCCTGATGCGGCAGCTGATCCGCTGGGCGATTGCCAGCAGCCAGTTCACCGCAGAGGCCGCTGGGATACTGCGGTCGATCCTGGATACCGAGATCACCCCGGAACTGATCCCCACCGTGGGGGACGCCAGGCCACAGTCCACCCAGGACAGCATCGGCCCCTATGCCCTGCACGATTTCTTCTTGTATTGGACGCTGCGCCACGGCTACCGTCCCAGCAAGATCGCCTATCTGGCCGAACGGGCCTGGGCGGATCCGCAGGCCGGTGCCTGGCCGGAGGGCCACCCCGAGGCGGAACGGACGGCCTACGACCTGGCCACCATCCGCGGTTGGCTGACCGTCTTCGGCAAGCGTTTCTACGCAAACCAGTTCAAGCGTTCGGCGATGCCCGACGGCCCCAAGGTGGTGGCCGGCGGCGGCTTGTCGCCGCGGGGCGACTGGTGGATGCCGTCCGATGCCGGCAGCCGGGCCTGGCTGGCCGATCTGGCCCGGGTGCCGCGGTCCTGAGCCTGCGCCGCAGCCGGGATGCCGGATACCCGGCCGGGTATCCGGCGGGCTCGCCGAGGCCGGTTCCGGACCGCGCGAAGAGGCGGCCACCTTGTCGGATCGCCCGCCGGCCCGGCTCGGATCGCCCCGGTAGCATGACGGCGCACACCGGCAACCGGCGAACCGGTCATGCCGGCCAGCCGATTGGGTCACAATGTCGGCATGACCAATGTGGTGATCATCGGCGGCGGCCCCGGCGGCTATGAGGCGGCGGCGGTGGCTGCCCAGCTGGGCAGCCAGGTCAGTTTGATCGAACCCCGCGGGCTGGGGGGTTCGGCGGTGCTCACCGATGTGGTGCCCTCGAAGTCGTTGATCGCCACCGCCGAGACCATGACCCGGTTGCGTCAGGCCCGCGCTCTCGGGCTACGGCCGGTGGCCACCGGGGCTGCCGAGCTGACCGATGTGGTGCGACCGGATCTGGGACCGATCAACGACCGGGTGCTGGAATTGGCCGCCGAGCAAAGCCGCGACATCGAAGCCCGGCTGCGCGACGATGGGGTGCGGATCATCGCAGGCCGGGGCCGCCTGATCGGTCCGCGCGTGGTGTTGGCCGAGACAGCGGACGGCCCGGTGCGGCTGCGCGCCAATGTGATTCTGGTCGCCACCGGCACCCGGCCGCGGGAACTGCCGGATGCTCGTCCCGACGGGCGGCGCATTCTCACCTGGACCCAGCTGTACCGGCTGCCCGAGCTGCCGGCGAGGCTGATCGTGGTGGGCTCCGGGGTGACCGGTGCCGAGTTCGCCGGCGCCTACCATCAACTCGGCACCGATGTGGTGCTGGTCAGTTCCCGGGACATGGTGCTGCCCAGCGAGGATCCCGACGCTGCCCGGGTGATCCAGGAGGTGTTCGAATCCTCCGGCATGACCATCATGAGTCGCAGCCGAGCCCGGGCGGCCCGGGTGGTGGGCGACCGTGTCGAGCTGACCCTGTCGGACGGCCGGATCGTCACCGGAAGCCACGTACTCATGGCGGTCGGTTCGGTGCCGAACACCGAGCAGCTTGGCCTGGCCGAGAACGGGGTTGGCCTGAAGCCTTCCGGCCATATCGAGGTGGATCGGATGTCGCGCACCACGGCCCCGGGGATCTACGCCGCCGGCGACTGCACCGGGGTATTCCCGCTGGCTTCGGTGGCCGCCATGCAGGGGCGTATCGCCATGTGGCATGCCCTGGGGGACGCCGTCCGGCCGCTGGACCTGCGTGCCATCGCATCCAACGTGTTCACCACCCCCGAGATCGCCACGGTCGGGGTGACCCAGCAGATGGTGGACGCCGGCGAGGTCGCAGCGCGCAGCGTCGTGGTGCCGTTGAAGGGCAATGCCCGGGCCAAGATGTACGCGCACCGAGATGGCTTCGTGAAACTGTTCTGTCTGCCGCAGACCGGGATCGTGGTCGGCGGGGTGGTGGTGGCCCCGGGGGCCAGCGAGTTGATCTACGCGGTCTCGCTGTGCGTGACCAACCGGCTAACCGTCGATCAGGCCGCCCTGGCGTTCACCGTGTATCCCTCGTTGAGCGGGTCGATCGCAGACGCCGGACGCCGACTGCACAGCTTCTCCGCCAACCAGTAGCCCCTGGACGCCCGGGACCGGCAGGCCGGTGGGTGACTACGCTGCTCACATGGCCAGCTTCACCGCCGATCCCGCAGTTCAGCCGACCTCGTCCGAACGGATCGCCCAAGCCCTGGCGGATCCGGGTTTCGGCCGGTATTTCGTCGATCACATGGCCCGGGCGGTCTGGACGCCGGAGGGCGGCTGGCGGGAGCATGCCCTGGTGCAGACGGCGCCGATCGCCGTGCATCCCGGATTGGCCGCGCTGCACTACGGTCAGGAGATCTTCGAGGGATTGAAGGCGTTCCGCCACCGCGATGGCTCGATCTGGCTGTTTCGTCCCGACCGGAATGCCGACCGCTTCGCGGCATCGGCCCGGCGGATGCAGATGCCGGTACTGCCACCCGGGGACTTCGTGGCCAGCGTGCTCGCCCTGGTCGCCGCGAACCGCCCCTGGGTGCCGGCCGGCGAGGGCGAGCAGAGCCTCTACGTGCGGCCCTTCATGTTCGCCTCCGAGACGCTGATCGGGGTGCGCGCCGCCCAGCAGTACACCTATCTGTGCCTGGCCAGCCCGGTCGGCCCCTATTATCCGGCCCCGCTGCGGCTGTGGGTCAGTCCCACTCACACCCGGTGTGCACCGGGAGGTACCGGCACCGCAAAATGCGGCGGCAACTATGCCGCGGCGATGGCCGCCGAGGCGGCGGCCCACGAGCAGGGCTGTGGGCAGGTGCTCTGGTTGGATTCTGGCACCCGCACCCAGATCGAGGAGGGCGGCACCATGAACTTCTTCGTGGTGACCAGCGCCAACGAGTTGGTGACCCCCGAACTCAATGGGCAGATCCTGGCCGGCATCACCCGCGATTCGATCCTCCGGCTGGCCGCTGCCCATGGCCTGCGCCCCGTCGAGCGGCCGCTGACGCTGGCCGAGGTGGTCGCTGGCGGCCAGAGCGGCCAGATCGGCGAAGCCTTCGCCTGCGGCACCGCGGCAGTGATCGTCCCGGTGACCGGGCTGCGCTCGCCCGATTTCGACGTCGTGATCGGGGACGGGCAACCCGGCATCCACACCCGGGCGCTGCGCGCCCACCTGACCGGCATCCAGTTCGGCACCGAACCCGATCGCTTCGGCTGGCTGCGGCCGGTGAACTGACCGTCGTCGCCGTCCACGAGCACCCGGCGGCCGGGCTCGCCGAGGCACGGCCACTTTTGTCACCGCGAATGCCCGCGCGACCGCCTGCCGAGCCGTCTGCCGCCCTAGGCTGGGGACATTCATTTCGCAGCCGACGAGGGACGACCATGACTGCTGAGACCACTGACCGACAACCGATCCGTATCGGCGTGCTGACCAGCGGCGGCGACGCCCAGGGCATGAACGCCGCGGTACGCGCGGTGGTGCGCACCGCCATCGCCCGGGGAGCCGAGGTCTACGCGATCTACGAGGGCTATCAGGGGATGATCGATGGCGGGGACGGGATCCGGCGTTTCGGTTGGGATGACGTCGGCGGCATTCTCGGCAGGGGCGGCACCATTATCGGTACCTTCCGCAGCAAGGAGTTCCGCACCACCCAGGGACGCCTGAAGGCGGCCCGCAATCTGCTGGTGCACGGCATCGACCGGCTGGTGGTGATCGGCGGCGACGGCTCGTTGACCGGGCTGGATGCCTTCCGCGCCGAATGGCCCGAATTGCTCGCCGGGTTGGTGTCCGCCGGCGAGGTGAGCGCGGAGGTGGCCGACCGGCACCGGCACCTGATCATCGCCGGGTTGGTGGGGTCGATCGACAACGACCTGGTCGGGGTGGATACCACCATCGGGGCCGACACCGCACTGCATCGCATCCTGGATGCCCTGGACGCGATCTCCAGCACCGCGGCCAGCCATCAGCGTAGCTTCGTGCTGGAGGTCATGGGCCGCCATTGCGGCTATCTGGCCCTGGCGGCAGCCATCGCCGGGGGCTGCGATTACGTGCTCATCCCGGAGAATCCACCGGCCGACGGCTGGGAGGAGGAGATGTGCGAGGTGCTGCGGGTGGGCCGCGCCCGAGGCCGGCGCGATTCCATCGTCGTGGTGGCCGAGGGCGCCACCGACCGGGCCGGCCAGCCGATCCGCAGCGAATACGTCCGGCAGGTGATCGCCGAACGGCTGGCCGAGGACACCCGGGTGACGATCCTGGGCCATGTGCAGCGTGGCGGCACGCCCTCGGCATACGACCGCTGGGCGTCTACCTGGCTCGGCCACGAAGCGGCCGATGAGGTGCTCGACGCCCCCGAGGACCAGACCCCCCGGGTGGTGGGCATCCTGGGCAACCGGGTGGTGCGGATTCCGCTGATGGCGGCGGTGCAGGCCACCCGGCAGGTGCCGGAGCTGATCGGGGCCGGTGACTATGCGGCGGCGATGGCCGCCCGTGGCCCGAGTTTCAATGAGTTGCTCGACATCTTCGGCGAGCTGTCCAATCCCGGCCGTTTCGAGGCTCCGGCAGAGGCTCACCGGATCGGGATCGTGCACGCCGGCGGGTTGGCGCCGGGCATGAACACCGCCGCGCGAGTGGCCGTCCGGTTGGGCATCACCCGGGGCTACCGGATGGTCGGCATCGGCAACGGGTTCAGCGGATTGCGCAAGGGAGTGGCCCGCGACCTCGGCTGGGACGATGTGGAGGGCTGGATGGGTGCCGGCGGTGCCGAGCTGGGGCTGCGCCGGGGGGTGCCGACCAGGGAGGATCTCTACCAGATCGCGCGTTCTATGGAGGATCTGCGGCTGGCCGCGTTGCTGGTCATCGGCGGCTGGAATGCCTACCAGGCCGCCTATCTGCTGCACACCGAGCGGGACCGCTATCCGGCCTTCCAGGTGCCGATCATCGCGGTGCCGGCGTCCATCGACAACAACCTGCCCGGCACCGAACTGTCGGTTGGGGCCGACACGGCGCTGAATGTCAGCGTCAACGCGATCGACATGATCAAACTGAGTGGTTCGGCCACCACCCGGGCCTTCGTCGTCGAGACGATGGGACGCTATTGCGGTTTCCAGGCGCTGATGAGCGGGCTGGCCGGTGGGGCCGAACGGGTCTATCTGAACGAGAACGGGATCGGGCTGGCCGAACTCGCCCGCGATGTGGCCTGGTTGCAGGCCAGTTTTGCCGCCGGACGACGGCTTTTCCTGGCGGTCCGCAACGAACGCGCCTCGGAGTCGTACACCACCGAGTTCATCGGCCAGCTGCTTGAGGGGGCGGCCAATGGCGCGTATGACGTGCGCACCCACATCATCGGGCATATTCAGCAGGGCGGCGAGCCGACCGTGGCCGATCGCCTGCTGGCTACCCGGATGGTCAGCCATGCCCTGCACCAGTTGGCCGAGGCTATCGGCCGGCGGCGCGGCGATGGCTGGTATGTGGGTTTGCAGGATTCCCGGATCGTCACATCGCCGTTGGCCCGGATGCTCGACTCGGTGGACACCACGCATCGGCGGCCGTCCGATCAGTGGTGGCTGCGGCTGCATCCGGTTTTCGACGCCGTTTCCGGACAGGCGGAGTAGCCGGCGACCGTGTGCTGGTGGGGTCCGGGGATGCCCGGATGAGAGATTCCTAATCTGGGTTTCACCTTCGCGCAATGTCGCGCCCGCAGGCTAGCATTAGACGCGGTTGAGACCCGGCTGCTCGGAGCGTTCCCCCAGGCTTCCAGTCGGGTCGGTGTCGCTTGGGGATTGCCCGGTCTTCCCGTGGTGCCGGGCCGGCCTGGCGGCCCGCCGAGTCGTTCACGAGGGACATGGTCTCCCTTGGGGAGGGGCCGGGCGGCCCGCTAGCCACGGACCGCCCATCGCCTGGGTCACTTGGGCGCACCGGGTGACCCAGGCAGGCTTCCGCCGGCCGGTGTGGAATCATGGCCGGTCGTCCCGCCCGTCGCCGATCGGGGCTGCCTAGCTGCCGGTGCCACCCGGAATGTTGCAAGGACAGTATTCGGTACCCTATCGATTTTACTAGATACGTCTATATTGTCCTCTAGTGTCCCCGCGCCACCGGCTCGAACCGAATATTCACCTATCTACGTTTCAAGCTAGAGTGATATATAAAACCCTCGCAAGCCGGTTTCGACACCGATATGCGCGCCTCTGCGATCTGAGCTAGAGACCCGAATAGAGTCCTCGCATGGATCCGATCCGCAATCCCTACGCCCCCGGTGCCGGGCAACGGCCTCCCGAACTGGCCGGCCGGAACGAACAGTTGCACGCCTTCGACGTGGTTCTGGAGCGCATCGCCCGGGGGCGTCCGGAGCGATCGATCATCCTGACCGGTTTGCGGGGAGTCGGCAAGACGGTGCTGCTGAACGCGCTGCGCTCGGCCGCGGTGCGCGCCGGCTGGGGTTCGGGAAAATTCGAGGCCCGCCCCGACCAGGGCATTCGCCGTCCCATGGGGGCGGCCCTGCACACCGCCGTGCGCGAACTGGCCCATCCCGACGCCGCCACGACCCTCGGCACCATCCGCTCGTTCATCGAACGGGACGCCGGGCCGCGCGCCAAACTGGCCGAGCGCTGGAACCCGGGTATCTCCGCACCGCCAACCCAGGGACGCGCCGATTCCGGGGATATCGAGATCGACCTGGTCGAACTGCTCAGCGATGTCGGTGGCCTGGCGGCCGACAAGGGCGTGGGAATCGCGGTGCACATCGACGAGATGCAGGATCTGGCGCCTGCCGACATCTCGGCGCTGTGCGCGGCCTGCCATGAACTCAGCCAGCAGCGGCTGCCGCTGATCGTTGTGGGAGCGGGCCTGCCTCATCTGCCGGCGGTGCTCAGCGCGTCCAAGAGCTACTCGGAAAGGCTGTTCAGCTATCAGCGCATCGACCGGCTGGACCGGGCCGCCGCCGATCACGCCCTCCAGGCCCCGGCCACCGAGGAGGGCGCCAGTTTCACACCCGAAGCCCTGACCGAGATGTACCGGGTAACCGGCGGCTACCCCTACTTCATCCAGGCCTACGGCAAGGTGGCCTGGGACCTCGCCCCGACCGACCCGATCACCGCCGACGATATCGCGGTGGCCACGCCCGAGGCCGAGGCGGAGCTCGCGGTCGGGTTTTTCGGTAGCCGTTTCGAACGGGCCACCCCCGGGGAGCGCGAGTATCTGCGCGCGATGGCCGAACTGGACCTTGCGGTCGAACCCGGCATCGGGGTGCCCACCGCCGCGGTCGCCGAGCGCTTGGGCCGCACCCCCCAGTCGTTGTCGCCGGCCCGGGATGCGCTGTTGAAGAAGGGGCTGGTCTATGCCTCCGAACGCGGTCTGGTCGCCTTCACCGTGCCCCACTTCGGCCGTTACCTGCGATCGCAGGTGGCCTGAGTTGCGGCCCGGGCCGCGGCAGGTTCCGGCGGCGCGGGCGGCACCGGGCGGCGGCCGGCTCAGCCGGTGCCGGGTCGGATAGTCACCGGCGAGCCCGCCGGCGGCCGCCATGTCTCATTCCTCCGCCAACGGTTTGTTGGGGCACGCCGAGTGAACTACGGTGAACATGACCGAGCCAGATCCAACGGAGGCAGTCGTGATCCGCAAACACCCCCGCGGTGAGATCATCGCCGTCGAGTTCGTTCTGCCGGCTGACCATCCCTGCGCCCCGGTCAGCGTGGTGGGTAACTTCAACGACTGGAACCCCCACCGGCATCCGCTGATCCGCCGGCCGGACGGGTCGATGCGCACCACGGTGCTGAGCCCGGTCGGCACGGTGCTGTATTTCCGCTATCTGGGGCAGGGCGGGGCCTGGTTCGACGAACCGGACGCCGACCGAATCGACGAGCACGGCAGCGAGATCGCCGTCTGATGCCCGAACCGGTCTTCCGCGATAATCCGGCCGAGTCGCGCTATGAGGCGCTGTTGGGCGACGACCTGATAGGCCAGATCGACTACACCGTCGCTGGCGGTGTGGTCGGTTTCGTCCACACCGGCACCTCCGACCGGTACCGCGGGCGGGGGCTGGCCGCCGGGCTGACCGCCTTCGCGCTTGCCGATCTGCGCGACCGGGGACGCAGGGTAGCCCCGCTGTGCCCGTTCACCGCCGCCTATATCGCAGCGAATCCCCAGTACGCAGATCTGGTTGCCCGCGACTGAGGCGGACGAGACCCCGACCGGCGGTGCGCCCGATTCGCCGGGGGTTGCAGCGACCGCCATTCCGATGCCCGCCGCCACTCCGGCCGGGTTGTGCGCCCCGGCGGGCCGGCACGTTTCCGGCCCGGTTGCCGAGTTCGGCTCAGTTGGCGGCTAGCATCCGCACATGAGCACCGGCACCGGACCCCTCCGGCGACGCCTGGACGCCCAGACCCGGCGGGCGACGATTCTCGCCGCGGCCCGGGCGGCCTTCGGTGCGCAACCCTACGAGCAGGTCTCGATGGCCCGGATAGCTGCCGAAGCCGGCGCCTCCGAAGCCTTGCTGTACCGCTACCATCCTTCCAAGGCGGCGCTGTTCACCGAAGTGGCTACCGTAATCTGGGGTGAGCTACAGGCCGAACGCCGAGCCAGGGGCGAGTTGCTGCCACCCGGCAGCGGCTCCCGGGATGTGGTACGGGCCGCACTGGAGACCGAACTGGATCTGATCGCCAGCGGTCAGACCAGGCTGCTCTACACCACCGGGCCGGAGGAAGCGATCCGGGGTCTCGATCGCCTGCATGACGAGCAGGCGGCCTGGCTGGCGGCCCTGCCCGGCACACGTCTGGACGAGTACGCGGTGCGCGGTTATCTCGGGTTCGTCCGGGCCGCCATCGCCTTGTGGATCGCCCGGGATTGCCCAGCCGGCGACCGGGAACGCATCTGCCAGCACGCGCTGACGGCGCTGTTCGGCGACCCGCGGGCATCCGATTGGGGACGCCATGGGCCACGCCGCAGCAAGTTCGGCCGCCGCTGAACGGTCCGCTGCCAGCGGACCGGCGAGCCGGGTGCGCCTGCCACCGCCCGGGCGCCGAATCTGCCGCCCGGCGGTTCGACCGGTCCGCCCACACCGCGGCATCGTGCCTGGCCGGCGAGACCGGCGATCGGCTGCCGGGCAGCGGGCACCGGGGGGCCGCCGGGCCGCCGCCCCTAGGATCGGGGTATGGCTCCGGTAGTCGTCTGTGTCGGGTTGACCACCTTCGATTTGGTGCAGCGGGTGGCCGCGCTGCCGGGCCCCAACCAGAAGGTCGCCGCGGAGCAGCAATGGTACGACGTGGGCGGGCCGGCGGCCAACGCCGCCCGGGTGGCCGCCGCGCTGGGTTGCCGGGTGCGGCTGGTGACCGCTTTGGGCACCGGACCGTTCGCCGAGCTGGCGGCCCGGCGGCTGACGGGTATCGAGATCGTGGAACTCGCCGGCGCAGGCCACCGGCTGCCGGTTTCGGCCATCGCCATCACGCCGGACGGTGCGCGCAGCGTGATCTCGCGCAATGCCGCCGGGGCGCAGGTCGCCCCACCCGGTACCGGTGTGGTGCGGGACGCCGATGTGGTATTGCACGACGGCCACCTGCTGGCCGCCTCGGTTCGGCTAGGCGCCCAGCACCGTCCCATCCAGCTGCTGGATGGCGGCTCCTGGAAACCCGGGCTGGAGCGGCTGCTGCCCAGCCTGGACATCGCGGTGGTCTCGGCCGACTTCGCATTTCCCGGCGGCACACCCGAGCAGGCTCTGGACCGGTTGAGCGCCCACGGCATTCCCCGGCTGGCCCGGAGCGCCGGGGCCGATCCGGTGGAACTGCGCATCGCCGGGCACCCCAACCGGCGATTGCCGGTGCCGCGGGTTGCGGTGGTGGACACCTTAGGCGCCGGAGACGTGCTGCACGGCGCCTTGGCCGCCCGGCTGGCCCGGGGCCGGGATTTCACGACCGCCCTTGGCGAAGCGATCCGGCTGGCCAGCCGCTCGGTAGCCGGCCGGGGGTTGACAGGTGTCCTAGCGGAGTTGACCGCCCCGGGCGAGTCGTCTGCCGACCGCCGGTCGAAGCATCGACCTGCCGGGCCACCCGGGCCACCATGCTGACACACCGGCGGTATGCCGGAGCCGGCCTGGAACCAGCTGGTCGCCTTACTAAAGAGTGTCCGAGTTGCTCACCGTCGTGAGGTCTGCGATCGTCGACGATAGTCAATGGTCGCCCTCGGCGGGCACGACATGTATGAGCGTCGTACCTCGCGCAGCAGCTACCCAACACGCCGACAACGTGCTACGCTCCCTTTGAGCTTCGGGCACACCGTGTGCTCGTGGTCATACGCTGTAGATATCTCACAGACTGCATCCGGTGAGCTGGGTCTTACCGGATGTACATACCCCACTAGATTCACGTGAACCCTCACCCCGGAGAGAACACCATGACCCGGTTCCGCAACATACCCATCACCTTCGCAGCTCTCGCCTCGGCGGCCGTCCTCCTGCTCTCGACCGCGACATCGGCATCCGCCGCGCCGGTACCAGAGAACCCGGACGAAGACTCCGCCAGTTCCTCGACGGCCGTCGTCGCTCCCACCACGTTCGGGCGGTCTGCCACGACGATCCACCCCGACTCCGCGTCTAGTGAGACGACGACCGAGCTGACTGCCCAAGACTCAGAGGTCCTCGCCTACTGGACACCAGAACGGCTCGCTTCGGCCGTCCCCTACGAATCTCCGACGGTTGACGCCGCGATCTCTCAATCCACTGAGGAACCGGCAGTCGCAGCACCAACCGGGCCGGAGGGATCGACGCCCCCGGCATCGCCACTGGAAGAACTGTCTTCCGCGACACGTTCCGAAGGCACGGTCCTCGCCGAAGACCACGCCGCAGAGATCGGCCCCCTAGCCATGCCCGTGACCAATTTCCCGAATACAAACGGGAAACTCTTCTTCAACGGCTACGGCACGAACAACGCATACTGCTCGGCATCGGCACTGAACACCGACACGAAACGAGTCATCATCACAGCCGGCCACTGCGTCTATGACAGCGGCGCGTGGAAGCAGAACGTTGTCTTCGTCCCCAACTACGACATCCGTAACGCCGACCCCGATCCGGTAGGGATTTGGACCGTACACACGCTGCGCACATTCAATTCATGGATCAACAACGGTGATCTCACCCATGACGTTGGCATGGCCACGTTGAACAACGGGGGCGATAACAATCAGCGCATCGTCGACGCGGTCGGCGGCCACGGAATGGCTTGGAATGGCTCCTACGCATTCGACGTGTCAATATTCGGATACCCGAGCAACAAGACCAACCCGAGTGGGCGATACACGATGTGGGCCTGCTGGGGCACCACATTCCAGTCAGGCAAACGTGACTCCATCAAGGGCTGCGCGTTCGGGCCGGGCGCTTCGGGAGGTCCGTGGCTCTACGATTTCGACAACGCGTCGGGGCTCGGGTATGTCAAATCGGTGACATCGACATGGAACAGATTAACCGGACAAAACTGGGCTCCCTATTTCACCAGCGACATGAAGGCGCTGAAGGACGCAACGAACGGAGACTGGTAGTGCCTAGGCGGTGGACCTTGCGAATAGCTGCGATGGCGGGGGCCATGATAGCGACAACCATCCTTTCGGGCTGCTCAGGCTCCGGGTCATCCCCGGATGCGGGGTCCACCGCCACACAACCGGCCCAGACCGGCAGTGCCGCGCCCCAGCCCCAGACCATGGCATCACGCGATGACCTGATATCGCCGCGTGCGCTGGCCTGGGACTCGTGGCGCGAACAGACACCGACCACCATCGAACTCAGCTTCCTCGCCGGGCCGGCAGCGTGTACGGGCATTCACGTCGATATCACGGAGACGGCGGAAGATGTCACGATCGACCTGACAGAGGGCTCCCTACCCGGTAGCACCGACTGCAAGGCAATCGCCCTGGCGACAACGACCACAGTCGATCTGGCCCAGCCGCTCAACGACAGGCAGGTTCGCCAATCCGCCGGATAAGACCACGATGGCGGTGAGCCCGCGACAATCCAATAGCTGTGCGAATCGCTTCGCCCCTGGCCGACGACTTCGATGCCGGCGGTCGCGCCTCGCTCGGGCCAGCAGGGCGGCACACGGGCACGGTTTCCGTTTCCGTGCATGCGCCTCGGCGTAGGCTGCCGGGCACTGCTCCCACCGGGCCTCGGCGGTCGGGTCATTGCGGCAGCCTGCGTCACCCAACTCGCCGATTGAGTTCCAGACCGGCGGCTCGGCCGAGCCGCCGGTCTGCTGCCGGGCGAGGGCACCGGCGGTGGTTCCCGGCCGGGCTCAGGACGCCCAGCCCCCGCTGCCAAAGCACAGCGCCCACCAGGCCAGCAGCACCAGGTCGGCGACCAGCAGCACCGCCCAGCCAAGCCCCACCAACCGCCGGGCGTTCCGGCCGCCGGGCCGCCAGGAGACCAGGCCAGCCAGCAGGCCACACAGCGGGAACCACAGCAGCACGGCCCGGTTCACCGACAGGAACCAGCCGGAACAGCTCAGCGTGATCACGTTCGCCGCCAGCCAGGCGGCTTCGGCCCAGCGCCGCCGCACCAGACACCAGGCCAAGGTCAGGTAGCCGGCCGCGACCGAGACGATTTCCAGCCGGAACATCACCGGCACCTCGGGCCGGCCGGGCCAGTACGATTCCGCGGTCATCGGCAGCGTCGCCTGCAACGCATCCCACGGCCACGACAGGCTGCGCTGCCAGCCGGCGCCCTGGGCGGAATACCAGGCCGTCCACGATCCGGTCAGGTGGTGCAGGAAGACTGCATAGCCGGCCAGTACCGCTGCGGGCAGCAGCAGCCAGCAGGCGTCGGCGAATCGCGCGCGCCAGGCCCGGCTGGCCTGGCAGACTGCCAGAGCACCCAGCCCGGCGATCAGGAATAGGCCGGAGATCCGCAGCGTGCAGGCCAACGCCGCCAGCAGCCCGGCTTGGGCCCAGCGCCCGGTGTCGGCCCGCTGCCAGGCCCAGAAGGCGGCGGCGGCGAAGAACGGTTCGGTATAGGGCACCGCGGTGAAGACGGTCATCGGCAGCAGCAGCCAGATGCACGCGGCACCGCTGCCGGCGATCCGGCAGACCGCCCAGGCGGCCAATGCCGAAGCGACCTGGGCCAGGATCGCGGTGCCCACCACCATCGGCAGGCCCACCGCCTGCAGTAGCCGCATCAGCCCGGGCAGCCCCCAGAAAAACGCCACATCGCTCGGGTTGGCGTAGCCGAGTTCGGCGATCGCGGTGTAGTGGCCCACGTCCCAGTTGGACAGCACCTGGGTCAAGGTGACGCCCTTGGTGTGCACCAGATATGCGGCTGCCGCGATCAGGATGGCCCGGGTGACCAGCCAGGTGAAGATCACCGGCCGCATATCGTTTCGGATCGCGGTGGAACTCATGCCTCGAATCGCGGCAGATCCGCGCCCGGTGGGATGCCCGGGCCAGCCGCGGCCGGCCTGGCCTGGGCGGCGCTAGCCTGGGCGGCATTCCTGGCGCCGCCAGGCATATCGGCCGCACTCGGTGGGTCGCCCGCACCGGCCAGCCGGCCTGGGGGTTTGTGCCCACCGGGGGCCTGGGTTCCGGCCGGCCCGCTGCCTGGGAGTCTCCAACTCTTGATCTGAAAACTCTTGTCCTAAGCTAAGGTTGTAGCGAACG